>CAVGED010000027.1:0-14200 GCA_963628035.1 Paludibacteraceae bacterium
TACATAAGCGGTCTCCTTATTGAGTGGTACTTTTCACTTATTATTGTACCATTTCAGCATCATTTTTGCAAGAGTTTTTGCTGAAAAACCGCATGTTTTCAGGCTTTTCTAAGATTTCCAAATAATCCTTAGTCTTGAGTGGAACTTTTCACTGGAAGTTCAGGTAATCTTACAGAATGTTCTATTTCATGTCAAATACTGCACATGATCAACACTGCCTCACATCCACTTTCCTCTCCTCCTCGGTACAGAGCGACAGTACATACCCGCCATCCAGCTTCCACTGCATGAAATACCCCGGACGGCTGCACGAGATCCGGTCCGGCGAACGCCACAGCCTGGCCCCCTCCGCAGCTACCATTCCAACTTCTGCTGCTATCTTTCCTGATTCCGCGACTGCTTTTCCAGCTTCTATGCTCTCCCGCAGCCGGAAGTTCACTGTATCCAGAGGAATCCGCAGCCCCTCCCCGGTCATCTTGATAAAGCTCTCCTTTAACGTCCACAATTCCAGAAATCGATCAACCGACTCCGGCTGTTCCTTCACATGGATTTGCTCTTTCACATAAACCTGCTCCCACGGGCTCAGCACGCGGCGCATAATACTGTCCTTCACCCGGCGTCCGGTCTCCACATCCACTCCCACCGGCACATCCGCAAGGGCGCAGACTGCCATGCCGCTGCAATGACTGATATTAAAAAAGATGGGAAGCTCCTTAAAGCAAGGCTTCCCATTCGCCATAAGCGCAATCATATCTTCCGTGAAATCAATCTGATATTCTTCCTTCAATGCCTGTGCAAGCAGCCTGCGGCCATGCCAATGCTGCGGCGCCGCCCCACACGGTTCAATACGCCGGCAGTAAATTACTACATGATTCTTCACGCCACTTCTCCTTCATTATCACACCACTATTTCTGCAGCACGTGCAGAACCCAGATTCCGGTCAGATACACCAGGCAGGCCAGCAACATAAATATAATGAAATGGAACCCTACACCCAGGATAATATTCAGCAACAGCACCGCCCCGTGAAGCCAGATCGGGGAACGGCAGAGGCATACCGCCAAAACCACCTCCAGCACCACAACCAGAAGAGCTGTGATCACAGGTACCTTACACAGCAATATCCCCAGCAACACCACCGCCAGAAGAACCAGTACCGCACCAAGAAGCCACAGCTCGCACCTGTACTTCTGCACGAAGCTCCTGCATTTTCCCAGAAGCTCTTTCCCGCCACTTTCCTTTGCCGGCTGCTCCTTGTGTACAAACTCTCTTATGACAGGCTCCTGCTCCTGTCCCTTTCCGTTTTTGTTCTTTTCGTCCATACTATTCTCCATTCTGTATCTTAAAAGCTCCTGATCTGATCCTCGTCATCCCCTGCATCCTCCACGGACTGGATAACCACATAATAACCGAAGGAATCATTGACTGCCACATACGCCCGTTCTCCGACCTTCTTCCCCATTATGGCCTTCCCCAGCGGGGAATCGATACTGATCCGACCCTGGAGAGAATTGCCGCGCACCGTAGTCACCAGCTTGTATGTCTCCGTCTCGTCGTCATCCTCCATATAGAGCGTTACTCTCTTATTGATACCGACCTCATCCTCTCCGGAATCGTCGGATACGATCTTAGCCGTCTTTACCATCCGCTCAAGGTAACGAATGCGGCTCTCATTGATATTCTTGTCCTTCTTTGCCGCATGGTATTCAAAGTTCTCGCTGAGATCCCCATGGGCGCGAGCTTCCTTTACCGCCGCGATGGCTTCCTTGCGCACCACCAGCTTGCGGTACTCGATCTCTTCTTCTATCTTCTTGATATCATTTTGGGTCAGCTCATCATACATGGTTCGTTCCGTCCATTTCCCTAATATAGAGTAACTATTCAGAGCCACATTTGCGAAATTGCCCTGGCTCTGAATACTCTGAATAATTACAATATATCATACTTTGAATGTAAAAAAAAGTAATAAGAAAAATTTTTTTAAAAAAGGATTGAAAAAAGAAAAAGAATCGGGTATAATAGTCGAGGATTGAGGGACAGTAGTCCTGAAACCTAAGCCAAAATAGCGCAGTTGGTAGCGCAACGCATTCGTAATGCGTGGGTCGGGGGTTCGAGTCCCCCTTTTGGCTGTCTACCAAGCGGCAAAGAAGCCCGGAAGCGCAATGTTTCCGGGCTTTTTCTTTTGCTCAAAATCCAAAATGGGGCAAAACCGGGGCAGACATTAAATAGCACAGGCTATTAATAAGCCCCAAAAAGTCAATCTTTGGGGCCAATGTTTTCTTACGCTCATTATATTATCTATCTGCATTACTCCTGCGGCATGATCCCGGCCGCCGACTGCTCCAAAGCCGCTCTGACACGGTTCAACTCTGCGGCCTGTTCGGCCGTCATGTTGGCTGGCTTGGTTGTCGCAACAAGCTTCTCTAAGGAAGCGAGATCCTTCTTGACCTGCTTCTTTGTCTCCTTGTCCATGGTCTTTTTCGCATTGATATAGGCTGACCGTACCCGGCGCGCATAGAGTTCTGCGTTGTTGTGGGCATCAATATGTCCCTTCCGCTCTCCATCCGTAGCCTCGTACTCCGCCGCCTCCCGGATGGCCCGCTCGATCTCTGCGTCAGACATGTTGGAACTGGAGGTGATGGTGATCTGCTGTTGCTTTCCGGTACCCAGATCCTTGGCTGACACCTGCACGATTCCGTTGGCATCGATATCGAAGGTCACCTCGATCTGCGGCACTCCAGCCGGAGCAGCCTTGATCCCCTTCAGCATAAAGTTGCCCAAAAGCTTATTGTCTCTGGTGAACTGACGCTCCCCCTGGAACACCTTGATGTCCACCGAGGTCTGAAAATTGGCTGCCGTAGAGAAGATCCTGCTGTGCCTTGTCGGAATCGTCGTGTTCCGTTCAATAAGCCTGGTTGCCACACCACCCACCGTCTCAATGGAAAGAGACAAGGGCGTAACGTCCATCAGTATGATCTCGTTGGCAGCCGTACCTGCCGGTAGCTGACCGCCCAGCTTGCCACCCTGCACTGCTGCCCCCTGGGCCACGCACTCATCGGGATTGATATTCTTGGAAGGCTCCTTGCCCGTAAGCTGCCGCACCTTCTCGATAACTGCCGGCATACGGGTAGAGCCGCCCACCAGAAGTACCATACCGAGCTCTGCGGCAGAAACGCCGGCATCACTTAAGGCCTGATGAACCGGCCCTGCGGTACGGTCTACCAGATCACCGGTCAGCCCCTCGAATACAGCTCTGGTCACCTCCATCTCCAGGTGCTTCGGTTCTCCCCGCACGGTAGTGATAAAGGGCAGGTTGATACTGACCGTGGAGGAATTCGTCAGGGACTTCTTCGCCCGCTCCGCCTCCTCACGCACCCGCTGCATGGCGGAAGCGTCTTTATTAAGATCCACCTTTTCCCTTTTCTTAAAATCAGAAACGATATAATCTGCCAGCCGCGCATCAAAATCATCTCCGCCCAGATGATTGTCTCCTGCCGTAGCCAATACTTCTATAAGATTGTCCCCGATCTCGATAACAGACACATCAAAGGTTCCGCCTCCCAGATCGAACACCAGGATCTTCTGCGGGCTGCCGTGGTCCAGGCCATACGCCAGAGCTGCGGAGGTTGGTTCGTTGATGATGCGCAACACATTAAGCCCTGCGATCCGGCCTGCGTCCTTGGTGGCCTGACGCTGGGCGTCGTTAAAATATGCCGGTACCGTGATAACCGCCTCCGTCACTGGCTCTCCCAGATAATTCTCCGCATCCTTCTTCAGCTTCCGCAGTATCATGGCCGAAATCTGCTGCGGTGTATAGGAGACGCCGTCCACATTCGCCCGGAAGGCGCTTCCCATCTCTCTTTTTATGGAAAAAAAGGTACGATCCGCGTTCACTGCGGCCTGCCGCCTGGCAATATCGCCCACCAGTCGTTCGCCCTTCTTCGTAAATGCCACCACGGAAGGTGTCGTCCTGCCGCCCTCGGCATTGGTGATCACCACCGGATTGCCATTCTCCAGAACCGCCACACAGCTATTGGTTGTTCCCAGATCGATTCCGATTACTTTGCTCATATCGATTGCCTCGTCATTCTCTCATCATTTTCTCCACTTTATGACTTGTGAAAGTCAAAGTCAAGGCATGTCCGGCATAATTTATAGATTATTTAGAAAGTTTTAGATTATATTTATTTTATGCGCAAACCCTATTGACATTTTTCATCAACCGTATATAATAATCATTGCGTTGTTTATTATTATTAAACTTGGAATATACTATTAGCTTCATTTTCACTATGAAAGCCCGGTCTCCATGGCTGGGCGCGTCGGGTGCTTGCATACGTAAGCGCACAGACATAAGAGACGCTAACCTGTATGAGCATAAAAGCCACAGAGCAGAGCGATGGGGCGATATGCGAATGCAGGTAGGATTGCGAGAATGCGAAGCATGTAGCAATCCGTGGGCTTTCATTCATAATAGTGTCTGTATCAGCAGACATTTGAGTTTAGAAAGAAGGTTTTTTATGGATATCGGCAACCGTATGAAGGAGCTCCGCATCCAATACGGCCTGACCCAGCAGGAACTGGCGGACCGCAGCGAGCTGTCCAAGGGCTTTATTTCCCAGTTGGAAAGAAATCTTACTTCTCCTTCCATCGGGACGCTCTTAGACATTATCCAGTGCCTCGGCACTACGCCGGCCGAATTCTTCAATGATGAAGAGCCGGAACAGATCGTGTTCAAGGCTGAGGATTACTTCGAGAAGGATGACGAAGAGAACAAGAGCCGGATCGAATGGGTAATTCCCAATGCCCAGAAGAATGCTATGGAGCCGCTACGGCTGACGCTGGAGCCCGGAGGCGCTTCCCAGGTTCACGCTCCCCACGAGGGAGAAGAATTCGGATATGTGCTGAAGGGCGCGATCAAGATTTATTACGGCCCCCGCGCCTTTGTGGTGCGCCAGGGGGAGTCCTTTTATTTTAAATCCGGGAAAAAACACTACCTGGAGGCCTACGGCGGACGCCCTGCATCCCTGATCTGGGTTTCCACTCCGCCAAGCTTCTAAGAAGGAGGATACCTATGAGCAAGAAACTGATCAATTTGGAAAACATATCCAAATCCTATGATAAAACCATGGTTCTGGACGAACTGAACCTGTACATCCGCGAAAATGAATTTCTTACCCTGCTGGGACCCTCCGGCTGCGGAAAGACCACTACCCTGCGTCTCATCGGCGGCTTTGAGACGCCGGACACCGGGCGCGTGATCTTCGACGGGAAGGACATCACTGCCCTGCCCCCTAACCAGCGGCCGTTAAATACCGTATTCCAGAAATACGCCCTGTTCCCGCATATGAGTATCGCGGAAAACATCGCCTTCGGACTGAAGATCAAGAAGAAGTCCAAGTCCTACATCGATGATAAGATCAAATATGCCTTAAAGCTGGTGAACCTGGATGGCTACGGGAATCGCAGCGTGGACTCCTTAAGCGGCGGCCAGCAGCAGCGGATCGCCATTGCCAGAGCCATTGTCAACGAGCCGAAGGTTCTTCTGCTGGATGAGCCTCTGGGTGCCCTGGACTTAAAGCTGCGCCAGGACATGCAGTACGAGCTGATCCGTCTGAAGAATGAACTTGGCATCACCTTCGTCTACGTGACCCACGACCAGGAGGAAGCCCTCACCATGTCCGACACCATCGTGGTCATGAACCAGGGATACATTCAGCAGATCGGCACTCCGGAGGATATCTACAACGAGCCCACCAACGCCTTTGTGGCTGATTTTATCGGGGACAGCAACCTTATCGACGGCACGATGCTGGAGGATAAGCTGGTGGAGATCCTGGGCGTGAAGTTCCCCTGCGTGGACGAAGGCTTTGGAAAGAACAAGCCGGTGGATGTTGTCATCCGTCCGGAGGATGTGGAACTGATAGCACCGGAAGCCGGACGGTTGACCGGAGATGTTACCTCTCTGATCTTCAAGGGCGTACACTGGGAGATCGAGGTGATGGCAGGCGGCTTCGAATGGCTGGTACACACCACACAGATGCATCCGGTTGGATCCCATGTGGGAATTTTAGTGGATCCCTTCAATATTCAGATCATGAATAAGCCGGAATCCAGTGATGAAAGGGCGGTGGAATTGGATGAGTAAGTTAAAGCGCCAGTTTCTGGCCGGCCCCTATATCGTATGGATCATCGGTTTCATCCTTTTGCCGGTGGTGGTGATCCTGTATTATGCGCTGACCAACTCAGCACATCATTTTACCATAGAGAATATCCTGACCATCGGGGAGCCCATTTACCGAAAGGCACTGTTTCTCTCCTTGAAGCTTGCCATTATCTGTACCTTGATCTGCCTGGTGCTCTCCTATCCGCTGGCCATGATCTTAAGCGGTCTGCGTAAAAAGCACCAGAACCTGATCGTGTTCATCTTCATCCTGCCTATGTGGATGAACTTCATGCTCCGCATCCTGGCCTGGAAGCTGCTGCTTTCCAACAACGGAGTCATCAACACGATCTTAGAGACTGTGGGACTTCCCTCGCTGAATATCCTGAATACCCCCACAGCGGTGGTATTTTGCATGGTTTACGACTTTCTGCCCTTTATGATACTGCCCATCTACAATTCCATGGCACGTATCAGCAAGGATATTGTGGAGGCAGCCAGAGACCTGGGAGCCGGAAATGTTACCATCTTTTTTAAGATCATCGTACCCCTGACATTGTCCGGTGTCTTAAGCGGCATCATCATGGTATTTGTCCCGGCGCTGACTTCCTTTGCCATCTCGGATATCATCGGCGGCGGCAAGGTACTTTTGATCGGCAACGTCATCGAGCAGGCATTTATGCAGGAATACAACTGGTATCTTGGCTCCGGCCTGTCCATTGTGCTGATGATCTTCGTCATTGTCAGCATGGCGCTGATGAGTACCCGCGATAAAGAGGGAGGAGGTGCAGGCGTATGGTAAGAGGACATTTGCTCCGAAAAAGCGCGGAACGGCTCTATATGGGCCTGATATTTCTATTTCTGTACCTGCCTATCGTAGTCCTGATCGTGCTATCCTTCAATGACTCGAAGACACGGGTACAATGGGGCGGCTTCACCTTGAAATGGTATCAGCGCATGTTTGAGAGCAGCGCGATCATGAGTGCCTTCGGCACTACGCTCTTAGTTACCCTGGGTTCCGCCCTGCTCGCTACGCTCCTTGGCACTTTGGCGGCTATCGGAATCCATGCCATGAAGGCCCGAAATCAGACCATCATGCTGGGAGCCACCAACATCCCGCTGCTGAATGCGGATATCGTTACAGGTATCTCCATGATGCTGCTGTTTGTAAAGTTCATGCGGATAGAGCTTGGAATCGCTACGGTGCTTATCGCGCACATTACGTTTAATATCCCTTATGTGATCTTAAATGTATTACCCAAGCTGAAGCAATGCAGCAGGAATACTTATGAGGCGGCCTTAGACTTAGGCGCCACGCCGCTGTATGCATTTTTCAAGATTATCTGGCCGCAGATACGGGCCGGAGTATTTTCCGGTTTCCTCATGGCCATGACTATGTCCATGGATGATTTTTCGGTGACTTACTTCACCAAGGGGGCTGGTGTCAATACCCTCTCCACCATGATCTATACCCAGATGCGCAAGGGGATCAACCCGGAGATGTATGCACTCTCTACGATATTGTTTTTCATTGCGTTGATATTGCTGCTGATTATGAACTTTGGGTCTTCCAGGAAGTCGCCGGCGGAGAGTAAGCGGTTATGAGGGGGGACGCCGTTTCGGAAGTGGCGTGGGTCGTGGGGACGCCGTTTCGGAGGTGTTATGAGGAAGTGAAAACTGAACAACAGTTTTCTCTGGAAACATCCCACCGAAGCGGCTGGTTCACGGCAAAAAACGATTCCTCCGAAACGGCTGGTTCACGACAGAAACCACACACCTCCGAAACGGCTGGTTCAAAGAAAAAATATTATATTAGAAAGGACTTTTTGAGATGAAAAAAATTTTGATTTTATTGGCGGTTGGAATGCTGGCAACGATGGCTCTTGTGGGTTGCGGCTCCGATTCCGAAAACACCCTGTCCGTAGCAAATTACGGAAAGTATATTGATGAGGATGTCTTAAAGCAATTTGAAAAGGAAACCGGGATCAAGGTCAAATACGATGAATGTCAGACCCCTGAGGCATTGTATACCAAGTATAAGGGCGGTTCTATCGACTACGACCTGATGTGTACCTCTGAATATATGATCCAGAAGCTCATGAACGAGGGCGAGGTTCTGGAGATAAACTTTGACAATGTTCCGGGAATCGAAAACCTGGATCCCAAGTATCTCGAATTCTCCAAGGCCTTCGACCCGGAGAATAAGTACACCATGCCCTACTTCTTCGGCACGGTTGGAATTCTCTACAATAAGAACATGGTGGACGAGGCGGATATGAAGTCCTGGTCCTGCCTGTGGGATGAGAAGTACAAGGATCAGATCATTATGACAGACAGTGTCCGTGACGCTTTTCTGGCACCGCTTAAGTATCTTGGCTATTCCGTCAACACCACGGACGAGAACCAGCTTAAGGAGGCACAGAAGCTCCTCATTGCCCAGGCTCCCCTTGTCCAGGCCTATATGGTGGACGATGCACAGGACGAGATGATCGCGGAAAACGCCGCCATGGCTCTGGTCTATTCCGGCGAAGCCGCGCTGGCCATCGAACGGAATACGAACCTGGCCTACTCCGTGCCGGAGGAAGGCTCCAACATGTGGATCGACTCCTGGTTCATCCCCAAGACCTGCAAGCACAAGGAGAATGCGGAGAAATTCCTGGACTTCCTGTGTCGGAAGGATATCGCTGCCCTGAACTTTGAATATGTATACTACGCTACCCCGAACCTGGCGCTTTATAACAGTCTGGACGAGGACCTTAAACAAAACGAAGTGATCTTTCCCTCCACCGACGTGCTGAACAACTGCGAGATCTTAAAGCCGCTGGATGAGGCGTCCACCAAGCTGTTCAACGACCTGTGGAAGGAAATAAAATCTTCGAATTAACATTTTCTACTTGTATTTTTGAAAAAAACATGCTAAAGTAAATCCACGCGGATCATTTCCGTGTGGATTTTCTATCCATCTTTATCTTCAGATAACCTCTATTTCCGATTTTTCCCCACATAAAACGGGAGGTTATATGACTTACAATTTTTTTAAAGAAACTTTGGTGACGGAACTGAAGGGGTATTTTCCTCCAGACACCACCATCTCCATTTACACAATTCCCCGCAACAACCGTGTGTCCGTGGACGGCCTGACCATCCTGGAATCCGGTTACAACATTGCACCCACCATCTACATCCAGGAATATTACAAGAAGCTCCAGAAGGGCCGCTCCTTTTCCGAGGTTTTCGCGCTGATCCTGGAAGCTTATTATCAATACCGACCCACGGAGAACATCGACACTTCTTTTTTTCAGGATTTCACTCATGTAAAAAAGAGAATTGTTTACAAGCTGATCCACTACGAGCGAAACAAAGCACTTTTGGAAAAGATTCCTTACGTTCCGTTTCTGGATCT
This sequence comes from Paludibacteraceae bacterium, assembly GCA_963628035.1. Classification (GTDB taxonomy): domain Bacteria; phylum Bacillota; class Clostridia; order Lachnospirales; family Lachnospiraceae; genus 14-2. Next base: position 9,568 of record CAVGED010000027.1, read on the forward strand.
GGCAATGGTCTTCTACTGCCTTGTCTCCTCCAACGATTCCGGGACTGCCACCATCCTTATCCACAATGAGCATCTTAAGCTGTGGCACACGGACCTTAAGACCCTGGAGCAACTAGCCCGGCAGAACACGCCACTGCTTCTGCCTGCCCGTCTGGAGCAGCTTTCCAACATGCTGGACTCTCTGGACACGGATCACCGCAGAGAGCTTTCGGAGCTGTCCAGGGAACTGGGCGGCCCCTTCGACCTTGATGCCTACTCTGCGGTTCCCATGTATATCCTCACCAACAAGATTCGGTTTCTGGGAGCCTCCTGTCTGCTGTATGAGACACCGCTGGCCGATTTTGCCCGCGAGCAGAACTCCGACCTCTATCTCATACCAAGCAGTATCCATGAGATACTGCTGGTTCCCGCCAAATCCCGGATGACCAGGGAAAACTTCAACGAGATGATCCGTGAGGTCAACAGCACGCAGTTGGCGCCGGAAGAGATTCTCTCGGATCATGTGTATTATTATGACAGGAAGACGAACCGGATTATGGTGTAAAAAACTGATGAAAAAAAGATGTTCATGAATCCCTACTAAAGAAACGTGCGTCGCCAAGCGCACTCCCCATTTACTAGGGCTGCCAAATGGCAGCCCTCTTCTTATTATCCCCGGTTCTTATATTCCAACCGTATCTTGTCCGAGATCAGTGCAATAAATTCCGAATTTGTCGGCTTCCCCTTCCCGTTGTTGATGGTATAGCCAAACAATTCATCGATGGTGTCCATCTTTCCCCGGCTCCAGGCAACCTCAATGGCATGGCGTATCGCCCGTTCTACCCGACTGGGCGTGGTCTGGAACTTCTTGGCAATGGTTGGATAGAGGATCTTCGTTATGGAGTTGAGCATTTCGATGTCCATCACGGACATGATAATAGCTTCCCGTAAGTACTGATAGCCCTTGATGTGGGCGGGTACCCCAATCTCATGAATGATATTTGTGACATCCCCTTCTAAGTTCCGTTCCAGATATACGGCGTTCTTCTCGTAAGCGTTTACCTTCTTCGCCTCCCCATTCACACGGTTTCCGCGCCGTTTGACATGCTTGATACGATTTAGAACCATCTCATTGTCGAAAGGCTTCATGATATAGTAATCCGCCCCCAGGGCAAACGCATCCTCCGTAATCTTCTCCTGCCCAATGGCGCTGATCATGATAAATGCCGGGTATTTCTTCAAGTTCCTGTCGTTTTTGATCTTATCCATAACGCTTAAGCCGTCCAGCTTCGGCATAACGATATCAAGAAGAACCACATCCGGCTCCTTGGCCTTGATCAGATCATACGCTTCTTCCCCATCTTTCGCTGTTCCGATCACCTGTAGTTCGTCATCCCCTCTTATAATGTCGCTTAATAACCGAACCATTCTTTCGTTGTCATCTGCAATTGCCACGTTCAGCTTTTCCATTATGGAATCCTCCTGGTTTTTCATAGTAATACCGCTAAAAACGGAACTATTTGTATCATAGGCCTCTGCGAGAACCCTATAATGATGTATTATAAGCGTATTGCTTGCCGGATTCAACAAGAACCGTTCTCACTTATTCGACAGCAAACAAATCTTTGCAGGAATATAACAAATCTTTTGTCGAACTGTCTAAGAATTCCGTCAATACAGATATTTTACCTGGGAGTTAATCGCGTTTTTTGTCGAAAGTCGGAGGTTATTTTATTATTTTGCTTGTGGTTAAATCTGTGAAAGCTCATTGCACCTTCGCACCGCCCCATTCGACAACCGTGAATCCGGTACGCTCCGGTGCGGTCAATTCCTGCTCCGGCAGTTCTGCATAGGAGTCTGCTGCCTGCCATGCCATAAAGACACGGATCAGCGTATCCGGTGCGGGACTGACTTCAAGCTTCGCCGCATCTGTATAGATATCGGTCTGGAACGAAATAATGTTGTAGGCGTTCGCCTCCATCAACGGCAGCCAGTACACAATAAACTCATTTGCTTCCCGGCGGGTAAGACCGAGCCTTGCAAGAGAATCCTCTAAGAACGCTGCGGTATCCTCACCTTTTACACAGAAGCCCCTGGAGAGATCATACTGTGCATAGCTTTCGCCCTCCCAATAGAGATAGCTATAGGTCTGACCCTTCGCATCGGTCAGTGTACCGTCGGGAGCCGCCGTTACCGTCCAGCCCTCGTTATATGTAGGATATGTGCAGGTCAGTCTGCCATCCACCATAAGATTGACAGATACCTCTGTCTTCTCTTCTGGATAGAGATAAATAACAGGTTTGGCAACTTCGTTGGGATCCGGCTGCCAATCGCTGGGGGCTACGGAAAGCATATCCGCTTCCACACGGTAATTTTCTTCGTCATAATAGGTGTTTTGGTAAGTACAAATGACCTGATCACCTACGCACCATTCGTCCGGCAGGGTTCCATTGAGTTTGATCTCATACGGCATGGGTACAACCGACTGGGCAAAGAAACAATTGTCGTAGATTTTTGTAATTCTGATGTCGCGGAATAAGTCATTGCTATATTCCGTTGCCGTTTTCTTATCTAACCACTGCTCAGTGTATTCCTGGTGGCGGAGATTATCATTATCCTTTTTCCACACTCCTATCAGAACCGATACTAAGAGAACGAGCAGTACAAGCACTGCAATAACTGGTGTCCATAGTTTCTTTTTCATCATGGCTCCTCCCTATTCGTTAATCCAAGAATCTCTATCAATTCAGAACTCTCTTCCGCTGTCAGCGTGATTTTCTCCCCGGTGAATTCATTGATCAGTGTTCCGTCCTCAAACGTATAGACTAATTGCGAACCATCTGCATTTGAGAATGTTATCGTGTATCCCAATGGTTTTGGTACGATGCCTCCCTGGGCAGGATCTTGTGCAGGTTCTTCTGCAGCGCTTCCCGGATCCCTGGCATTCCCGTCTTCCATCTCCGGCTTGTATTGGTCTTCCACATAGAAAGCATTCTGGATAACGTTAAATAACTGTCTCACCTTGACCTCGTCGGTTTCCTTGTTGTAATACTCTGAAGATTTCCCTGTATCCTGCACTACAACCTCGCTATATGGGCAACTGAAATTGCTGCCTGTATTTCCGGCAACATTCCCTTTCTCATCGTCAGTCATAGTATTATTCCCTGCGTTAAGCATCGTCGGCAGGATTATCACCGACCATGCCGCAATACAAAGACAAAGTGGTATGCAACCAGCGAGCATGCGACCACGGATTCTCTTACGCTCTCTTATTCGCTTTTCACTGCGGCGGAACACCTCCGCTTCACATTCAGCTAATTCTCTCATAATAACAGCTCACCATCCTCTCCAAGAATGATGCGAAGTTCCTTTTTTGCGCGATACAGAAGATTATCCACCTGCTTGCGATTCTTCTTCATGACCCTGGCAGCCTCGTCATAGGTCATATCCTCAAAATAAATGAGGTGTATCACCACGCGCATATCCTCCGGCAATTTCGCAACAGCAGCATTTACCGCAAGCTTGCGTTCATCGGCAAGAACCATTTCTTCAAGGCTCTTTTCATCATCTGACAGATTTTCCGCCTCAGGAAGCTCCACAAAGTTTATGATCCTGCGGTGCCTGATATGATCGAGGGCACGGCTTCTGCCAATCATAAACAGATATGTTTTGAGCGTAACCCTGAAATTGTACCGATGCCTATGTACGATCAGATCCGAAAAGGTATCGATCGCAATATCCTCCGCCGAGTGGACGTCATGCACGTAACGGTCAATGAAGAAAACAAGACTGCGAAACAGCTCATTCATGATTTCGTCAAAGGCACTTTCATCACCATCGAGGAAACGGCGGTAGCTACTTGCGCCGTTATCCATGTAATTTCCTCCCAATTCTTCGGGGTCACGTCTGACCACGGGAAACCCGAACTCCGTTTCACTATGTTTGGGTAGCGGGGAGTGTTTTGCACTCCCCTTCACTTATTATACGATTAAGAAGCCAAAGTTCCTTTTGAACCTCTCATCACTAAAGTTTTTGTACATTATAATCATGTATTATATTTTAACGTAGGTAAGTGCAAATGTACAGTATTACGAATAATATTCCCTTAAGCAAAACAAATCTGCTGTTTTTCATATACTTTACCGCTTATCCAACGCCCATTCCAGACTGTGGCGAACAACAAAAAACCGGGGAACCAGCTTACGTCGATTCCTCGGTCTCTTCTTACTAACTATACATTTACGCTTCCGCAGGTGCTTCCTCTGCACGTTGCTTTTCCAACTCTGCAAAAATCTTCTCCGCATCATATTCCGGTGCATAACCAGATGCCACATCACAGATGCGCTTCACCTCATTGATATCTTCCTCCAGCTCCTCTGCTATTGTTTCCGGCGTCTTTCCCTTTGCAAGCTTACGGCAAACCTGTGCAATAAGCTTGAGATGCCCGCCTCTTTCCAGTCCTCTTTCCTCTATATAATCAGCAAAATCACACACACTATCAATCTCCTTTCCTGTCCCTGCATCCATTTTCATATCGTACTGGCTGGATAATATCTTTTTCTTATCGGCTGCCTTCATTTTATCGGAAAACAGAACACGAAGCATCTCTAACAATGACTTCTCATGTGTTTCTTCACTTCCAAGACATATCTGT
>CAVGED010000028.1:0-39392 GCA_963628035.1 Paludibacteraceae bacterium
CCCGCGGCCTCGACCTTGGCAAGGTCGCGCTCCACCAACTGAGCCACTCGCGCATGTGCTGTCCTGCTTTCGCCGAACGCACTACCTATATTACTATAAAAAAATATGCTTGTCAAGAAAAAAATAAAAAAAATTGTTATACCGGAAATTTCGGAAACTTTTCCGGAAATTTCAACAATACTGCCAGCAGGATGCCGGGAATCGTAACAAACGGAAGCAGTATTGCTCCACTCATCGTCAGATGAGGAAGCTGCAGCAGCGGAGCAAACAGAATTACCGCACAGAAGAAGCCAAGTATCGATGCGGTGCTGAGAAATGCGCGCAGCCGATTAAAGGGCAAACTGGCCTTCACCACACCCGCAAGGCTGACAATGCCGACCGTCAAATATAGGATCAGATTTATTTGTGCCTGGTTAATGCCAAAATGCGGTGCTGCAAGATACACGGTAATACAGCAGAGGAAAATTGCAATGCTGTTTGGCAGAGCAGAACGAAGCGCACTGCCGAGAAAAGTGCCCTTCACCTTGCTGTCATTACGCTCAAAGGACATGAAGAACGCAGGGAATGCTTCGATCACGGCGTCAATGAGTGTTATCTGAATGGGAATAAAAGGAAAATCCGCATTCAGCAGAAGACACAGCATACATAAAAGCACCGAGTAAATAGTTTTAATAAAGAATACGCCCGCCGATTTCGTCAGGTTGTTGATAACACGGCGTCCTTCGGAGATGACGTCCCGAAGGACGGCAAAGTCGGAGTCCAAAAGGACAAGCTGTGCGGTCTGCTTGGCAGCGTCGCTGCCGTTGCCCATTGCAGCAGAGCAGTCCGCCTGCCGCATGGCAAGCAGGTCGTTTACGCCGTCGCCGGTCATAGCCACCTTATGTCCCTGCTTTTGCAACGCTGCGATCAGCACCTTTTTCTGCTTTGGCGTCACCCTGCCGAATACCGTATGCGTTTCGGCGACCTGCGCCAGTTCTTCATCAGTCATTCCGGTTGCATCCAGCAGACGATCTGCGTTTTTCACACCGGAGAGCCTGGCTACCGCTGCTGCGGCGATGGGATTATCGCCAGAGATGATCTTCACATCCACGCCCTGCTCATAAAAGTATTGAACGGTCTGTGCAGCGTTCCTGCGCAGCTTGTCCGCGATCACGATCATGCCCACAAGGTCAATATGGCTGACATCGACCTCGCCCCTGCACAGACCGATGAACAGGATGCGCTTGCCCTGCGCCATCAGTTCTCCCGCTTCCCTAGGAATTTTGCGGCACAGCTTCTCCGGCGCACCCAGTACCAGTGTTCGCCCGTCCGCCAGTGTCACGGACGACCATTTTCGATCAGAAGAAAACGGCGTTGCGGCAGTGACCGCATAGGGTTCTGCGCCGGAAAACTGCTCACTAAGCGCATGATAGGTAGAATTGTTATCGTCTGTATGGACGAGATAGGTAGCCATCAGGCGGCTAAACTCCCGTTCGTCCATATCGGGGTAAACACCCTCCACTTCAAGACTTCCCTCGGTGAGTGTTCCGGTCTTGTCAAGGCACACCACATCGCAGTGCGCAAGGTTTTCCAACGAGTGCAGATCCCGCACCAGTACATTTCTCTTGGACAGCCGGATCACGCCCACCGCAAGGCCGATGCTGATGAGTAGAACCAATCCCTTTGGGAGCATCCCCAGAAGTCCCGCTGAAGTGGCGACTACCGCCGCATCCATGGGAACGCTGCGGAAAAAGAACGCCTGAACGAACAATAGTATGCCCAGCGGCACGATGAGAAAACTGGTGAGTTTGGTGACCTTTTGCATGGATGCCAGCAACTCAGAGCTGCCGCTTTTGGTTTTCTTGACCTCGTCTACCATCCGGGTTGTGAAGCATTCGCCTGCGCTACACATCGCTTCGGCAATGCAGCGGCCTGCAATAACGCTGCTGCCGGAGAGCAGTTTGTCGCCGGGATACTTGACTACCGGTTCGGATTCACCGGTCAAGATGGCTTCGTTGACCTCAAGCCGCCCTTCACGCAGAAGGCAGTCGGTGCAGATGGCACTGCCGCCGGTCAGCACCAGTGCATCGCCCGTCTGTATCTCCTCCGGGCGGATGTTTTCCTCCGAGCCGTTACGTAGAATCGTGACAACGGGCTGGGCCAGCAGGGTTAGACGTTCGATCTGCCGTTTGGCCTTGATCTCCTGCACAATGCCGACAACTGTGTTGATGAGAATGATGAAAATGAACAGTATGTTTTTCCACGCACCGACAGACGCCAGTGCTATAGCGATCATCAGGTTCAGTAGATTGAAAACGGTGCAGATGTTGTCCCGCAAAATCTGTGGGATTGTTTTTGTTGCATTATTCATGTGAATTCCTCCTGCCTTTTGCTTTTCATCTTCTTACACGCAGAAGCTTATGAAAGGTTGGCAAAAAAATCGACCTCCGAATATCGGAGGTCAATCAAGCAATACAGCTTATTTGATTTTATTGCCGCAGTGGTGGCAGAAGCTGTCCTTCGGGCCAACCTTACAACCGCAGCTTTCGCAGCGTGTGCCAAGCTGTGTGCCGCAGAAAGAGCAGTACAGGTGGTCGGCACTTTGGGCCGCTCCGCAGGAGGTACAAACCGCCATGCTGCGCATGTAGATTTTGTAGACGATCAGGCCCATGATATTGGTAAACAGGCCGATCAGCCCCCAATACAGTGGTGACAGCTTGCATTTTGCAGCGTCCTTGTATAGCCACAGAGCAATCAGCACCCAGTACACACAGAAGAACAGCATTGCCAAAGCCGCCGTCGTTTTGAGGGCCGTCATGCCGCCGGGAACGGAGGTGGGAACAGTGATCACATAGACCTTGCTGTCACTGCCGTGAACACCGACCCGACTGAGCATATAGATCGATTTTGCGGACAAGCTGCTTTCGAAGGCGCTGTCATCATCATAGTCGGAGCGAATCTTGCCGAAGTCTTTATTGATGATGGAATTCAGCATAAATTCCTCGCCTTTTACATACTGGAATACGGCATCGGGGTGAGCAGTCGAGGTGAGGTATTTCTTTTCACTGCCAGTCTTAACGAGTTCCAGCGTTTCGGCAGCAAACTCTGAGTTCTTTGCGGAATAGATCACCTGATTGCTCCCATCCAGAATCAGAACATCGACTACATCCGCAGATGCGGCGGTTTTGTCTACCACTGTTTTCAGTGTGGTGTCATCCGTCGCTTCCTCCAGCCGGGAATACTGCCATGCAAAATTCAGCCGTTCCCGATAAATATATCCCACGATTCCTGCGCAGGCCAGTCCTGCAATGACAGCGAGAACGAGATACCAAATGGCGATTTTCTTAAAATTCCACTTAAAAAGGATTTTTTCAAGCCTGTTCATAACCAATTCCTCCCTGGTTTGCAGTTTTGCCGGAAAGCAAAACCGGCAGCAATAAGATAATACTCAGTGACATAAACGCCATCGGCGCGATCAGCATAGTAAGCGATACACCTGCAAACACCAACAATGCCGGAATCAGCACTACCATAGCGCACAGCAGGACAAAAATTCTGGATTGCAGTTGCTCCTTCCGGGCTGTCTGCAATTCTTCGCACTTCTGCTCAATGGCCGGTGTCAGATCACCGATCATGCGGTCAACATTTGATTTCATGAGTCATCCGCCCTTTCTTTTAGGTTTAGTTTTTTTCGGAGCTTTACTGTACCGTCATGGATACGGCTTTTGATGGTTTTCGGCTGTACACCGAAGCGCTCGGCAATTTGCGCAAGGGTCATGTCCTCTACATATTTCAGCCGGATCGCCAGCGCCTGCTCCGGCGGGAGCGTATCCATCTCCGCAAGAAGCTGCTCATATTGGATCTTTCTTACCACCTCATCTGCCACATTCTGTTCATCTTCCAGCGGGAGCGATTCGATGTCCTCAAGGCAGATGCGGTTTCGCCGCAGATGGTCTATGTAGCAGTTTTTTGCAATAGTGATCAGCCATGTGCCGAATCCGGCACTGCCCCCCGGATCAAACCTTTCAATATTTCGGATCATTTTCAGAAAAGTTTCCTGCGTCAGATCCTCGGAAAGCGTTTCATCCGTCGTGGTTTTCAGAAGGAAACCGAAAACATAGTCATAGAACAGCCGAATCAGCTCGTCGAACGCCTGCTGGTCGCCGTGCTGGCACTTTTTGATCAGGGCTTTTTCATTCACCGTTTTCTCCTCCTTCTTGCTTTCATTTGGTTACACGTAAAACCTGCGAAAAGGTTGGCACTAATTTAGAAAAATAAAAAAATAGTGCATCGCCTTTTGACAAACAATAAGCATATCACAAGAGGCGGGATTGTACAATCACAATGTAGCGTTTCGCATTTTTAATACATCAAAACGCCTGAGTATATGCAATTTGCTCTTGATGGCATATATACTTTAATGTTATGATAAAAGGCAAGATACAAGATTCCGATTTACATTCATATAGATATCTGTTCAAGGAGAAAAACGTATGAGAAAAAACAAAAGAATATGGTTAGCTTTAATGGCAAGTATTTTGTTCGTGATTGGAACTGGTTGCGGTGAAAATAAGAATGTGACGCCTCCGAATACAGAGGCTCCAACTGGAGATAGGCAGGAGCCGAAAACTGACATGAAACCGGGTCAGGGCGGAGAGATGGATAGCAATACTCCGGGACAAGTTACTGCACCGGATAGCCAGGATAGAAAGCCTTCGGTGGAACCTATTTACTTTGAAGGAAGTGAGAGAGAAATATTAAATCAAAAGATTGCTTTGGGAAAAGACAATCGTTATGTCGATATAGCTGGCGATTTTTCCGAACATGTTCAGGGAGTTACAGATATAAATAATTACGATTATTTGTTTCATACGGATACTGTGTACTATACCGCCGAAGATTTTGCAGATTGTTCTAATACGATCTTAAAGTTGACAAAGAATGAGATATATGCCCGCCATGGCAGGATGTTTTTGGACAAGGAACTGTATACATATTTTCTGACAAGAATGTGGTATGAGCCAAAATATACACCGGAGGAATTTAATGATAGCTGTCTCAATGATTGTGAACGGGCAAATTTGAAGCTGCTTCTTGATTTGGGGGCATGAAAGAGCATGTAAACGGAGCAGATATGTTGAGACTCCCCCCCCTATTTTTATGAAAATATATTTCTTGATATACAAGAAATGATTAATCTTTATCTTTTTTTCATTTTTTTAAATTTTTCAACCATTTTTCACAAAAATGGTGTATACTATAAATAATCATGATTTTGATAAAGGAGATACATAGCATGAGTCAGGAAAAAGTAGACAGATACAAACAGGAAAAAGCCAACCGTAAAGCCATCTTAAAGAAGGAAAAGCGCATGCGGATTGCAGGCCGGATTCTCGGTATTGCCATATGTGCTGCCATCGTTGGATGGATCGGTTACTCCGTCTATGACAGTGCAGAGAAGAAGGCTGCTGCGACCAAGACGGAAGTGAAAGTGTCTGCCATCACCGATTATCTGAGCGGACTGACTGCACAGGATACGGAGGAGAACACGGATCAGGATTCTACCGGTACGGAAGGTGACAACACGAATCAGGATTCTACCGGCACAGAAGGCGACAACGCTGACGGCAACACTGCAGACGGTGATGCCAACACCGAAGGGTAAGATTACTTTTAACGTCTGCAAGGCAAAAGCCTGTCACATAATCACTCCCCCTCTATGGGAAGAGGCTTCTGTGGCAGGCTTTTTTATGTCTTACTTGGTAATTACCGCCTTTTCCAGTGCCTTCTGGATCGCAGTCAAAAGCACCGTTGAGGTATACTGGTTTTCCTCCGGGTATGTAACTTGCTCCAACGACTGCTTCTCATATATCTGCTGGCTTAGATTGTCCAGAGCAGGCTGCATCAGCGGATACATGGTAGCCACCGCCTCATCCAGGTTCACCAGCGATATGGATGTAATGCGGTTATTATCGATCACCACCTCCACGTTGATGGCATTGTCGTTGAATTTGATGGATGAATTGTACACCCCGGAAACATACTGCATCGTTTCTTTCGCATCGTTCTTCTTGTTCTTATCCGGCAGAAACATAAATATCAGGAGCAGTATCAGCAGAATCCCCAGCACCACAAATATCGCCGTATAAATTAATTCCTTCATATGAAGAACCACTATTTTCGTCTTGGAACTCAACGGGAGTCCTCCTAAATCATCACTTGATTCAGTGTATGAGGAGGGTGAGGGATTTATACTTTTATTTGTATCATTAAATTTCTACTTCTGCAATTCCCCTACCTGTTTTTGGGCATAAAATTTCTTCGGAATAAAAAATTCTTCGGGTTTCATTTTTCTTGTGGTTATGGTATAATCGACTGAAATAACATCCCCACACATCAGGAGGAATAGAATGAGCATAGCAGACAGAATTTTTATTGATATGTGCCAGGACATCTTAGACAATGGCGTAAGCACCGAGGGCGAGAAGGTGCGTCCCCATTGGGAGGATGGCACCAGCGCCTACACCATCAAGAAATTCGGTGTGGTGAACCGATATGATCTGGCGAAGGAATTCCCGGCCATTACCCTTAGGAGAACAGCGATCAAGAGCTGTACCGATGAGATGCTGTGGATTTGGCAGCAGAAGTCCAACAACATCCACGATCTCCATAGTCATATCTGGGATTCCTGGGCGGACGCGGACGGTTCTATCGGGAAGGCATACGGTTATCAGCTTGGTGTGAAGCATCAATATAAGGAAGGCATGATGGATCAGGTGGACCGGGTGATCTGGGATCTTAAGAACAACCCTTACAGCCGCCGGATCATGACGAACATCTATGTACACCAGGATCTGCATGAGATGAACCTGTATCCCTGTGCTTACAGCATGACCTTCAATGTCACCCAGAAAAAGGGACATGATAAGCTGACGTTGAATGCCATTTTGAATCAGCGGTCTCAGGACGTGCTGGCGGCCAACAACTGGAATGTGTGCCAGTATGCGGTGCTGATGCACATGCTGGCTCAGGTCTGTGATATGGAAGTGGGCGAACTGGTGCATGTGATCGCGGACGCGCATATCTATGATCGGCATGTTCCCATTATCCGGGAACTGATCACACGGCCGACCTATGATGCTCCCAAGTTCTGGCTGAACCCGGAGGTCAAGGATTTCTATCAGTTTACCAGGGATGATGTGCGCCTGGACGATTATGTGACAGGCCCGCAGGTGACAGGAATTCCGGTGGCAGTATAAGGAGGAAGACAATGAATTTAATTGCAGCAGTCGATAAGAACTGGGCCATTGGCCTGAAGAACAAGCTTCTGGTCCGCATCCCGGAGGATCAGCGCTTTTTCCGGGAGACGACAACCGGTAAGGTGGTGGTCATGGGACGGAAGACTCTGGAGAGCTTTCCCAACGGACTTCCGCTGAAAAACAGAACGAACATTGTGCTGACCAGGGATCGAAGCTACGACGCCAAGGGCGCCATTGTAGTGCATTCTCTGGAGGAGCTTTTGAAGAAGCTCGCAGAATACCCCAGCCAGGATGTCTATATTATCGGCGGGGAGAGCATTTACCGCCAGCTGCTTCCGTACTGCGATGTGGCGCACATTACCAAGATCGATTATGCCTACGAGGCGGATTCCTGGTTCCCCAATCTGGATGAACTTTCTGAGTGGCAGATTGTTGCAGACAGTGAGGAGCAGACGTATTTTAACCTGGAGTATTATTTTTACAGATATGAGAGAAGAAAAGGCGTCTGATGGGCGGCCTTGGAGGCTTATACCTCAAGTTATTGGAAAGTGAGGAAGATACATGGATATTACCGGAAAGAAATTATTTGTGAAGGCATTGCTGGAGGAAGGTGTGGATACCGTATTCGCCTATCCGGGCGGCATGGTGACGGATATTCTGGATGAGATATACAAGACGGACGAACTGGAGCTGGTGCTGCCGCGCCATGAGCAGGGATTGATCCACGAGGCGGAGGGCTACGCCAAGTCCACCGGCCGTGTGGGGGTGTGTATTGTAACCAGCGGTCCCGGAGCAACCAATATCATGACTGGTCTGGCAGATGCTCATTATGATAATATCCCGCTGGTATGTTTTACCGGTCAGGTTCCGTTAAACCTCATTGGAAACGATGCATTCCAGGAGGTGGATATCGTCGGCATGACAAGGAGCATCACCAAGTATGGTGTTACGGTGCGGGATCGGAAGGATCTTGGACGCATCATCAAGATGGCATTTTACATTGCAAGAAGCGGTAAGCCAGGTCCGGTTCTCATCGATATCCCGAAGGATATTCAGACGGCAACCGGCCCGGCTGAGTATCCGGACAGTGTCAATATCCGGGGCTATAAGCCCAGTGAGGGTGTCCATGTGGGACAGCTGAAGAAGGGCTATAAATTGTTGAAATCTGCGAAAAAGCCATTGTTTCTGCTGGGCGGCGGCATCAATACCGCCGGTGCAAATGAGATCATGCAGGAACTGGTGGAAAAGACCAGGGTTCCCGTGGTGACTACGATTATGGGAAAGGGCGCGATTCCGACAACCCATCCGCTCTACATAGGAAACATCGGTATGCATGGCAAGTATGCCGCAAATATCGCCGTCAGCAAGTGCGATGTGCTGTTCTCCATCGGAACCAGGTTCAACGACCGGATCACCGGTGACCTGAATGAGTTTGCTCCCCATGCGAAGATTGTCCATGTGGACATTGATACTGCTTCGATTTCCCGGAATGTTGTGGTGGATGTTCCAATTGTTGCAGATGCGAATCTGGCTATCGAAAAGCTTCTGGAATGGGCAGAACCCAAGCGGACGGACAAGTGGATGGCCCAGATCGCAGAGTGGGAAGTGGAAAACCCTCTGGAGATGCGCAGAGACCGGGGCATGACACCACAGATGATTATGGAGCAGATCAACCATTGCTTTGACGAGGCTATTATAACCACGGACGTGGGACAGCACCAGATGTGGGCGACACAGTATATTGAACTCAACGAGAAGAAGAAGTTTATCACCTCCGGCGGCCTTGGAACGATGGGCTTCGGCTTTCCGGCAGCCATCGGAGCCAAAATTGCCAATCCTGACAAGACAGTGATCTGTATCAGTGGCGATGGCGGCTTGCAGATGAATATCCAGGAGCTTGCGACTTCCGTGGTGCAGGATGCGCCTGTCATTGTCTGCCTGCTGAATAATCATTATCTGGGGATGGTGCGCCAACTGCAGCAGTTGTTTTACGGCAAGCGCTATGAAGCGACCTGTCTGCGGAGAAGGAAGGGATGTCCGGCCGACTGCAAGGGGCCGGGAGAGAAATGTCCTCCCTACGTGCCGGATTTCGTGAAACTGGCGGAGAGCTACGGTGCCAAGGGGATCCGGGTTACTTCGGAGAACGAGATTGCACCGGCTCTCAAGGAGGCTGCGGGTAATAACGTGACTACTATCATAGAATTCATGATCGCTTCCGAGGATATCGTACTTCCCATGGTAAAGGGCGGCAATCCCATGAGCGAGATGATCTTGGGGAAGTAAGGAGGGATACGGTATGAAGAACAGATGGATCGCATTGTATGTAGAGAATCAGGTAGGTGTGCTGGCTAAGGTTTCCGGACTTTTTTCCGGAAAATCCTACAACCTGCAGAGCCTTACTGTTGGTACCACCGAGGATGAAACCGTATCCAGAATGACGATATGCGTTACCAGCAATGACATTACCTTTGAACAGATCAAGAAACAGCTGAATCGTATGGTGGAGGTCATCAAGGTTATCGATCTGACCAATGTCCCCATCCACATGAAGGAGATCCTGTTTGCCAAAGTGAAGGCGCCTACCCAGGAGGAGAAGGCGGAGGTATTCCAGATTGCTCAGGTATTCCGTGTGGAGGTGGCCGATATCGGCAGCGACAGTGTTCTTTTGGAGTGCAAGCTGACAGAGCGCCGGAATAATGAGCTGATCACCCTGCTAAAAAGTCGATTTAAGAATATTCAGGTGGTGCGCGGCGGAGCGGTGGCCATCGAGTCTATCAGTACCTCCTGTGCAGGGAGATCGGAGTACAAGTGAAACAGTTCAGCCAGACCGAAAAAGGACGATAAATTGTGCTTGCACAGATTTAGCGGACTGCATTCGGTCTGAGGGAACGCCCGATTATGAGCAAAGTTAGCTACGAAGTAGCGAGAAAGCACCGTAGGTGCCTTTGCGAATGGGCGTGAGCTGAACTGATATAATATGGATTTATAATGAACATAAACTATAAGAATAATCTTGACACTCACTTTAAAAGGTATAAAATATTAGAAAAAGTGATGAGCAGTTTATCTATACGCAACATTCGGAGGAAAAGAATATGGATATCAGATTTGAAAAAAGAGAACAGTTGAAGGAGAAGCCGGATCAGAAAAACCTTGGCTTTGGCAAGTATATGACCGACTATATGTTTGTGCTGGACTGGGACAGAGATCAGGGCTGGCATGACGCAAGGATCGTTCCCCACGGGCCTATCCCCATGATGCCGGCATGCGTGACATTGCATTATGCCCAGGAGACATTTGAGGGGCTGAAGGCATACCGCACTGCAGAGGGAAAGATTCTGCTGTTCCGCCCGGAGATGAATGCAAGGAGAATGATTAACTCCAACAAGCGTCTGTGTATGCCGGAATTGCCGGAGGAGATGTTTGTAGAGGCTGTAGAGGCCCTTGTCAAGGTGGAGAAGGATTGGGTTCCTTCTGAGCCGGGTACTTCCTTATATATCAGACCTTTTATGTTTGCTACCGAGTCTGCCCTGGGCGTACACATGGCAGCGTCCTATAAATTCATTGTTATCTGCTGTCCGGTAGGCGCATACTATCCAGAAGGCCTAAATCCTGTGAAGATCATGGTGGAGGACGAACTGGTACGTGCAGTTAAGGGCGGCACCGGGTTCACAAAATGCGGCGGTAACTATGCAGCTTCCATTTTAGGACAGGTGAAGGCGGAAGAGAAAGGCTTTACCCAGGTGTTGTGGCTGGACGGCGTAGAGCGGAAGTATGTAGAGGAAGTGGGAACCATGAACATCATGTTCAAGATTGCCGGTGAGATCTACACAGCACCCATCGAGGGTACGGTGCTTCCGGGTGTTACCAGAGATTCCATTATCCACATCCTGAAGGATTGGGGCTATAAGGTCAACGAGACCAAGGTGGCTATTGACGATCTGATGAAAGCAGGCCATGACGGCACCTTGGAGGAGGTCTTCGGAACCGGAACAGCGGCCGTAATCTCTCCGGTTGGCGAATTGGCTTACAAGGATGATGTGGTGATTATCAATAATTTTGAAATCGGCGAGCTGAGCCAGCGGCTGTACGATCATCTGACCGGCATCCAATGGGGCAGGGAAGAGGATAAATTTGGCTGGACATTGGAAGTGTAGTCGGAATGTGACAGTATTGAAAGATAAAATTAAGAAATAATGTCGGATTGTGGCAAGGTTTTTTTCATAAACTATTGATAAAATAAGACTGTTGAAAAAGCAGTCTTATTTTTATGTAATAGAAAGGTGAGTAGGAATTATGAAAAGAGATGAATTTGCGCAGTTCAATACGAATAAAAAACACGGCACAAAGGCCGTTGTAGTGATAGCAGTGATCGCTATATGCCTGGCAGGACTTCTGTATATGGCGTCTGTAAAGAAGGAGAGCGGTACCGTGTACTTAAATACCAGCGGCGTGGAGTTAGCGGAGAATTAGTGGTGGGAACATAACCTATTCTGAAAATTGTTTTGACCGACTCTGTTTTCTGTGTTAGAATAAAAATATATAAGGTGGTGATGAGAATGCCGGTAAACGAAATAGAGGAATTAAAGGATAAGTTCGTTGCTCAACTGACACCTGTCAGTATTTACTTATTTGGCTCATATGCAGCGGGAAATTATACAGAAGATAGTGATTTTGATTTTTATATTGTTGTGAATGACAGTATGTCAGATATGGCAGCTTTAACCACAGAGGCATATCGTGCTATCAGACAAGTGAAAAAACGCCCGGTGGACATCATTGTAGGTACAAAAAGCAGATTTGAAAACCGAAGGGTAATCCCCTCGGTAGAAAATGAAGTGTATGAGAAGGGGGTACTGCTATATGGATCAGGAAGCGATACAGTGGATGAAGTTAGCTGATATGGATTACGGAGTGGCAGAACATCTTTATCAAACCTACTATCCGATATCCAAATGAATTATTTTTAGAGGAGCGACATGCAAAAGAAGCTTTAAAGATGGCGAAAGAAATTATTGAATGGAGCAGCGGTTTGATAGAATTGGATTTAAAAGTTTGATCAGGTAGGAGGCTAATCAACGAATGGTTAGCCTCCCTATTCGATTAGCTCCATTTATGCGTTTCTATATGCAGTAGGTGACATTCCGCATTTCAGACGAAAAATATTTGAAAAGTAATGCGGGTCATCGTAGCCAAGCATTTTTGCAATTGTTCCAATGGAAAGACTTGTGTTCTTTAAAATCTTTTTCGCGATTCGAAGCTTAACTGTAATCTGATAATCATAAGGAGACATGCCGTATTGCACTTTAAAATGCTTTATTAGGTAATCGCTGGAGCGAAAAATCAAATCTTGAAGCTCTTTATTGGGAATGATTCTGTCTGTGTGGGTTTCAATATAATTCCGCACAATTGCCATTTCCCCAGTATCGCTGTTGCGTTTGTAAAATTGGTCAGACAATGTGGCAACTAATTCGGTGATTGCTCCTGCAAGGCGGTTAAATATCTTCTTTTCATAACGCCCGGTCTTGGCTGTTTCGAAGGTTTCCCGGAAAAGCTGCTCGGTATTGCTGTTATGTATTATAATCTCAGAACCTAAGCCGTAGCATTCTAAAAGATTCTGAATAAAATTCCCACGTATATTAAAGAATATTTTGACCCATGGATTATCATTGCTGGAAAAATATTCATAATCTCCACCCATATGAAGGATATATACATCACCGGCTTTGGCAGTGATTTGTTTTCCGTTGGTGAGGATGGTGCCTTCTCCAGAAACGACGTATTCCAGCACACATGAGCGGCTTTTATGGCGGATCATGTGATAAGAGCTGTCACAATACGAGATACCTGCCAGGGAGAGACTGAAAGGTAAATCGGAGCTGTCAAAGGCAAAAGAAAGAATTTCCTCGTACAAAATAAAATTCCTCACTTTCATAATAAAATAATCTAAAGACATGTTATTTTAGAAAGAATATAATACAAATAAGAATGTATGTCAATGCAGATTGCTTTATTTGTTTGATATACAGAATGAATGGAGGGATGTTTTTGAGTAAGAATGTGATTACTCCGGTTAAAAGAAAAAAACACAAAATATCGCCTTTGCCGTATTTTTTGTTATTACCAAGTCTGATTTTGGCTATCGCATTTTCTTTTTATCCTTTTGCAAAAACGATAATATCATCGCTTTCAATCACAACAGCAACAGGAGAATGGATACGGTGGGCGGGATTTGACAACTGGAAGATACTTCTGTCTGGCGAACGTTTTTGGAAAGTGTTAAGGACTACTTTTAAATTTGCAGGGTTGAATCTTGTGTTGACCTTTTCATGGGCCATGATTCTGGCACTGATTGCTGACTGGAAAGGCAAGGGAAAGCGTTTGGTGCAGACACTGTTTTCTTTGCCTATGGCCATTGCATCTGCACCGGCGGCAGCTGTGTGGAAATTCATTTTTCGTATGGATGGTGGCCTTTTGAACAGCTTATTAGGGACAAATATTCCATGGCTGGAGAGTACGGAGACAGCTTTGCTTTGCGTGGCATTTGTAACATCATGGACGCATATGGCCTCGAGTTTTGTTCTTTTACTGGCGGGGTTTAAGAATGTATCGGGTGATTTGTTGGAGGCAGCAACTTTAGATGGGGCAAATGGTTTCATAAAAACAATAAAAATTAAGATACCCATAGCATCTCCACAAATATTTTATGTACTGTTTATAAATATTATAACTGCATTCCGAACATTTACACAGATTAATCTGTTGACAACGGGAGGGCCTGGGGGATCAACCACGACCCTAATGTACGAAGTGTTCTATAATGCCAACCAGGGCGGATTGTTTGAACTGGCATGTTGTGATGCAGTTGTGATGTTCCTTATCATTTTTGTGGCTACCAGAATTCAACTCCTGTGTGAAAAGAAGATGGTACATTATCAATAAAATAAATATAGGAAGGTGGTGTTTGTGGTGTCTAAGATAAGAAGATGTGCTGCTTTGCTTGTGCGGCTCGCAATAGGTCTTATAATTTGTCTGCCGGTTATTCTAGCTGTATTATTTAGTTTTCAGAGCAATCAGGAAATCGGTAATATTGATATACATATTATTCCGCAAAATCCTACTTTGGAAAATTACATATACGTTTTGGAGAATATACCCGTACTCACATATTTGAAAAATACGATAGTCATGCTGATTATCTGTATTCCATGTCAGATCATATTGGGCAGTCTGGCAGCATATGCCTTTGCATTCTTCAAATTTCCTGGTAAAGACTTTTTGTTTGCTTTGTATCTGGCTGTCATGATGGTTCCTGGTGAAGTCGTAATCATTGCAAATTATTCGATAATCCAGAATATGGGACTTGTGGATACATATCTGGGTCTGACAATTACCGGGTTGATTGATATAGGATGCCTGTTCATGCTAAGACAGCATATGTTAACATTGCCACAGGCTCTCAGAGAGGCGGCACGTATGGACGGCTGTGGGGATATGAAGTTTTATTTTCGTATTGTAATGCCATTGAGCAAGAGTATTATTGTGGCACAGGTTCTGTCCAGCTTTATTAGCGTTTATAATTCATATTTCTGGCCATTGCTTGTAACAACAAATGATGATATGAGAACCGTACAGACGGGAGTGGCAAATCTGATGAGAGACGTAGGAAGAAATACGGGCAGTGTGCTTGCAGGAGCGGCATTAAGTATGATTGTGCCGGTATTGATTTATATTTTTGGAATGAAGCATATTGTAGAAGGAATGACTTCGGGAGCAGTAAAAAGTTGATGCTGTTTTTGATGAAAAATTTAAAGGACAAAGGAAGGGAAAAAGTATGAAAAAAGCTATTAAAAGATTATTGGCAGTTTTGTTGGCAGGAGTTTTAGTTTGTGGAACTCTTTATGGATGTGGGAAAGAAACAAACCAGGGCGGAGCAAGTGGTGGAAACTCTGGTGGAAAAAACAACGCAGGCGATAATGAGGGGATACAAGAACTAACATTTTGGGTTTCATGGGGAACTAATGAAATGAAGAAACTGCAGGTTTTGGCTGATGCTTTTAACGAGAGTCAGTCAGATTACCATATCACCTTAATATCCAGTGGTGGTATTGCAGAAATTCGTAGCAAGATGAGCACGACGAAACAGGAGTATTATCCGTCATTGATTTGTGGAGGTGCTACGACTGCGGCTACCTATGCTACGGCAAAATATGTTGCACCGCTTCAGGATTTCATAGATGAGGACAGTGAAGATTGGACCACGGGGTTATTCGATACAGTGCGATCCAGCTATTCAGATAGGGAAGGAAGATTGCTTGGACATCCGATAGGTGTTAGCTGTGCTGGTTATGTTGTGAACCTGAACCTTTTAGATAAAGCCGGATACTCATTAAGTGATGTAACCAGTTTTGAAAGTATTGCAAAAATTGCAAAGAGTGCTGTGAAAAATGGTGTGTGCGACTACGGCGTGTCATTTCAGAGTGGTGTCGATTTATTGGATATGCTGACCATGCAAGGTGTGGATTATGTTGATATGGATAATGGTTATTCGGGAGATGCCACAAAATCTCTGCTCATGGAAGGAGAGACGAATAAAGCAATCAAGAAAGCAATGGATATCTATGCTTCACTTTATGCAGATAATGTTGCCTATCCATATGGATCTTCTGGAGCAGATTCTTCTGTCTTTAGTGGAGGCAAGCTGTTGTTTTGGAAAACTACTAATTCAACCGCATACGTAACGCTTGGAACAACTGCCGGGTTTGAGTGGGCCTTTGTGCCATCTGTTGGTGTTGATGACAACGCAAAATATAAGGATAGTGTACTAAGTGAAGGAACAGGAATTTATATTTGCAATACAGAAAATACACGGGAGATGCAGGGAGCATATGAGTTTGTCAAATTCCTTGCCAGTAAAGATAATCAGCTTTATTGGGCTACAACGATTGGTTATGTTTCTTACAGCAATCAGGTTGTAGATGAATATAAGACATGGGCAGAAGAAAATTATCCGTCTACAGTCACTATTGTAGATAAATTGTTGAGCAGTCCAGCAGAATTACGACTTCCTTATGTAGTGAGCGATATACTTTCAGCAAATAATGAACTATTCAGTTCGGTTTCTATAGATCCAACGGGAAATATAGATGGTTATATTCAAACTGCATCAGACAAGATTGATTTAGGAATTCATGTATATAACATGAGAAAAGGAGACTAAATGAAGAAGAAAATTACATCTGTTGTTATAGTGTTGCTTGTCTTTTGCCTTCTTTTTACAGGATGCATGCAGAACAAAGAGGTAGCTTCCGAGAATGACACTAATGATAGTGAAGAAAAGGATGGGACAGTCGAAAATAATGAAGACGGGAATGACATAGAAGGTTTGTATTACGAATATTCTGACGTTGTGTTTGACAGAAAAGTCGTGGAGAACAAATTTGCCTGCTATTTTATACACAGTGATGCTAGTATGAATACGTACGAGAGCAATACTGTGTGTGGTGACTCGACACTGTTGATTGCTCCGGATGGAACCACTATGTTGATTGATTGTAATATGACATCGTGTGCCAGCCGTATAGTAGCTGTTTTACAACGTCTTGGGATTTCCAAACTGGATTATTTCGTGAATTCGCATCCTCACGGTGATCATATTGGCGGATGGCCTACATTGCTTAGATATATTAAAATCGGACAGGTTTACATCACCGGGTCAAAGCTTTACGAAGCGACCGGAAATAGATATGTAACAGGTTTTCTAGATGCTTTGGATGAAAAGGGGATTCCGTATGATATTCTTTGTCAGGGCGATACACTGGAGTTTGGAGGAACGCAGATAGATGTGCTCTGGCCGTCAGCGGATACAGATTGGAGCAGCGAAACAACGGATCTGTTACAGAATGAGAATAGTATCGTTATGAAGGTAACATATAAGGATTCAACATTTCTGTTTGGCGGCGATATCGGTCGTGTTTCAGAAAGCATTCTCGTGGATACATATGGTGAAAGTCTACAGGCTGATATTGTAAAGATGAATCATCATGGTTATACCAGCACATCAGAAAGTGATAAGTGGATCAATGCGGTTAATGCGAAACTTGCCATTGCAATGTTTTATAGCACACACACGGAAGAATCCATGTATCGATACATATTAAAAGAGACTACGCCGCTTTATACAGGAATAGATAAAACTTGTCTGATTTATACTACAGGTGACGGAACATATGATGTACAGGTAGAAAAAGACAGGGATTTCTACGGTGATCTGCTTCCGAATATGACGGATGGCCATTTTTGCATAGAATAAGGGAGGATGGAAATGCTGCAGGAAGAAAATAACGTTAGCATTAATAAGCCTAACCATAGAAAGAAAATTTTGACGGCAGGTTTGATAGTTCTGTTTATCATCATTGTTGCAGTAGCGGTAATCTGCATTGGTTTAATGAAGAACAATATCGGAGATACACCGGTTATCGGAGATAACGGTAGTGAGAAACCGGCAACACAGGAACCATTATCTGGAGAAGTTACAGCTTCTGACGAAGAGACTTTAAGGGAATTATTGCTAAGAGACGAAGAAATTATAATCAATATTGCAAATGATATCGAGATACATAAAGAACTCATAGTTAACGGCAAAAAGGCACTAAAAGGTAATGCGAAGCTTACCATGTGGCTTGCAGCTGCTGATGAGCAGGCAGTTCTTTCCGTTCCAGACAATGTTTCATTGTCGATGGAAGGAGTATCTTTGGATGGGAATGGTATTTCAGATGGTGTCCGCGTGGAGGATGGCGGAGAACTTACCTATTCATCTGGGACAATAGAGTATACAGCGGAGTATGGTATTCGCTGTAAAGGTATTGCAACCCTGGAGGAACTTCATGTTGAGAATGCTCTGTTTTGCGGAATATATGTGGAAAATAGCGGGAAAGTGTATTTGAATAACTGCTCTATAAAAAATGCAAAGCAGAATTTTGTACATGTTGCAAATGGCGGATATGCAGAAGTTACAGGCACAGGCATATACGAAAGCTGTCTTGCAAGAGCATTTAGCAATGAGGGAACATTAATTGTTAATGGTGAAAGTTCTACAAGCGAAGAAAATCAGCCAATTAAACTTAGTGATACCTATTTTGCCTTTTTGAATCAGGGCGAAGGTGAACTTACCATATCCGGGATTTTAGTTGATTCATCGGTAAGATCAGCAGTTTATTCAAACGGTGGCGTGGTAACTATTGAAAATAGTTTTTTCAAAAATCAGACCAACGCAGCTTTGCAGGTCGGTGAAGCTGCTGAAATGAATCTGAAAAACATTACAATCAAGAATTGCGCCAATGCTGGTATATATGCTTCCGATACAAGTAAGGTTACCATAAATGGTTTACTTGTTGATGGATGCCGGCGCGGTATAAATAGTTGTGGCGGTACAATTACCGGACAAAATGTAACGGTTATTGATCCGGTTGTTTTCGGCGTTGCATCCTATTCCGAAAAAAATCACCGTGGCAATGTCGAACTTAATAAATTCAAGGTTGTAAATGCCGGAAATGCAGGAATTTATGCGTATGAAGGAGACCTGAAAGTCACAAACGGGGAAATTATTGATTCGTTGAAATATGGTGTGGATACAGTTGCAGGCGCAGTTGTGACATTAAACAACATAAATGTAACCAATAGTGCAGACCATAACTTCTGGATCGGAAAAAAATCAGAATGTACGGTGGAGGGCAAGGGAGTAATATCAGGAGGCACGATTCGAAATATATATGTAGACGGAATCCTGACTATGAACTCATCTACTATATGTGATACAAATAATACAGCAGATGGGGCTGGCGTTTATGTGGATACAAATGGCGTATTTACAATGAGTGGTGGCACGCTAAAAGACAATCATACCACAAAAGCGGGCGGTGCAATTTTTGTCAAGGGTATTGCAAATGCGAATGGTGTTGATTTTAAGAACAATACCGCAGGTGCAGCAGGTGGTGCGATACGAGTCAGAAGCGGAGTGCTTAATGTGGAGAAGTCTACATTTACCAATAATGAATCAACTGCAAGCAGCGGTGGTGCAATTACGGTTGAAGGTGCAAAAGTCACGATAAAAAGCACTGATTTTTCTGCAAATAGGGCTAAGAATGATGGTGGGGCACTGCATATTGCAAATGCGGAAGCATTTGTTTCAGTCAACTCCTGTAAGTATACAGAGAACATCGCGTCCGGTAGTGAATATTCAGCTGGTGGTGCAATTATTGCGACAATGGGTAATTGCGATATCGTTAATAGTTTGTTCTCACAGAATAGAGCAGATTATCTCGGCGGAGCTGTAGAAAACCGAGAAGGCGTATTTACCGCAACAAACTGTATCTTTGAGAGCAATCAGGCAAGCAAAGGCGGCTCAGTTTCTCAAAATGGTAATGGAAGTGTCACGCTCAAAGCTGACAGCAAGGAATCGGGTGTAATAAGTAAAAATACTGCCACTGTGAAATCGGATTCAATGGGTGGTGGGCTTTATCAGAACAAGGGCAAACTTACGGTTGATGGATACAGTATTTCCAATAATGAGGCAAACAGTGCAGGCGGAGCTCTTTATGTGGAGAGTGGCGAAGTAATTATAACAAATTCAGATATTCAGAAAAATACCTCTGGTGCAGCGGGAGCTGGTATACGTCTTCGAACTGGAACTTTGACAGTGGATCATAGTACTTTTACAGGTAATGGATCACCGAAAAGTAGTGGTGGTGCAATCACAGTGGAGGGTGCAAAAGCAAATATTACTGATACAGTCTTTACTGAAAATACTGCGAAATTAGATGGTGGAGCTTTGCATATTGCAAGTGAGGCGGCAGATGTTACCGTGAGTTCTTGTACTTTCTTGAAAAACAGTGTTTCCGGCAACGAATACTCAGCTGGCGGAGCAATCATTGCTACGATGGGCAACTGTAAAGTTGTAAACTCTAAATTTCAAGAGAACAGCGCAAGCTATCTCGGCGGAGCAATTGAAAACCGTGAAGGTTCCTTCATAGGTGTTGAATGCATTTTTGAAAATAATACGGCTACCAACGGTGGTGCAATATCACAGAATGGATCAGGAAGTGTTACACTTACGGTAGAAGCAAAAGAGAAAGGTATACTCCAGAAAAATGCAGCAACCGGTATGGGCGGGGCAGTTTATGTCAACAACCAGGGAAGTATATCTATTGACAGATACAGTGTTCTGGACAATAGATCCGGCAGTGCAGGTGGAGCAGTATGCATTCAAAATGGAGATGTAACAATTATAAACAGCGGAGTCCAGAGTAATGTTTCGGGAGCTGCAGGTGCCGGGGTACGTCTTACGGCAGGACAATTAATGATTGATAACTGTACCTTCGCAGGTAATAGTTCACCTTCCAGCAGCGGCGGTGCAATTACGGTCGAAGGTGCAGAAGCATCCATTAAGAATACAATATTTATAGAAAACACTGCAAAAGCAGATGGAGGTGCTTTACATATTGCAAACGAAACAGCAGATGTTTCGATAGATACTTGTACTTTCTTAAAGAATAGCGTTGTTGGCAGCAATTATTCGGCTGGTGGAGCAATCATTGCTACGATGGGGAAATGCGAGGCGGTTGGTTCGACATTCATGGGAAATAGTGCAAGCTATCTTGGCGGAGCTGTTGAAAATCGTGCAGGTTCTTTCACGGGAATAAACTGTATCTTTGAAAACAACTCAGCCGCTAAAGGAGGTGCAATTTCGCAAAACGGAAACGGAAGTGTGACACTTAAAGCGGAACAGGAAAATACTGGTCGATTTAGAGAAAACAAAGCGACTGTATGGGGTGGAGCCGTTAATGCCCAGAACGGAACTGTGAATATTAGTGGATACACCTTTGAAGAAAATTTTGCGAATAATGGAAAGACGGTATATGTAAGTGCCGGTAAGAAGTTAGTACTCAGTGATTGCAGTTTTTCAGATAACGAAGAAGTGAAGCTGGGAAATGCTGCTAATACAGAGATATCAGGAAAACTGGCAGGGGTGGCTTTGGTAAATGAAGGAGCATCAGAGGCAGTAATAACTGTAGTCGGAGCATTATCAGAAGATGACGATAATCGAATGATTTTGACACCTGCTTCGTATAAGGCCGGAAGCAGAGTTTTAACAAGAGGCGACTCTCTATCTGATGACCAATGGAAACATGCTTGTGAGAGTATCCATATTGTCCCATGCGAGGATGATGATTCCTGGTATATTGATAATACTGGACTATTGCAAAGTCGTGCAGAAGGAAGTGTGGCATCTATTAAAACAGCAGATGGTAATAACTATTACAGTACATTACAGGAAGCAATAGTAGCAGCGAATAAGGAGGGAGGAACAGGTACAGCAGAAGCGGTTGTTATTACCTTGCTTGAAAATATAACAATAGCTGCTCAGGTTGACATTCAAAAAAATATCACGATCCAGAATGCTGAAGGTAAAGAAATCAAATTAACAAGAAGTAGCACTTATACCGGTAATTTGTTTGATATTAATGTTGATAACATAACCTTTACGCTTGGTACAAATGCAGAAAATGTTACGGGAACAATTACGATTGATGCGGCTTCGACGAATGCAATTCCTGGAAGAACAATTTATAATCATAAAGAAACAGCGACTGTTGTTTTAGAAAGAAATGCAACGCTTACTGGTGCAAAAGGCAGTTCAGCAGGAGCAGCCTTGGCGAACGTAGGCACAGCTCATCTTTATGGTAATGTGACGAATAACAGCTCTACAAATAATGGTGGCGCCATAAATCATGCTAGTTCCACGGGAACACTGTATATATACGGAGGTAATTATACAAACAATACGGCAATCGGTAAAAACGGTGGAGCGATTTTTAGTGAGGCAGCCGGTAAGATAGTAATTAGTGGCGGTACATTTTCTGGAAATAAGGCAGCAAAAGGTGGTGCGGTATATTGCCAGTATTATAATGGAGCAGATTATTACAGTCTAACAATCACCGGAGGAACCTTCGAAAAGAATGAAGCAACGAATAATGGAGACAGCGGTGGTGCTGTATATCTGTACAAAACAAAAGCCCTGATTGAAGGTGGAATCTTTACTGAGAATGTTGCAACATTTAGAGGTGGAGCAATTCAATGTAATGGAGATGATAACAGTAAATGTGTACTGGTTATTACAGGAGGAAACTATACAAAGAATCAGTCCCAAAATCAAGGTGGTGGAGCAATCAGCTTAATTAATACCAATGCAGATATCAGTGGAGTGACAATGCAGAATAATTTATGTGCGGCAACTACTTCAAGTAATTATATGGGTGGTGGAGCACTCCTGATTCAAAAAGGCACAGAGGTTACTTTGCATGATTGTAGGATAAATGATAATAAGATAGCAGGCACAGAAGTAAATGCCGGTTTCGATATTGGTTTCAGAGGCGAAGCTAATGCAAAATTATTTTTAGCAGATGAGACTTTCGATGGTTCTATCGGATGGGTGTTTGGTGGTACTGCAGTAACTGTGACAATTGGTACTGATACGCCTATTACGCTTTCAAAGGGAATTTATACTGTTGATTACAGTACCAGAACTTTAAAGACGGCACAGTAATCAGAAGTTATTTACATTTAAATTATAGAATGGAGATGGAATCATGGAATACAGAGATCCAGAAATGGGAATTGTCGTATTGAATGTTATGGATGTAATCAGAACATCTGGAGGAGATTTGTCAGAAACGGATGTGGGTGGCGGACGTGGAGAGGATGAAATCGAATTTAGATCCGGTAATTTTTTTGACTGACGTAACTAGTCATAGCCATAATCCAGAAATTCGATAGACAGTTATGTTATGACTTCAAAAAAGGTGAGAATATGAAAATGGATAAATCGAATAAGAAGCGGTCTTTTATGGGAATTATAATATGCATGTTGTTTTTTATATCAACAGTAATAATTGCCATGGAAGTTAAAGCGGCAGACAAAGCATGTACAGGACATATTCAGTACATAACAGAAGAAATGGAAGTAGACTCCTATCGGGCAACAACCGATGCGGATGGTAATTATACGTCATATCCTGTGTCAGAAAAGGGGGAAGATTGGATTTTTGCAGGATGGTATATAGACAGCACTTGTGGAACTGCACTAGGGGCAAATATTACTGCTGGAAGATATACGGCGAAATTTGTCCCTGCCCATGTATTAGATGTAAAAGCACAGATTTCTGCAAATTTATTAAATGCAAGTGAAGAGGATGACAGTACAGGTTCACTTCGTTTTGTTACAAGTGTGGATTCTTTAAGATATTGCAAGGTAGGATTCGAGGTGATTTTGGGAGAAGATGAAGACGCAGTAATCAGTGCCTCAGATGTTGTTTATAAGAAATTGTATGCAGTGGGAAGCGGAGAGGATGTCTTGAGTTACGAGGCCAATGATCTGTTCTGCGCAATGTCTAAGTGTTTTAAAGCATGTACAATCACAGACATTCCCTCCAGCGCATTTAACAATGAAATTAGCGCAACATCATTTTGGATTACAAAAGACGGAACATATGTGAGAGGTGCGACAAAGAGTGTATCAGTAAATGACGGTATAAATGCCTGTGAAAAATATGTATCAGTTAATGGAAGTGATGAAGACGGTGATGGGACAAAAGAAAAGCCATATGCAACAGTTAATTGTGCGATAACAAAAGTTATTGATGGTGGTACTGTTATGCTTCTTTCAGATATCATTGTAGAGGAACAGATCAATATCACAAAGAACGTTACGATTAAAAATGCAAGAGGAAAAGATGTCACATTGACAAGAGGGGCATCCTTTGCCGGCAATCTGTTTGATATGAATGTTGATAACATAACCTTTACACTTGGTACAAATGAAGAAAATGCTACTGGAACTGTTATTGTGGATGGTGCCTCTGTCAATGTAATCGGAGGGAGAACAGTCTTTAATCATCAGGCAGAATCAAGCTTTGTTCTAGGCAGAAATGTGACGCTTACAAATGCAAAAGCCAGTGGGGCAGGTGCGGCTCTTGCAAATTTGGGGACGGCTCATCTGTATGGTAATATGACAAATAACAGTTCTACAAGTAATGGCGGTGCGATCAACCATGCCAGCACAAAAAAACTGTATATATATGCTGGTAATTATACGGGTAATACTGCGGCTGGTAAATACGGAGGTGCAATCTATACCAGTGCAGGTGGAAACATTATTATCAGTGGTGGTATCTTCTCAGGAAACAGCGCAGCAAAAGGCGGAGCGGTATATTGTCAATATTTTGCAACGGAAGGCTATAAGCTGACAATCACAGGCGGAATCTTTGAAAGGAATATGGCTACAAATAATGCCGATAGTGGTGGCGCTATCTATCTGCAGAGAACACAAGCAATGATTACGGGAGGAACCTTCAAAGAGAATGTTGCCTTATACCGAGGCGGAGCAATTCAGTGTAACGCAGATGGAACGAATGTATGTGAACTGGTTATTACTGGAGGAAACTTTACAAATAATAAGTCTAATAATCAGGGCGGCGGTGGCATCAGCGTACTTAATACCAAAGCTGATATCAGCGGCGTTACAATGACAGACAATGTCTGTTTAAATAAGGATTCAAGCACATATATGGGCGGTGGAGCGTTGTTGATTCAACAAAATTCGACTGTAACTTTGAGAAGATGTGTAATTAACGGTAATACTATGGTAGGTGAAGGTGATTCTGCTGCAGACACAGGGGTTGATATCGGATTCAGAGGTCAGAGTGGTGCTAATCTGATTCTGGAAGATGAGACTTTTAATGGTCGGATAGCGTGTGTATTTGGTGATACTGCGGTGAAGGTAACTGTAGGCAGCGGCAACAGCCCTGTTGCATTGGTAAAAGGCAATATTTATAAAGTTGATTATACAAATAAAACGCTGGTGTCAGCCCAGTAATTGTATCGTTCCTGTATAAATATGATAGTTTAAATGGAAACGGGTTATTTCAAAGAAAATAAGGACGTCCGCCTATGCCGACAGAATTGAAATTCTGTCGGCATAACAATTTAGTAACAATTCAAAAATGTTAAGCAGTATTATTGTACAAGGAGAGATTCTATGAAACGAGAAGAAATACATATAAGGGATCCCTATATACTGCCATATGAAGGAAAATATTTTCTCTATGGAACCGGTATTCCAGGAGCAGAAGATATTGACCTTGGAAGGCAGTTTTGGTGCTATATTTCAGAGGATTTAGAACACTGGTCAGAGCCGGTTCTCTGTTTTGATGCACCAGGGGATTTTTGGGCAGAAAAGAATTTTTGGGCTCCGGAAGTTCATTATTATAATGGCAGATTTTATATGCTTGCTTCTTTTTATGCAGAGGGAAAAATGCGCACTACTCAGGCGCTTGTGTCGGATAGACCACAAGGACCATTTGAACTTTGTGGAGAGCCGCTAACACCAAAAGACTGGATGTGTCTCGACGGAACACTTTATATCGAAGATGATATACCTTATCTTATTTTCTGCCATGAATGGGTTCAAATCGAAGATGGGGAAATTGCGGTGGTTCCTTTGAAAAAGGATTTATCCGGACCTTCTGGAGAGGTAAAGATGCTTTTTAAAGCCAGTGAAAGTGGATGGGCACAGCCTGTTCATAGTAAAGGGCGTACAGGATTTGTAACAGATGGCCCTTTTCTAGTAAAATCAAATGGAGAGCTTACCATGTTCTGGTCAAGCTTTCGCGAGAACGCATATGCTGTTGGGATGGCAATAAGCGAGAGTGGTAGACTTTATGGTCCGTGGAGACATCTTAAAAAACTTTTGTTTGAGAAAGATGGTGGACATGGAATGTGCTTTACAGACTTTGCTGGGAAACAGTATTTTTCATTGCATCAGCCAAACTGTGCACCAAAAGAGCGTCCGCACTTTTTTGAGGTTAAAAAGATGAAATACGGATATCAATTACTATGACATTACCCTTAAAAAGGCAGAAGGAGGATCCTATGTTAAAAAAAGCACGACCTGTCTGGATATCAGAAAAAGAGCGTGAGATGAATGTTTATGCCGTGTTTAAAGCAGACGTAAAAATTCCTAAGGATTCAGAATTGCACATTGCAGGAACAGTGTTTTATCGTGTCTATGTGGATGGCAATTTTGTGGGATTTGGACCCGCTCGTACTGCGCGGGATTATGTGCGGGAAGATATTTTCCCACTGAGTGATTATGTAGGGTATGAGGAAGAAAAAAGTGAAATTATAGTGGAAGCAATGGGATATTATTGTCGTAGCTTAAGTACCGCATTGCAACCATCCTGTCTTCTGGCAGAAGTGCAGTGTGGGGGACGAGTATTGGCATATATGGGAAATGACTTTGAGGGTTATTTGCCAGGATGCCGGGAACAAAAGGCAGAGCGTTATTCTATTCATCGACATTTTTGCGAGGTGTGGGATTACCGAAGCTGTAAATCGGTTGTTGATGCTGCGTATAAAGCCGTTGTCACAGTATTGCCGGATATGCCCGAGGTTATAAAAAGACGCGTACCGTATCCAAAGTATGATATGATAGACTTGAAGGAGCTTTGCTGTCATGGAACCTACACTTTTGACGGATCCCTCCCGTATAAAGAGTCCCGTTATCCATGGGCAATCCCGGACTGGTGGGGGCGTTTTGAATGGGAGGAGATGCTGTATCATCCCTATGGCTGGCTACAGCGTCAGAAACAGACGATCATCGGCAGAAATAAGGATCTGCCGATGATTCTGAAGAAGGGCGAATATGCCATTTTGGATTTTCAACAGATCGAAGTCGGTTTTATAAAGATATGCATGGAAAGCATAGAGGAAAGTGATATTATCATTGGTTTCAGTGAATATTATTCGGGGGAAGAATTTAAGTTTCCTAATATGGATGTACATAATGTGATAGAATGTTTAGTGAGAGAAGGGGACAGCAGAGAATTTTTAAGCTTTGAGCCTTATGCGTTTCGGTTTGTTATGATAGCGGTAAAGGAAGGCTGTATAAAACTTAACGAAGCCGGAGTTTTAACCTATATGTTTGATGATTCCAATCTGGTATGTCCAGATTGCCCAAATGAGGTTTTAAGTGCGATTTGTCGCGCTGCGATTCGTACCTTTGCGCATAATGCCGTGGATTTATATACCGATTGTCCATCAAGAGAACGGGCGGGATGGCTGTGTGATTCTTATTTTACCGCAAGAGCAGAGTATGCAATGACAGGAAAAACAGTAATTGAAGATGCTTTCCTTGAAAATTACAGATTGTATAAGAACCATGGAGAGTTGCCAGAAGGAATGCTGCCGGAAGCCTATCCGTCTGATGTAAGACCGGTAAGGGAGTTTATACCACAATGGACTTTATGGTACATTCTAGAAGTAGAAGAGTATGTGTTTGTTCGTGGACATAGGGATATGGCAGAGGCATTTCATCAGAGTATTTATGGATTATTGGAGTTTTTTAAGCGATATGAAAATGAAGATGGATTATTGGAACGTCTCCCATCCAGAAATTTTGTGGAATGGAGTAAAGCAAATGAGTGGACATGGGATGTAAACTACCCAACGAACTTTTTATATGCACAGGCTTTAGAGTGTGTCTACAGATTATATGGAGACGAGGAATGCCGAGCACGTAGTGAACAAGTTCGCGCATCCGCTGTGGAGCAGTCGTTCAATGGTGGTTATTTTGTGGATCATGCACTTAGGGACGAAAAGGGTGTACTTCAAGTACAATCAGAAGCTTCCGAGGCTTGCCAGTATTATGCGGTTCTTTTTGCTGGAATTGATATCAATGATGAAAAATATAAGAAACTAAAAACATTGATTTCGGATGTGTTCACAACAAATAGAAATGGTTTGATGCCTGAGATTGTAGAGGTGAATGCTTTTATTGGAGCTTATTTGCGGATGGAGGTTCTGCTTCGGATGAAAGAGTACAAGCTACTTCTTAAAGATGTAGAAGGCTTCTTTGGAAAGATGGCGGAATATACAGGAACTTTATGGGAAAATCGGCAATTTGAAGGTAGTTATGATCATGGATTTGCTTCCTATGCATTTGTGGTAATTAGCGAGGCACTGAAAAATAGTGAAAGGACGGCATGAAAAATGGGAATGAGTGATTTTCGGATTTCAGGCGAGGACAAGCTAAAAAGGACCTTTATCCTTCCTAAAAAAGTATTATGGGCAGGAGATGGCGTGACAAACAGTGAACGTTTACTGAATCCTGAGTTTACGCAGGTTTATGTTGGTAAGCCGAAAGGAACCAGATTGTCCAATGAGGATGGGAAAAAGGGCGCAGTATTAATCGATTTCGGAAGTGAACTGGCGGGAGGTCTGGAAGTATTGGTGTGCGAAGGTGTCAGCAACCCTTCCGGGGTAAAATTAAGAATATGCTTCGGGGAATCTGTATCGGAGGCGATGTCCAATATTTCAGAGAAGAATGCCACTAACGATCATGCAGTGAGAGATATGAGTGTTTTGCTGACTCCGTGGAGTCAGCAGAGCTTTGCCAATACAGGTTATCGTTTTGTTTATTTTGAACTGGAAGAAGAAAATTCGTGGGTAGAATTTCTTGCTGTTCGTGGGATTTTTACCTATCGTGACATTCCATATTGGGGAAGTTTTGAGTGCGATGATGCACTTTTCAATCAAATATATGATGTCTGTGCGTATACCGTTCATCTTAATATGCAAAATATGCTGTGGGACGGAATAAAAAGAGATCGTCTGGTGTGGATCGGGGACATGTATCCGGAGATGCTGACGATCCGTTCGGTATTCGGTGACAGTGATGTGATAGACGAGTGTATGAAGTTTGCTGCAGAAAGCAATGGCGTTCCAAGGTGGACAAATAATATCACAACCTATGCGTTATGGTATCTTTTGATATTATGGAACTGGTATTGGTATAATGGAAGAACGGAATTAATCTGGGAACAGAAAGACTATTGGAAAGCACTATTAGAACAGCTCCTTGCTCTGATTCATCCCGAAGAAGAGGAACTTTTTATTGAAAAAGAATTTCGATTAGGATTTTTCTTTGATTGGCCTACGAATGAAACGGAGGAAGCGAAAGCAGGAGTATATGCGTTGTTCCGATTAGCCTTATTAGCTGCTGCAAAGCTCTGTGCTATGACAAATGAAGCAGAATTGGAAGCACAATGTTTAGAGTTTGCAAGACTTTTGAATAAAAAAAATATGAAGCATAATGACAGAAAACAGGTTGTTGCCATGTTGAAACTGGCAGATATGATAGATAGGAAAGAAGCAGGACAGATTCTATCGAAAGATGGCGGACGGGGTATGTCCACCTTTATGAGTTATTTTATTCTAATGGCAACGGCTGATACTGCTGGTATGGACAGTGCACAGGAAATGCTTCGTGAATATTATGGAGCTATGTTAGAAGCGGGTGCCACAACGTTCTGGGAAGACTTTGACTTGGAATGGATGAGAGAGGGAGCAAGAATCGATTGTCTTTTGAAACCAGGTGAGTATGATATTCATGGCGATAACGGAAGATTTTGTTATCAAGGTCTGCGCCATTCCCTTTGCCACGGGTGGAGTGCAGGACCGGCAGCATTTCTGGCGGAGCGTGTGTTGGGAATTCGAATTCTGGAACCTGGATGCAAGAAAATTGAAATAAAACCGGAGCTTGGTAAGCTGAAATGGGCAAGAGGCACTTATCCGACACCTTATGGAGTAGTCCGTGTGGATGCCAGACGGGAAGGCGATAAAGTAGTTACAGAAGTTGATGTTCCGAAGAAAATTATATGTCTCAGATAATGCGGATGCAGAAGGAAAGGAATGATGTCATGCAAGAAGCAGATATGAAAAAAGCAAACAGTCCCAAAGCAGATGTAAATCGCTACATCGCAGGTAATGCAATTTGTCAGTTTGAAGGATTGACAGATATAATAATGAAATTTGTAGAGGAAAAACAACTCTTAGATGTAGCTTTGTGGAGACGGTTCGTGGAACAGTTTCGTGTTCGTTCTGACAGTGAAGACGCAGGCTGGAGAGGGGAATATTGGGGTAAGATGATGAGAGGAGCCTGCTTTGTCTATTCCTACACCCGGAATGAGGAACTATATAATGTTTTGAAGGAAACCATTATAGATATGATGGAAAGCTCGGATGAGTACGGACGCATCAGCAGTTATACATTAGAAAGCGAATTTATCGGTTGGGACATTTGGGGCCGTAAGTATGTATTGCTTGGAATGCAGTATTTTCTTGAAATATCAGAGGATGCGCAATTAAATAATAAAATCATACAGTGTATGTGTGAACAGGCCGATTATATCATGTCCAAAATTGGTCCAAGGGAAGAAGGAAAGAAGCCGATTACAGATGCCACAAACCATTGGCGTGGGTTGAATTCGGTATCCATCTTAGAACCTATTGTTCGATTATATAATTTGACGAAAGAAGAGAAGTATCTGGCATTTGCAGAGTATATTGCGGGGACAGGGGGGACATCGGTTCAGAATATTTTCGGTCTCGCTTTGGAGAATAAGTTTTATCCTTATCAGTATCCTGTGACAAAAGCGTATGAGATGATGTCCTGTTTTACCGGATTACTCGAATTATACAGAGTAAAGAAGAACGATTGGT
The DNA here is from genome assembly GCA_963628035.1 of Paludibacteraceae bacterium. Lineage (GTDB taxonomy): Bacteria > Bacillota > Clostridia > Lachnospirales > Lachnospiraceae > 14-2. The sequence continues at coordinate 30,855 of CAVGED010000028.1, forward strand.
ATAGACAGGCTGTTATCAATTTTGCTAAACGCATCTTAGAAAGTGATTTTACCATTATTGGAAGCAGTGGCTGTACCCATGAATTGTTTGATCATTCAACCGTGCGTCAGGCCAATACTACGAACGGAAAGATAATGCAGGAGACCTGCGTGACTGTGACGCTTATGCTGTTCTTTCACCAATTAACGCTGCTTACGGGAGATGCTTCCTATGTAGATGCTTTTGAACGTTCCTTTTATAATGCGTATTTGGGGGCGGTGAATACGGGGATGTCTATTGAGCCGACAATAAGAGAGACGCTCCCAAATGCAGTAATAGAGCCATTGCCGTTTGACAGTTACAGTCCTTTGACAGCGGGCACACGAGGTAATGGAATCGGCGGATTAAAGCTTATGCCTGATTTGCATTATTACGGATGTTGTGCCTGTATTGGAGCAGCCGGGATTGGTATTGTTCCACAGATGGCATATATGAGCTACGCGGAGGGTGTTATTGTAAATATGTATATTCCTGGTTCAGCGGAACTGATGCTTGCATCAGGGAACAAGGTTTTGCTGCAGACGAAAACAGAGTATCCGAAGGAAGGAGTGGTAAAGATTGGAGTGAATCCGCCAAAAACTGAGCGGTTTTCCGTAAGACTGCGTAATCCGGGGTGGAGCAGAGAGACAAATGTAAAGGTTGTTAATAAGGAAATTGACATTGATATCAGGGATGAACGTATCCAGAGTGAAGTCAGGGTGACTTGCGATAGTTGCAATGTTGAGATTTGTGACGGATATATTGAGCTTACTGCTGACTGGAGCAAGGGCGATGAGATAGTCATTGCGTTTGATATGAATACAGAGGCTGTGTATCCAATCTCTTATGGTCACGAGATTTTAATGAATAAGGTGATTTGGGGTCAGAACTATATGGTATCTACCTATGATGAGGAGGATCCACTGGCAAAAAAACATATCGCATTACGAAGAGGACCATTGACATTGGCAGTTGACAGCCAATTGGGATATGACGCTGGAGGAATCTATGATATTGCGGTATCTGAGGAAGGATATATTGATGTGCGATTTCCAGAAAAAGAAAAGGCACCATATAATAATATTTTAGAGCTTGAGGTGCCGCTTACCGGTGGCAACTATATTTCGGTTACCGATTATGCTTCGGCAGGGAAAATGTGGAATGAAGATAGTAAGATAGCAGCGTGGATTCGAAGAGAGCTATAGTGAAGCAGTTTTGGAAATTGCTTTTAAGGGGCGAAGAATATGGCAGATATTAAAAAGATATTGGAACAAATGACACTGGATGAAAAGATTGGTCAACTGATACAGGATAATGCAAACCTATTTCTTGATATGGGGGCAGATGTGACAGGTCCTATGTTAAAAAGGGGGTTTACAAAAGAACAGGTATATAAGATTGGCAGTGTTCTTAATTTTAAGACACCCGCTGAAATGAGAACAATTCAGAAAGAGCACCTGGAGAATGACAGAAACAAGATACCAATGCTTTTTATGATGGATGTTATTCATGGATTTCGTACCATTTTTCCAATTCCGCTCGGATTTGGGTGTTCATTTAATCCGGATTTGGTGGGTGAAGCTATGAAAATGTCTGCAAAGGAAGCGGTTGCAGGCGGCGTTCAGGTAACGTTTACACCGATGGTTGACTATGTTCGAGATGCACGCTGGGGACGCGTTATGGAAACTTGCGGTGAAGAGCCGCTACTCAACAGTATTATGGGTGCAGCACAGGTAAAAGCATTTCAAGGAGACTATGTTAATGATAAAGAGACATTAGCAACTTGCGTAAAACATTTTGCGGCATATGGTGGTGCAGAAGCGGGACGCGATTATATGCAGGTTGAACTTTCAGAACACATTTTGCGTGAATTTTATTTACCGGCATACAAGGCATGTATTGATGCAGGTGCGGAGATGGTTATGCCATCATTTAATGTATTGAATGGTGTTCCGGCAGTGGCAAATAAATGGCTTATGCAGACGATACTGAAAGATGAATGGAATTTTGATGGTCTGGTTGTGAGTGATTATAATGCGATTGGAGAGTTGAGGTCTCATGGGATTACAGATGACATGAAAGAAGCGGCAAAACTGGCATTTGAAAATGGCTGCCATATCGATATGTGTGCAGGCGTATATGCACATCACTTAGGAGAATTGGTAGAAGAAGGCATTGTTTCGATGGATGCGTTAGATGATGCAGTATACCGTGTGCTCGATCTAAAAAACAGAATGGGTATGTTTGAAGATCCATATCGAGGGGCTTCTACTTTAGAAGAACCAGAAGAATATTTAACAAAAGAGAACCGTGGGATTGCAAGACGTATGGCAGAGGAATCAGCAGTACTTCTTAAAAATAACGGCGTTTTGCCATTATCTGCTGATGTAAAGAAGATAGCTCTAATTGGTCCTTTTGCAGATGAACATGCAATTCTTGGTTTCTGGCGGTGTCATGGTGTAGACGAAGAAAGTGTTACCATCAAACAAGGCCTGGAAAAGTTGCTACCGGATACAGAGATTACAGTGATAAAGGGGTGCGGAAGTGAATGGAATGATTATGACACAACTGGATTTGTCGAGGCGAAGGAAGCTGCGAAAAATGCAGATGTTGTTATCCTTTGTATAGGTGAGCCTCAAGACTATTCAGGTGAAGGCAATTCGCGTGTAGATATTACGCTTCCAGGGATACAGAGTAGGCTTGCTACGGAAATCGCGGCAGAAAATAAAAATACAGTTGCAGTTACATTTAGTGGAAGACCACTTGTTATTCCAGAACTTGATGTTTATATGGCAGCGATTTTACATGTGTGGTTTCCGGGAACAGAGGGGGGAAATGCGGTTGCAAATCTTTTGCTTGGTAAAGCAAATCCTTGCGGTAAACTTTCTATGACATTTCCGAAGTCAACAGGACAATGCCCGATTTACTATAATCATACGAATACAGGAAGACCAAAACCAGTAGATAAGGAAAAAGTGCATTGTAAGTATACTTCAAATTACATTGATTGTGGAAATCTTCCGTTATATTCATTTGGACATGGTCTTTCTTATTCTGATTTTATGTATGAAGGCATGGAACTTTCAAGTGATAAGATTACAGAGGACAGCACAGTAACAGCAAAAATCACAGTGCGCAATAACAGTGATGTGAACGGAAAAGAAACAGTCATGCTTTATATGCGGGATATGTATGCTTCAAATGCCCGCCCTATACAACAACTCATTGCTTTCAAAAAGATAGAGATTGCTGCGGGCGAAACGCAGGTGATTGAGTTTACAATTAGTGAAGCAATGCTTCGTTTTTGGAATAATGAACATAAGTCTGTGTCGGAGTCGGGATTGTTTAAAATCTCAACGGGTTATGCAGATCATTTGATTTACACGACGGATTTAGTGCTTGAATGAAAGGCCTAATCCCATCGTTATCTAATAATAAACCACCACTTGAAGTGCCTGTGGTATTTTCACAGATGCCTCTGCATATCCTTATAGAGAGGATGAAAACAGAGGTATCCATGTTAAGACAGGCAATACATTATACGCAGAACGAAGGGGCTGGGGAGGGAGACCTGCAGGTTCGGGTGGAGTCTGCAGTGAGCGCCATCCCGATTGAAAATGCCAGAGTTTCCATTGCCTACAGCGGAGATCCGGCCAGTACGATAGAGGAACTTTCCACCAACAATATCGGGCGCACCGATACCGTGGAGCTGGCCACGCCGCCCTTGGCATATAGTCTCACGCCGGATCAGCCCCAGCCCTATTCGGAATATACTGTCCGGGTAGAAGCGGCGGGCTTTCAGTCGGTGGATGTTTCGGGTGTGGAGATTTTCTCCGGGGTCAAGGCAATCCAGAATATCCGCATGCGGCCCATGACGGTGGTGGAGGAGGATCTGCAGAATATTGTGATCCCGGCGAATACATTGTATGGAGATTACCCGCCGAAGATCGCGGAATCTGAGATCAAGCCAGTGACAGAAAGCGGTGAGATCGTCTTAAGCCGCGTGGTGGTGCCGGAGTTCGTGGTGGTTCACGATGGCTCACCCAGGGACAGCACAGCACAGGATTATTATGTGCGCTACCGGGACTATATAAAAAACGTAGCCTCCAGTGAGATCTATGCCACCTGGCCGGATGCTGCGATACGAGCCAATATTCTGGCGATTATGTCTTTTACGCTGAACCGGGTATATACGGAGTGGTACCGGAACCGGGGCTATGATTTTACCATTACATCTTCTACCGCCTATGATCATAAATGGATCTATGGCAGAAACATCTTTGACAATATTTCCCTGATTGTAGATGAAATGTTCAATAATTATCTTTCCAGACCGAATGTGAAGCAGCCGATCCTGACCCAATACTGCGATGGGGAGCGGGTGACTTGTCCAAATTGGATGAGTCAGTGGGGATCAATGAGTCTGGGGGAACAGGGCTATTCCACCATCGAGATCCTGCGATACTATTATGGAGAGAGTATGTACATCAATGAAGCCGAGGAGATCTCCGGGGTTCCGGCATCCTGGCCGGGAGAGAATCTGTCCGTGGGAGCCAGGGGCGACAAGGTGCGCCAGGTGCAGGAACAGCTGGCACGGATCGCCCAGGTATACAGCTCCATTCCGTCTATCACACCGGATGGAATCTATGGACCGGCCACCAGAGCCGCGGTGGAAGCTTTTCAAACCACGTTTGGACTGCCGGTAACCGGAGTAATTGACTTTACTACGTGGTATAAGATATCAGAGTTGTATGTGGCGATCACGAGGATAGCGGAGCTGTATTGACGCTGCCCCGGCGATTACCGCACTAATAATCAGCAGAAAATAGAAGTTAATGCCGCGTGTCACACACATGGAGGCTGTCAGATATGCGCCGGGGAAGATGGCGGAGAATACGGTCTTATACATCAGCTCCGTAATTCCCTGGGCGCCGGGCAGCGGCAGCATGTCCACGGCGATATAGACCGTGGCCTGTATGAACACCACCGTCAGCATGGTGTGACCACTAAGTTGCATACCTTTGTAGATCAGCCAGGTCAGGAAGAATACGGAGAAGCGCTGCAGGAAGGTGAAGGCTGTCACCAGAGCGATATGCTTCTTATGCCGCAGGAAGAAAAGCACTGCTTCATGGTAGCTGTCGGCCATGGCGAACAGCTTTTGGGTTCTGGTCTCGGAGGGCTTTAAGATATGAAGCTTTTTCAGTAGCTTCTCACCGGAGAGTACGATCCGGTGAAAGCATCGCGGGCTGATCATCACAAAAAGCAGTATGGCCACCAGTGCCGTGTTTAAGAAAAGCCCCAGATAGTACAGGTAAAGATAACTTCCAAGGTAAAGGCGGAGGGAGGGAAACCAGAAAATAAGGATACCCAGCCCGATCAAAACGAGAACCAGCTTATAGATCAAGGCAACGGTCATCAGCACCACCGTACTGTCGGAGATCTTGTAGCCGGCTTTTTTCATATAATACAGCTGCATGGGCTGACCTCCGGTGGCTGAAGGCGTAATTCCTGAATAGAAGAAGCCAATGAAGGAGATTCGGATACAGCCGGGCAGAGAGGCCTTGCAGTTTAAGGCGCGAAGCAGATACCAGATCATCATACCCTCCGCGGACACGAAGAATATGCCGGTTGCGATGGCAGCCAGCAGATAGACAGGATCCAGTTCCCTTGCCGTTCGGTATATATAGCCTATGTCATTTCCATGAAAAACAGTATAGAAGGTGAGCAGCATCAGTGCAACGAACAGACAGCCGCTCAGTATATTTTTACGGTTCATATGCAGTCTCCCAGAGTTTTGTATATGTATTATGATAGCGCAAACGCAGGAAAGTTGCAAGAGAACCTTCATAAAGCATCACGGTATTGGGGAGCTCGTAGAAATCGCGAGGGGTCACCAGGGAAAAATGCTTGTCAAACAGTTCAATTCCGTTGTCGGAAAGCAGCTTGGCTGCAAAGGATGAGCAGGTAAAATGCCGTTTCTGGTAGAATGGGATTCCCATCAACAGAAAGGGCAGGCCGATAACGCAATAGTGGTAACGCAGCCGTTCCTGATAGCAGCGGCGGAGCGTTTCGGCGATGGCAGCCTTCTGCCTGGTGGTGCAGGTCATGCTGACGATCTTGTAACGTGCCGTGGGAAAAGCATGAAGGATCTGTTCTAACTCTTCCCGTTCAAAGCCGGCGACGATGGGAACGGAAGGGTTCCTGCGGCCAACACTGTATGCTTCTTTAAGGCTTCGGTCCAGCGCTACAACCACATGCACATAGGAAATGCCGATGGTTTTGCGAATGATGGACGCGAAGAACCCGGGGGTATCGACAAAAGCAAAGTATATTTTTTCCATATTTTTTCTCTTTTCGTAGTTGGATGATTTACGAATTGCTCCGATGCAGGCAACTTTTGCAATTCGACATTTAATTAAAACGGTACAGCTTCCGCGCCAGCCGGTAACCGGCTATGGTCAACGCATCGCCCAGTCTTCCGGGGAGGTATGTAAATCCGCTTAGCGTATGGTACCGGAGTGTCCGGTACAGGTTCGCATCATGCGTCTTGATGTAATGCCACAGGCTGGCGCGCTTCTGCCTGGCTTCGGGGGTACCGATCAGCAGGAGATGAATGTCGGAGATGGACATCATGATGGAAATGTTCCTGGTCAGATACCGGGTCAGCTTTGGCTGTGTCTCTTCAAGCTTCCGAAGGTCGGTGGCTGCAGCCACCAGTTTCGTTACCCGAAGCTGTTGGTCGATACGGCGCATGAGCACCTTCTCGTTTACCGACTGGTCTTCACGTCCCAGGAAGTAGTGGTACAGATCCAGGTTCAGATAACATATGCTCTTTACATAAGGAAGCGGCTGGTTGGCAAAAAGATTGTCCACGTAAAAGGTATGCCGTGGCAGGCGGACACCGGAAGCCTTAAGGACTTCGGTGCGGTACCACAGGGAGTGCATGACCAGATATTGGGAGGGTAGGAAGCGCTTGGTATCTTCCCAGGTACAGAGCTCGCCGGGGGTAAACACATTCCGGTAGGTCATCCGCTTCGGGGACTTTCCGTTCAGATGGTCGTAGAGGTAATTCGCCACGATCAGATCCGGCTGCTGTCCGTTCTTGATCCAGTGACGAAGCTGATTCATCAGCTTGTGCAGCGCCTCTGTGTCCAGCCAGTCGTCGGAGTCCACCACCTTGAAATACAGGCCGGTAGCCTGGGAAAGTCCGGCATTAACGCCTGCACCATGACCGCCGTTCTCCTGGTGGATCACCTTTACGATCTCAGGGTAGTTTCGGGCATAATTGTCGGCAATGGCGCCGGTGTGGTCCGTGGAACCGTCATCTACGATGATGATCTCCGCCAGCTCGTCGGCGGTGAGCAGTGAATCGATGCAGCGCTCCATGTAGTCCTGGGAGTTGTAGCAGGGAACGGTAAATGTGATGTATTTCATGGAAAACTCCTTTCACTTTCGTGTCATGTCTGTTTTGCGAGTCATAGTTATCAGATGCATAAAAGTATAACAGACAAATATAAAACTTTTCTATAAGGAAATCTTAAGAAATCTTAAGAAGTGTCTTACGGAATTGTAATTTTCAAAAGCGTGTTGACAAATCCTTCCAGATACGGTTATATGTCAGTAGTTTAGGATTGAATAGAACTGGAAGCTGGTCATCATCCCAAGGAGACCCAGAAAATCTTTGACGGACTGGTGGATGAACACCAGAAAGCCTTTGACAATGCCGTGCGTCTGGCAGACATGTTCGGTCCGGTGATGAACCTGGGTAATTTCTATAATCAGGTGGTGACAAATTTGGCAGCGGCAGACCGCATCTTTGTTATCGACCAGGGCGGAATCCTGGAACAGGGCAGCCCGGCGGAACTGATGGCAAGGAAAGGACACTATTACGAGCTCTATATGGCGCAGTTCCATAGCTAAAAAGTTCAACCCGCGCTATTTGGCTTTCAACACCCTTATAAAGTATATGATGTTACTTGAAACGGCAAGAAACTGCCCGATAGTATTGGTTATTGATCTAAGGTGGACATTCAGTATGATCCACAGAATACCGATGATGATAAATAATCCTTTTATGACATTCTCATTGTCATTCCATAAGGCAACCGCAAGCAGAATATTGCCTGTTACGGGAATTATCGACCACGTGTCTTCCCATGTCAATATTCCGCTTGCTATGAATATGCAGACAAACAGGCAGAATACAAGCATACCGATCTTGCCTTTGAATTTTGCTTTGAAATAGAAAGCAGTCACCATAAAAACCGTTATAAGGGAGCAGACAGCGCCGGTATAACTTTTCAGAAGCAGGTAATGAAGAGACAGCAGTAGGTTGATGGCAATGTTGCAGAGCAAAATGGTGCCTCTTTTCACCTTCATAACCGAATATGTCAGCAGTATTGCCGTTGATACGGCGGCAATCACCTGCGATGTCATGTACATCATTATTTCACCCCGAAAATCTTGTACCTGAATCCGTGAAGTTAAGCTCTATCGAAAGGCCAGAATTAAAATAGATTC
>CAVGED010000029.1:0-35375 GCA_963628035.1 Paludibacteraceae bacterium
CAGAATCTATTTTAATTCTGGCCTTTCGATAGAGCTTAACTTCACGGATTCAGGTTGCATGCAAGCATGCTGTTGGATTGTAACCGTACAGATGAAAAAATCCGCAGCCTCCATACGAGAGAACTGCGGACTTCTTTCATAGCATTAAAACTGCTGTGCACACTGGGAGAACTTCTGCTTTGCCTCCTCCACCTTCTGAGCCTGTGCCGGCGGTACCGGATAAAAGCCCTTGGCATGCATCACCTGGAATACATCCTGCTGGATTGCCTGTTCTTTATCCAGACAATCTAGGATTGCATTGCGCACCCCCTGGTGCATACACTCATTTGCCCAGAGATTATAATGCTCTGTAGCCATCTTTTCAGCGGCCAATGCGTCCGCCAGTACCTCTTTTTCCGAAAAAATCTGCTGCTGTTCCATTCTGCGCTCCTCCTATCTCAGCTGTGCATACAGGGACTTGAAGTGCTCCTGATGCTTGTTTGCGATCTCTGTAAATTTCCCTTTTACTTCCGTATCCTGGCTGTGCTGAGCTAACATCTGGAATTTCTTTACCAGCAGTTCTTCTTCATTCAGAAGCTCATTCAATCCGGTCAGTTCCTTTTCCGATAACTGATTGTTCATAAAATTCATGGGACTCTCCTTTGCTCTGTGGCCTTCTTATGCCTTTACAAGGATAGCATTTCCCGCCTGACCGGATTTTAATCATGGATTTTTATATATCTTCAAACGTCTCCTTGAGCCGATCCCGGAAGCCCTTCTTCTTTCCGCGCTTATCCTCGGTGGGTGCCGCCCCGTTCTGGCTCTTTAAGGTCTGTCCGCTGACATCATCAAAATGTCGCAGTGCCTCCTTGGCCTCTGCATTCAAGGATGTGGGCACCTGAACCACAAGCGTTACATACTGGTCGCCACGGATCGCCTTGTTTCGAAGGGACGGAATTCCTTTTCCTTTCAGCCGGATCCTGGTGTCTGTCTGGGTTCCCGGCTTCACCTCGTAGAGTACATCACCGTCTATGGTGCTGATCTTCACCTCTCCGCCCAGCGCTGCCTGTGCAAAGGAGATGGGAGCTGTGGAGTAGACATTCATATCCTGACGCTGGAATATCGGATGGCGGGATACAACCACCTCAACCAGCAGATCTCCTCTGGAACCGCCGCCTGTTCCCGGCTCGCCCTTCTCCCGGATCCGCACACTCTGGCCGTTATCGATACCTGCAGGAATGCTGACCTTGATCTTCTTCCTGCTGGCAATATAGCCGGTTCCACGGCAGTCCGGACACTTCTCACGGATCACCTTGCCGGTTCCCTGGCAGTCCGGACAGGTCTGGACATTCTGAACCATTCCCAGGAAGGACTGCTGTGTATATACTACCTTGCCCTTACCGCCGCACTTGCTACAGGTCTCCGGCGACGTGCCGGGCTTCGCGCCTGTGGCGTGGCAGGTCTTGCATTCATCCTTTAATGTGATCTCAATCTCCTTCTCACAGCCGAAGGCTGCCTCCTCAAAGGAGATCCGTACTGACGCCCGCAGGTTGGCGCCCTTCATGGGGCCGTTGTTTGCAGAACGTCTTCTGCTGCCGCCCCCGAAGAAGTCACCGAAGATATCGCCGAAAATATCACCCATATCCATGCCGGAGAAGTCAAAGCCTCCCGCTCCGCCTGCACCGCCCTCGAAGGCCGCATGGCCAAACTGATCGTACTGGCGGCGCTTCTCCGCATCACTCAAGACCGCATAAGCCTCGGACGCCTCTTTGAACTTCTTTTCCGCCTCGGCATCCCCCGGATTCATGTCTGGATGATATTTCTTTGCCAGCACACGGTACGCCTTCTTTATTGCTGCGTCATCGGCATTTCGGTCAACGCCGAGAACCTCGTAATAATCTCTTTTCTGTTCTGCCATAACTGATTCCCTCTTTACCGTTCACAAGGGTTGACAGTAAAACTGCCAACCCCTTGTTCATTCTAAAATACCATAAGGTACTTACACTTCTTTGTAGTCCGCGTCTACCACGTCATCCTCCGGTGCGCTGTAGCTCTCCGCTCCCGGATTCGGGCCAGCGCTCTGAGCGCCTGCACCCTGGGCAGCCTGTGCCTGCTCATACATCTTGGCAAATACCTTCTGGGCGCTCTCCATCAGCTTCTCTTTCGCCGCTTTCATCTCGCCCACCTGGTCATCGGTCATATCCTCTGCATTGGGATGAGCCTCTACCAGAGACTTCAGAGCATTCAGGTCAGCTTCTACCGCCGCCTTATCGTTGGCATCGATGTTGTTTCCAACCTCTTCCAGGGCTTTCTCAGTCTGGAATACGAAGGAATCTGCATCGTTTCTGGTATCAATTGCTTCCTTACGCTTCTTATCCTGTGCCTCAAACTCAGCCGCTTCCTTTACAGCCTTGTCGATATCTGCCTCCGACATGTTGGAGCCTGCTGTGATGGTGATATGCTGCTCCTTGCCGGTTCCAAGATCCTTAGCGGATACATTCACAATACCGTTGGCATCAATATCAAAGGTAACCTCGATCTGCGGAACACCACGCCGTGCTGGCGGGATTCCATCCAGACGGAACTGACCTAAGGATTTATTATCTCTTGCAAACTGCCGCTCACCCTGTACCACGTTGATATCAACAGCGGTCTGGTTATCCGCAGCGGTGGAGAAGATCTGGCTCTTCTTGGTGGGGATCGTTGTATTACGCTCGATCAGCCGTGTAGCCACACCACCCATAGTCTCAATGGACAGTGACAACGGCGTTACATCCAGCAGAAGGATCTCACCTGCACCGGCATCGCCAGCCAGCTTACCGCCCTGGATAGAGGCACCGATTGCCACACACTCATCCGGGTTCAGAGACTTGCTGGGCTCCTTACCAGTCAACTGCCGTACCTTATCCTGCATGGCCGGAACACGTGTAGAACCACCTACCAGAAGCACCTGGCCAAGATCAGCAGCAGTAATGCCCGCGTCACGCAGCGCATTCTGAACCGGAACAGCGGTACGCTCCACCAGGTCATGGGTCAGTTCATCGAACTTCGCTCTTGTCAGGTTCATATCAAAATGCTTCGGTCCATCTGCCGTAGCAGTGATGAACGGAAGGTTGATGTTGGTCGTGGTAGCGGAGGACAGTTCCTTCTTCGCCTTCTCAGCCGCCTCTTTCAGTCTCTGCAGAGCCATCTTATCATTGGAAAGGTCTACGCCCTCAGTTCTCTTGAACTCTGCCAGCATATAATCGGTGATCTTCTGGTCGAAGTCATCGCCGCCCAGACGGTTATCGCCGGAAGTGGACAACACTTCGATAACACCCTCGCCGATCTCGATGATCGATACATCGAAGGTACCGCCGCCCAGATCGTATACCATGATCTTCTGCTCTTTCTCATTGTCAAGTCCGTAAGCCAGTGCCGCAGCCGTCGGCTCGTTGATGATACGTTTTACATCCAGGCCGGCAATCTTACCTGCATCCTTGGTTGCCTGACGCTGTGCATCATTGAAGTAAGCGGGTACCGTGATAACTGCTTCCGTTACCTTCTCGCCCAGATAATTCTCTGCATCTGCCTTCAATTTCTGAAGGATCATAGCGGATATCTCCTGCGGTGAATACTTCTTGCCGTCGATGTCTCTCTTATGGTCAGTACCCATCTCACGCTTGATGGATGAGATGGTCTTCTCCGCGTTGGTGACCGCCTGACGCTTTGCCGGCTCACCTACCAGACGTTCCCCGGTCTTTGTGAACGCCACAACAGACGGTGTCGTTCTTGCTCCTTCTGTATTGGCGATAACCACAGGTTTACCACCTTCCATAACTGCCACACAGCTGTTTGTTGTTCCTAAGTCAATACCAATAATCTTGCTCATAATTATTTCCTCCTATATTTTGAATAAATTTTTTACTGTACTACTGATACCATGCTGTGTCTTACGACACTGTCACGGTACATATATCCCTTCTGCAGCTCCTGGGCTACAGTTCCGGATTCCAACTCATCATTTTCCACCTGCATAACTGCATTGTGGAAATCAGGATTAAACTCCTGACCTACCGCATCGATGGCCTTCACACCAAGATTCTCAAGCTCGGTCATCAGCTGCCGATAAATCTTATCCATACCCTGTACATAAGGGTCATCCTTCGCTTCCTCCGGGATCGCATTTAATCCACGTTCGAAGCTGTCCACCACCGGCAGGATCTTTTCAACCACACTCTTGGCGCCGATTTCATACATCTGGGACTTCTCCCGTTCCGTACGCTTGCGGAAATTATCGAATTCCGCCATCTGACGTCTCAGCTTATCATTCAAGTCTGCGATCTGTTCCGCCGACTTATCCTTTTTCTTCTCCTTCTTACGGAACAAGGACTTTTTCCTGTCCTCCTCATCGCTGTCCGGGGAATCCTCCTCATCAGCTTCCTCCAGGTCATCCTCTTCTTCCGAGGCTTTCTCTGAATCTTCACCTACAGCTTCCCGGTTATTCCCTGCTTCCCTGGCGGAACCATCCCGACAGTCTTGCGATTCTATCTGTTCTTCATCGGAAGCTTCCTGGTCATTTACGACTTCTTCTGCTTCCGGAGTCCCGTCATATTTCAGATCATCATTTTCTCTTTCCATATCCGTCACTCGTCTTACCACCTTTCTTATCCTTCCTCATTGTCTTTCGGCTTTCGGAATATATTATCAAGCTGAACCTTTAATGTCTTCAGATTATCAACCACATTCTCATAATCCATACGCTTGGGCCCGATGATTCCGATGGTTCCCTGCATGCCTTCTCCCAACTCGTAAGTGGCAGTCACAACACTGCAGTCCTTCATGGTTGATACCGGGGATTCATCTCCGATATATACCTGAATACCGGTCTCCTCCTCGCTGCCTAACGTCTGATCCACCAGTCTGGCTAACTGCTGCTTCTCTTCAAAGGCTGAGATCAGTTCACTGGCTTTACTGGAATCGGCAAGCTCCGGATATTTGAAAATATTCGTTGCACCGCTGGTGTAGATCTGCAGGTCTTCATCCTCCTGTACAGCCGCCGCCACCGCATCCAACACCATTCCAATGAAATCACTGTGAATGCCTGCCTGTTCCTTCAGCTTCGCGATGGTCGCCAGATTGATTTCTTCCAGTGACAGTCCATTCAAGCTGGTATTCAGAAGGATGTTCAGCTTCAGCATAGTCTCATTGTCCAGCGGATCACTCACCGTAATCATCTTATTCTTGACAATGTTGGCTTCTGTCACGATCACCGCCAGAATCTGTTCTGCATCCACCTGGGACAGCTGGATGAACTTCAGCTTGTTGCGGTGAATGGAGGGAGCTGTTATCATGGTGGCATAATTGGTGTTGTTGGCTAAAAGCTTCACCACCTGCTTCAGAACCTGCTCCATCTTCTCGGTACGCTCGATCATAAACTCCTTGATCTCGGTAACCTCCCGCTCCTTCTGGGCCATCAGGTTATCTACATAGAAGCGGTAACCCAGATCCGAAGGAATCCGGCCGGCTGAGGTGTGGGGCTGGATGATATAACCAAGCTCCTCCAGATCAGACATCTCGTTACGGATGGTGGCCGAACTCAGATTCAAATCAGAATACTTTGAGATCGTCCTGGAACCAACCGGCTCGCCCGTCTCCAAATAGGTCCGGATGATTGCATTTAAGATTTTTGTTTTTCTCTCATCTAATCCTTGCATTCAATCACTCCTATGTCGTTGTTAGCACTCAACGTTTAAGAGTGCTAACATCTATGCTCTTAAGATAGCACTCTCACTTTTCTTTGTCAATAGTCTTTTTCTATTTTTTTCATTTTTTAGAATTATTTTAGAAATTCTGCCATGACATAGTTGCTGACCGAGATTCCTTCCTCCGTCAGAAAGACATATCCCGCCTGCTGCATAAGAAGTCCCTGGTCGCACAGCCGTCGGATCACATCTCCGTAGACACCTTCCAGCTCTACACCGAAGGTAGAACGGAATTCCAATCTGGATACTCCCTCCATCATGCGCAGTCCGAGAAACATGAATTCCTCCATCTGTTCCCGGCGGCTTAAACGCTGCAGATTCTCTGAAGTATCGATGCCATCCCCATCCTGTGCTGCCAGATATGCGTTCATATCCGTTGTATTAGAGAAACGCACATTTTCTACCAATGATGCGCTTCCAAGCCCCAGCCCCAGATAATTCTCCCGACGCCAATAGCCGATGTTATGTCTGCACTCCCGCCCCGGACGAGCATAGTTGGAGATTTCATAATGGCGATATCCGTGTCCGGCAAGGTATTCCCCCGTCCAGTCATACATCTCACGTTCCGTCTCCTCCGTTGGGAGATACAGAGGCTCCTGTCCCTCTTCTCTTCTTTGTTCATCCTCGCCGAAGCGCGCATAGAAGGGCGTTCCTTCCTCTATAATAAGACTATACGCAGAGATATGCTCCGGTTGCAGAGACACGATCTTTTTCAAGTTGCCCCGCCAATCAGCAAGGGCCTGTCCGGGAAGCCCTGACATCAGATCCACATTCACATTGTCAAATCCGGCCTTTCGCACCAGGTCATAGCTCATCAGAAACTGTTCATAGGTGTGGATCCGCCCTAACAACTGAAGCTCATGGTTATGAACCGACTGAAGTCCCAGGCTGATCCGGTTGATACCGGCACTTCTATAGTCTTCCGTTTTTTCCTTATTTAATGTACCCGGATTGCACTCGATGGTGATCTCCGCTGTTTTTTCCACGGAAAAAGAGGCGTACACCGTATCAAGGATCCCGGCGAGCGCCTCTGCTGGAAGCACAGACGGCGTACCGCCACCGATGAAAATAGACGGTACGCTGTAGCTGTGAAATATTTCTGCTCTTTTCCTGATTTCTTTCTTTAAAGCTTTTACATACTGTTCCTGTGTCGATTGATCCGAAGGTGCGGAGAGAAAATCGCAATACTGGCATTTCTGCCTGCAAAAAGGAATATGCAGATACAATTCTAATTTTCTTTCTTTTACTCCGCATTCTGTCATACGCTTCCTCCTTGTGCGATAATGCATACTATTTGCTGTAACAGTTCAATCCACATCCTTCCTCGTTCCGGCTAAACTGTTATTTTTAGTCCTCATCCAGCTTCAGTACGCTCATGAAAGCCTTCTGGGGGATCTCCACGTTTCCGATCTGGCGCATCCGCTTCTTGCCCTCCTTCTGCTTCTCCAGAAGCTTTCGCTTTCTTGTGATATCACCGCCGTAGCACTTAGCCAGCACATCCTTACGCATAGCCTTCACGGTCTCTCTGGCGATGACCTTGCCCCCGATGGCTGCCTGAATGGGAATCTCAAACAGATGCCTTGGAATCTCCTCCTTCAGCTTCTCGCACATCTTCCTGCCTCGTTCATAGGCTGTCCCGCTGTATACGATAAAGGACAGTGCATCGACTTCTTCCCTATTAATAAGGATGTCCAGCTTCACCAGATCACTCTTGGCATATCCCTTCATCTCATAATCGAAGGAAGCGTAACCTCTGGAGCGCGATTTTAATGCATCAAAAAAGTCATAAATGATCTCATTTAAGGGCAGATCATACTTTATGAGTGCACGCGTCTCTTCCATATATTCCATGCTGATATAGATGCCGCGCCGTTCCTGGCACAGATCCATAATTGCCCCAATATATTCGCTGGTCACCATGATCTCCGCGCTGACCATGGGTTCCTCCATATAGTCGATCTCCGTCGGTTCCGGCATATTGGAGGGATTCGTTAAGTCAATGACATCCCCATTGGTCTTGTGTACCTTGTAGACAACACCGGGAGCGGTGGTCACCAGATCCAGATTGAATTCCCGCTCCAGACGTTCCTGCACAATCTCTAAATGCAGCAGCCCCAGGAAGCCGCAGCGGAACCCAAATCCCAAGGCCACCGAGGTCTCCGGCTCAAACTGCAGTGCAGCATCGTTTAGCTGAAGCTTCTCCAATGCATCACGCAGATCTGGATACTTGGCGCCGTCCGCCGGATACAACCCGCAGTACACCATGGGATTCACCTTTTTATAACCGGGAAGGGCTTCCTTACAGGGACTTACCGCATTGGTAATGGTGTCGCCCACCCGCGTATCCTTAACATTCTTCAGGCTTGCCGTAATGTAGCCCACCATGCCCGCCGAAAGCTCCTCGCAGGGAATAAACTGTCCGGCTCCGAAATAACCAACCTCCACCACCTCTGCCGAGGCTCCGGTCGCCATCATTCGGATGGGCGTCCCCTGCTTCACCGTGCCGTCCATGATCCGGCAGAACACAATGACACCCTTGTAGGAATCGTATAGGGAATCAAAGATCAGCGCCTTTAACGGTGCATTCGAATCCCCCTTGGGCGCAGGAATCTTCGCTACGATCTGTTCCAGCACATCCTCCACATTGAGACCTGTCTTGGCTGAGATCTGCGGTGCGTCCTGGGCCTCCAGTCCGATCACGTCCTCGATCTCCTCAATGACACGCGCAGGATCGGCGCTTGGCAGGTCGATCTTATTGATCACCGGCAGCACCTCCAGATCATGATCCAGTGCCAGATAGACATTTGCCAGCGTCTGGGCCTCAATTCCCTGCGCTGCGTCCACCACCAGCACCGCCCCCTCACAGGCCGCCAGACTGCGGGACACCTCATAATTAAAGTCCACATGTCCCGGGGTATCGATGAGATTAAAGATATATTCCTCCCCGTCCTTGGCCTTGTAAACGATACGCACTGACTGTGCCTTAATGGTGATCCCGCGCTCCCGCTCCAGATCCATATTGTCCAGTACCTGCGCCTGCATCTCCCGGCTGGTGAGAAGTCCGGTCATCTCGATGATCCGGTCCGCCAGCGTCGACTTTCCGTGATCTATATGTGCAATAATACAAAAATTGCGAATTTTGCTCTGATCTATTCCTGCCATGTTGTTCCTCCTGCAGTGTCTTTCTATATCGCTCCGTGAATTATCATTTCTCTTCATCTTACCATAAAGAACTGCGTTAGTAAACGATTTTTTCACAACAGTTCAGCCAGACCGATATCAGTCCGTTAAATCGTGCTTGCACGAATTTAGCGGGCTGCATTCGGTTTAGCTGAACTGCTACCCTTCACGGTCCCAGCACCTTATGCAGCATATCCGCCAACGGCTCCATGGCATTCATGGCCTCCGCAACGGTGTTGGTCTGGGCTCCCACCTCCACCAGCATACTCTTAGGCCGATAATGCAGGTTATAGCGGTATCCCTTCAGATAATTCGCTCTGGTAAAGCCCGGATAGTACTCCTCCCCCGCCAGCTTCGTCTGCAGGGAGAATGCAAGATTATCCTGTACATATGGATTGTACAGATACGCCAGATTTCCATTGGAAGTTGTCCGTGACAGCCCGTTAAAAAACATGATCTGCGCTGTCTGCTTTCCATTCACCTCCGTCACCAGATGTCCTTTTAAGATTCCGTCCCTATGTACATCGATCACCACCTCAATGGAGGGGTTATCCGCCAGGATCTGCTCTGTGGCCGGTCCCGCATAGGAATAGGCATGGTCGTGGTCGATCACATCATATTCCCCGGTATCATGGATCACATTGTATCCATACTGCTCCCGCAGCAGCTTCGCAAGATACTCCCCAACCCCCACGATGGAGGTGGCAGCACTGCCGTCTGAATCTGCATACATTTCCTGGGAGTGCGTGTGATGGATCAATATCTGAGGCTGGTCCGCTGTGGTGGTAAGCCTCAGATCCATCCCCAGAAGCTTTCCGGCATTCAGAATACTTCCGTCAATGGTGGTAGTCCGGTCCACCGTATAGAAGTTCTGCACCAGATAATCGAAATCGTTTAATTTTTCCCTGGAGATCTGTACCACCGGCTCCGTAACCGGGGCGAAGACGGCCGTCGTTCCTCCCGTTCCAGCCGGCTGTTCCGTACCGGGTGTTGTCCCGGCAGCCAGTCCTCCGTCCCGGTACTGCTCATCCACTCCTTCCCGCGCTATGAGCATCTCATAACTCAAGGCACTCTCCACCTGGGTATCATACTCCTGTCCCGAAAAGGCATAACCGCAGAGCGGGACCAGCTTTGTCAGCTTCTCCAGGAAAATATCCCACAGAGTAAGCTCCTTCGTCTCATCCCCCATCTGGGCTGTCACCACAGGCATGTGCGTCTTTAACACCTCTACGTAGAGACTGCTCTGGGCATGACTCACAAGCTCCCGGAATTCGGGAGCTTGCCCGGCACTCCTTAAGGACTGCCAGCAGACTACCAGCAGGAGCACGCCAAGTGCCGTCCACGCCGCTCTTTTCTTATTTTTAAATGTTATTTTTATATATGGATTTCTTCGATTCAACGGATTCCCTCATTTCTGGCATAACTGTTATCATTATATGCCCGTCCACAAAGATTTATGATCCGCTAAGAGCAAGATTCAATCCTTCCGACACCGTATAGCTCAGCCGCTTAATAGATTCATCGATGTCCTTAGGTGTCACAAACATGGTATTCAGACTTGGGGAAAGCAATTCCCGTACCAGATCGTATTTCTCCGCTTCATTCAATGATTCCAGAGACGTACCAAGACTTTTCAAATGACTGGACTGAGACATAGCCTCGATCAGCGAATACATGGTATCACTGACGATGGTGGCGGCGTCCACCACAGTGGGAATACCGATGGCGATCACCGGGATTCCAAGACTTTCTTCCGTCAGACCCTGGCGGTGGTTTCCTACCCCGGAGCCCGGATTGATTCCCGTGTCCGTGACCTGGATGGTACGTCCCAGCCGCTTGGTACTTCGTGCCGCCAGGGCGTCCACCGCAATGATACACTCCGGCTTTGTCTCTTGGATCACTCCCCTTAAGATCTCCATACTCTCCATGCCGGTCTGTGCCATCACTCCCGGCACGATGCCACTAATGGGGCTGATCTCCTCCTGGCCAAAGGCGTATTTGCCGAATTCCTTTAAGATATGCCGGGTGATCATCATATTGTCCACCACCCGCGGCCCTAAGGCATCCGGTGTCACCTCACGGTTTCCAAGCCCCGCCACCAGCACGGAGATCGGAGCTTCCTTCTTCGGCAGAAGTTCCCTTAAGACATCCGCCAGTTGGACAGATACTTCCCGGTGGTAATCCTCGTCCTGTTCGCTCATGTTCGGCGCTTCCAGAGTGATATAGCTGCCCTTAGGTTTTCCCATGCTTCTGGCCCCATTCTCCGTCTCGATCAGCACTTTGGTGACCTTGATCTCGCTCTCCCGGATCAGTTCTTCCTCCACCCGGACGCCCTTGATCTCCACATTGTCCTCTTCAAACTTTTCTCTGGTTTCCAGAGCCAGATCCGTCCGCACCTGAAATTGACTCATCTTCGCGCCCTCCATCCATCTGTTCACACTGTTACCGTAACTGTTCACATCTATTTTTTGCAAAAAAATGTAAAATATGTATTGACAGATGGATTTTTAAAGGATAGAATGAATGAGTATGTTTTGAATGTTTACATTAGAACGTCCGTGTCCGGCTTTAATGAAACAATGAATACAAATCCATTTGAATGGGAGGTGTACGGATTGGCTAACATTAAATCAGCAAAGAAGCGTATTCTCGTAACTGAGACCAGGACTGCCCGCAACAAGGCTATCAGATCCAAGGTCAAGACCGCGATCAAGAAGGTAGACGCTGCTGTTGTTGCTCAGGATAAGGAAGCTGCTAAGGCTGCATTGCTTGCTGCTACTTCTGAGATCGACAAGGCGACTGCCAAGGGTGTTTATCATAAGAACACCGCTTCCAGAAAGATTTCCCGACTGTCTAAGGCTGTCAACGGAATCGCTTAATGGAAGACGATAGATAACGAAACAAAGTCCCACCTGATACCGTCAGTCAGGTGGGATTTTTTATTTCACGATAACAGAACATCCGCTAAGCGTGCTTTCTATTGTTGCGTCACCTGCTGTCTTGTGCTATAGTTACCATATCAATCACAGGAAAGGATGCCACACGTATGATTTTCTTCGTATTGGGAATTATTCTCTTTATCCTGTTCATGTCCTTTTTGCAGGACAGGCAGGCAAGACAAAAAACTGAACAATATCTGACACACTGGTTTGGCAGGACACGAAACGTTCAAGACCTGGCACCCGATAAGCTTGCGCTCATCGCAAAATGGTATCAGGCAGAGAAACCAGCCATATCCGAAGATGACCTGGTGGATGATATCACCTGGGATGACCTGGATATGGATCAGATCTTCGCGCTGGCCAACCATACCTCCTCCTCTGCCGGGGAACAATACCTGTACCGGTTGCTGCACCGGCTCCCGGCTGATACAGCTGGGAACAGTCTGCCGGAAGAAAAGATACAGTACTTCGATCAGCAGGAATCCGTTCGTCTCCGCGTCCAAAAATCCCTCCTGTTGCTGAACAAACGGGATGATATCAATTACTACATACCGGAATTACAGCAGACCATCGAAGATCAGCGGATTCCCTTAGGAAGACCCGCTATTCTGCTGCTGGTCTCCCTGATTGCACTGGCTGTAACTGCCCTGCTCACTAGAAATCCCATCCCCATCACGCTGTTCGGCATCAATTTCATGGTCAATCTCGTCCTGTATGCCCTCTTTAAGTCAAAATACGAGATATACCTGCAGTCCATCTTCTCCTTCGCCAGGACTGTGCATATAGCCAACGATATCTATCAGGTTACACAATCAAAAGACCCGCTCCTGGAAGCTGACTTAAAATCCTTAAAAAAGCTTACGAAAATGAGCGCCGTCTTCCTGCGAAAGCAGCAGTCTGTACTGGCCGGCGACTTATTTGCCATTTTTTCTGATTATCTGGCAGGTGCGTTGATGCTGGACTTCATCCGCTATGACAGAATCCTCCGGGAACTTATCGGCAAACAGGAATCTTTCCAGCGTCTGTTCGTCTATGTCGGCGAGACAGATGCCTGTATCGCGGCTGCCTCCTTCCGAAGAAGCCTTAAGAACTACTGTATCCCCGCCATAGTCCCCGGAAAAATGGAATTTACGGATTTGCGCCACCCACTGATTCCGGACGCTGTTCCCAACAGCTTCACGTTCTGTAAAAATGCCATCATCACCGGCTCCAATGCCGCCGGGAAATCTACCTTCATCAAAAGTGTGGCCGTCAATCTCATACTCGGACAGACGCTCCACACCTGCACGGCCGCAAGTGCCACCCTGCCGGGCTGTGCTGTGCTCACCTCCATGGCTGTCCGGGACGATGTTCTTTCCGGCGAAAGCTACTATATGCGGGAAATCAAATATCTGAAACGAATGGTCGACCGGAGTACCAGCGGACGTCTCCTGTTCTGTGGAATCGATGAGATTCTGAAGGGAACAAATAGAAAAGAGCGTGTAGCCGCCTCTCATGCCATTCTTCAATACCTGAAGGACAAGAACTGCATGCTGATGGTGGCAACCCACGATATGGATCTGGCCAGCCGTCTGGACGGAATCTATGAAAATTATTACTTCTGTGAAACAATCAATGGAAAGGATGTAACTTTCGACTACATTCTGAAGAAGGGCATCTGCCAGACCAGCAACGCCATCCTGCTGCTGGAGTTCTTGGGGTTCCCGGAGGAGATTACAAGAATGGCAAACCAGGAGATCCATGGCTTTTTCAGTTAAGAATAGGGACAGTGTAGTTAATTGCCTATTCATTACTCATTATTGAGTATTTTCTCTTTTTTGCAATATTCTAACAGCAGGTGGTAGATGGTTTCATACTCTTTTCTATAATTCTGCACATTAGAAAGGATCGTTTCCATATTATCTCTATAATTCTCATATACATGCACAATTTCATTTCTGTCTGCAAAAGAAGAGATTGCATCATCCAACCTTTGTTGTTGGCACTCGGTTTCAAAAATACCTTGGAACTCTGCAATAGCTCTTCGGATACTGATATTTTCAGATGACTTTATAATTTTTAACTTACATATTGTCATCACAATATCCTGAAACGCAATCACCATATACCCATATCTATTTGCCAAACTATCAATATAATCAAACTGATCCTGCCCTTCTGCATTTAAATATTTCTGATAAAGTCGTTCCAATGCCATCACATGCTCTATCATTTCATGCAACTTCATCTCCAGGGTAAATGACCTAACTTTCTTCTTATCATAACCTTCTTGTTCACTTGGTATTATACCTGCATTTTTTAATGCATCACCGAATGATACCGCCACCTTGTAACCTCCCATCTCATTTCATACTTCTGAATCTCTTAGGAAACAAATCCACGTTTTCCTGCATATGTTTGATATATTGAATCAATTCTCCTGGGCAATAATCTGTCACTGCATACTGCTGCCCCAATACGATTGACAAATTAATAAATTGATATTCTGACAAACGCATCCGTATCACGTCATTTGATATTCCTTTTTTTTCAAAATAATCTTTCGTAAAAGCATACAACCGATATGTCAAACCTGGATATAGTGAAAAAACACCAATATCAATATCAGAATCCTCAACATAACGTTCCGTCAGAAAGCTCCCAAAAATCAGTATATTATATTGATTTGTCTGTGGAAACCTCTGTCTTACACTTTCTGCAAAATCCTGTACAAGCCTCTGTCTTTGACCCATACTATACATCGCCGCACCACCTTTCCATCTCATCATAATGGATATTATTCTTCATTGGGCATGTTGGCTCTCTTGCGCTCATTATATCGTGATTTATCGTATAATTCAACCGCAAATTTTAATATGCTCCGATATCGTTTTTATAATTTTCAATTATTTGTTCATCAGGCAGCACTATATTTCACAATCAGCAGCTCCACTGCCATCCGGTCATTCAGATTACCGGTCTTGACCGCTTCCTCTGCCTCTACGCAGTCCGTGACTGCCTGATAGAGCTGTTCTTTAGTAAAGCTCCTGGCCTGTCCCTGGTTGCGCCGGAGCGCGAATTCGGGAACTCCGGCCTTTGCTGCAATAAATTTACTGTCATGTCCCTTACCGCCCAGCTCCTTGACCTGAAGCAAAATCTGGAACTGGCGCGCCACCAGAAACAGAATCCGCATAGGCGGCTCCTTTAAGGCCAGCAGGTCATAATACAGCTCCAACGCACGCTTCTGATTCTTATCGGCAATAGCGTTGACCATATCAAATATCTTGCTGGTAGTCTGCTGCACGCAGACGGCATTCACATCCTCCGCCTCGATCACTTCCTTGTCCATGCAATAACACAGCAGCTTCTCCAACTCCTTGTCGATATATTCCATATCCGTGCCGACGGTATTTAAGAGCTGCTGCATGACGGATTGGGTAATCTTCTTGTTTTCTCGCTTCAGGCGGCTTAAGATCCACTGTGTCAATACCTGCTCATTCTGTCTGGGAAACTCTACTACCCTGCCTGCGTCCTTAACATTCTTGAACAACCTGCTGCGCTTGTCCACTTCATCTTCCACAAACACGAAGCAGGCCGTAGGCGCAATTGCCTTCATGTATTCCGCAAGCTCGTCACATGCACTCTTGAACACGCCGCTGTTTGTAAGAAGGATCAGTCGTCGGTCTGCAAAGAAAGGCATTGTCTCCGCCAGATCAATGATCTCACCGGGACGGATATCCTTTCCTTCAAAGGCAGAGACATTCATGGTATCTCCCTCCGGGACCAGTGCCTTCTGTAATTTTTCCTTATACTGCTTTTTTAAATAATCCTCTTCTCCATATAACAAATATACCGGAGCAAAAGAGCCGGATCTGATGTCTGCATCGATGGTCTTCATTGTTTGTGCTCTCCTGATTCGTTGATCTCTTGGCGAATCTACAAAATCCTACTGTTAAAGATATTGTACCCCATGACTACTCCAAAATCAAGACTCCGGTATAAACTCCTCCACCCAGACTCCACCTTTATCGCATCCAACCGTAATCTGCCCGCTCTCCATGGTGTAATAGATCCTGCTTCCGGTCTCCCTGATCCGGTCTACGGCCTCCTTCCCCGGATGACCATAGCTGTTCTCCTTGGCGCAGGAAATCACTGCGACCACAGGTTTTATGCATTGCAGCAGCGATTCACTGTTAGAACCGTTGGAGCCGTGATGATCTGCCTTGTAGATATTCACCTTAAGCTTTGGATACCGCAGCGCAAGCTCCCGCTCCTGCTTCGCGGGCAGATCGCCCCCAAGCAATGCCGACAAACCGGAATATTGCAGCAGAAGCACCATGGAATTATCATTCCGATCCGCTCCCTCTTCCCAGGGATACAGGCAGGTAAAGCACAGCTTACCGCTCCCAACCGTGTCCTCCGGTGCAAGATACGTAATCTCTGTCTGATATTGTTCTGCCGCCGCGCACAGCTTCTCCCAGGCCTCGTCCCGGACGATCCACTGACTTAAGAAAAGATGTTTCACCTGATAGCCGCTCTCCCACACCTCCAGCAAGCCGGAGATATGATCCTCGTCTGCATGAGACACAAACCAGCCGTCCACGCTGTCTGCCCCCTGGCATTTCAAAAAGCTTAACAGCCGATACTCCCCCACATTCTTCTCGCTGGTACTGCCGCCATCGATGAAGAAAGCTGTCCCATCCTCCGCCTGAACATAGATACCATCCCCCTGTCCTACATCCAGAAAGCATATCCGAAAACCCCGGTTCGGGTGAATCACCAGCAAGGAAATCAAAGCTATCAGCATCACTGCCAAAATTGCTGCTTTTTTTATTCCGGTACCTTGCGGTTCTGTTCTTCCCCCTGACTCATGAGCAGTCCGCCTCCCCGGGAAAAAACCTTCTCCACGGCAACTCTTCCTATCATTTCGAAAGCTGTGCTTCGAGCTATCCTTATTTCTAAGATTCATCCTATAGATCAGAAGCAGTCCCACCACCAGAACCACATAATACCCGATCATCATTTCTATTCTGGGCTTTCCCGTAATACAGACCGCTCCCGGAAGTCTGCCAAAGAGACTGCACACCCGCTCATTCCAGCTTAGCAATCCATTCGCCGGCTGCAACAAAAGCCAGGACAGACGTTCCAGGATTCCCGCCGCTGTTCCCAACATTTCGGCTGCTCCACTTCCCATAATACCAACTGCTCCCGCCAGACACCCGGTAATTCCGCCCAGCAGACCACTCATCAGCACAACTCCCATAAGCGGCAGCAACAGACCATTGATCAGCACACTGTACAACGGGAACTCATAATAGAACCATACCGTCAGCGGCAGCGTCACCAACTGGATGCAACCGCTGACAAAGAATGTCCCGGCAAGCGTCTTTTTCCACTTTTCAAACCGTATCCCGGCGAAAAGAATAGCATGATCCACATGACATCGCCAGCACGATCTACCATTGTCGACAGATTCCGGCTTCTGACTTTCCTCCTGCACAACGCTCCTTGCTCCTGAAACCTTTCCCGCATCCGAGACCGCTCTTCTCCCAAAGGCTTCCTCCAGGATTTTCACTGCCACCACCACCGCCAGCACCGCACTGTAGGAAAAAATAAAACCTGCATAAGTAAAACAATAGGGATTCTCCCAGAGCTGCATCAATGCTGACAGGGACAACGCTGTCACAGAATCGTAAGCCATACCCAGTACATTCCCCAGCAGCATTACCAGAAACATTAAGACTGCGCGCCTTGTGGACAGTTCCATACCGGAGATCTGACCGAACACCAGCACCATCATCCCGGCCAGAATACCCGCGCCGGGATAAGACATCCGCCGCTTCCTCAAGAAGCGGTAAATCCCCATTCCCAGAATGGAAACATGCAGACCGGAGATAGCCAGCACGTGGGAAATCCCGGACTGCTGATAGAGCTTCTTCACTTCTGCATCCAGCATGCCCTTATCACCAAGGGTCATAACGCTTAAGACCCCTGCCTCCTTCTCAGGAAGTTTGGTCGCATACACCTCCTGCACCTGCTTTCGCAGCCGATACAGCCACTCCTTCCACAAGACACGCTGCCGCTTCAGCAGACGTACCGAATCTGCCTTTACAGCCAGAAATACCCCTTTGCTGTAATAATATGCCTGCTCATCAAAGTTTCCCTCATTTCTGGCCTGGGCAAAGCTCTTACAAGCCCCTGTTACTCGAATGGTATCACCGATAGAATATGTATCGGATTGTTGATAGATCAGAACCTGGCCAACCCGGAAGCTGCCCGTTCCGCTTTTAATTTCAGAATCTTCAATTTCAGAATCCTTCAGATAATAAACAATACTATAACTCTTCTCTTCCTTCTTGCTGATGGTTCCCACCACCGTGAGCTCATTCTGCCCGCCCGCGCGATCCTCTACTGCCTGTATCAGGCTCTGCTGTTGCTGCCACCGCATCTGCCCCAACAGGCAAAACGCAAGACAGAAAAACACCCGCAAAATCCCCGGATAATATCTGCGCACCGACCTGGCACCACGCACCGCCCCGACACCGCATACTGGCCCGACACCGCGCATCGCCCCGGCATCATGTACAGCCCCGGTGCCGCGCACTGCCAGAAAGCCCACGCTCCCCAGCCAGGCTGCCCACAATACATATCCCCACGGGTTTCCCCGATAAGAAACTACCACCCCAAGAAGGAAAGAGACCGCAAGCTGCGCTAACACCCTGCTGCTCATTCCTATCCTCCTTTACTTCTTCCCCTTCTCCGGTGTCGCCACATAATCCAGATCCCGCTCATACACCGTGCTCAAAGGGAACTTCTCCCGATATACGATACTGGTATCTCCATTTACAGAGATCTGCACCTTGTTAACATTGGGAAGCTCCACCAGAGAATTGACAATGGAATAAATGACAACCCCCGCATCCACATCGTTCCCCGGAGCTAGGAAACCCTCATCCAGTGTCACGAAGCACACGCCATCCAGCACGGAGATACTGATCAGCTTCGTACCGCTTGGTATGGCTGATTTGCTGTCTCCGCTGATGGGACCCTTGAACAGCTGCTCCATCACCAACTTTTCCAAGGGGACATTGCTGTTGTAATGGCGCTCCTGCACCTCCTGTACCAGTCCGTCTCCCGCTTTATTGGAAAAATACAGCGTAATGGTCGCCGTCTGTATCGAATTGATCTGCTCCCCCGGATTCTCAATAAAGCTGTCAGCCGTCATAAGGCCAATAACCTTGCCGCCGGCATCCATCAAAGGGGAATCTCCGACATAGAAGGAAATGCTGTCCACACCGTCCACCTGGATCAGCGTACGCACGACTGCCGCACGACAAAGCACCTCCGTGACAGGATCCATCTGTGAATACTCGCTGCCGAAATTAAGCTGCAGCACACCGTCTGCCAGTGTCCAGGCCGGAATTCCCACATTTCCGGCTAAGGCTCTGCGGTAATCCACACTGTCCGGATTCTCATCCAGCTTAAGGAGCAGCTCCCGGATCTTACCATCCGTATTGTCCGCCTGAACCTCATAGGGTACCGGAAGTACCTTGGTCTGCTCTTTATTCAGATAATAAATATAGTTATTCGCTTTCGTCGGCGCCTCCTTGCCACAGCCGGAAAGCATTGTCATTCCTGCCAGAAGAATAACCATCATAAGCAGAAATAACCATTGTTGTCTTATTTTCATAATGATCTCCATTCCCGCACCTATGCAATATAGTTCAGTGGAATACGCACGGTAAAAATCGTACCCTCTCCCACCTTACTGTGAGCCTTGATAGCGCCCCGGTGCATGAGAACAACATTTCTTGTAATGGCAAGGCCAAGCCCCGTACCTCCGATCTCTCTGGAATGAGACTTGTCCACCCGGTAAAAACGCTCATAAATATGTTCCAGGGAATCCTCCGGGATGCCGATGCCGGAATCCTCTACCCGGATAAAGAAATACTTATGGTCAGCATTCAGTGATACATGAACCCAGCCGCCCTCCTTGTTGTACTTGATCGCATTCTCAACAAGATTCGTCAATGCCAGCGTCAGCTTGACCTCATCGATTTCCGCCGTTACCGGCCGGAAGCTCTCCAGCACCAGTTCCACATTCTGCTTCTCGGCGATAGGTCTGAGACGTTTTAAGATCAATTCGATCAGCTCGTTGATATTCACGGCTTCGATATTCAGCACACCGGCGGAACGGTCCATTTTCACCAGAGACAAGAGATCGTTGATGATCTTATTCTCCCGATCGATCTCAGCAGCTATATCCGTCATGAAATCCCGGTAAAGTTCTGCCGGCACGTCCTCCTGATCCAGCAGGGAATCTGCCAGTACCTTCATGGAGGTCAGCGGCGTTTTCAGCTCATGGGACACATTAGAGACGAATTCCTGCCGGGACTGGTCAATGACCTGCATACGCTTTACCATCTCGTTAAAGGCATCGGAAATAGCCTCCGTCTCCGTATAATCGGAAACCGAAAGTGCTCCCACCTCTTCGCCGGTCTGGATCGCATCGATGGATCTTGTGATCTTCCCCAAGGGCCGCACCAGGCGAATAGCCAGAAACAGCGCCAGCGCCACCACAAGGATGCCGCACGCCACCTCGATCACCATGGCATTTCCCTTCAGGTATTCGTAATTGGCAATGATACTGTCCGTGGAAACGCTCACCAGCATGACGCCCAGGATCTCTTGGGTCTTACTGTCCTTAAGAGGCAGCGTCATCTCGATATAGTGGTTCTTTGAATCATACTTGGAGATCTCCTCGCCCTTGTAGCTCTTCACGATCTCCTCGGAGATGATGGTCTTCCCCACATCCAGATTATATGTATCCCGCACAATCTGGAAGCTGGAATTGATCAGCATCACGCGACCGTCATAGACATTGGACAATAAGACCAGCTGACTGCTGATGGTCTCATTGGCGGTATTATTCAAATAATCATAGGTAACGATCTGCGTTCCCAGGATCTTCGCCTGGCTTAAGATATCAATACTCCGGTTGGAGATTGCTTTATTTTCATATGTTTCCAGCAGTCCCGCACGGAACACCATGCTGGGAAGGATCCCCACAAGTGCCAGTACCAGGAACAGACGGAATTTCAAGCTTCTGACAAATTTCAAGCTCTTAATCAATTTCAAACGTTTCATAACTGTCTCCAGAGGCCCGGACTGTCACCAGGCCGCATCATCCCTGATAATAGTAGCCCACGCCCCACTTGGTATGGACATACCTTGGCTCGCTGGGATTTGCCTCTATCTTCTCTCTCAATCGGCGCACATGGACATCCACGGTCCGCACATCACCGGGATACTTGTAGCCCCATACCAGGTTCAGCAGATTCTCACGGCTGTATACCTTCCCCGCATTGGTCACAAGAAGCTCCAGAAGATCAAATTCCTTGGCTGTCAGGTTTACTTCCTTATCCATGATATACAGTCTCCGACCCTCACAGTCAAGCTTCAGATCTCCGTTTTTTATCACCTTTGGATCCTTTTCCTCCGGCTGATTCTGCACGGTTCTTCGCATAATAGCCTTGATCCGCGCCTTAACCTCCAGGATATTGAAGGGCTTGGTTATGTAATCATCCGCGCCATACTCTAATCCCAGGATCTTATCCATATCATCGCCCTTGGCTGTCAGCATGACGATGGGTACCATGGAGAATTCGCGGATCTGCTGGCATACCTCAAAGCCGTCCATCTTGGGCAGCATGATATCCAGAAGAATCATGTCATACGGATTCTCCTTGGCCAGCCGCAATGCTTCTTCCCCGTCATAGGCGCAGTCCACTTCCATCCCGTCCTGCTCCAGACTGAACCGGATCCCCTTTACAATTAATTTTTCGTCATCGACTACAAGAACCTTCTTTGCCATTTCTTCACCTCAGTTTACCTTGATATGGTCCTTTATTTTGGAAAAAACGCCTTCCTTGATGCCCGTGATGTTCAGGATATCCTCCACGCTTCCAAATGCGCCGTTCTCCTCCCGCCAGGAAACAATGCTCTCCGCCTTGGACTGTCCGATCCCCGGCAGTGTCATCAGTTCCTCCACTGTGGCAGTATTCAGGTTGATCCGTCCATCGTCCGGCTCCCCGTATGCTCCCAGGCTGCTCTCTGTCTCCTGTCCGGTTCTCTGTTCTCCGACAGCATACACATAGACCATCTGGCCGTCACTTAGAACCAGCGCCTGATTGAGTGTACTCACGTCTGCATCCTCCGTGGTGCCTCCCGCCAACTCCACCGCCTCAAACACACGGCTTCCTGCCGGCAATTTATAGACACCGGGGTTAGCCACCGCACCGGATACCTGGACATAGATCATCTTCTCCGCTTTTCCGTCTTCCGCGGCTCCTCCAGACGAACTGCCTTCCGTCGAACTGTCGGACGGACTGTCTCCCATTCGATTACCGGAAGCGTCATTTCCCGCAGCATCTCCAGCCGACTTTCCATCCTTTTCTTTGGAAGTCCCCTGTTCCACATACAGACCGGACCGGTTTTTACACCCGGCCATCACCAACAGCAGACAGCAGAGAACCGCTGTCCATATCATTCTCTTTTTTCGAATCATGCTCCATTCCTTTCCGGAACAGAACCTATACTGAATCAAATACTATTTTATCGGAATTTCACTGCGATTACAAGGGGAATTCGAAAATATTTTTTCCTTTGCGAATGGGCGTGGGCTGAACTGTTACTTTCCGCTTACTATTTCCACTGGTACAGGACGATTCCACCCACGCAGATGAGAAGACCAAGAAGCCGTCTCCACGCAAAGGCAGTCTTCTCCATACCGAACAAACCAAATAACTGAATGAGATAAGCCGCTGTCAACTGGGCGATGACAATGAGCATCACCGCCCTTGCAGGTCCCAGGGCATCTATACTCTTGATCACCGTATAAGTGATGAATGCTCCTATCACGCCTCCGAACAGCATGTACTTCGGCTCCATCGTGAGAATCCCGCCGAAGCTGGTGCGGTCGCAGAAAAACCATGCCACCAGGCATATGACCAGGGCTGAAAACTGTACCCAACTTGCGGACACCCACAGACTGGTGCTCTTCGTCACCTGTGTGTTGAACACTCCCTGCACCCCCATCAGCACACCTGAAAGCAGGGCAATAAAAATTCCGATCATGGAAAACGCCTCCTATTATCTTTTCTAATAGGATTGCCTGTGACCGGAACTTTATTCATCTAAACAAATCAAGCGCCTTCCGAAGCTTCTCCATCATCTCATCCACATGCGCTTTCTCAATGATCAGCGGCGGGACAAAGCGCAGCACATCGCTGCCTGCGGTAATGATGATCAGTCCCTCTTCCTGGGCCGCCTTAACCACCTGGCCCACCGGAATCGTCAGCACCAGTCCCTGCATAAGTCCAAGGCCTCTTCTGGCCGTGACAAACGCATACTCGCCCACCAGCTTGTCCAACTGTCCGGCAAGATAATCTCCTATCTCTTTCGCATGAGCCGGAATCTGTTCCCGGGCAAAGATCTCAAACACCTTATCCACCGCAGCACCAACCAGCGGATTACCGCCGTAGGTGCTTCCGTGATCTCCCGGTGCCAGGGACTTTTCGGCCACCCGCTCCGTCAGGAAGAATGCTCCCACCGGAACCCCGCAGCCAATTGCCTTGGCGCAGGTCATAATATCCGGCTTCACACCATAGTGCTGCCAGGCAAACATCGCTCCGGTCCGCCCCATGCCGCACTGAATCTCGTCCAGGATCAGCAGAATATCGTGTTCTTCGCACAGCTTTTTCACACCTGCGAGGAATTCCGGATCAGCCGGATAGATTCCGCCCTCGCCCTGAACTGTTTCCAGAATAATCGCACAAGTCTTCCCGTTCACCTGCGCCTTCACCGATTCCAGATCGTTAAAATGGGCGAAGCGTATCCCCGGAAGCAGCGGCTCAAAGGGCTCACGATAGTGGGCATTTCCGGTAACGGAGAGCGCTCCCAGACTTCTGCCATGGAAGGAATGCTCCATAGCAATGATTTCATGATCCGCATGTCCATCCCGTACATACGCATACTTCTTCGCCGCCTTGATAGCTCCCTCGATGGCCTCTGTTCCGCTGTTGGTGAAAAACACCCGCTCCATCCCGGAAGCCTCCACTGCACGCGCAGCGGCCTTTGCCATGGGGATATTGTAAAACAGGTTGGATGTGTGAGTCAGCGTATCCACCTGATTCTTGATCACTTCATTCAGCTCCCGGTTTCCATACCCCAGAGCCTGCACTGCGATCCCGGCGGCAAAGTCCAGATATTTTTTTCCGTTGGTATCGTAGAGGTAGACACCCTCCCCGCGCTCCAGCACAATGGGATAACGGTTGTAGGTGTGTACCAGATTCTGCTCTGTGGAATCAATATATTGGTTCTCCATCATTCTTCCTCTTTTCTCTTTTCTAAGCCTCCATGTCCGCTAACACAGACATCACTATGAATAAAAGCAGTTCAGCCCGCGTCCTTGCAAAACCGCTCTTCGCTGTCGCCCAGGATGGCTGTGCCGATTCCGCGATTGGTGAATATCTCCAGGAGCAGGCAGTGAGCGATCCGGCCGTCCAGGATATGCACCCTGGAAACGCCGTCCAAAATAGCTTCGATACAGTTGTTGAGCTTCGGCAGCATACCGCCGCCGATATTACCCGCTTCGATCAATTTCCTGGCATGGGAAACTGTCAGCTCCGAGATCAGCGAATCCGGGTCGGCGGGATCCTTGTACACACCTTCGATATCGGTCAAGAATGCCAGCTTCTCCGCCTTCACCGCCTGGGCGATAGCGCAGGCAGCATCATCCGCATTGATATTGTAGGTCTCATAGTCATCGCTCAGTCCGATGGGACAGATGATGGGAAGAAAATCCTTCTCCAACAGATCATACAGGATCTTGGGATTTACCTCCTTCACTTCGCCCACGTAGCCGATATCCTGACCACCGGAATACTTTTTGTCTACTTTCAGGAGGCCGCCGTCCTTGCCGCTGATCCCAATGGCGTTTACGCCCAGCTCCTGAACCATCTGCACCAGTGACTTGTTCACCCGGTTTAGGACCATCTCCGCGATCTCCATGGTGTCCGCGTCGGTTTTCCGAAGACCATTCACGAATTCCGGCACCTTACCGCTCTTCTCCACCCATTTGCTGATCTCCTTGCCGCCGCCATGGACAATGATCGGTTTGAAACCAACAAGCTTCAACAGCGTCACGTCCTGGATCACATGCTTCTTCAGCTCCTCGTCCACCATGGCACTCCCGCCGTACTTCACCACAATGATCTTGCGGTTGAATCTCTGGATATAAGGAAGTGCTTCGATCAGCACCTCCGCCTTCTGCATGACTTCATCCATATGTTCCTCTCTCACTGTTTTATCCTCCTTAAAATGTCAATCTGTATTCGTATATTGCAGACTTTTATAGTAACATCAGGAGCGGTAGTCTGCATTGATCTTCACATAGTCGTAGGTCAGATCGCAGCCCCAGGCCGTTGCCTCAGCTTCCCCCATCTTCATGTCCACCAACACCGTAACCTCCGGATCCGAGAGAATCTTCGTGGCCTCCTCCTCGCTGTAATCCGTGGCTACCCCATCCTTATAGATCTGGATCTGACCGGATCTGCTCTGGAAGAACAACTCGATCTTCTCCGGGTCAAACTGCGCCCCGGAATACCCCAGCGCACAGAGGATCCTTCCCCAGTTCGCGTCGTGTCCGTAGATGGCCGCCTTGGTCAGGGAGGAGCAGATCACCGACTTTGCCAGTATTTTGGCGTTCTCTTTGGTATCCGCATGGATCACCTTCGTCTCAAAAAGAGCGGTTGCGCCCTCGCCGTCCCCCGCCATCTTTTTTGCAAGTGTCTCATTCACATAATGAAGCGCCTCACAGAAGGTCTGATAATCCTGGTTTTTCTCCGTGATAACAGCATTGCCGGCCATCCCATTGGCCAGGATCAGCAGTGTATCGTTGGTGGAGGTATCGCCATCCACGGAGATCATGTTGAAGGTATCCTTCACATCCTCCCGGAGCGCCTCCACCAGAAGCTCCTTGGAGATGGCAATATCTGTGGTAAGAAAGCCCAGCATGGTACACATATTGGGGTGGATCATACCGGATCCCTTGCACATGCCGCCCAGCGTCACCTTCTTTCCGCCAATGGAAAATGTCACTGCTGCCTCCTTCTCTCTGGTGTCTGTAGTCATGATGGCCTTGGCCGCCTCATGGCCGCTTTCAAGACTGTCGGAAAGTGCGGGAGCCATAGCCTCCATCCCTGCATTCAGCCGATCCATCGGCAGCTGCATGCCGATGACCCCGGTGGATGCCACCAGCACCTGACTCGCCGGTATCTGCAGCAGTTCTTCCACCTTCTCTGCGGTCTTACTGCAATACTTCATTCCCTCCGCCCCGGTGCAGGCGTTGGCGATTCCTGCATTGACTACAATGGCCTGGGCGCAGGTCTCTTCCTCCACCACCTTCCGGTCCCACTGCACCGGCGCCGCCTTCACCACGTTACTGGTAAAGGTTCCCGCTGACACGGCAGGGACCTCACTTACGATCATAGCCATGTCCTTGCGATTCCGATATTTGATCCCGGCAGCCGTTGATGCCGCCTTATAGCCCTTTGCGGCAGTGACGCCGCCCTTGATGATTTCCATATGTATTCTCTTCCTCTCTCTTCCTCTTCTTCGTCCGGGAAACATTTTTCATCCCGCTGTAAGATTCATTTCCATAAGGGTGCTTCTTCACTTACTGAAATGTTGTGATATTTTCCTCATTCAGTACAAGATCATAATAATTCAGATCCCTGCGAAATGTCCAGCCCATACTCTGCCAGAAGCGATTTCCTACCTGGTTGGTATCAAATGCGATAAGGTTCACCTTGGAGATGTGCTCCTTTTTAAGAGCAAGCGCAGCAGTCTCGGCCATACGCTTTCCAATCCCGTGCTTGCGGTATTCCTCCTTCACGCACACATGGTAGAAGCAGCCTGTGCGGCCATCATGACCGCACAGGATAGCCCCGACGATCTCGCCCCGATCCTCCGCTACCACACTGGTCGTCGGATTGCGCTTAAGGAACCGCTCCACACCTTCTCTGGAGTCATCCACGCTGCGGATACCGAAGCCCTTGATGGTCTTCCAGAGTGCATATATGCTTTCATAGTCTTCGATTTTCATGATTCTGACCCTGATCGCTTCTCCCCGATCCTCCGCCATCTGAATTTTCTCTCTGTTCTCCATTGCTTCCTCTTTCCTGCTATCTACACACATCCATGCTGTCCGTATGCTTACCATTCCCGGTATCTATAGTTTTCTCCTACGGGAACATCGGGACAAGGTCAAGCCCCATGTCCTCCGGCAGACCGAACATCAGATTCATATTCTGAACCGCCTGGCCTGCGGCACCCTTCACCAGATTGTCCATGGCGCCCATCATGATAACGCGTCCGGTACGCGCATCGTAGACCATATTCACATCCACGTAATTGCTGCCTTCCACCCATTTGGTCTGGGGGCAGACGCCCGGATTAAGGAAGCGGATAAACTTCTCATTCTGATATGCTTCCTCATAAGCCTGACGGAGCTGCTCACCGGTAACGCCTTCCTTCACGTTGGCATAAGCGGTGATCAGGATACCGCGGTTCATGGGAACCAGATGTGGCGTAAAATTCAATGTGACCTTCTCTCCCGCTGCCAGCCCCAGTTGCTCCTCGATCTCCGGCGTGTGACGGTGGCTCGCCACACCGTAGGCCTTGATGTTCTCATTGACCTCACAGTAGAGATTGTCCACCTTGGCGCCCCGCCCGGCCCCGGAGGTTCCCGATTTGGCATCGATGATCAGCGTCTTTGTGTCAATGTATCCTTTTTTAACCAATGGATAGATACTGAAAAAGGAACAGGTTGGGTAGCAGCCAGGATTCGCCACCAGTCTGGCCTTCCTGATATCCTCCCGGTTGATCTCGCATAGCCCATACACCGCTTCCTTGATAAATTGCGGACTCTTGTGCTCTATATTATACCATTTCTCATAGACGGCAACATCCTTGATGCGATAATCCGCGCTGAGATCCACGACCTTGGCCCGGCTTAAGATGTCCTCCGTCAGCACTCCTGCCAGATAGCCCTGGGGCGTGGCAGTGAAGATCACATCCACCTGATCCGCCAGCGCTTCTATATTATCATCCAGGCAGGCGTCCTCCACCAGCTGAAACATGTTCTGATATACAGAAGCATATTTCTGATCGATATAGCTTCTGGAGCCGTACCACTTGATCTCGACCTCCTTATGGCCCAATAAAATGCGGACCAGCTCGCCGCCTGCATATCCGGTGGCTCCAATGATTCCTGCTCTTATCATAATATCACTCTCTTTTCTTCCTGCATATTTTTGGATTTTCTCGTTTACGTGCATAATTATACATTCTCTTTTGTATTTTCGCAAGAGTTTTTTTATAATTTGTAACAGTTCAGCCATCGCGTATATTACGGGCGAATCATGGCCCAGGCCACTTTCTCTTGCCGCTATGCGGCAATTCACCTTGTGCTCGCATGAATGAGCACGCAATATACGTGATGAGGTGAGCGCCATTTTATGAGCAAAAGGAACTGCAAAGCAGTGGCGCTAAACGTCCGGGGGACGTTTGCTCAGCGCCGACCGGAGCGGAGCGGAGACAAGCACCGCAGGTGCGATTTTGCGAATGGCGTGGACTGAACTGTTACATATTTATATATATGCAAAGCCAACGCCCGTATCGTTGATTTGCACATAAAGTTGCATTTTTATTATTTAATAATGTATATTTTTACACTTGTATTTTCTTTTCGAATGCGGTATAGTATTCGTAACAAAACGAACGGAGGAACGATCCATGAAAGAAAAAGTAATACTTGCATATTCCGGCGGGCTTGATACTACCGCCATTATCCCCTGGCTGAAGGAGAATTTTGATTACGAAGTGATCTGCTGCTGCATCGACTGCGGGCAGGGCGAAGAGTTGGATGGACTGGAAGAACGTGCGAAGCTGTCCGGTGCCAGCAAATTATATATTGAAGATGTGACGGATGATTTCTGCGACAATTATATCGTACCCTGCGTCCAGGCCAACGCCGTCTATGAGAATAAATATCTGCTTGGCACTTCCATGGCCCGTCCGGTCATTGCCAAGAAGCTGGTAGAGATTGCCCGCAAGGAAGGCGCCAGCGCCATCTGTCACGGTGCAACCGGCAAAGGAAACGACCAGATCCGTTTTGAACTGGGTATCAAGGCTCTGGCTCCGGATCTTAAGATCATCGCTCCCTGGCGTATGACAGATGTCTGGACCATGCAGTCCCGTGAAGATGAGATTGAATATTGTAAACAGCACGGCATTGATCTGCCCTTCTCCGCAGATTCCAGCTATAGCCGTGACCGGAACCTGTGGCACATCAGCCACGAGGGCCTGGAGCTGGAGGATCCGGCCAATGAGCCAAACTACGATCATCTGCTGGTGCTGGGCGTTACACCGGAAAAAGCTCCTGATGAAGGCGAATATGTCACCATGACCTTTGAGGCCGGTGTACCGAAGTCCGTAAACGGCAAGGAGATGAAGGTTTCCGATATTATACGTACCCTCAATGCGCTGGGCGGAAAGCACGGCATCGGCATTGTGGATATTGTAGAGAACCGTGTGGTCGGCATGAAGTCCAGGGGCGTCTATGAGACTCCCGGCGGAACGATCCTGATGGAGGCACATCAACAGTTGGAAGAGCTGGTACTCGACCGTGCCACCATGGAGGTAAAGAAAGACATGGGCAACAAGCTGGCCCAGATCGTATATGAAGGCAAGTGGTTCACACCGCTGTGCGATGCCGTCTGTGCCTTTGTGAAGTCCACCCAGCAGTACGTAACAGGCGAAGTGAAGTTCAAGCTGTACAAGGGCAATATCATCAAGGCCGGAACCACTTCCCCCTACTCTCTCTACAGCGAATCCCTGGCCAGCTTCACCACCGGCGACCTGTATGACCATCACGATGCCAGCGGCTTCATCACGCTGTTCGGATTACCCCTGAAGGTGCGGGCTATGAAGATGGCTGAAGTGGAGAAAAATTCGAAATAAGAGAAAGTTGAAGTAAGATTGTGAAGGCTTGTACCTACCGAAAATATGCGCCGCCAGGTGCATCCGTTGCAAACCGCCGCCCCATTTCTGATTGCGAAATGGAGCGGCGGTTTCTGTTCAAATATCACACTTTCTTACTTTAGAATCAACCGATCAATACCTTTTTTCCTTCAAATGCAAACCCATAGCTTCGTATACGTTCTTCCGGTATCCCCTTGGCAAGCAGGGCTACCGCGTACTGCTTTTCTTTTATCTGAGTCAAGGCAGCATCCACCGTATCCTTTAATGTTTCCTCATCTTCGGCATCATGCACCTTGAATTCCAGAATAATTGCATCGTCTGTCTCCGGCTTTCTTGGCTCAAGCACCACATCATATCTGCCAAAGCCACTTTCCCGATTGGAGGTTATGATATATCTGTTCTGCAGCTCTACCATAAGTCCAAGGACAAATCCATGGTAAAAGCGCTCCGGCTCTTCTTCTGAAGGATGTCTGCCCGTATCAAAATAGCTGAATATCTCCAGTGCCACACGATTCATATATACATTCATCGCTTTTTTATCACCCAGAAGCAGCGCTTTGATAAAATCATTGTAAGCTTCTTCCACAGGTGCAAACCAATCCCGCACCATATTTCGAAACATCATTCTTACTTCCTGATTGGTAAGCGACAGTGTATACTTCGGATTCCTTCCCTCGGCTGCTGCCTCCCGAACATCCTCATGAGACAGCACCTTCAGATATCCGCTTGCCAGAAGCAGACTCCATATCGCTGCCTCATTTCCTTTCAGCTGATTATAAACGATCTGTTCATCGATTGGCGAACAGATTGTCCCCTCCGTCAACAATGTTTCAAACTTTTCCTTAATGCTGCGGTTTCCCTCGCGGAGAAGCTTTCCCACAAGACTGTTTGAGCTGGTATTCGCCCAGTATGTGCCTAGCTTTCCTGTATCTAAATAATTAATGATCGACCATGGATTATAGATATCTCTGTGCTCTCCAAAGATAAAACCATCATACCAATACTTCACATCTTCTTTGTCCTTTGAAAGGTTGCATTCATCCATAGCCGCAAACACTTCATCCTCTGTAAAACCAAAAGATGTCGCATATTCATCTGTCGTTGTTGTTACCACTTTCAGATTATTCAAATCCGAGAAAATGGATTCCTTGCTAACCCTGGTAATCCCGGTCATGACAGCCCTCTCCAGCCAAGGATTCGTCTTGAACGTGGAATTAAAAAGACTTCTGGTAAAAGCCACCAATTCCTCCCAGAATCCATTCACGAAGGCCTCCTGCATCGGTGTGTCATACTCGTCCAGCAGGACAATTACTTTTTTCCCATAATGACGGTATAGAAAATCGGAAAGCTTGTAAAGAGCAACGGGTGCATCCTCCTCACCCATTGCAGAAGCCATGTGTTCAAAATACGCTTTTTCTGCATCCGATAAATGTTCGCTCTTTCGCAAAAAAGCATTTTTCTCGTACAACTGCATCAAAAACTGACACATACGGTAAACCGTCATTCTATAACTAGTTTCTTTGACATTGGCAAAGGACAGACTGATGACCGGATATGTTCCCTGCAGCTTGCGATACTTCTCTTCTTTCCAGATATCCAATCCTTCAAACAGATCACCACGCCCGGCATAATCCATCGAGAAGAACTGCTCCAACATGCTCATATTCAACGTCTTACCAAAACGCCGTGGACGAGCAATCAAGGTCACTGCGTCCATGCTTTCCCACCATTCTTTGATAAAGGCCGTTTTATCCACATAAAAACAATCATTCTCAATAATCTGGTCAAAATTTTGTATTCCGATCGCTACGTTTCTTCCCATTAAAGCGTACCTCCTACTACACGGAACCCACATCATGATTTTCTAAATCACTAAAAAAATCCATTACACCAACGACTTTTCTTTAGTATAACGGATTTTTCATAAAAACACAATAAAACATTGAAATTTAAACAGCTTTTCCGGACATCTGCAGGAAAGCTGTGCTTTGCCCGCACTCCTTCACAAAGAGACCAACTCTCCCAACAGCCGCACGCCTTCCCGGATCTCATCCTCCGTCATCTTCGCATACCCCAACAGCAACACGGGGCCGTCCGTCTGCACGCGGTCACCTGCCCCCATTGGCTTCGGCCATGCAGAATATTCTCCCGTCTCCACAGGCTCCTGCCGGATCGAATACTCCCCCGTCTCCACAGGCTCCTGCCGGATCGAATATTCCCCAAGCCCGTACACCCGGATTCCGGCAGCCTTTGCCTCCCGGATCAGTTGCTCTTCCGGCTTCGGTGACACCAGCTCCACCAGTACATGGAGTCCTGCATTCTCTCCCCAGATACGCTTCACCCACTTCATCCCCTTCAGCTCGCCCAGCAAGGTGTCATGCCTGGTTCGGTAGATCCCACGCATTTTGTTGAGATGACGTTCAAAGTAGCCATCCTTCATGAAATGAAACAGGATCTGCTGCTGGGTTCTGGACACGGTGGAGGAATAGGAACCGCAGCGCTCCCGATAGCACGGGATAAGTCCCGGCGGAAGCACCATATAGCTGACACGGATAGCAGGTGCAATACTCTTGGAAAAGGTTCCAAGATAGATCACCCGCCCATAAGGGTCGCTCCCCTGCAAGGATGGGATCGGCTTTCCTTTGTAGCGAAATTCACTGTCGTAATCATCCTCGATAATATAGCGGCCCTCCGCCTCGCCCGCCCACTGAAGCAGCTCCATCCGCCGTTTCATGGGCATCACGTTTCCAAGCGGGAACTGGTGGGAAGGCATGATATAAGCAAGCTGCGCCCCGCTTGCCCCAAGTCCTGCCAGTGTCATTCCGCTCTCATCCATGGGAATGGGCGACACCTCCCACCCAAGATTCTGAAAGATCTGGTACGCCTGAAGGTAAGTGGGACTCTCCATGGCAACGCGGCAGTCTCCCCCAAGCATCTGATAGAGCAGCATCAGCAGGTACTCATTCCCGGCTCCCACCACGATCTGGTGAAGCTCACAGTCCACACCTCTGGAACGATGGAGGTAATCGCTGATGACCTGTCTGAGATTCTCCTCGCCCTCCGGGGAGCCGGACAGAAACAAGTCCTCCATATCCTCCTGGAGCATAGCTTTTATCGCCTTCCGCCATGCATTCATGGAAAAATCAGACCATTCCGTAGCATAGGGAGAGAAATCATAACGATAATGAGGTTCCCGGCACATCTGCGCATACTGCTTCCGACTGTCTCCGGCACTACGTCCACCAACAATTGTTCCTGCACCGTCTGTCAGGCTGCCGACCCGCTCCGGCTTCTTCCCATGGAATTCAAAAAGAGATGACCGGATATCACACACATAATACCCGCTTCCCGCAACCGTCTCCACATATCCTTCGCTCACCAGCTGATCGTAAGCCAGGTTCACGGTGCTGCGGCTGACCGAAAGATTTCTTGCCAGCATACGGGAAGACGGTAATTTCTCCCCATGGGAAATCTTACCGTCCACAATCTCGTTCCTGATATATTCATATATTTGCTCATACAACGGCCGCCCGTCATCCGCCTGAAGCGGAATTGCCAATTCCTTCATTCTGCCAATCTCCCTGTCCTTACGCCCTGGCTATGGCGCTTCATTTCCTTATCGGAAATTTCTTATCCCTGTGTCGGCAGCTTATAAGAGCTCTTCAGCGAAACGATCCGGTTAAATACCAGCGCATCCGGCGCCGAATCCCTGGAATCCACACAGAAGAAGCCCTGACGCACAAACTGGAAGCTGTCATAAGGCTTCGCCTCCGCTAGTGCCGGCTCGATATAACAATTCGTCAGCACTGTCTTGGAATTGGGATTCAGATTCAGGCTTCCGTCTTCATTATAGACACCCTTCTCCTCATCCACGATATTCTCATACAGACGTACCTCCGCCTTAACCGCATAAGGTGCCGGAACCCAGTGGATGGTTCCCTTCACCTTCCGCTCCGTGAATC
Source organism: Paludibacteraceae bacterium (assembly GCA_963628035.1). Taxonomy (GTDB): domain Bacteria; phylum Bacillota; class Clostridia; order Lachnospirales; family Lachnospiraceae; genus 14-2. The sequence goes on from CAVGED010000029.1 coordinate 33,892, forward strand.
CGCTGCCAGCCTTGGTCTGCGGATCATAGGTGCAGTGAACCTCTGTCACTCTGCCGTTTTCGTCCTTCACAAAGCTTTCGCATTTTACAAAATAGGCATGCATGAGGCGCACCTCATTTCCCGGAAACAGCCGGAAATACTTCCTGGGCGGCTCCTCCATGAAGTCCTCACGCTCGATATAGAGTTCTCTGCAGAACGGAATCTTCCGGGTGCCAAGTTCGGGATTCTCCAGATTATTATCGGCGTCCAGATATTCCACCTGTCCCTCCGGGTAATTGTCAATGACTAATTTGATGGGATCTAATACCGCCATCATACGGGGCTTTCCGAGCTTTAAATCCTCCCGGATACAATATTCCAGCATAGCATAATCCACAGAGCTCTGGCTCTTGCTGACACCGCAGAGTTCCACAAACCGCTTGATGGATTCCGGCGTGAAGCCTCTTCTCCGAAGAGCCGCAATGGAGACCAGCCGGGGATCATCCCAGCCGTCCACGATCTTCTCTTCCACCAGCTTCTTGATATAACGCTTACCGGTAACCACATTGGTCAGATACATCTTGGCGAACTCGATCTGCTTAGGCGTATCCTCCGCACTCTTCTTGTACCCAGCCTCGATCAGTACCCAGTCATATAGGGGTCTGTGATCCTCGAACTCCAGCGTACAGATGGAATGGGTCACATGTTCAATCGCATCCTCGATGGGATGGGCGAAATCGTACATGGGATAGATGCACCACTTGTCCCCTGTATTGTGGTGGGTCATATGAGCCACCCGGTAGATCACCGGATCCCGCATATTGATGTTGGGGGAAGCCATATCGATCTTGGCCCGCAGCACCTTCTCGCCGTCCTTGTACATGCCGTTCTTCATGTTCTCAAACAGCGCAAGATTCTCCTCCACACTGCGGTTACGGTAGGGGCTCTCCTTCCCCGGCTCCGTCAGTGTCCCGCGGTATTCACGGATCTCCTCTGCAGACAGATCGCAGACAAAGGCCTTGCCCTTCTTGATCAGCTTTACCGCCGCCTCGTACATCTGGTCAAAATAATCGGAAGCAAAGAACAGACGATCCTCCCAGTCTGCTCCCAACCACTTGATATCCTCCTTGATGGACTCCACGAATTCCACCTTCTCCTTGGTGGGGTTCGTATCGTCGAAACGCATATTAAACTGGCCGCCGTATTCCTGCGCCAGACCGTAATTCAACAGTATGGACTTGGCATGTCCGATATGCAGATATCCATTGGGTTCCGGCGGGAAACGTGTCCGCACGGTCTCACAATGTCCCTCCGCTAAGTCCTTCTCAATGATCTGCTCGATAAAATTCTTGGAAACTACTTCGTTTTCCATGGTTACTCCTCCTAAATTCACTTCTTCCTATGATTATAATTTCTTAACCAGGATTTGTCAATGAAAACGAAATAGAGGACAGGGTTGTTTCATGAACTATTTCTTGAGCAGTCCTAACTTATGCAAGCTTAAT
>CAVGED010000030.1:0-14680 GCA_963628035.1 Paludibacteraceae bacterium
CAAAATAAGGAAAAATTAAAAAATAATAAAAACATGAAGTGGCAAACTCGGGAAGAGGGAATGATTGGCAGGAGAAAAGCATAGTTCCCTTAAACAAACCCATAGCTTCTTTTTCATCCATATGCTATACTATACGAAAACGAACAACAAGGAGGATCCATCCATGGAAATAGAAAGAAAATACCTGATCCACCAACTGCCGGAGCAGTACGATTCTCACCCCTTTCATCAGATCGAGCAGTGCTATCTCTGCACCGGCCCTGTGGTGCGCATACGCAGACAGGATGATGAATATTATCTGACCTACAAATCCGGGGGCATGATGGTACGGGAGGAGTACAACCTGCCGCTGACTGCGAGTGCTTACCTGCACCTGCGGACAAAGGCTGACGGCCTTATTATCAGCAAAAAGAGATATCTGATTCCTTACAACGACAAGCTCACCATAGAACTGGATATCTTCGAGGGAGACCTTGCGCCTCTGATCCTTGCAGAAGTGGAATTCGAAACAGAAGAAGAAGCTAACACCTTCGTTCCGCCAGACTGGTTCGGCGAAGATGTTACCTTCTCCAGGAGTTATCACAACAGTGTATTGTCCAGACAGGGGCTGCCGATCTCTTAAGCCCGGTTTGTCTCAAACTTCCGATGGGTCTTAAGACAGCGCTTCAATTCTTCATAGCGTTTATCCAGCTCCCCTTCGGGTATCACGATATCAAGAACCACTGCCATGTTGTCGATCATTACATCCGTGATTCCATCGCGCATGGCAGTGAGGATGTTGTATTTCTCGTCATACGTAGACGCATCGTAAAAGTCCATCAGCAGCTCTGTGATATCTCTGCCTGTCGCAGCCGTTTTCTTCGGCACATCCTGCCTTCTTTCCGCTTCCGGCATGTCAGATTTTGCTGGTTCCGCTTCCGGCATACCAGGCTTTGCAAGTTCCGCTTCGGACATACCGGATTTTGCAAGTTTCGCTTCGGACATACCGGATTTTGCAGCTTCCGCCCCTGCCTGCCGCTCCACCAGTTCAAATCGGTAGTGCTGTGCCACATCGGGATATTTCCCGTGATCCACCTCACTGACAAACATGGAAAGCGGTCTTGCATAGACACTGAAATCTCCATACAAGGCCTGATAGATCACCAGTGCCTCACCTGTCTCGGAATGCCTGGCAACTGTCACGATCTGGTACAATTTATTCTTAAAATGGCGGTACAATTCCCCGCTCTTGGGATCTCCCTGCGGCATAACATTACCCTCACAAATTCCTATTTTACTTTGTTAAAAAACTTATTCCTGTATCCGATTCAGAAGGTCAAGCCCTTCCGAAACAAAGTCGCGTTCGAAGGCAATACTCGTATCAGGCCCCTTCACCATCAGATCCTCAACGGTTTTCATGATGTCGCTCTGCTCAGCCTCTGCCGATGCAAGCTTCTCCGCGATCCTTCGCTCCATCTCCTGCTGACGCTTCTTGGCATCCTGTACCATGGCTGCAGCCGCATCCATACTGCTTCCGGTATCCTTTCCGACGTTTCCGGCTGCTCCCACCCCGGAGTTCTTCGTACCGGAGTTTTCATCCCCGGATTTCTTCAGATTATCTTTGTCAAAATCCTCCGCAACCGAAGCCTTGGCACGCTGCAGGATATCGCCGCCGGGCTGTGATGGTCTGTTATACTTCTTCTGCAGCCGCTCCTTGGTGGCCTGCTGCTTCATGGCATTTCCGGCCTGGTCAAAGCCCTGCCACGGATTGTAAGACGTCGCCTTACCTGTCGGCTTCACCGGACGGTTCGGCATAGTATTCCTATCTCTTCCTGTCGGTCCTGCCTGACCATTGCCGCCCTTCTGCTGATTCTTCTTAGAAGCTGCATAGGCGATCCATACTATGATAATAACCCATATAATAATACCTGCCATATCTTTTTGCTCCTTCTATGTTTGTAATAGCTACGATTTGCAGCCACCTTAAGCCCACATGCGCAAAATCAGCCAGCAAAACTGCGAATCGTAACACTCAGGTCTTCACAATATACTTCGCACTGAAAGCGGCGAACAGCCCGATCAGCGCACCAGCCAACACGTCGGTGGGATAATGTACGCCCAGATACAGTCGGCTCAGTGCGATCAGCACTGCCAGCACAAATGCCGGAATCCCGATATAACGCGGCGTTCCCTTCAGCATCACGAATCCGGCCGCGATGGCACTGGTGGTATGCCCGGAAGGAAATGAGCTGTCTCTGAGAGGCCCGATCAGCGCTTGCAGACCCACAATAGCATCGTAAGGCCTGGTGCGGATCACCAGATTCTTCAGGATCAGGTTCGTGACCAGAAAGCCCAGCAGCAATGCTACCGCCATGGCAGTTCCCGTCTTCCTGTATCGCTTCATGCACAACAGTATGGCCGCCAGCACGATCCAGATCATCCCGTTATCCCCTAAATGGGTGATAAACCGCATTACCTCCGTCAGCCATCCGAATCTCAGAAACTCCTGGATAAACAACAGTATTTTTCCATCTAATCCTAATAAAAAATCCAACAACATAACTCTTTCTCTCCATTACCCTTTTCTTATTATCTCAGAAGCTCATCCACGTCTTTCTTCTTCCCGATGATCATCAGATGCTCCTCTTTCTTAAAGATATGATCCGCCGGCGGAAGCAGGTTCGTCTCGCCATTTTCCTTGGTTCCGATAATGCTCACATGATATTTCACCCGGAAATTCACATCCTTGATGGACTTTCCAAGCCACTCATCCCGCGGCGGGATCTCATAGATGCCGTAATCGCCCATCTCGATATAGTCAAACACATGGTTGGCAGATACCCGTACCGCCAGACGTTCCGCGATATCGCGCTCCGGGTAGATTACTTCGTCCGCCCCATTGCGCAGCAGGAACTTGGCGTGTACATCCCTGGTGGCCTTACTGATGACATAGTTCGCACCCAATTCCTTTAAGAGACTGGTGATCTCCAGGCTGCTCTGGAAATTCGTTCCGATGCAGACCACGCACATGTCAAAATTCGCCACACCGAAGCTCTTAAGTACATCCTCCTTGGTACAGTCGCCAATCTTAGCGCTGGTGACGATGGGAAGAAGCTCCTCAAGCTTCTCCTCGTTCTGATCTACGATCATCACATCGTTTCCCATTCGGATCAGATTTCTGCTCAGATGCTGTCCAAAGCGCCCCATTCCGATGATTAAAAATGATTTCATACACAGCTCCTATCCGATTGTGATCCGCTCCTGGGGCAGTCTTACGTCCGCACACTTCCTTTTCTCCAGGAAGGACAGTGCAAAGGACATGCTTCCAATGCGGCCACAATACATTAATAATATAATAATATATCTTGAGGCCATCGTCAAATCTCTTGTGATCCCCGTCGTCATCCCCACGGTTCCGATGGCAGAGGACACTTCGAAGACCACATCGTCCAGTGAAAGAGGCTGGATCGCGCAGATTGCGACCACACTCACCAGTGCCAATGTCAGATTCAGGACAAATACCGTGCTGGCCTTCCGAATGGAATCCTCATCCAGACGCCGTCCAAAAATATTCAGATCCGTCCGGTTCCTAAGGTTGGCGATCACGATCAGAATCAGTACCACAACGGTGGTGGTCTTCACGCCGCCGGCTGTGGAGCCGGGACTTCCGCCAATAAACATAAGGATACTGGTCAGCAGCTTGGAGGCCTGCGTATAAGCGCCGGTATCTGTGGTGTTAAATCCTGCGGTACGCGCTGTCACCGAGCCGAAAAGTGAGGCAAGTACCTGATCCTTCGCACTCATCCCTGCCAGCAGGTTATTCCGCTCAAATAAATAGAAGAAAAATGCACCGCCAAACACCAGGATCGTCGTGGTCAAAAGCACGATCCTTGTATGGAGTCGATACTTTCTCACATGCCATTTATGTATGGAAATATCATCCCAGACAATAAACCCGATACCGCCAATGATGATCAGCATCATGATCACCAGGTTCACTGTGATATCATCGTAATAGGAAGTCAACGACGAATATGCCCCGTACTTGCCCATGATGTCAAATCCTGCGTTGCAGAAGGCTGATACCGCATGGAACACGCCGTTCCACAACGCCTTAGCCACGCCCATCTGCGGGAGAAATCTAAAAAATAGGATCAACGCCCCTGTCCCCTCGATGATCATTGTGCCAAATACGATCTTTTTCACCAGCCGTACCACACCGCCGATATCAAAAGCATTCACGCTCTCCTGCACCAGGTTCCGTTCCTTAAGACCAATCTTTCTTTTTAAGAAAACGGAAAAAAATATGCCCATGGTAATAAATCCCAGGCCTCCGGTCTGGATCAGTGCAAGAATCACCACCTGCCCGAAATTGCTCCAGTGCTGATAGGTATCCGCCACGATCAGTCCCGTCACACAGGTAGCGCTGGTAGCAGTAAACAGCGCATCGTGGAAGCTGGTCACCTGTCCGCTCCTGGCGGAAATGGGAAGCATAAGGAGCAAGGTTCCCGTCATTATGATAAGGAAGAATCCCAGCGCAATGGTCTGGGCTTTACTAAGCCGTTTCAGCATTTTATTCACCTCATGCTTGATTATAAACAATCTGCCCCATCATGTAAAGATATGAATTTTGCTAAATATTTCACATCGGTATACCTGCAAATCTGTAACAGCTCAGTATCCCCCCGGCGAGACCTTGTACTTCTTCTTAAATGCGCGGTAAAACACCGAATAATCCCGAAAGCCGCACTGCAAATATACCTTTGTCGGCGCAGTCCCCATCGCAATAAGCTGCCTTGCCTTTATGAGTCTCTTCACCGTTATGTATTCACCGACAGTGGAAGCTGTGGCTTTCTTAAAAATCCGGCAAAGATACGGTTTACTGATATAAAATGTTCTGCAGATGTCATCCAACGTTATATCTTCCGAGATATGCCGATTTATATAGTCGATGATCCTGCTGTCCAACGATTCATTCATCCCGGCCTCGGTAACAGAGCCGAAAGCAACGGCAATCTCATTTAAAAGCGCCAGAAGATTTGTAATCGTCTGGATGCGCCTGTCCGGGCTGTCCGTCATAATATTCTTGATAAAAACGGCGTATGCATCGCTCTGAAAGTTTTCCGCGCGGTAACGGTTAAAGGTTCCGATCTTTCGATTGTCAAAGGGCGCCAGAAGCCTGCGCTCCGGATCTATCGTCTCCAAAAAGTCAGGCGTAAAATTAACCACAAGACGCGTGTATGGTCTGCTGTCCACAAGGTCCACATAATGTGCTTCCGCGGGGCGCATAATAAGAATATCTCCCTTCTCCAGCGGATAAGGAGTGCCTTCTACCCGGTAGATGCCGCGGCCGCCTGCAAAATAATACAATTCATAGAACTCGTGGGTGTGCATGATAAAATCAGACGAAACAGGATTCTCGCTCCGTCCGTAATGCATTGAAATATCACTGTCTGAATAAGAAAAATACTCTTCCATATCATCACCGAAGCTATTATACTATACCAGTATAACATTTGCAATATATAATGATAATATAGACAATTTAATTGTTTCTATTATTCATTTATAATATCATTTAAGAAGCATACACCAGAAGACCTTTCCACCTGTGGAAAGAATTCTGTTATCCAAAGAAAATCAGGAGGTAAAAGGATGGATACCATTAAAATTTACGCCTTTGCGGATGAGGCAAGCCCCAATATCACCGAACAGATCACGGCACTTAAGAGGAATCACTTAGACGGGATCGAGATGCGCAATGTTGACGGCGAAAACGTTTCAGACATAACGATCGAGAAAGCAAAGGAAGTAAAGCACATGCTTGACGAAAACGGTCTTATCACATGGTCGATAGGCTCTCCCATCGGAAAGATCGACATTGAAAAAGACGATTTCAATGCTCATATAGAGAAATTAAAGCATACCCTGGAAATTGGCGAAATTCTTGAAGCCGAAAACCTGCGGATGTTTTCCTTCTATATGCCTAAGGATAAGGATGCAGCGGACTATAAGGATGAGGTCATAGAGCGATTAGGCAGAATGTATGATATCTCACAAGGCTTCAATGTCTCTCTCCGCCACGAAAACGAAAAGGGAATCTACGGCGATATTCCGGAAAGATGTCTTGACATCCATAAAGCGCTGCCCGGACTTAAGGGGATATTCGACCCTGCAAACTTTGTGCAATGCAAGGCTGACACCTTAAAAGCGTGGGATATGTTGAAAGACTATATTTACTATATGCATATTAAGGACGCAACAAAAGACGGCAAGGTTGTCCCGGCGGGATGCGGCAACGGAAATGTGAAGGAAATTGTAACAAGCTTTATTGCCGGCGGCGGAAATGCATTTACAATAGAGCCGCATCTGACTGTCTTTGACGGTTTTTCCCACCTTGAACGCAAGGGTGAGAAGAGCGAAATCACCGAATATGGCTACCCGGACAGCAACACCGCCTTTGATGCGGCTTGCAATGCCTTTAAAAATCTTGTATAATTATTCGAATTGAGAGGTTTTTCATTATGGAAAAAATCAAACTTGGTATCATCGGAATCGGAAATATGGGTTCCGGTCACGCATCCAACATTAAGAACGGCAAATGCCCGGAAATCGAGCTTGTGGCAATCGCTGACTCAAACCCGGAAAGACTTGACTGGGCAAAGCAGCAGAACTATGCCGAGGGCATTACATATTTTGACAACGCCGTGGAAATGCTGGACAGCGGAATCATCAATGCCTGCCTTGTCGCTGTGCCGCACTACGACCATACCAAATACGCGATTGCATGTATGAAGCGCGGTATCCACGTTATGGTGGAAAAGCCGGCGGGCGTGTATACAAAGCAGGTAAGGGAAATGAATGCCGAAGCGGAGAAGCATCCCGACGTGGTTTTCGGCATGATGTTCAATCAGCGCACCAACTGCCTCTACCGGAAGCTTCGGGAGCTGGTACAGTCCGGCGATTACGGTCAGATCAGACGGACCAACTGGATCATAACCGACTGGTATCGTCCGCAGGCTTATTATGATTCCGGTAACTGGCGCGCCACCTGGGCAGGCGAGGGCGGCGGTGTGCTGTTGAATCAATGTCCGCACCAGCTGGATCTGTGGCAGTGGATCTGTGGAATGCCTGTTAAGGTGGAATCACATCTCCATTTCGGGAAGTGGCACGATATCGAGGTCGAGGACGATGTGACGACCTATGTGGAATATGCAAACGGAGCAACCGGAGTATTTATCACCACGACAGGTGATGCGCACGGCACAAACCGTTTTGAAATCCAGATGGATAAGGCCAAATTCGTTGTGGAAAATGATAAACTGATCATGACCGAGTACGAAATGACCGAACAGGAATTTTCTAAAACCAACAAAGAGCCCTTTGCCACGGTAGGAAGCACTACCCGTGAGGTTGAGACAGACGGCGAAAATCCGCAGCATATAGGTGTCCTGAACGCCTGGGCAAACGCCATACTCCACGGAGGCAGGCTTGTGGCTGACGGAAAAGAGGGAATCAATGGCCTCACCCTTTCCAACGCGATGCATCTGTCCGCATTTTTGGGTAAAACGGTGGAAATCCCCCTCGACGAGGAATTGTACTATCAGGAGCTTATGAAGAGAATCGCTGCCTCTAAGCGGAAAACAGGAATCAAGTCCGTATTTGTGGATACAAGTGGCAGCTACGGAGGTAATAAATAAGTATGAAGGTTGTTAACGCTGCCGTAATCGGTATCGGAAACATGGGTTCTGCCCACGCCGCATGTATTGCCGAAAACAAAATAAACGGCATGACCCTTGCTGCGGTTTGTGATATATCAGAAGAAAAGCTTGCGGAATTTTCAGAAAAATATCCGAATGTGAAATGCTACAGGCACTATGAAGAATTATTCGACGATAAAATCTGCGACAGCGTTATCATAGCCGTGCCCCACCCTCTGCATGCCGAGATTGCCATAAAAGCACTTGAAATGGGGCTTCATGTCATGCTTGAGAAGCCGGCGGACATTTCGGTTTCGAAAGTGGAAAGGCTGAATCAGGCAGCACAAGGATCAGACAGGGTGTTCTCCGTAATGTTTAACCAGCGCACCAATCCCTTGTTTGCAAAAGCACGCGATATCGTAAAAAGCGGACAGCTTGGCGAGCTTAAAAGGACTGTATGGATCATCACAAACTGGTTCCGCACGCAAAGCTACTACGATTCGGGCAGCTGGCGTGCTACCTGGTCAGGCGAAGGCGGCGGCGTACTATTGAACCAGGCACCGCACAACCTTGATCTATGGCAATGGATCTGCGGAATGCCCGAAAGTGTAACCGCATTCTGCGATGTTGCGAAATACCATAATATCGAGGTTGAGGACGACGTGACGATCTTCACAAGATATGCAAACGGAGCAACCGGTGCCTTTATGACCTCTACCGGAGAATATCCCGGAACAAACCGTCTCGAAATATCCGGCGATCTGGGTAAAATTGTCCTGGAAAACGGAATTTTGAAATGGTACAAACTGAAGCAGTCTGCAAGCGAGGTGATCGCCGAATCGTCCCAGAGCTTTGCGCAGATCGATTATGATTATGAGGAAATAAGCCAGGATGGACCTGAAGCTTCCCACAAGGGCATCTTACAGAATTTTGCCAACGCCATTTTAAACGGCGAGGAGCTTATCGCGCCGGGAACCGACGGTATCTATGAGCTTACACTGTCAAATGCGGCATACCTTTCCCAGTGGCAGGGCAACATCGCTGTTGCTCTACCGTTTGACGACGCACTTTTTGACCGCCTGTTAGCGCAAAAGAAAATGTCATCGCACTATCATGGGGCCGAATTGGCGGGAAAGGAAAATATGTCCTATCTTCCCAGATGGCAGGTACGCTGGTAAAAACAATGGGGGCATTAAGCCCCCATTGTTTCATTCCATCCCCGCATACACTGTTTTCAGCGCCGGATAGATTTCCCGGAACACCTGATACCGTCTCTCGTACTTCTCTACAAGCTCTGGTCGTGGCTCCACGATCTCCCTCACCTTCACGATCTTCTCCGCAGCCTCTTCTACGCTGGCATATTCGCCACAGGCAACCGCCGCCAGCATAGCGCCTCCAAGAGCAGGCCCTTCCTCCACGGCGAGCACCTCCACCGTGAGATTCATAATGTTTGCGATCATAGTCTTCCAGAGCGCACTCTTCGCTCCGCCGCCGCAAATCCTGGTTTTTTCGATGGAGAGCCCAAGCTTCCTGGCTACCTCCAGGGAATCCCGAAGCGCATAGGCCACCCCCTCCAGAACCGCCTGGGTCATATCGCTCCTGGTGGTGTCCATCGTCATTCCGATGAAGGTTCCTCTTGCCTTGGGATCATTGTGAGGAGAACGTTCCCCCATCAGGTACGGCAGGAAATACACATGATTTTCCCCTAATTTGTCGTCCGTGATGGATGCCTGTTCCCCGGCAAATTCCCTGGTCTTAAGAATATCCTCCATCCACCACTTATTGCAGGAGGCAGCGCTGAGCATGCAGCCCATCAGGTGATAATGACCGTCCGCGTGCGCAAAGGCATGGAGCGCATTATATGCATCCACCCGAAATGCTCCTGATGGAATGAAGATCGTTCCCGACGTTCCAAGTGAGATGTTACAGGAGCCCTCCCCGACTGTTCCGGTTCCCACCGCCGCTGCCGCATTGTCACCGGCTCCCGCCGCTACCTTCACACAAGACGGAAGCTTCAGTTCACAGGCCACCTCCGGCAGCAATGTACCAACTGCCTCAAAGCTTTCGAACACCTTCCCCATCTGCTCTTCCCTCAGATGACAGATATCCAGCATCTCCTTAGACCAGCAGCGATTCTTCACATCATACAACAATGTCCCGGAAGCGTCCGAGGCATCCGAGCAATGCACCCCGGTAAGCCGATAAGCCAGATAATCCTTGGGCAGCATGACCTTTCTTATCCTGGCAAAATTCTCCGGCTCCTTGTTGTAGACCCAGAGCACCTTCGGCGCCGTAAACCCGGTAAATGAAATATTTCCTGTATACCGGGATAAGGTTTCTCTTCCGATCACCTCATTCAGATAGTCGCATTCTTCAAAAGTTCTGCTGTCATTCCACAAGATGGCCGGGCGGATAACACGATCCTCCTCGTCCAGGATCACCAGACCATGCATCTGCCCGCCAAAGCTGATCCCCGCCACCTTTGATTTATCGGTATCTGCCAGCAGCTCCTTCAATCCCTCCATGGTCTTGGCAAACCAGTCCTCCGGTTCCTGCTCGGACCAACCGGGGTGTGGAAAATAAATAGGGTACTCCTTCGATACGATCTTCTCGATCGTACCGTCTGCTTCCATTAACAATAATTTGACCGCAGATGTTCCGAGGTCTATGCCGATATATTTCATTGCTATCACTCTCCTTCTCAGTCCATTCCAACCAGGATATATCCCTCGCGAACCGACCGACGGTTCAGCTCGGGAAACATCCTGGTTTGGAACTATGGCTCAATTGATGAGTTATACTTCCAATATATATTGATTCAATATCATCTCCAGCATCTCCTGGCGGCCGGAGGTGTTCTTCGTGACACCGTGTTCCAGTGCATAGGCTTCCAGTTCCGCGAAGCCCACTTTTCCATCTACAATATCCTTTCCGATTCCTTCCCGGTAGCTGGCATAGCGCTGTTCCTTAAAGTTCTCGAATACGCGGTCCTCAATGAGCTTCGCCGCCACCTTCAGGCCTCTGGCGAAGGTATCCATCCCGGCAATGTAAGCCAGGAACAGATCATCCTCCTCGAAGGAACCACGGCGCACCTTGGAGTCGAAGTTCAGTCCGCCCTTGGTAAAGCCGCCGTCCATCAGCACCTCATACATCGCCAGGGTGGTATCGTACACGTTGGTGGGGAATTGATCCGTATCCCAGCCCAGCAGGGGATCGCCCTGGTTGGCGTCCACACTGCCTAAAACGCCGTTGATCCGGCAGTTGTTCAGCTCATGCTGGAAGGTATGCTGCGCCAACGTCGCATGATTTGCTTCAATATTCAGCTTAAAATAATCGATCAGATCATATTTTCTCAGGAAAGCAAGCACTGCGGCGCTGTCGAAATCATACTGGTGCTTCGTGGGTTCCTTGGGCTTCGGTTCGATCAGAAGCTGTCCCGTAAATCCGATCTCGTCGGCATAATCCACCGCCATACGCAGCAGGCGTGCCAGATTGTCAAGCTCCAGCCCCATATCCGTGTTCAGCAGCGTCTCATAGCCCTCACGGCCGCCCCAGAATACATAGTTCTCGCCACCCAGCTCCTTGGTGATCTCCATCGCTTTCTTGATCTGCGCCGCCGCATAAGCGAAAACGGTGGCATTGCAGGAGGTTCCCGCACCGTGTACAAACTTATCGTCGCCAAAAGCATTGGTAGTTCCCCAGAGACATTTGATCCCAGTTCTTTCCATCTCCTCCCGGATCACCTTCACGATCTCATCCAGGCGCTGATTGGTCTCCCTTAGCGTTGCGGCTCGCGGCGCGATATCCGCATCGTGGAAGCAGAAGAACGGAATCTGCATCTTCTCCATAAACTCAAACGCTGCATGGACACGTTCGATGGCCTTCTGCATATCGTCCGCAGTATTGTCCCAAGGGCGAAACATGGTATCTCCGCCAAAGGGATCCCTTCCCATATAGGTCAGGGTATGCCAGTACGACATGGCAAAGCGGCACTGCTCCTTCATGGTTCTCCCCATCACGACTTCCTCTGGATTGTAGTACTTGAAAGCAAATGGATTCTTGCTTTTCGGTCCTTCGTATTGAATTGCAGGTGTTCCAAAATAAGACATTATGTACCCTCCTTTTAATTAGTTCATTCATTAAACTAATTAAGTTATAACATGGATCGGAACCTTTGTCAAGATTGTTATCCGCTCCATGTGCAGATTGATCGTTATAAACTGCATATGCAGATGTAACAGTTCAAATCTCGCCCATTACTGTATATGATATCTGGAAGGTGCCGTTCCCGTATGCTGTTTAAATGTCTTCGAAAAATAGAACTGATCACTGAAGCCGCAGGAAGCCGAGACCGCCTTGACAGACAGCCCCATCCCCAGCAGACGGCAGGCCTGCTTCAAGCGATATTCCACGATATATTGGTTGGGCGAAACGGATAGTTCCTTCCGAAAAAGCCGATACAGCGTGGTACGATCCATCCGCATCATATCGCACAAGCGCTGCACGGTAAAATCCGGCCGGAAATAATTGCTGTGGATCAGCGTCATGGCAGTGGCAAAAACAGCGTTGTATTCCCGTCCCGCTGTGCTTCGCTCCGGTGGGAGTTCATCCGCATAAATACCAAGAAGTGTCAGCAGAAGCCCGTTGGCCTCCAGCTTATTCTGCCGATAAATATCCAGTCCTTCCAGCTTCTCATACAATGGCAGAAGGGCGTTCCTTTCGTCCTGGGGAAAGATAGGCGCCTGCTGGCTTATGCGAAAATCTGTCAGGATATCATCCGCCCCTTTCCCTATAAAATTGACCCACACATACTCCCACGGATCTTCCGGCTCCGGATAATAATATACCGTTGTATACGGATAAAAGAGAAAGCTTTCACCGGCTCTGACGTGATAGCGCTTTCCGCCGTATTCCAGATAACCTCCTCCGCGCACAATGTAATGGATCACATAGCAGGGCTGCATGCCGGGACCAAAGGAATGCATGTCAGAGCAGTCCTGACGCCCGACCATCGTAAGCTGGATCGTATCTTTTGAATATTGCATTTCATCTCCTAACTGGCAAAACATTCCATCTGCCTCCATCCAAGAAGACAATATCGTTCCGACTGAATGCTCACCCCATGAAGTAGTCTTCATTTGCAACAAAAGTACATGCATTTGTCGCAAATTTCTATGGAATTTCATGATTTTTCCATATTATAATTCTCTTATCTAAATGTAACGCAATTTCAGAAGGAGGTCAATACCAATGTTAAAACTAACACCACCCATGGGATGGAATTCCTGGAACACTTTCGGGGAAAATATCAACGAAGCCCTGATCTTCGAGACAGCTGACAAGCTTGTGGAAAGCGGGCTGCATAAGAAGGGATACGAATATCTCGTCATCGACGACTGCTGGTCTAAGAAGGAGCGTGACGCAGACGGCCGTCTGGTGGCGGATCCGGTGAAGTTCCCTCACGGCATGAAGGCTGTGGCCGATTACGTCCATCAGAAGGGACTGAAATTCGGTATGTATTCCTGTGCCGGCAATCTCACCTGCGCAGGCTATCCCGGCAGCTTTGAACATGAATTTATCGATGCCAAAACCTTCGCGGAATGGGGTGTCGATTATCTGAAATACGACTATTGCTACCACAGCCCTATCATTCACGGAAAATACTTATACCGCCGCATGGGAATCGCTCTGGAAAACTGCGGCCGCGATATTCTCTTCTCCGCCTGCAGCTGGGGTGCCGATGAGACCCATGAATGGATCAAGGAGACATCCTCCTCTATCTGGCGCTCCACGGGAGATATCTTCGATACCTGGGACTCGGTCAAGAGCCTGGTAAAACAGCAGGAGAAGCTGCTCCCATACCAGGGTGTCGGCTGCTTCAACGATATGGATATGCTCATCGTCGGCATGTACGGGAAGGGCAATGTAGGTCTGTCCGGCTGCAACGATACCCAGTACAGAACGCATTTTTCCATCTGGGCCTTCATGAGCTCCCCGCTGATGATCGGCTGTGACATCCGCTCCATGAGTCCTGCCACCCTGGATATCCTCACCAACGAAGAGCTGATCGCCATCAACCAGGATCCGGCCTGCCGTCAGCCCTACAAGCTCAACACAATCTGGGGCGGTGACGATCTGATCACGTATGCCAAGCAGTTGGCAAATGGCGACCTCGCCATCGGCATGTTCAATCTCAGTGAAGAAAAGTGCGTCGCCCATATAAATATGGACGAATTCGGTCTTCCGCTTTCCACCGGCCAGACGCTTCTACTGCACGATGTCTGGACCAAAGAGGACAGCAGTGTAAAGAACGGAACCATTCATAAGGAACTTGCCGCTTACGATTGTGCCGTCTACCGCGCAAAGGTGGTGAGCCTCTAATGGCTCTCTGTACAAGCTGCGAAAAGACACTTTGCTTCAATGATATCGGCGCCACAAGGAAATTCCTTGGCAGAGGCAGTACCAGCTACCTCTGCCGCAACTGCCTTGCCACGAAGCTTGGTGTAACGCCGGAGCTCATTGAGAAGAAGATCGAACAGTTTAAGCTGCAAGGGTGTACGCTGTTCGTGTGAGGTTTTGTCAGATGCGAAAAGGGGGACGAATTCGTCCCTTTTTTGTCTGTTCTTCATTGCCTACCGCTTCTGATTGATCGGCTGAATGCCTTCCTTTCGGACATTGAATGTCTGATTTTGATTTTCCGGCTTTTTCTTCCGGGTTATACTGTTACAAGCGTTTTGTTCTTTCTGCTCGGTAATCATTTCCTGTTCTTTTCTGTCCATACATTCGTCTCCTCGTCATGTACACATGCTTTTATACCGCCATTCTTAAAGGAAGTGCGTCTTCATTTAGTATGGAGTTTCACAGGTGGTTTTATGCTTGCTTATTATAAATAATCTGGAACAATCTCTGAAACAAACATTGACAGCAACTGCCGCTTGTGCTATACCCTGACTTTTGCAGTTGTAAAGGTGATAAATCCCCGTCAGGCCCTGTATTTATGG
>CAVGED010000031.1:0-2710 GCA_963628035.1 Paludibacteraceae bacterium
ATGAGTCCTTCCCCACCTTCTACCAGCCGGATGTGATCCGGGTCATAAAGAACGCCATCTACTGGGCGAATCCGGTCTACCGCGCCAAGGAACTGGCCTGCCCGCAGGTACAGAAGATTCAAGAATCATAAATCATAATGCTTAGAGGAGGATTTAAAAATGGCAACACTTGATATGAACAATTTTTCTACAGACATGAGCGAAAAGAACGTCATCCACAGCGACAGGAAGCTGCGCATCGGTATCATCGGTACCGGCGGGATCGCTAACAGCCACATCGACAGCTACCTGAAGCAGCCGGACGTGGAGATTGTGGCGGGAGCCGATCTGGTTCCCGGCAAGGCAGAGAAATTCTTCAAGGATCACGAGGTAGATGCAAAGGCATTTACCGACTACAAGGAGATGATCGACACCTGCCAGTTAGATGCTGTCAGCGTCTGCACCTACAACCGCACCCACAAGGAGTGTACCGTCTACGCATTGGAGCATGGCATTCCGGTACTTCTTGAGAAGCCGATGACCGTGACCTTAGACGAGGCGATTGAGATCTGTCGTGCCGAGAAGAAGAGCGGCAAGATCGTATCCGTAGGCTTCCAGCCTCGTTTCGATGCGAATATGCAGATGATCAAGAAGATCGTAGAGTCCGGCGAGCTTGGACGTATCTACTACATCCAGACCGGTGGCGGCCGTCGTCACGGCATCCCTGTAAGCTGGACTGAGACCTTCATCGAGAATGACAAGGCCGGACTTGGAGCCGTTGGTGATATCGGCTGCTATTCCATCGATCTGGTTATGAACGCCATCGGCAATCCGAAGCCGCTGACCGTCTCCGGAACCGCCACTGGCTTCTTTGGAAAGACACCGGAAGCCTATGCCGAATTCGATCGTGAGAAGGCTGAGCAGTGCGCAGAGAAATTCAGCGTTGATGACTTTGCCTCCGCATATATCCGTCTGGAGGGCGGCATTATCCTGGACTTCCGTATCGCCTGGTATATGCACCTGGATACTCCCGGTGACACCATCATCATGGGTACTAAGGGTTCTCTGCGCGTTCCGTCCACAGACTGCTGGAACGGCACCTTTAACAAGCCCATGACCATCTACCATGATGTGGCCGGAAAGCCGGTACAGACAGAGATTCCGCTTATCCACGGCGACAGCAACCTGTTCGACAAGAAGATCCGCTCCTTCCTGGATGCGGTCATCACCGGCGGAAAGGCTCCTGTACCCACCAGCCAGATCATTTACAACCAGGCCATCATCGACGGCATCTTCCGCTCCAGCGAGGCTGGACACGAAGTTACCGTTGAGATACCGGAGATCTAGAAAGAAGACCTTTTAATTTGATATACTGTACAATAGAAACAATTTTGAGAGGTAAAGTACGATGCGATACAGATTTTTAAGATTTCCGGGCGGGCGCCGCAAAGCGGTGACATTCAGTTACGATGACGGAATTCGATATGATAAACGACTCGTAGAAACCCTTAATCGTTATGGTATGAAGTGTACATTTAACATTAACAGCGGGTTCATTGCGGAAAGCGGGGACGAAGACCATCTTTCTGGTCAGGAAATACAAGACCATATTTTAAACAACGGGCATGAGGTAGCTGTACACGGAGAATATCACCGCGCGCCCGGCATGCAGCGCCCGATCGATGGGATACAGGACGTTCTCAACTGCCGTCTCGCGCTTGAACAGCGGTTCGGAATCATCGTACGCGGAATGGCATATCCAGATTCCGGCATAACTGCATTTGTGAATGGTGCCAATCATGCTGATATCCGGCGGTATCTGCAGGATCTTGATATTGTTTATTCCCGAACCCTGGGCGGTGATAATGACCGCTTCGAGCTTCCGGGTGACTGGCTGGCCTGGATGCCAACGGCGCACCATGACAATCCCCATATTTTTGAATACATCGAGAAATTTAACGCACTGGATGAAACCGGTTACTGTGCGGAAATGACACCAAAGCTGTTTTACCTTTGGGGCCACAGCTATGAATTTGATGGAAATAACAACTGGGATCATCTTGAGAAGATCTGTGAACAGCTTTCCGGCAGACAGGATACCTGGTATGCCACAAATATGGAGATTTACGATTACGTAAATGCTTATGATCGGCTTGTATACAGCGCTGACGGCCACAACGTATATAATCCCTCTTTGCTTGACATATGGTTCAGCGTTGACGGAGAGATTCACCGCATCGGGTCAGGAGAGACGATTCGGGTTTAATTTTTTAAATGGCATACATGAAAACGAAACGATTTCTTGCCTGCTCTTGACATGCAATGCATGTGTTGTTATATTAAAAGCAAGGGCTGGAAGCTCAGCCAAGAGCCTTCAGCCCAGTTATTATCATAGAAGATCAGTATTTACAGACTTTTCTTCACACACTCACCTTTTCCATTATGAGGATGGTTTTTTGCATATGAAGCAGCTTCCTTGCTGACCTGCTCTAAATCCATCTTGTCAAAATAGGATCTTCGCCATACGGTATAATCGAAATTATCTCTTTTAATCATAGCTATAAAGCGTTCTGCGTCTATGACGCCAAGTTTTTCGATTGTAGGCGGGAAGGAATTTTTTCTTTACAATGCTTAGTAAACGTGTTATGCTTTTGCTAAGCATTAGTTTTCTAAAACATCTTAATGGCAACAGCCATTTATATAATCTTACTGCTGACAGCAGGACTTAGAA
>CAVGED010000032.1:0-10200 GCA_963628035.1 Paludibacteraceae bacterium
AAAAAGGACTCTCAGAGGCAGCATAAATAAAGGCCTAAAGATTCCGAGAGTCTATGAATCAGAAAAGGAGAAAATATGCCGTTTTATTCGGATGATTTGATAGAGGAGATCCGATCCCGCAATGACATCGTGGATGTGATCTCCGGATATGTCAGATTACAAAAAAAGGGAAGCACCTATTTCGGGCTGTGTCCCTTTCACAATGAGAAGACGCCTTCCTTCTCCGTATCCGGCAACAAGCAGATGTATTACTGCTTCGGATGCGGAGCCGGAGGCAATGTGATCACCTTCCTGATGGATTATGAGAACTACACCTTCAAGGAGGCATTGGAGTACCTGGGACAGCGGGCCGGCATCGAGCTTCCCAAGCAGGAGATGACCGCGCAGGAGCGTGCCCAGTCGGACAGAAGGAGCAGGATCTTAGAAATCAACAAGGTGGCCGCCAAGTACTTCTACGCGCAGCTTCGGATGGAGCAGGGCAAGCATGCCATGGCGTATCTTACAGGGCGTGAGCTGACCCCGGAGACCATGCGCAAGTTTGGGCTGGGCTATTCCAACAAGTTCAGCGACGACCTGTACCGATATCTCCGGCAGCAGGGCTATGAGGATGAGATCTTGAAGGATTCCGGCCTTGTAACCATCGACGAGAAGCGGGGCGGCTACGACAAGTTCTGGAACCGTGCCATGTTTCCCATTATGGATGCCAATCACCGTGTCATTGGCTTCGGCGGACGGGTGATGGGAGAAGGGGAGCCGAAGTACTTGAACTCCCCGGAGACCATGGTTTTTGATAAGAGCAGGAACCTGTACGGTCTGAACTTCGCCAGAAGCTCCCGAAGACCCCAGATGCTGCTGTGTGAGGGCTATATGGATGTGATCGCGCTGCACCAGGCGGGCTTCGACAACGCGGTGGCGTCCCTGGGGACAGCCTTTACACCGGGACATGCCAATCTCCTGAAGCGCTATACCAAGGAGGTGCTTTTGACCTTCGACAGTGACGGTGCCGGGATCAAGGCGGCGCTTCGGGCAATCCCCATCCTGAAGGAGGCCGGACTTACCGCCAGGGTCATCAATATGAAGCCCTACAAGGACCCGGATGAATTTATCAAGGCGCTGGGGGCGGAGGCGTACCAGGAGCGTATCGACCAGGCGCAGAACAGTTTTCTGTTTGAAGTCTCCGTTTTGGAGCAGAATTATAATCTGAAGGACCCGGAAGGGAAGACCGCATTCTACAATGCCGTGGCGGAGAAGCTTCTGGAGTTTGACGAGGAGCTGGAACGCAACAATTACATCGAGGCGGTGGCGGCCAGATATCAGACAGGCTTCGAGAATCTGAAGAAGCTGGTCAATCATATGGCGTTAAAGAAGGGTGTCACCGGAGAGCGAAAGCCCTTAAAGAGCGGAGTCCATGAGAGCAGGAAGCAGGAGGATGGAATGGAGAAGTCCCAGCGGCTGCTATTGACCTGGCTTGTCGAGGATCCCCACCTGTTTGAAGTGGTTCGCCCCTATATTGGGCCGGAGGATTTTACCGAGGAGATCTATGGGGAAACCGCCCGGATCCTGTTCGCACAATATGAAGAAGGAAATGTGAATCCGGCGAAAATTGTCAGTATGTTTGAGGACGAGGAGCAGCAGCGCAAGGTAGCCTCCATGTTCCACACGCAGCTGAGCGAGACCTTGACGGTACAGGAACGGGAGAAGGCGCTTCGGGAGACGATCTTCCGCATCAAGCAAAACAGCATTGCTTACCGCACGAAGCACCTGGATCCGGCGGATATGGACGGCCTGCGGAGGCTGGTGCAGGATAAGCAGCAGCTGCAGAATATACAGAAATTGCATATTTCTATCAATTAAGGACAAAATAGAAACAATATATGGAAGGATGAAGCAAAATGGAAGAAAAAGCAGTAAAATTTAGCGAAAAGCTGCAGGAATTGCTGGCGCTTGCCAAAAAGAAAAAGAATATCCTTGAATATCAGGAGATCAATGACTTTTTCAAGGACATGGAGCTGGATGCAGAGAAATTCGAGAAGATCCTTGATTTCCTGGAAGCCCACAACATCGATGTGCTTCGTATTGCCGAGGCGGATGATGATCTGGAGCCCGATGTGGATGATATCGTCTTAAGCGACGAGGATGAGGTGGAGGTTGAGAAGATCGACCTCTCCGTGCCGGACGGTATCAGCATTGAGGATCCGGTCCGCATGTACTTAAAGGAGATCGGCAAGGTGCCGCTTCTGAGTGCGGATGAAGAAATCGAGCTTGCCAAGCGTATGGAGCTGGGCGATCAGGATGCGAAGAAGCGTCTGGCAGAGGCGAACCTGCGTCTGGTGGTCAGCATCGCCAAGCGCTACGTTGGCCGCGGCATGCTGTTCCTGGATCTGATCCAGGAGGGAAATCTGGGACTTATCAAGGCGGTGGAGAAGTTCGACTACCGCAAGGGTTATAAGTTCAGCACCTATGCGACCTGGTGGATCCGTCAGGCCATCACCAGAGCCATCGCGGATCAGGCGCGTACGATCCGTATCCCGGTTCATATGGTGGAGACCATCAACAAGCTGATCCGGGTGTCCAGACAGCTCCTGCAGGAGCTGGGGCGTGAACCTACCCCGGAGGAGATCTCTGCGGAGATGGATATGCCGGTGGAGCGTGTGCGTGAGATCTTAAAGATCTCCCAGGAGCCGGTGTCTATGGAGACCCCCATCGGTGAGGAGGAGGACAGCCATCTGGGCGATTTCATCGAGGATGACAATGTACCTGCTCCGGCTGATGCGGCAGCTTTTACGCTCTTAAAGGAGCAGTTGAAGGAGGTTCTTGGAACATTGACCGAGCGGGAGCAGAAGGTATTGCGCCTGCGGTTTGGTCTGGACGACGGGAGAGCGCGGACGCTGGAGGAGGTCGGCAAGGAATTCAATGTGACCAGGGAGCGGATCAGGCAGATCGAGGCCAAGGCGCTTCGTAAGCTCCGCCATCCCAGCAGAAGCCGTAAGCTGAAGGATTATCTGGAGTAATATGATACAGTTATCAAAACGATTGCAGGCAGTGGCTGAACTGGCGGCAGGCAGGATGGAACATGGCGGGAAGTCTGTGGCGGATGAGCCGGAGCGGACGAAAACGCTGGAGATCAAGTGCGTGGCAGATGTGGGGACGGATCATGGATACCTCCCGATCTGGCTGGTGGAGCAGGGGATTGCGAAGCGGGCAATTGCCATGGACGTACGGACGGGACCCTTACAGCGGGCGCAGGAGCATATCAGGGAACATCAGCTGGGGGCTTACATAGAGACAAGGCTTTCAGATGGCCTGGCCGCGTTACATAGAGACGAGGCGCAGGTGATCGTCATCGCCGGCATGGGCGGAGCTACCATGAGCGGGATTCTGGAGGCGGGACAGGCTGTGATAAGTCCGGACACGATCCTGGTGCTCCAGCCACAGTCGGAGCTGTACGAGTTCCGCAGGTACCTTGTGACGCATGATTTCCGGCTACTGTCGGAGAATATGGTAGAAGAGGATGGGAAGTACTATCCCATGATGAAGGTGCAGAAGGGCTGTGCAGTACTGGGCGATGTGCGCCGGGAGGACAGTGAAGAGCCGGATGATGTGCGCCGGGAGAACGGTAAAGCTCTGGATGATGTGTGCGGGAAGGACAGCGCCGGTGAGGAGACGCTTTATTATACGGAGCAGGAGCTTCGTTACGGATCGCTCCTGCTGAGAGAGCGGCATCCGGTGCTGAAAGAGTTCCTGCAGTGGCAGCTTAAGCAGAAGGAGCGTATACTGGATCAGATCCAAAGCTCCGGGCCGGAAGCGTGCGTAAAAGAAGTGTTATCGGAACATGCGGCGCGTGAAGAAACGATGTTGTCAGATCAGGCAGCCCGGAGAGAGCAGCGGGAGCGGGAGCTGACGGAAGAGATTGCGGGGATCCGGCAGGTGTTGACGAAATTTTGAGTTGCGGTTCGCAGTAGAGCAGGCGCATAGACGCTCCGAACGGAAGAGTTCTCACGCGAACTGGAGGCAACGCTCCGATGAACTAATCCCTAACTGCGACTAAGACATTCGGGGTGTGGCCCTCACGTCTAAGTCTCCGTAAGGGCTGGATTTCATCTACACTAAAAGCGCCTCTGCTAAAAGGTTCGCTTAGAGAAATCTTCCGTTCGGAGCGTGCGCCACTAGGTTGCGAACAACAATATAAGAAGGAGTCATTATAATGAAGTGCAGGGATATTATTGGGCTTTTGCAGCAGCAGTTCCCGGAGTCTATGGCGTGCAGCTGGGACAATGCGGGACTGCTGGCTGGCAGTATGGAGAAGGAAGTTCATACCGTATACATCGCTCTGGATGCCACCGATGAGGCTATTGCGGCAGCGGTGGAGGCACAGGCAGATATGTTGCTGACCCACCACCCGCTGATCTTTAAGGGAATCCGGCAGGTGAACAGTGAGGATTTCATCGGGCGAAGGGTTCTGGAATTGATCCGGCATGATGTGGCGTATTATGCCATGCATACGAATTTTGACGTGGCCGCCATGGCAGATCTGGCTGCTGAGCGTTTGGGACTGTCGAATATGGCGGTATTGCAGGAGACGGGAATGATGCCGGAGAGCTTTGCGCTACCGGAGAGTACGGCCAGCAAGGCGGGATCTGCGTTGCCGGAGGGAGCAGTCAGCAAGACGGAAGGCTCCGTTGGTATGCGTACCATCGGAATCGGCAAGATCGGTTCGCTGCCCTGTGAGATGACGCTTGGGGAATGTGCGGAACTGACGAAGCGCTCCTTTGGACTCGATAGAGTGAAGGTATTCGGTGAGCTGGACATGCGGGTGCAGTGCGCCGCCGTCTGTCCGGGATCCGGTAAGAGCGTGATCGAGGACGCTTTGAAGAAGGGCGCGCAGGTGCTGATCACCGGGGATATTGACCATCATGAGGGAATCGATGCGGTGGCCCGGGGAATGGCAGTGATCGATGCCGGACATTACGGGCTGGAGCAGATATTTATACCGTACATGAAGAAATATCTGGAAGAGCAGCTGCCGGAACTTGTTGTGATCGCACAGGCGCCGAAGCCGCCGTTTCAATATATATGATGCGCGCGAAAATCCCTGGAAGCGGTTACTAATTACAGCAACTGGTGGCAGGGCAATTCGTGAATTATAGTGACATAGAAATTGACAGGAGGCAATAAGAATGTATCAACTGACAATCGGAGAAAAGGTGTATGAATATCCTGAGCATACCACGTTTCTGGAGGTGGCGCAGCAGTTTCAGAAGGACTACAGCGATGATATCGTGCTGGCATGCTTTCAGGGACATCTGAAGGAGCTGTACAAGGAGATTCCGGGTGACGGGAAGGTCTCGTTTGTGACGACCAAGGATCGGGACGGTCAGCGTGCGTACCGGCGCAGCCTGACACTTCTGATGCAGCGGGCGGTTTACAATCTTGGAAAAAGGAATGGGACGCAGACAACGGTGAAGGTGCTCCATTCCATCAGTCAGTCCTACTATTGTGAGCTGCCGGAGGATGTGGTTGTTACGGAGGAGTATCTTGCGGAACTGAAGGCAGAGATGCTTAAGATCGCCGAGGAGCGCCAGCCCATCAAGAAGAGAACCATCCACACGGAGGAAGCAGTGAAGCTGTTCGCGGAGCTTGGAATGAAGGAGAAGGAGCGTCTGTTCCGCTATCGGCGAAGCTCCCAGGTGAATATCTACAGTATCGGAAATTATACGGATTATTTTTACGGATATATGGTGCCGGATACGGGATATCTGAAGTATTTCGATCTGCAGGCCTATGCTACAGGCTTTGTGCTGATCTTCCCCAGCAAGGATTCCAGACGGGTGGAGGAATTTCAGCCTTCCAATAAGCTGTTTGGGGTATTGAAGGAGGCAGCCGATTGGGGCGAAATGCTTGGAATCGGAACGGTCGGGGCCTTGAATGACGCAATCACACAGGGCAGGATCCAGGATGTGATCCTGGTCCAGGAGGCGCTGATGGAGCGGCGGATCGGTCAGATCGCAGAGAACATTGCTTCGCAGGAGTCCAAGAAGTTCGTGATGATCGCAGGACCTTCTTCCTCGGGGAAGACGACCTTCTCCCACAGACTGTCCATTCAGTTGATGGCGCAGGGGCTGCATCCGCATCCCATCGCTCTGGACGATTATTATCGGAACCGTGTGGACACGCCGAAGGACGAGAACGGGGAATATGATTACGAATGCCTGGAAGCGCTGGATATCGAGCTTTTTAACCATGACATGACTGCACTTCTCAATGGGGAAGAGGTGGCTATGCCCACCTACAATTTTAAGACCGGAAAGCGGGAGTACCGGGGCAACACCAGGAAGCTCGGAAAGAACGATATCCTGGTGATCGAGGGCATCCACGGGCTCAATGATATGCTGTCCTATTCGCTGCCTAAGTCCAGCAAGCTGAAGATCTATATCAGCGCGCTGACCCAGTTGAACATCGACGAGCACAACAACCTGTCCACCACGGATGGGCGGCTGATCCGCCGCATGGTGCGGGATGCACGGACCAGGAATACTACAGCGCAGGAGACTTTTGCCCGCTGGGATTCCGTGCGCCGCGGTGAGGAGAAGCATATCTTCCCCTTCCAGGAGCAGGCGGATATCATGTTCAACTCCGCACTGATCTATGAGATCGCGGTCTTGAAGCAGTATGCGGAGCCGCTGCTGTTCCGTATCGATAAGGACTGCCCGGAGTACCAGGAGGCCAAGCGTCTCTTAAAATTCCTGGATTATTTCCTTCCGGTTCCCAGCGAGGATGTGGAGAAGAACTCCATTCTGCGGGAATTTATCGGCGGGGGCGTATTCTCGGTGTAGGGGGAAAGTAACAGTTCAGCCCATGCCCATTTTCGGTCTGGCTGAACTGTTGCGTAGAAAGTGCTTGCTTTTTTCTTCATTTTAGGGTAAAACTAAATAGTCGGGTGAAAGCCCGCAGAGTGGAACAGATGATCGCGGCTGCAAGTGTCGAAAGACCGCAGGTGAGGAAAGTCCGGGCTTCACAGGGCAGGATGCCGGTTAACGGCCGGTGGAGGCGACTCTAAGGACAGTGCAACAGAAATAAACCGCTGGCTACGAGCCCGATAGCGAGAAGAAGCCTCTAAGAGGCGAATTCGAGCTACCGTGCAATTATGCCAGTAAGGGTGGAAGGGCAGTGTAAGAGACTACCGCCCGTCTGGTAACAGACGGGGCACATGTAAACCCCATCCGAAGCAAGACCGAATAGAAGCGATGACGCGGCCCGCCAGCTTCAGGTTGGTTGCTTGAGGTAACTGGCGACAGTTATCCTAGATAGATGATCATCCAATGACATAACCCGGCTTATCGTTCTGCTTAAATAGAGAGCCTCAGCAGTTTTTGCTGAGGCTTTCTATTATTCCCACGACAAGACAACGCTAAGAAATCTGAAAATACGCATATTCCATTGAAATATAATGTCTATTTGCTATAATAAGAACATAAAAACTAATTCTAATCAAAGCATAGGAGGAATGGAATATGAAAATAAGAGAAGTTCTGGAGAAAAGAAGAAGCTATTACAATATCAAGAAAGAACTGCCGGTATCGGAGAACGAAGTGCTCGCGATGATCCGGGAAGTGACGGAGCTGGTGCCGGACGCCTTCAATATGAAGAGTGCACGCCTGGTCGTCATGCTTGGGGACAAGCAGGATCAGCTTTGGGACAGCATCTATGAAGTGTTTGGCGGAGCGGTTGCACGAGAGAAGATCGACAGCTTTAAGGCTGGTGCCGGAACGGTGCTGTACTTCTATGACAGTTCAGTAGTGGAGGCAATGCAGCAGCAGTTCCCAACGTACGCCGATAAATTCCCGGTATGGGCCAATCAGGCCAACGGCATGCTGCAGCTATCCATCTGGAGCGGACTGCGGGAGCTGGGGATCGGTGCATCCCTGCAGCACTATAACCCGGTGATCGACGAGATGGTACGGGAACTGGTGCATGTGCCGGACAGCTATGTGCTGTTGGCGCAGATGCCCTTCGGCGGCATCGTGGAAGAACCGGAACCGAAGGCGAAGGAAAATATCGCGAAGCGGGTAAATGTGATCTCATAAAAGGACATTAACACTTTTGCTTATGTTGGTGGAGGTTCCTGATTCCAGTCACGCATATACTAAAAGGGAGATTCTTACGAGCGAACTCGATGAATCTCCCTTTTATATATGCGTGGCTGTGAATAGCTAACTTTTCTTTACAAATTCTGTCCGGCACTTCGGGCAGGTGATGCAGATCTTCCCTTTTCCTCTGGGAACACGCACGGTCTGCTTGCAGTTCGGGCACTTATAGAAATGATAGGTTTTCCGTTGCGCCCAGCGCTTCTTGCGCTGATTCTTCTTCACCACGAGGCGGTACTTCCAGTTCAGATACTTCTGATTCTCGGCGTACCGCTTCTCAATGTTCCGGGAGAACATGCGGAAGTACGTATAGACCAGAAGCACCATGGCCACGATATAGAGAAAACGGAGGGGACGGAACATGGACAAGACCAGCACCACCAGGGTTATCACCATCAGAAGCCTGGAAAGCTGGTCAGCGCCATAGCGCCCCGACATAAACTGCTGAAATTTCTGCTTCATTTTGCGACTCCTTTACCTTACCTTTTTATGCCCCTTATACTTCTCCTCGCAATACTTGCACCGATAGACCTCATTCTCCAGGTCGGTCAGCACGAAGATCTGATCCAGCTCCTGCTCGATGGAGGTGATGCACCGGGGATTCTTGCACTTAATGATGTTCTTGATCTCCTTGGGGAGCGTCAGAACCTTCTTCTCCACGATCTTTTCGCCCTTGATGATATTCACGGTGATGTTATGGTCGATAAAGCCGAGAACGTCCAGGTTCAGGGCGCTGGGGTCACATTCCACCTTCAGGATGTCCTTCTTCCCCATCTTGTTGCTGCGGGCATTCTTGATGATGGCAACGCAGCAGTCCAGCTCGTCCAGCTTCAGATCGTGATAGAGCTGCAGGCTCATGCCGGCCTGGATGTGATCCAGCACAAAGCCTTCGGAAATCGCACCAACGTTTAACATACTTCCACCTCCAATAATGTAAGGATCAGGGCCATACGCACGTAGACGCCGTACTGCGCCTGTCTGAAATACGCCGCTCTTGGGTCATCATCCACCTCCACGGAGATCTCATTAACGCGGGGCAGTGGATGGAGCACCAGCATGTCCTCCTTGGCCAGAGCCATCTTCGTCTTGTCCAGAATGTAGAAATCCTTCATGCGCACATAATCTTCTTCATTGAAAAAACGTTCCTTCTGGACTCTCGTCATGTACAGGATATCCAGGTCTGCCATGGCGTCTTCCAGCCGCTCCGCCTCCGTGTAGGGGATGTGGTTCTTATTGAGCACGTCGTCCCGGATATAGCCGGGAACCTTAAGCTCCTCCGGCGAGATCAGAACGAACCGGATGTTCGGATAGCGGATCAGCGCATGGATCAGGGAATGGACGGTGCGCCCGAACTTCAGGTCGCCGCACAGGCCGATGGTCAGATCGCCCAGGTGTCCCTTCAGAGAACGAATCGTCATAAGATCAGTCAATGTCTGGGTGGGATGCTGATGGCCGCCGTCACCGGCGTTGATCACGGGAATCTTGGACTTCTGGGAAGCAACGAGAGGTGCGCCCTCCTTAGGGTGGCGCATGGCACATATATCGGCATAACAGGAAATTACGCGGATCGTATCGGAAACACTTTCACCCTTGGCAGCGGAGCTGCTGTCGGCACTGGAGAAGCCTAATACGCTGCCGCCTAAGTTCAACATAGCGGCCTCGAAGGAAAGCCTCGTCCTGGTGCTGGGTTCGTAGAAACAGGTGGCCAGCTTCTTGCCTGCACAGGCGTGGGCGTACTTCTGCGGGTTCCTCTCAATGTCGCCCGCCAGCGCCAGAAGATGGTCCAGTTCCTGGACGGATAGGTCCAGAGGACTCATTAAATGTCGCATGGGAATACCTCCTATTTGTAAAAACATGGATAGAGCTTTGTGACACTGAAATAATCATATACCAGTTACTGACAAAATTCAAGGATAACTTGACACGACAGCATTTTTCGCGTAACAGTTCAGCCTTGTAACTAGAACAACGAGCATTGCACCGGCTAAAATATAGCCGGTGTACCCATAAACAACTTCTTTACATTTTCAATTGTATCCATTTTTCTTTTCTTTAG
>CAVGED010000033.1:0-17882 GCA_963628035.1 Paludibacteraceae bacterium
AGCATTTTTACTCTAACTTTTTTTGTTGATTTCGTTACAAGGCTGAACTGTTACTATTTTTATACCCAATTTTAAGGAGGATGATATATTATGGCAAAAGTAATTCCATATCAGAACAAAGAGGGGAAGATCATTTCCTATCAAATCCAAGTATCAAGAGGCTATGATTCTTCCGGAAAAAAATTAAAACCTTTTTGCAAAAGCTGGAAGGTTCCAGATGGCTACAAGTCCAAAAAAGCCATAGAGAACGCACTTAGGAAAGAGGTTGGGCGATTTGAAGCAGAATGCAGCTCTGGGAACCATTTTAACGATAAACGTACTTTTCGGGAATACGCAGAATATTACATGGCTCTATCTGTCAGAGATAACAAAAAGAAAACCAGCAAACGGTATAAAAATGATTTAAAGCGGGTCAATCAGTACATTGGCGATATCCGCATCGTTGACTTAACGCCGACTGACATAAACAAAATGTACCTGGAACTACAGAAGCCTGGTGTCCGAAGGGACATAAAAGCTGTCGCCAAGGATCCAGAACATTTGAAGGAATTAAAGAAATCCTTTTACGCCCTCAGCAAAAACCTTTGTGCTGCTTCTGGCGTATCAGATGCCACACTTCGTGCAGCGCTGACCGGGAAACATATATCCGTTGAATCGGCTGAAAAAATAGTGGCAGCGCTCAATATAAAAACAGAGTCAGCATTTCATTTTATAACGCTCGGGAACGACGATACCGGATTGTCGGCAAAAACGATACATAATTATCATGACATGATACACGTCATCCTCCAGTGCGCCGAAGATGAAGGCGTGATTAAGAAAAACCCTGCAAAAAATGCCAAACCGCCTGCTGTTGAAAAAAAGAAAGCAGATTTTTTTGACATTGAAGATATTCTTAAAATCCGGGAGGCGTTGGAGAATACTCCTGTCCGTTATGAAAAATACAGGATTATGCTCTATCTGTTGATCGATCTCGGCATACGGCGAGGCGAATTGACGGGGATCTGCAGGGAGGATATTGACTGGGATACCGGCGCGATTGAAATTTGCCATAACATACAATGGGATGACGAACTGGGATTATATGATGACACGCCCAAAAGCGGGCACGGACGCATTATTTCCGTATCATATGAAGTGCTGTCTCCCTTGCGGGACTATATTACCAGGATGGATGAATATGCCGTCATGATGTACGGCTCTATGGATGCCTATCGTGAACTTAACCCCAAAGGCTACATATTCGTACAAGAAGATTTTATCCACGTCATGAATCCATCTTCTCTAAGTCACTGGTTAGCCGGATTCGAGGAAAAATATAACCTCCCCCATATATACCCACATAAGTTCCGGCACAGTCAAGCTTCCCTGCTCTATGCATCCAACATCGATATCGTCACAATATCGAACCGACTGGGTCACGCGCAGGTATCTACTACGCAAAACATATACGCCCATCTCATGAAGGGGCCGGACAGGAAAGCCTCTAATGCCGTAGCGAATACACTTTACCGAAAATAATGGTATAAATCCGGTATAAATAACATCCGCGGTATAAATCATGAGGAAAACAAAAACCCCGGAATCGCTTGATTCTCCGGGGTTTTCTTCGTAGCGGAAGAGGGATTTGAACCCACGACACCACGGGTATGAACCGTGTGCTCTCGCCAACTGAGCTATTCCGCCATCCTATATTCATCGGTTTTCGCTGACCGACTTCTATAGTATACTAGCACAGCAAGCAAAAGTCAAGAATTTTTTTCATTTCAGTTGACAGGCTTTTCCAACTTTTTTCAAATATTTTCCGACATCTTCTATTTAAAGTACGCTACGCCACTTTCAAACAGGCGAAGATCCTGCTCTCCGTAGATATTGATGGCGACGCTCCTGCCCCGACGCTCCGCATGCGCCATCTTGCCCAGGATACGGCCGTCCGGACTGGTAATTCCTTCGATGGCTGCGTAGGAGCCGTTGACGTTCCACTCCTCGTCCATGGTGGGTTCGCCCGCCTCGTTGACATACTGGGTTGCCACCTGGCCGTTGGCAAAGAGACGATCCAGCCATTCCTTAGGTGCTACAAAGCGTCCCTCCCCGTGAGAAGCCGGACTGGTGTAGACCTTGCCAAGCTCCGCCTGGGCCAGCCAGGGAGAATTGTTGGAAACCACCTTGGTGTAGACCATCTTGGAGATGTGGCGTCCGATGGTATTGTAAGTCAGCGTGGGCGAATCCGCTGTCTGCTGGGTGATCTCGCCGTAGGGGACAAGTCCCAGCTTGATCAATGCCTGGAAGCCGTTGCAGATGCCCAGCATCAGGCCATCCCGCTCTGTCAGCAAGCGGTTCACCGCCTCCGCCATCTTCGCATTGCGGAAAGCTGTAGCGAAGAACTTGGCGCTTCCCTCCGGCTCATCGCCTGCGGAGAATCCGCCGGGGAACATGATGATCTGGGATTGATCGATGGCCCTTACGAATTCGTCCACGGAATCCCGTATCCCGGCTGCATCAAGATTGCGAAATACCTTCACAATGGTATCCGCTCCGGCGCGTTCAAAGGCTCTTGCACTGTCATATTCACAGTTGGTGCCCGGGAATACTGGAATAAATACGGTCGGCTTTGCCACTTTATTTTTGCATATATAAATGTCCTTTGTATCGTAAAGTCCGGTATCTACCCGGTCTGTATCAACAGTCGCATGGGTCGGGAAGACCTTCTCCAGCGGCTTCGTCCAGATGTCCAGGGCTTCGTCGACGGAGATCTCCATTGCCCCGTAGGAAAGCTTTCCATCACTGGTTATTTCGCCGATGACTTGATATCCAGTCTCCACTGCATGCCCATTCTCCGCTGTATCCGCATGTTTTCCAGCCGCAAGTCCTCTCGCCACCTTGTCTGCCGCCACCTCGGCCACCAGATCGCCGAAGCCCGGTGCAAACAGCTCATCTGCGCCAACCGCAGCGTCAATGCGAACGCCCAGCTTATTGCCGAAAGCCATCTTGCAGACTGCAGCTGCAATTCCCTTGCCATCCAGGGCATAAGCGGACACAATGGCGCCCTCTCCGATCAATGTATGGATTGTCTCATACAGCTTCATCGCCTGGGCATAATCCGGCAGATCGTAAGCATCCTTCTGAATCTTAAAGTAGACAAGCTTATTTCCCGGAGTCTTGAATTCCGGCGTAATGATATCCTTTTCCTTTGCCACGTCCACTGCAAAGGATACCAGCGTCGGCGGCACGTCGATGTCATTGAAGGAGCCGGACATGGAATCCTTACCACCGATGGACGGAAGGCCGAAGCCGATCTGCGCACGGTATGCGCCCAGCAGTGCAGCCACCGGCTGGCTCCAGCGCCTTGGTTCCTCGCTCATCCTGCGAAAATACTCCTGGAACGTGAAGCGGATCTTCCTGTAATCTCCGCCAGCTGCCACGATTCTGGCCACAGATTCCTGCACCGCATACACAGCACCATGATAGGGGCTCCAGGAGGACAGATACGGATCAAAGCCGTAGGCCATCATAGTCACGGTATCGCAGCTGCCCTTCTGCACCGGAAGCTTCGCCACCATGCTCTGTGTCTCGGTAAGCTGATATTTTCCGCCGTAAGGCATACATACGCTTCCTGCGCCGATGGAACTGTCAAATCGCTCCACCAGTCCCTTCTGGGAGCACACATTCAGATCTCCCAGCGTTTTCATGAAGGCCGTCTTCACGTCGCCCTTCTCCAAAGCTTCCTCCACGCCTTTTATTTCTTTTTTTGCAAAAAAGTTATCCTCCTGCGCCGGAATGTCCACGGCCACAGCCGTTTCCTGATGGGCACCGTTGGTATCAAGAAACGCTCTGGAGATATTCACGATCTCCTTGCCTCTCCACTCCAGCACCAGTCGGGGCTCCTTGGTCACCACCGCGACCTCCACAGCCTCCAGATTCTCCTCTGCCGCATAGGCTAAGAACTTCTCCACATCCTCCGGTGCCACCACCACAGCCATGCGCTCCTGGGATTCGGAGATAGCGATCTCGGTACCGTCAAGACCGGCATATTTCTTGGGAACCTTGTCCAGGCAGACTCTAAGACCGTCCGCCAGCTCACCGATGGCTACGGACACGCCACCCGCGCCAAAATCATTGCACTTCTTGATGATATGCGCCACTTCTTCCCGGCGGAACAGCCGCTGAAGCTTCCGCTCCGTGGGCGGATTACCCTTCTGAACCTCCGCGCCGCAGGTATCGATGGACTGTGTGGTATGAGCCTTGGAGGAACCGGTTGCTCCGCCGCAGCCATCCCGCCCGGTACGCCCGCCCAGCAGGATGATGATATCGCCGGGATCGGAGGTCAGCCGCTGTACGGCACGCCGGGGCGCAGCACCCATAACTGCACCGATCTCCATGCGCTTTGCCACATAATCGGGGTGATAGATTTCCTTCACATAGCCGGTTGCCAGACCGATCTGGTTGCCGTAGGAGCTGTAGCCATGAGCCGCCTCCCGTACCAGCTTCTTCTGGGGAAGCTTGCCCGCCAGGGTATCCTTAAGATCAACCGTTGGATCTGCGGCTCCGGTCACACGCATGGCCTGATACACATAAGTACGCCCGGACAGAGGATCCCGGATAGCGCCTCCCAGACAAGTGGCCGCACCACCAAAGGGCTCGATCTCCGTCGGATGGTTATGCGTCTCGTTCTTGAAGTTCACCAGCCATTCCTCGGTTTCGCCATCCACTTCCACCGGCACTACAATAGAACAGGCATTGATCTCATCCGACTCCTCCTGATCTTGAAGCTTGCCCTCCTTTTTCAGACGCTTCATAGCCATCAGCGCCAGATCCATCAGGCAGACAAACTTATCATCGCGTCCCTGATACATCTCCTTATGAGTGGCAAGATAATCCTCGTAGGTCTCCTCCATGGGTTTCCGATAATACCCCTCTCCGAAGGTCACGTCCGTAAGCTCCGTGGAAAAGGTCGTGTGTCGGCAATGATCCGACCAATAGGTATCCAGCACGCGGATCTCCGTCATGGAAGGATTACGCTTTTCTTCCTTTCGAAAATAATTCTGAATATGCAGGAAATCCTTGAAGGTCATAGCCAGATTCAGGGAATCGTACAGTTCCTTCAGTTGACTTTCGGGCATATCAATAAAGTCTTCCTTCCCCGGCATATGTTCAAAGATCCTCACGTCTGCCGGCTCCGGGAAGCTCTGTGCCAGCGTCTTTGGCTTCTCCATTCCCGTTTCCCGGGAATCCACCGGATTGATGCAGTGGTTCTTCACCGCATCAAGCTGCTCCTTTGTGATCTCTCCCTCCAGCACATAGGTGGTTGCTGTGCGGATGATAGGCTCCTCATTCTCATTCAGCAGCTTCACACACTGCTCCGCGGAATCTGCCCGCTGATCAAACTGGCCCGGCAGAAACTCCACGCTGAAAGCTACGCCGCCCTTTAAGTCGAAACTTTCCTCGTACACATCGTCTACAGGAGGCTCGGAAAACACGGTTCCCAAAGCCTTCCGATAAGTTTCTTCGGAAATATTTTCTATATCATACCGAATCAGCACCCTCACATTGGTGATGGTCTTGATCCCGAGATAGCTTCTGATCTCGCCGGCAAGTTCTTTTGCCTGAACGGCATACGGAGATTTCTTTTCTACATAAATGCGTTTTACTGTACTCATTGGGAATCCTCCTTGTGATTATCTATTCTAATACTACCACAGTTTTGAGGATTAGCATAATTAATATAATTAATTTTTTCTATAAAGTATTCTTATTAGTTGCAGTTCAATGCCCTTCTAACGCACATGCGAAAAACCACACTTCCCCATTGACACATTTATAACCAACACTTATAATTATTCTATAACCTATTGAAATTTCTTTCGGTTGACCTGCCCCGAAACGATTATTCTTACTGCCAGAAAGGACGGATTCCTATGGACATCAATTACGAACTGTACAAGGTATTCTACTACGTAGCCACCACTTTAAGCTTCTCCGAAGCCTCCAAGAAGCTGTTCATCTCCCAGTCTGCTGTTAGCCAGTCCATCAAAACACTGGAACGGAAGCTGGAGAAGCCGCTGTTTATCCGAAGCACCAAGCGGGTGCAGCTCACCCCCGCCGGCAAGCTCCTCTTAAAGCACGTGGAACCTGCCATGAACCTGATCATGCGTGGTGAAAACCAACTGATGGATGCCACCCTGGGTCTCGGCCAGCTACACATCGGTGCCAGCGATACCATCTGCCGCTATTTTCTGGTTCCTTATTTAAAGCAATTCCACAAGAAGTTCCCCACGGTTCCCATCAAGGTAACCAACGGTACCTCACTAAGATGCGTAGAACTACTGGAACAGGGCAAGGTGGATCTGATCATCAGCAATGCCCCCAATCCCAACCTGAACCCGTCCTTCATCCAGAAGACCGTGCAGAGCTTCCGGGATGTGTTTATCGCCAATCCCGCCTACTTCAATCTGAAGCAGCATGAGATCGCGTTTGAGGAATTGCGGCAATACCCCATCCTTATGCTGGACCGGAACAGCACTACCAGTGAATTCCTGCACAATCTGTTCTTGCAGCACCAGCTAGAGCTGATTCCCGAAATCGAATTAAGCAGCAATGATCTGCTCATCGACCTGGCAAGGATCGGCTTAGGCATCGCATTCATCCCGGATTATTGCCTGAATGGGAATCTGCAGGATCTGTATATACTGAAAATGAGGGAGCCGCTGCCTGCCCGCCAGATGATTGCTGCCGTCAACACAGCGCTTCCCATATCCGCCTCCACGGAAGAGTTCTTGAAGATTCTGCCGGAGACGAATATCGGTTAAAAAAGCAGTTCAGCACACGCCCATTACTCTGCATAAGTTTTTCTAAGCTCGCTGACGCTCACTAAGAAAAGCTAGTATCGCAAAGAAACCTTCGGTCTGGCTGAAATGTTATATTACGTTATAGTTTTGCCTGCACCAGCTTCGGCTTATAGCCTTTCTCTTCCAGTGCATTGATGATCTGTTCCTTGTGCTGGGTGCCAAAGGCCTCCAGTGTGATGCGCAGCTCCACAGCTGCGCTGCGGTTGGTGGAGACAAACTGGTTGTGCTCCAGCTTGATGACGTTCCCCTGCTCTCCGGCGATGATCCCTGCCACCTTGCTCAGCTCGCCGGGCTTATCCGGGAGCAATACGGACACCGTGAAGATACGGTCACGGAAGATCAGTCCCTGCTGTACCACAGAGGACATGGTGATCACATCCATGTTTCCGCCGCTTAAGATGGACACGATACGTTTATCCTTCACATCCAGGTGACGCAGTGCCGCCACCGTCAGAAGCCCGGAGTTCTCCACCACCATCTTGTGGTTCTCCACCATATCAAGAAACGCCACGATCAGCTCGTCGTCCGCCACCGTGATGATATCATCCAGATTCTCACGTATGTATGGGAATATCTTCTCCCCTGGGGTCTTTACCGCCGTACCGTCAGCAATGGTGTTGACGGAAGGAAGTGTGACTACCTTTCCTGCCTCGAAGGAAGCCTTCATACAGCTAGCACCCGCAGGCTCCACACCGATCACCTTGATCTTGGGATTTAAGAGCTTCGCCAGTGTGGACACACCGGTCGCCAGACCGCCTCCGCCGATGGGCACCAGGATATATTCCACAAGCGGAAGCTCCTTGAATATCTCCATGGCGATGGTCCCCTGCCCGGCAGCCACATCCAGATCGTCGAAGGGGTGGATAAAGGTATATCCGTGCTCCTCGGCCAGCTCGTAAGCCTTCTTGCAGGCTTCATCATAGACATCTCCATAGAGCACCACCTCGGCTCCATAGCCCTTGGTCCGGTTCACCTTAATGAGCGGTGTGGTTGTCGGCATCACGATGGTAGCCTTCACGCCGAAGCGCTGGGCCGCGTAAGCCACCCCCTGGGCATGGTTTCCTGCAGAGGCCGTGATCAGTCCCTTCTCCCGCTCCTCCTGGGATAATGTGCTGATCTTGTAATAGGCGCCCCGCACCTTATAAGCTCCGGTGTACTGCATATTTTCCGGCTTCAGATATACCTTGTTGCCGGTCTGGCCGCTTAAGTATTCGCTGTACACCAGCTTTGTCTCCAGTGTTACTTTCTTTACTATCTCACTTGCTTCCTCAAACTTATCTAATGTCAGCATGTCGTCCTCCTTATTCTTCCTCTGGTTTAGTATCGAACAGCGCATTTACAAACTCATCCGCATCAAACTTCTGCAGGTCATCGATGGTCTCACCAACGCCGATATACTTCACCGGGATGCCCAGTTCGGACTGGATAGCCACCGCAATGCCGCCCTTGGCTGTACCGTCCAGCTTGGTAAGGATGATACCGGTGATATCCGCCACCTGAGAAAATTGCCGGGCCTGCGCCAGCGCATTCTGTCCGGTGGTTCCGTCCAGCACCACCAGCGTCTCCCGGAAGGCTTCCGGATATTCCTTTTCCAGAATCCGGTTGATCTTCTTCAACTCTTCCATCAGATTCTTTTTATTATGAAGACGTCCAGCCGTATCGCACAGCAGCACGTCCGCTTTCCGCGCCTTGGCCGCTGCAACTGCATCGTAGATGATGGAGGCCGGATCCGCCCCTTCTTGTCCGCCGATCATGTCAACGCCTGCCCGGTGAGCCCACTCGCCCAACTGCTCCCCGGCTGCTGCCCGGAAGGTATCAGCCGCTGCCAGAATCACCTTCTTACCCTGATCCTTCAGCTTACCAGCCAGCTTGCCCACTGAGGTGGTCTTTCCCACACCGTTGACGCCGATAACGAGTACCACAGATGTCTCCTCCTCGAAGCGATAGGCTGTCTCACCCACATCCATCTGTTCCTTGATGCTGCGCATCAGAAGCTCCTTGCACTCTGCCGGCTCCTTAATCTTATTTTCCTTCACCTTCTGCTTCAGATTCTCGATGATGGAATTGGTTGCATTGACCCCGATATCTCCCATGATAAGGATCTCCTCCAGTTCCTCGTAGAAGTCCTCATCAATGCTGGAGAATCCACTGAAAATAGAGTCAAAGCCTGCTACAATATTATCTCTTGTCTTCGCCAGTCCCCGCACCAGGCGACTGAAAAAGCCTTTCTTTTCCTCACTCATATTCCCTGTTCCTTTCTATAAGCTCAATCATCCAGCCCTTCCTCGATGAGATTCACCGACACCAGGGTTGATACGCCCTTCTCCTGCATGGTAATTCCGTAGAGACGGTCTGCCGCCGCCATGGTGCCACGCCGGTGGGTGATAACGATAAACTGCGTATTTTTCGTCAGCCGATGCAGATATTGGGCAAAACGTCCCACGTTGGAATCATCCAGCGCCGCCTCGATCTCGTCCAGAAGACAGAAGGGGGACGGCTTTAGATTCTGAATGGCGAACAACAGCGAGATCGCCGTCAGAGACTTCTCTCCGCCGGACAGCTGCATCATGTTCTGCAGCTTCTTTCCCGGCGGCTGGGCGATGATGCGGATTCCACATTCCAGGATGTCCTCATCCTCCACCAGCTCCAGACTTCCCTTTCCGCCGCCGAACAATTCCTTAAATGCCTTGTCAAACTCCCGCTGGATCTCCGCGAACTTCTCCATAAACTGCTTGCGCATCCCGGTGTCCAGATCCTCGATGATATCCATCAACGTCTTCTCGGCCGTTACCAGGTCGTCATGCTGCGTCTTCAGGAAGGTGTAACGTTCCGACAGATTCTTGTAATCCTCGATGGCGTTCACATTCACATCGCCCAGCTTCTTGATCTCATCCTTGACGGCAGAGAGCAACTGCTTTAGCTGTGACGCACTCTGATACTCCTCGTTCCGAAGGCTCATGGCATTATGGTAGGTA
Source organism: Paludibacteraceae bacterium (assembly GCA_963628035.1). Lineage (GTDB taxonomy): Bacteria > Bacillota > Clostridia > Lachnospirales > Lachnospiraceae > 14-2. Next base: position 9,821 of record CAVGED010000033.1, read on the forward strand.
AGCTCGTACTCCTCCCACATGTAATTATTCTGGCTCTCCAGGCTCTCCGTCAGCTTCTCCTTCTGGTTGTTCAAGCGGAACAACTCCTTATCCAGGTTGCTGATCTGCTCTGAGATTTCCTCCCTTTTTCGGAAAAATCCCTTCTGCCTGGCTGCCATCGCTTCCTTTTCCTGCTGGTGCTTTAAGAGTCTTTCCTCCAGGTCGCTGTGGGCCTCCACGGAAGCCGCGATGGTCTTCTCGATCTCTTCGATGTCATGCTGCTTCTTCTTGATGTCCTCCTGGGACTGGGAAGCGTCCTCCTGTATCTGGGCCAGCTCCTCCATGAGTTTTCGGATCTCTCCCCGGATACGGGTTACATTTTCCTGTACAAAGCCTGCCTTCTGGCTGATGTTGGCCTCTTCCAGCTGAACGCCGGAGACCTCCGTCTGCACCTGCTCCTGCAGAGCACTCTGCTCCTCTAAGATCTTCTGGAAACGGACATTTTCTTCCTCGATCTCCTTCTCACGCTCATCAGCCTTGGCAATCTCCTGGCGGATGACCTCTTTGTTCTCGTTCAGCTCCCGGATCTGCTCCTCGATCTCACGGCTCTCCGTCTTCAGCCCTACATAACTCTCGTCATTTTCCTGCTTCTGCTCACGGACACGCTGGGCGTTCAGCTTCGCTGTATTCTGCTTCACCATCACGTCCTTCAGTTCTTCCTGAACCTTGGCGAGATCGTCCTTTAAGAGCTCCCTGGCTGTCTGGATGTCCTCCAACCGACGGCGGTGTTCTGCGATGGCTTCCTTTCGCTGTGCTACCTTCTTCTCCAGTTCCTCAATCTCACGCTTTCTTCCCAGCAGATTGCTGGTATTCTTGAAAGCACCGCCGGTCATGGATCCGCCGGGACTTAAGGATTCGCCCTCCAGCGTCACGATCCGCAGAGAATACTGGTATTTTCGAGCCAATGCGATGGCATGATCGATATGATCCACCACATAGGTTCTTCCCAGAAGGTATCCGGCCAGCCCCTCAAAACGCGCTTCCGTATGTACAAGCGTATTTCCCATACCGATCACACCCGGCTCTGACAGCGCCTTCTGGTTGATCTGAGGCTCCTTCTTACCGATGCTGGTCAGCGGCAGGAATGTGGCGCGCCCGTAGCGGTTCTGCTTCAGATACTGAATCATGCGCTTGGCGGTATCTTCCTCTGCGGTAACGATATTCTGAATGCTGCCGCCGAGAGCCGTCTCGATGGCAACCTCGTAAGTCTTCTCCACCTTGATGAGATCCGCCACAACGCCCAGGATTCCGGGTTCCTTCTCCCGACACTCCATGACACGGCGGATGCTGTTGCCGTAGCCGTCATAGCGTTCCGCAATGTTCATCATGGATTCCAGTCTGGACTGTTCCCTGTGATAGCCTGTGGTATCCTCCTCCAGCTTCCGGCGAACCTCCTCCAGCTTCTCCTGCCATTCACGGCGCTTAAGGGTAAGCCTCTGCTCCTCCTCCGTCAGCTTCGTATAATGCTGATTTACCTCTTCAAATGCCCGGTCTGCATCCGCCACCATGGCGCTTAACGTCTCTTCCTCGCCCTTGCGCTCCAGAAGACGCTTGCTCAACTTGGCCTTGCGGATATTCACCTGCTCCATCATGGTGTCATACCGCTGCATACGCGCCTTGGTGGAGGCCTTGTTATTCAGAAGCTCGATGATCTCATTCTTGCCCTGCTCTATGCCCTCCTGGCAGCGGGCAATCTCACCGGCAACTCTGGAATAACGCTCCATCACAGCGTCGCGCTTCTCCCCGGCCGCAGCAAGCTGCTGCTCCAGCTCCTTCGCCTGCTCCTCATAGACGGAGAGCTCACTTTCCCGTTCTGCCTTATCCTTGAGCACTACTTCCCGGCGGCTGGCAAAATGCTCCTCATTCTGCTCTGCCCCGTGGATCTGTTCCTTCAATACGTTGATCTGGCCCTCCAGCTTGCCCTTCAGCACACTGGTATTGCCAAGCTCCTCCCGAACCAGGTTGATGGCCCCCTCCAGGGTCTCCATATCCTGCTCCGTCTTCTCATACTGTTCTTTTATGCGCTCAAAGGAGGTTTTAGAATCCTGATATTCCCGATCTGCAACGACGATCTTCTCTCCGACCTCATTAAGCTGCTTCTCCATGCGGGAGACTTCCATGAGAAAAAGATTCACATCGTAGGTCTTCTGTTCTTCCTTTTTCTTCAGATAGATCTTCGCCTTCTCGGACTGACGTTCCAGCGGCCCGATCTGCTTCTCCAATTCGGCCAGGATATCGTTGACACGCACCAGGTTGGCGCGCTCGTCCTCCAGCTTCTTCTGGGCGGTGGCCTTGCGCCGCTTATACTTCACGATCCCGGCTGCCTCGTCAAAGAGCTCACGCCGCTCCTCCGGCTTACCGCTTAGGATCTTCTCAATCTGACCCTGCCCGATGATGGAGTAACCTTCCTTACCGATACCGGTATCGTAAAACAGTTCGTTGACGTCCTTCAAGCGACAGGGTGCACCATTCATCAGATATTCACTCTCACCGGAGCGATAGACCCGACGTGCGATGGTAACCTCGTTGTAGTCCAGATTCAACTGCCGGTCTGCATTGTCCAGCGTGATCGCCACATAGGCATAGCTTAAGGGCTTACGATTCTCCGTTCCGGCAAAAATAACATCCTGCATGCTGGCACCTCTAAGCTGCTTCGCCCGCTGCTCTCCCAGCACCCAGCGCACCGCATCCGCCACATTGCTCTTGCCGCTGCCGTTTGGCCCCACGATTCCGGTGATGCCGTTATGAAATTCAAATACGATCTTATTTGCAAAGGATTTAAAACCATGCACCTCAATACTTTTTAAATACATATTTCCTCCTTGGTAACCAAGTGAGCATGCCCCTCTAACGCAACGCCTCTTTTCTTCATAAGCAACAACGCCTGATATGCCGCCTCCTGCTCTGCATTCTTCTTCGTTTTTCCCTCTCCACGGCCCAAAGCCTTGTCGCCTACCCGAACCTCCACCACATATTTCTTGTCATGGTCAGGCCCGAATTCATCCACAAGCCGATAGCTGATCTCGCCCTCATGCTGTCCCTGTACCACTTCCTGCAGGATAGTCTTGCTATCAAAAAAGAGCTGCTTATGCTCCATGTCATTCAGCACAAATTTGTAAATAAACTCTTTTGCATTAGCAAAACCACCATCCAGATAAACAGCGCCGATCACGGCCTCCAGTGCATCCGACAGTACAGACTTCCGTTCCCGCCCTCCGGTCAGGTCTTCGCCCCTTCCCAGAAGCAGATACTTTCCAAGCTCCAGCTCCCTGGTGCAGAATGCCAGCGTCTGTTCACAGACCAGACTTGCACGAATCCGCGTCAGATCTCCCTCCGGTCTCTGGGGATACTTCTCATACAACAAGTCGCTGCTCACCAGCTCCAACACCGCGTCTCCCAGAAATTCCAGACGCTCATTGTTCGCCAGCCGCCCCCGTCGATTCTCATTTGCATACGAGCTATGCGTCAGCGCCAGCTCCAACAGTCTCACATTTTGAAACTGATATCCTATTTTTTCCTGAAATTCAATTAATCTGTTATTCATCTTTCCTGCCACTTTCCAGACGTTCAGCCCACGCCCTCAGACTGATACCGGTTCTATAAATTCGTGCAAGCACGTTTTATAGAACCGGTGTCGGTCTGGCTGAACTTTTAACTTAGTTGAGTGCGTTCTTAATCTGCTCCACCGCATCTCCCACGGTAACGATCTTCTCAGCATCCTCGTTGGCGATCTCGATATCAAACTCCTCTTCCAGTCCCATAATGATCTGGAAGATATCCAGTGAGTCCGCACCCAGGTCGTCCACGAAGGTCGTTTCCATGGTGATCTCTTCCTCATCCACATTCAGTACTTCCGCAATAATTTTCTTCAACTTCTCAAATTCCATCTTTTTTCCTTTCTAATCTTCCTCGGAAGATATTCCAATATTTTTCTTGATCTTCTCATTGATCTGTTGTTCTTTAAAGGTAACGCACTGAATGATCGAATTCGTCACTTCCTGTGCTTTTGAACTTCCATGTGTCTTCACCACCAGGCCCTTGAGCCCCAATAACGGCGCTCCGCCGTAAGCCGAGGCGTCGAAGGCCTTCAACGACTTCTTCAAAGCCGGCTTCACCAATAACGCGCCGATCTTGCTTCTTAAACTCGTCATCATACCCTGCTTCACCACTCCGATCAGAGCGGAAGCAGTTCCCTCATAGAGCTTCAGAATTACATTTCCCACAAAAGCCTCACAGACGATGACGTCCGCTTCCCCGTGGGGAATATCCCGCGCCTCTATACTGCCTACGAAATTGATGCCGGGGCACTCCTTCAGCAGAGGAAACGTCTCCTTTACCAGGGCATTCCCCTTCTCCTCCTCTGCTCCGATGTTGACAATAGCGACCTTCGGCTTCTTCACACCGACAACATTTTCCATGTATATGGAGCCCATCTGCGCAAACTGCACCAGGTGGGACGGCCGTGCGTCCACATTGGCTCCGCAGTCGATCAGCAATGACACGCCGCGCTCCGTAGGGATCAACGGCGCCAACGGCGGGCGCTCTACTCCCTTGATCCTTCCTACGATAACCTGTCCGCCAACCAGAATCGCTCCGGAGCTTCCGGCTGACACAAAGGCATCCGCCTGCTCCTGCTTTACCATATTCATACCTATCACAATGGATGACTGCTTCTTCTTACGAATTGCCATCACCGGCGGCTCCGCTGTCTCAATGACTTCCGGGGCATCCACAACCTCGATCTGATCTTCCGGGTAAGTGTACTTCGCCAGTTCTTCCCGAACCACGGCTTCCTGACCCACCAGAAACACCTTGATCTCTTTTCTCATCGTAACAGCATCCACCGCGCCCTTCACCAGTTCGCCGGGGGCATTGTCACCGCCCATGGCATCCACCGCTACTTTGACCATTTCCTGCATGAAATTCTTCCTTTCCCCCTGCGTGCAGGGCAATTTTGCATTCTGGAAAATACCTATATCAAAATATACTATATGTCCGGTTAGAAATCAACCATAATTTTTTGCAAAGAAAGCCCCTGTGCATCCCCATGCCGTCCACGTTGAACAATATCCACCTGGTATGGCATGCAAAATACACAGAGGCCCTTTCTGCCTCAAAAATATCTTTGTTCACGCAAGCGTGATTCCGATATCTTATGTAAATTGCCTTGGCTCTGAATAATTGCTGTTATCGTATCTTCTTATAGGAAGAGAATCCGGGGAACGGCGGCTCTTCACGTGAAGTCGCTGCCTCTGCGCTCACATCCTCGTCGTCATCCGCCAGAGCAGCCGTGATGATCGCCATGGAGTATACCTCCTCCGCGTTGCAGCCTCTGGACAGATCGTTGATGGGAGCATTCAATCCTAAGAGGATAGGACCGTACGCATCAAAGTTACCAAGACGCTGTGCAATCTTGTAGCCGATATTTCCGGCATTGATATCCGGGAAAACAAAGGTGTTGGCATGACCTGCCACCGGGCTGTCCGGGCACTTGGTACGAGCCACTCTGGGGGATACGGCCGCATCGAACTGAATCTCACCCTCGATCGCCAGATCCGGGCGCTTCGCCTTGGCCTTCGCAGCAGCGTTGCGCATCTTGTCAACATCCTCACCCTTGCCGGAACCCAGGGTAGAATAGCTTAAGAAGGCTACCTTGGGATCGATGCCGAATACCTTGCCGCAGTCTGCCAGACAGCAGGCGATCTCCGCCAGCTCATCCTCCGACGGCTTGATGTTGATGGCACAGTCACCCATCGCCAGAACCTCGTTATCACCGGTAGCAGAAGGACGCACCATGATGAAGCAGGAGGATACCACACTGTAACCGGGCTTCGTCTTGATGATCTGCAGCGCAGGACGAACTGTGTCTGCGGTGGAATAGGTTGCACCGCCCAGCAGCGCATCCGCCACACCCATCTTCACCAGCATGGTTCCGAAATAATTGGACTTGCTAAGAAGCTTGCGTGCCTCCTCCGGCTGCATGTTCTTGCTCTTGCGCAGCTCACACAGCATCTCCACCATCTCGTCCATCCTGTCATAATTCGCCGGATCGATGATCTGCGCGCCGCGGACATTATAACCATACTCCTCAGCCGCCGCAAGAACCTCATCCGGATTCCCCACCAGCACCGGTGTCAGGAAATTCCCCGCCAACAGACGGGAGGAAGCTTCCAATATACGTTCATCAGTTCCTTCGGTAAAAACAATTTTCTTCGGGCTGTGCTTCAGATTCTCGATCATTACCCCAAAACCTTGCATATTCAACATATCACTCACTCCTATTCGTATCTAAACTTATTCTAATATGGATGAAAGCCAACGGATTGCGTCCACCATGGAGACTGGGCTTTCATAGTATATAATACCGTACTTTACAAATATTAACAACCGCTTTCATGTATAAAAAGGCGTACAGCATTGTATAAAAAGGGGTACATTGCCCTTACTCTGCCAGTTCGGCCTCACCATTCGCTAGTTCTTGTACTCCCTGTTCAGCTCGTCTTCCTGTGCTTTATCCTCATCCGTCATATACTTTCGGAACACCCGCTCCAGAATCCGGTTTAGAACCCAGGTAAAGAGAACCGGAACAAAGAAGATGCCGATCGGTATCAGGTACATGATCAGGCCGGCCACTACCAGAAGCACAAGAATGAGCAGCGTCCACGGAAGGTTGAGTACCGCTATCAGAGCTGCGTTTTTCATGGTTGCCTTCATACCGTTGATAAACCGCGACATGTAGGGGAACAGATACGTACACCAGAGAATCTCCAGTGTAAGCAACACGTAGAAAAACATATAGGCCTTCCCCAGAGGATGCCCCGCCTTGTCCATGACTTTCATAAAATCTATATCCTTAAAGGTCACCAGTCCAACTGCCCCAACGATCAGCCAGGTAAGCGTCGCCTGCTTAAAGTTCGTCTTAAACGCATGCCAGTATTCACTGCTCACATACCCCCGGTCATTCCGAATCACCTTCTGCATGGTATAGTAGAGAGCTGTCATAGATGCTCCGATGGTAAATATCGGAATGCAGGTGAGCACAAAAAGGAAATTCAGCCAAATGCAGTCCACCAGCTTGGACAATGTTCGGAAAAAACCGTTGTCCATGTTAAAAATTCGATTCATTTTCTTCTCCTTTCAACCTTTGTTAATCCAGAAATCTTTCTTCTACCAAAAAGGAGTACCACGTAACGTGATACTCCCCTTGCTTCGTGACGACAGAGGGCAGCGACACGCACCCTCTCTGCGTCCCGCATGATATTAATCCTGCGGGATGATCTCTTTCTTATTGTAAGAGCCGCATGCCTTGCATACTCTGTGAGGCATCATTAACGCTCCGCACTTGCTGCACTTCACTAAAGCTGGAGCCGTCATCTTCCAGTTCGCTCTGCGCTTATCGCGTCTTCCCTTGGAAGATTTATTCTTCGGACAAATAGACATGGTCACACCTCCTTAAATTGGTTAAATATATCCTGGATTGCTGCCATTCTTGGATCTGGTTCTGTCTTCTGGCATTGGCAGGCCGCAAGGTTCAGATTGGTTCCGCATCGCTTACAGATGCCCCTGCAGTCCTCCCTGCACAAAACCTTCGTTGGCCAGCTCACCAATATCTCTCCAAAAATAAGTCTATCTACATCCAGACTTGTTCCTAACATGTAGCTTGTCTCTTCCAGCTGGGCTGCATCCCCTGCCAGGAGCTTCGGAATATCGATCTCCTCAGAGATCTCTATCGGGAAATTCACCGGCACCTCGGTCAAACAGCGGTCACATGGAATCGCAATGGTTACTTCTGTCCTGCCCGCAATGGTCAGTCGCTTACCCTCCACATTGGAAACAGACAGAGGGAAGGCCGTCTTATTAAGCACCTGAAACTCACCCCGCCCGGCATCAAAGACTGTGAAATCAATCTCCACATCCCTCGTTACCGCTTTATTCTCATTGGAGAGAACTTCAGATACATCTACTAACATGACAGTCTCCTATCCACACTTGTAATATTATACATACTCGGAATTCATTTGTC
>CAVGED010000034.1:0-14734 GCA_963628035.1 Paludibacteraceae bacterium
ACAAAAATGGAGTCCATATGGACTCTGTTTTGCGCTTGCAAGTGGCAAACTCGGGGTATAGCATATGGATGAAAAAGAAGCTATGGGTTTGTTTAAGGGAACTATGCTTTTCTCCTGCCAATCATTCCCTCTTTGAACACCTTGACAACACAACGGTTTTCCGATACACTGTGCTTGTCTGCAATCCGGCGGGACAGCCGGAAATCAGTAGAAAATAATACGACGGAGGTTTTAGTATGAAACGATGGATCGCATTACTTATCACAGTGGCTATGACAGCCTCCCTGGCAGCCTGCGGGACAGGCAAGGACGGAGGCAAGGGAGAAGCCGGGGACAAGGATACGAAGATCGGGAGCGCCCTGGCATTATTGGATACTGTTTGGGACAGCTATGGAAATGACGAGAAGTTCCCGGCGGCTGGCGGTGACTACTCAGAGGAGAACATGAAGAGTGACAAGCCGGGTAAGTTTGGCCTGGAGGATACTGCGTCGCTGAATTCCATGCTGGCAGTGCCGGAGGATTCCGCTGACCGGATTGACGATGCCGCATCCCTGCTGCATATGATGAATGCCAATACCTTTACCTGCGGTGCATTTCATGTGAAAAAGTCAGATGACGTGGCTGCGTTTGCTGACACCATGAAGGAAAGTATCTCCGCCAGACAGTGGATGTGCGGATTCCCGGATAAGCTCCTTATCGTTACCGTGGGGGATTACGTGGTGTCCGCTTTCGGCGAGGAGGAGAACATGAATACCTTTAAGGAAAAGCTTCTGGCCGCATATGGTACGGCAAAGGTAGTTTACGAGGAAGCGATCGAATAAGATTCGGGAGAAGGCGGCATGGTTTTTTCAAGTATACCGTTTCTGTTTTACTATCTGCCCTGCGTGCTGGCACTCTATTACCTGATGCCGACCAGGGGAAAGAACTTCATACTGCTTTTGGCAAGCCTTTTCTTCTATGCCTGGGGAGAGCCGAAGTACCTTCTGTTTATGGTGCTGTCCATCCTCCAGAGCTATGTGTTTGGCCTGCTGATTGAGAAATATCGCGGCAGCAGTCTGGCCAGGATCTTCCTGGCCGCTTCTGTCGTGTTTTCGTTGGGGCTTTTGGGGTATTGTAAATATGCGGATTTCTTTTTGAAAAGCTTTAATGCGGTGACAGGGCTGTCCATCCCGCTGCTTCAGATCGCGCTTCCGATCGGGATCAGCTTCTATACCTTTCAGGTCCTAAGCTACACGGTGGACGTCTTCCGGGGACAGGTGGAGGCGCAGAAGAATCCGGTTATTCTGGCACTGTATGTGGCTATGTTCCCGCAGCTCATTGCGGGTCCCATCGTGCGCTATTCAGATGTGGCGGCACAGCTGGCGGAGCGAAGCCACACCATAGACGGGGCGGCTCTGGGGATTCGCAGGTTCATCCTGGGACTTGGAAAGAAGGTGCTGCTGGCCAATACCCTGGGCGAACTCTGCAGTATCTTTCGGGAATCGCAGGATATGTCGGTCTTGTTTTACTGGCTGTATGCCGCAGCATATGTACTTCATGTCTACTTTGATTTTTCCGGCTACAGTGACATGGCCATCGGCCTGGGGAAGCTGTTCGGCTTTGATTTCCCGGAGAACTTCCATTATCCGTATATCGCGAAAAGCATCACGGAATTCTGGAGACGCTGGCATATGACACTGGGGAGCTGGTTTCGGGATTATGTGTATATTCCGCTGGGCGGAAACCGGGTGTCAAGGGGAAGGTGGATGGTGAATCTGCTGATCGTATGGCTGCTGACAGGGCTTTGGCACGGTGCGGCCTGGAACTTCGTGGTCTGGGGACTTTTCTTTGGATTTGTTTTGATGATCGAGAAGCTGTGGCTGAAGAAGCTCCTGGCAGGGAAGCCTCTGCTGGGCCATGTGTATGTGCTGTTTCTTGTGGCTGTAAGCTTTGTAATCTTCGGCGCGGAGAGCATGGGGGAGGCCATGCAGTATCTGAGGGCTATGTTCGGCGCTTCGGGTCTGCCGATTACTTCCGTAGAAGGATTGTATTACCTGAGAAGCTATCTTGTGATCCTGATTCTGGCGGTGATCGGTGCAACACCGCTGCCGGGGAAAGTGATTCTGGCTGTGAAACAGTTGGGGGGCGCCGGGCAATCATCGAATGCGAAGCCGACAGGACTGGGAGAGACCATGGGAGAGCGGATCCTAAATCTGCTGGAGCCCATCGTGCTGGTGCTTTTGCTGGCGATTTCCACAGCCAGCCTGGTGAACGGATCCTTCAATCCGTTTTTATATTTCCGGTTTTAGGAGGTGCATCTTATGTCAAAGCGGGTAAAGAATATCGTAGTAGTATGCATGACGGCTCTGTTTTTTGCAGGGTTCTTCGTCTGGTGCATCGCAAAGCCTGCAGATGAATATTCGGACAGTGAGCGCCGCAGGCTGGCAGGTATGCCAACGTTTTCTGCACAGAGCCTTCTTTCCGGAGCCTTCGCGGAGGCGTTTGAGACCTACAGTACAGACCAGTTTCCACTGCGGGAGCAGTTCCGCGCGTTGGATGCTGTGGTGCGTTTCTATGGACTGCGCCAGAAGGACAACCAGGGTGTCTATGTGACGGACGGCTATGCTTCGCGCCTGGAATATCCGCTGGATACGGATTCTCTTGACCGTGCGGCGGAGCGGTTTTCCTACCTCTATGAAACCTATATGAAGGATACGGATGTGAAGCTGTACTTTTCCATTGTCCCGGATAAGAATTATTTCCTGGCCGGGCAGAATGGTTATCCCTCCATGGATTATGAGTCGTTGTTTCAGATCATGCAGGAGCAGACGTCCTATATGCATTACATTGACATTACGGGACTTCTGGATATTGCGGATTACTATAAAACAGATGCGCACTGGCGGCAGGAGCGGATCGTGGACGTGGCCGCATATATCGGAGCGGTCATGGATGTTGCGCTGTCCGGGCAGTATACAGAACAGCTTCTGGATAAGCCCTTTTACGGTGTTTATTATGGACAGGCCGCGCTGCCGCTGCCGGCGGAGGAGCTGTATTATCTTGACAGCGAGGTGCTTGCGGACTGTACGGTTTATGATTATGAGAGCGGCAAGACACTGGGAATCTATGATATGGAGAAGGCACATGGGAAGGATCCTTATGAGATCTATCTTTCCGGCTCGCGTTCCCTGCTGACGATTGAGAATCCGCATGGAGATCCGGGGCGGGAGCTCATCATTTTCCGGGATTCCTTCGGAAGCAGTCTTGCACCGTTGCTGACGGAGGGGTACGGGAAGGTCACTCTGGTGGATATCCGCTATCTGTCCGGCAGGCTGCTGAGGAACCTGGTTGAATTTAAGAATCAGGATGTGCTGTTCCTGTATAGTACCCAGGTGCTGAATAATAGTGTTACATTGAAATGATGCGGGGAAGAACGGGAAGATCACGAACGTACCATAAAAAACCGGAGCCATGACACAACTTGCGATGCGCCATGGCTCCGATCTTTTTTACGAAGCGGATTACTGCATTCCGCCTGACATCTGTTGTTCCTGCTTCTGGATCATCTTACGGACCATTTCTCCGCCGATAGAGCCAGCCTGTGCAGACGTTAATTCTCCATTGTAGCCTTCCTTCAAAGGAACTCCAATTTCAGAAGCAACCTCCTGCTTGAAACGATACATGGCATCCTTCGCCTCTGGTACTGCCATTCTGTTTGTGCTAGAACCGGAATTTGTTGACATTCGATTCACCTCCAAATTATTCTGATTGTTTTTAAGGATAAGTATCACTTACCTTGATGTTATTATTGACAAAGCAGGAAAATATATGTTGGAAATTACTGATTTTTCTGGGTTTCTATGGAAAAGTTGTCTCTTTGGAAAAAAAATCGTACATAAAAAAGAAAGAGAGGTGTTGATAAGATGAATAGGACAGGTGTATTTCTGGCGGATGGGCTGGAGGAGATCGAAGGATTGACCGTGGTGGATATTTTAAGACGGGCAGGCGTGGAGGTTGTGACGATCTCTGTTTCCGGTAAAAAAGAAGTGACCGGAGCCCACCAGATCACGATTCTTGCAGACGAATTATTTGAACAGGCGGATTTTACAAAGCTTCATGGCGTGGTGCTGCCGGGCGGTATGCCGGGAACACTTAATCTGATGAAACATGAGGGTGTGAACCGGATCCTGCATCAGTTTGACCAGGAAGGAAAGCTGGTAGCTGCCATCTGTGCGGCGCCCAGTGTGCTGGGGCAGGCAGGACTGTTAAAGGGAAGAAAGGCCACCTGCTATCCGGGCTTTGAAGAGAAGCTGACCGGGGCAGTCACCTTGGCGGAGTCGGTGGTGCAGGATGGAAATATCATCACCAGCCGGGGCATGGGGACAGCGATCCCGTTTGCACTTTCGCTGACAGCCTATTTTCAGGGACAGGAGAAGGCAGATGAGATTGGGGCGTCGATCATATGGCGGTAGGAGAGAGAAAGTATAAAGTGCCCTGCATTTTTCGAAAACTGCAGAATAGTTTCAAAGACGCGGCGAAAGGCTGTATCAACCCGGAACTGGCGGGAAATCCCGGCGGCAGTTCAGCGCAGACCTGCATTCGGGTAGATGTTCCCGGCTCCAAGAGTATTACCAACCGGGCGCTTCTTCTGGCTACGCTGGCGGAAGGGAAGAGTGTGCTTTTTGGTACGCTGTTTTCTGACGATTCCAGACATTTCCTGAAATGTATTCAGGAGCTTGGATTCGAGACGCGTGTGGATGAAGAGCGCAAGGTGATAGAGGTGATGGGGCTTGGCGGGGCTGTGCCGAAAGCGGAAGCTTCTATCTATGTGGGGAGCGCCGGGACTGCGGCGCGGTTCCTAAGTGCATATCTGGGTGTGTCCCATGGAACGTATCATCTGGACGCTTCCGAGCAGATGCGAAGGCGTCCCATGGCGCCATTGCTTCATAGCTTGCGGTCGCTGGGCTGTGAGGTCAGTTGTGAAGAAGAGGAAGGTTTCTTTCCATTTACACTTAGGTCAGACGGATTTAAGACCGATGATATCACAGTAGATATTGACAGCAGCAGCCAGTTCCTGAGCGCACTTCTGATCGCTGCGGCTCTGGCGGATAAGGATATGAAGATACGGCTTCGCGGCAGTCACGGGATGGCATACATCCGTATGACGGAGAAGATGATGGAACAGTTCGGTGTAGGGGTGGAGCAGAAGCAATCATGCCTGGCGGACTTGCAATACGATGAAGCAGGAGATGCCGTCTATCGCAACCAGGTGCAGGCTCCTGGCTTATATTACCAAATCCCGGCCGGACAGAGATATCGGGCGCGGGAATATCAGATCGAACCGGATGTGTCGGCAGCCTGCTACTTCTATGCGATGGCTCCACTGCTTGGAATCTCCGTGCAGGTGAGGCACGTACACTTTGACTCTCACCAGGGGGATGTGGCATTCCTGCGTGTTTTAGAGCAGATGGGATGTCGTGTGGAGGAACAGGCAGATGGAATTCTCGTCAGCGGGAATCCCGACGGCACCTATCATGGCGTAGAGGCCGATCTTGCTTCCTTTTCCGACCAGGCGATCACGCTGGCAGCACTGGCTCCCTTTGCGGACAGTCCTACTGTCATCAAGGGGATTGGCCATATCCGCCTGCAGGAGAGCGACCGGATGGCGGCCATTGTGACGGAGCTTGGAAAGCTGGGAATTATCTGTGAGATGGGAGAAGATGATATCAAGATCTATCCGGGAACGCCAAGCCCCGGTCTGGTGGATACCTATGAGGATCATCGGATGGCGATGGGCTTTTCCCTGATCGGCCTTAGGGCGGAAGGAATTGTCATCGATAATCCCGCCTGCTGCCGGAAAACCTTTGAAAATTATTTTGAGACGTTGGAGACTGTTGTTGGTGAGCTGCTGACGAAATGACGAATTCGCGTGCAAAAACTATTGTAAAATCGAAATCTCTCTGCTATAATGAAAAATAGTTACGAGGCGGCAACTGTAGCAGCTGAGTAACGGGCGTAATGAGACACGAGAGGTTGGAGGATGAGTTTATGAACGAAGAAAACAACAACTACGGAAACAATAATGGGCAACCCCAATATACGGAGCCGACACCTGTACAGCCGGTATATACAGAACCAACACCGGAGCAGTCGGTATACACGGAGCCGACACCGGAACAGCCGGTCTATAATCAGCCTGTTTATAACCAGCAGGTTTATGGTCAGCCGATGAATGGACCTGCTCCCATGCAGTACAACTCCGGGAAGAAGAGCAATGGCTTTGGAATCGCGTCTATGGTATGCGGTATCCTGGCATTGATCACCTGCTGCATCTGGTGTACTGCGATTCCGCTGGCAATCGTATCGATCGTGTTTGGTATCCTTCAGATCACAAAGAACGAGTCCAAGGGAATGGCCATTGCCGGTATCGTATGCTCTGCGGTTGCGCTGATTATGATACTTGTATTTTTCGTATATGGAAGGTATATGCAGACCAGCGGAGTCTACAATGAATTGTATAATGAATTATACAATGAGCTGTATAACGCTTTGAATCGATACGGATATTATTAAGAGAACATGTAGTTCTATAAGAAACACGCAAATACCATGACGAAGACAGTAAGTTACAGGAAGAACGTGACAGCGAGCCGGGAGGGTGTAAGCCGGTACCAGTAGCCTGTAGCCGAAGATCACTTCCGAGTAGCAGGCTGAAAACGAAGGTTACGATTCACAGCCGTGAGCTGGAGCAGTAAACAGTAACCGGTAAAGTAAGCACTGACGGATTGTTCCCCCGTTACGGGAACCATGTATGCAAGGGAAGCCCTTAAGTACAATGTAACAGGTGGTATGCGATGGTATGAGAACCTCGTCCTTTTACGGACGGGGTTCCTTTGCTATATAAGATTTATTTTGAAAAAGGAGACTGACATGTATAACAAAGTTGACACCAACATGAACTTCGTAGAACGGGAAAAAGCGACAGAACAGTTCTGGAAGGAAAATCACATTTTTGAAAAAAGTATGGAGAACCGAAAGGAAGGGGAGACCTATACCTTTTATGACGGACCGCCAACCGCCAACGGCAAGCCTCACATCGGCCATGTGCTGACACGTGTTATTAAGGATATGATCCCCCGCTATCAGACCATGAAGGGCAAGATGGTTCCGAGAAAGGCAGGCTGGGATACCCATGGACTTCCGGTGGAACTGGAAGTGGAAAAGCTTCTGGGCATCAACGGCAAGGATCAGATCGAAGAATATGGTCTGGAGCCATTTATCAAGAAGTGTAAGGAAAGTGTCTGGAAGTACAAGGGCATGTGGGAGGATTTCTCCGGTACCGTAGGCTTCTGGGCGGATATGGAGCACCCGTATGTCACCTATGACAATGATTATATCGAGTCCGAGTGGTGGGCTTTAAAGCAAATCTGGGAGAAAGGTCTTCTGTACAAGGGCTTTAAGATCGTGCCCTACTGTCCGCGCTGCGGTACGCCTCTTTCCGCCCAGGAGGTAGCTCAGGGCTATAAGGATGTGAAGGAACGCTCTGCCATCGCCCGGTTTAAGGTGAAGGGAGAGGATGCCTACATCCTGGCATGGACCACCACGCCCTGGACATTGCCATCGAACGTTGCCCTCTGCGTCAATCCCAATGAGACCTACGCTAAGGTGAGCTGTGTGGACGGTCGTACCTACTACATGGCAGAAGCGTTGCTGGATACGGTGCTGGGTGGTCTTGCCAAGGATGGAGAGAAGGCTTATGAGATCCTTGAGACATATAACGGAAAGGATCTGGAGTACAAGGAATACGAGCCCCTGTTCGATTGCGCGGTGGACATCTGCGAGAAGCAGAAGAAAAAAGCCTTCTATGTAACCTGCGACACCTATGTAACACTGACAGACGGTACCGGCGTGGTGCATATCGCACCGGCCTTCGGTGAGGACGATGCCAATGTTGGTAAAAAATACGATCTTCCCTTCGTCCAGCTTGTAAACGGCAAGGGTGAGATGACGGAGGAGACTCCTTATGCAGGCGTTTTCTGTAAGAAGGCGGATCCCATGGTTCTCCAGGATCTGGAGGATAAGGGGCTTCTCTTTGATGCACCCAAGTTCGAGCACAGCTATCCGCATTGCTGGCGCTGTGACACACCGCTGATCTATTACGCCAGAGAGTCCTGGTTTATCAAGATGACGGCGGTGAAGGATGAGCTGATCGCCAACAATAATACCATCAACTGGATCCCGGAGAGCATTGGCAAGGGACGTTTCGGAGATTGGCTGGAAAATGTACAGGATTGGGGAATTTCCAGAAACCGTTACTGGGGGACGCCGCTGAATATCTGGGAGTGCGAGTGCGGACATATGCATTCTGTCGGGAGTATCGAAGAGCTGAAGTCTCTGTCGGATAACTGCCCGGAGGATATCGAGCTGCATCGTCCGTATATCGATGCTGTGACTATCAAGTGCCCCCACTGCGGGAAGGAGATGCACCGGGTACCGGAGGTCATCGACTGCTGGTTTGACTCAGGAGCCATGCCCTTCGCCCAGCACCATTATCCCTTTGAGAACCAGGAGATATTTGCGCAGCAGTTCCCGGCACAGTTTATCTCCGAGGCTGTGGATCAGACCAGAGGCTGGTTCTATTCTCTGCTGGCAGAGTCCACGCTGCTGTTTCACAAAGCACCCTATGAGAATGTCATCGTGCTTGGACATGTGCAGGATGAGAATGGACAGAAGATGAGCAAGTCCAAGGGAAATGCGGTGGATCCTTTTGATGCACTTGAAACGTATGGAGCGGATGCCATCCGCTGGTATTTCTATATCAACTCTGCTCCCTGGCTGCCAAACCGCTTCCATGGCAAGGCTGTGCAGGAGGGACAGCGGAAGTTTATGGGAACCTTGTGGAACACCTATGCATTTTTTGTGCTGTATGCGAATATCGACGAGTTCGATGCGACAAAATATACTTTGGAATATGAGAAGCTTTCCGTTATGGATCGCTGGCTTTTATCCAAGCTGAATACCATGGTGGAGGCCGTGGATACAAATCTGGCGAATTACAGGATCCCGGAGGCAGCCAGAGCGCTGTCTGATTTCGTGGACGATATGAGCAACTGGTATGTGCGCCGGAGCCGCGAGCGCTTCTGGGCCAAGGGCATGGAGCAGGACAAGATCAATGCCTATATGACGCTGTACACGGCGCTGGTGACGGTAGCTAAGGCCTCTGCTCCCATGATTCCGTTTATGGCTGAGGATATCTACCGCAATCTGGTATGCAGCATTGATGCCTCCGCTCCTGAGAGTGTACACCTGTGCGATTTCCCGACGGTGGACAGTGCCGCCATCGATAAGGAACTGGAGAAAAACATGGACGCTGTCTTGAAGATCGTAGTCATGGGCCGGGCCTGCCGGAATACTGCCAACATCAAGAATCGTCAGCCCATTGGAAATATGTATGTCAAGGCACCGTTTGTTTTGCCGGAGTTCTACACTGCCATCATTGCGGACGAATTGAATGTGAAGCAGGTGACCTTCTCAGAGGATGTCAGCAGCTTTACCAGCTATACCTTCAAGCCGCAGCTGCGCACGGTCGGACCAAAATACGGCAAATTCCTGGGCCAGATCCAGAAAGCGCTTGCAGCCCTGGACGGCAATAAAGCCATGGCACAGTTGAGGAGCGAGGGAGTTCTGACGCTCTCCGACATCAGCCCGGATATCGTCCTGACAGAGGATGACCTTCTGATCACCATGACCCAGGCGGAAGGCTATGTCACTGAGGCGGATAATGAGGTGACGGTGGTTCTGGACACCAACCTGACACCGGAGCTCATCGAAGAGGGCTTCGTCCGCGAGCTTATCAGCAAGATCCAGACCATGCGTAAGGAGGCAGGCTTCGAGGTGATGGATAAGATTTGCGTCTCCTATCAGGCGGACGCTGAGATAAGCGCGATTTTTGAAAAATACGGTACACAGATCCAGAAGGAAGTCATGGCTGACAAGATTGTTTCCGATACCCTTGCCGGCTATCAGAAGGAATGGAATATCAACGGCCAGCAGGTAACGCTGGGAGTAGAGAAATTGTAAAGGAGTAACACCCGTGAAAAACGAATTGTTCCAAAAAGATATTTTTATAAAGAACGTAAAAGAGAATGTAAAGCAGTTGTTCCGCAAGACATTGGATGAGGCCAGCAATCAGGAGGTATTTCAGGCGGTATCCTATGCGGTAAAGGATGTGATCATCGACCAGTGGCTTGCCACCCAGAAGGAATTCGACCGTGTGGATCCCAAGATGGTCTACTATATGTCCATGGAATTCCTCATGGGGCGTGCACTTGGCAACAACCTTATTAATCTGACTGCTTACAAGGAAGTAAAAGAAGCGCTGGAGGAGATTGGCTTCGACCTCAACGTCATCGAGGATGAGGAGCCGGATCCGGCACTTGGAAACGGCGGTCTTGGGCGGCTGGCGGCCTGCTTCATGGAATCCCTGGCGACTCTGGGGTATCCTGCATATGGCTGTGGAATCCGTTATCGTTATGGAATGTTTAAGCAGAAGATCAAGGATGGCTTCCAGGTGGAAGTACCCGATAACTGGCTGAAAAACGGCTATCCCTTTGAACTGCGCCGGCCGGAACACACCTTCGAGGTGAAGTTCGGCGGCTATGTACGGGCAGAGGCGGCCGGAAACGGACGTACACGTTTTATCCATGAGGGATATCAGTCTGTGAAGGCGGTGCCTTACGATATGCCTATCATCGGTTACGACAACAATATGGTAAATACCCTGATGATCTGGGATGCGGAGCCGGTGGAGTGCTTTGAGCTGGATTCCTTTGATAAGGGCGATTACAAGAAGGCCGTGGAGCAGGAGAACCTGGCGAAAAATCTGGTGGAAGTGCTGTACCCCAACGACAATCATATTGCCGGTAAGGAGCTGCGCCTGAAGCAGCAGTACTTCTTTGTGTCCGCCAGCGTCCAGCGCGCCGTGGCAAGATATAAGAAGAACCATCCGGATCTTAAGAAGCTGCCGGAGAAGGTGGCAATTCAGATGAATGATACCCACCCGACGGTGGCAGTGGCGGAGCTCATGCGGATTCTTTTGGATGAGGAGGGCATGGAGTGGGATGAAGCCTGGGACATTACCACAAGAACCTGTGCTTACACCAACCACACCATCATGGCGGAAGCATTAGAGAAGTGGCCCATTGAGATATTTGCCCGGCTGCTGCCCAGGATCTATCAGATCGTGGAGGAGATCAACCGTCGCTTTATCCTGGAGATCCAGAAGCGTTATCCCGGCGACCAGCACAAGGTGGAGAAGATGGCTATCGTCTATGACGGACAGGTGAAGATGGCGCATCTTGCCATTGCGGCAGGCTATTCGGTGAACGGTGTGGCGAAGCTTCACACAGAGATTCTGAAAAAGCAGGAACTGAAGGACTTCTATGAGATGTTCCCGGAGAAGTTCAACAATAAGACCAACGGCATTACACAGCGGAGATTCCTGTACCACGGCAATCCGCTGCTGGCTGATTGGGTGACAGATCATATCGGCAAGGACTGGGTGACGAACCTTCCCTATATAGAGCGGATGGCTGTTTATGCGGATGATGAGAAGGCGCAACAGGAATTCATGAATATCAAGTATCAGAATAAGCTTCGTCTGGCAGATTATATCTGGAAGCACAATGGTGTTGAAGTGGATCCGCGCTCTATCTTTGATGTGCAGGTGAAGCGGCTCCACGAGTATAAGCGTCAGCTTCTGAATATCCTGCATGTGATGTACCTGTACAACCAGATCAAGCAGCACCCGGATCTTGACTTCTATCCCCGGACCTTCATCTTCGGAGCCAAGGCTGCGGCAGGCTACCGGATTGCCAAGCTGACCATTAAGCTTATCAATTCCGTGGCGGATGTCATCAACAATGACCGAAGCAATGAAGGGAAGCTTAAGGTGGTGTTCATCGAGGACTACAAGGTCTCCAATGCGGAGTTGATCTTTGCGGCGGCGGATGTCAGCGAACAGATCTCTACCTCCAGCAAGGAAGCCTCCGGTACCGGCAATATGAAGTTTATGCTCAACGGTGCTGTGACCTTAGGTACCATGGACGGTGCCAACGTGGAGATCGTGGAGGAAGTAGGCGCTGAAAATGCCTTCATCTTCGGTATGAGCTCCGACGAAGTCATTGCCCATGAACAGAGGCGGGATTATGATCCTATGCAGATCTTCAATTCCGACCAGGAGATCCGTCAGGTGCTGATGCAGCTGATTAGTGGCTTCTATTCTCCGGGGGATACGGAGCTGTTCCGTCCGCTGTACAATTCCCTGCTGAATACCCAGGATACCCAGTTCGCGGACACTTATTTCATCCTGAAGGACTTCCGCTCCTATGCGGAGGCACAGAAGCGTGTGGAAGCGGCATACCGGGATGAGTCCGGTTGGGCGAAGAAGGCCATTCTCAACGTGGCGCACTCCGGCAAGTTCACTTCCGACCGGACCATCCAGGAGTATGTGGATGATATCTGGCATCTTGACAAGATCACGGTGCGGATGGATGAGGAATAAGGTAGAAAAACTGCAACGTCCATAATGATAACTATGAAGGAGTAACGTAAAATGGCGAATAATTTGACAGCAGTTTCCCTGTTTACCGGAGCAGGTGGAATGGATATAGGATTTGAGAGAGCAGGAATCAAGGCGGTCTTTGCAAATGAACTCATGAGCGAGGCGGCTGCGACTTACAATGCCAATCATGCGGACGGTGTCATGGTTAATGACGATGTAAATAATATCCTTGATTCACTTGATCGTTTCCAGGGCGTTGATTTTGTTTTCGGAGGACCTCCCTGCCAAGGGTTCTCTGTCGCCGGGAAAATGAATCCAGACGATGATCGTAGTAAACTGATTTTTACATTCCTTGATGTTGTTGAAAGAGTTCGTCCAAAAGCGTTTGTAATGGAGAATGTTAAGGCACTGGGAGTGCTAGAAAAATGGGAGTCAGTGCGCAAGAAATACTTGGAAAGAGTTCAGGCGTTGGGCTATAACTGTGCGCCGTTTATTCTAAATGCAACAGAATATGGAGTTTCTCAAAAACGAGAAAGAGTATTCTTTATCGGGATTCGAGATAACGGTGATCCGTTTTTTGCATATTATATGAATGACTTTCTTCTGCAACAGAAAAACAAAGCTCCTGTTGTGCGAGATTTATTAAAGTCTTTAGGGCGGGCGGGTACGGAGCAGAATCCAAATACCTGTACGGCTAAGATTACGTTTGCTACACACCCAATTATGAGAAAGTCACCATATGCTGGTATGTATTTTAATGGTCAGGGAAGACCGATTGATGTAGAGGGGTATGCAAACACTTTGCCGGCTTCTATGGGGGGCAATAAAACTCCTTTTGTAGATGAGGATTATCTCTATGGGGAGGCGGAAAGCGACTGGGTTGTTAACTATCATAAGGGACTTATGGATGGAACGATTGTACCAGAGTTTAAGGAGGCACCTGCGCGATTGAGACGTATTACAGTTAAGGAGGCCGCTCGAATTCAATCGTTTCCAGATGACTATATTTTTTGTGGGAATAAGGGAATGATATATACACAAATAGGCAATGCAGTTCCTTGTAAAATGGCGGAGGCGGTAGCAAAAGCAGTCGTAGCCTATATGAAAAAGGAAATGGAATCTGTTTGATATAAGAGATGCCGTCAGTAATTGCGTTTACTGACGGCGTCCTTTTTATGTGTTTTCGTGTAATTCCTTCCAAAGCATCTTGACGCTCTCGGAAGTGTTGATGTCA
Source organism: Paludibacteraceae bacterium (assembly GCA_963628035.1). GTDB lineage: Bacteria > Bacillota > Clostridia > Lachnospirales > Lachnospiraceae > 14-2. The sequence continues at coordinate 13,776 of CAVGED010000034.1, forward strand.
TCAATATAGGAATTTAAATTGAGATAGAAGCCAAGCCGACCATCGTTTGTCATTCGTTGCAGTGTATTTGCAATCCATTCATAAATATCCCAATAATAGTACATCATGTCCTGGTATGCAAAGCTACCAAGGTATCCATGAAGACCGCTCGGTTTCATGTCGGGCGGGCAGTCTTCTTTACGGCAAATCACGATTATTTCGTGGATGTCTGCCTCATTAGCATCGTTATAAATAGAAACGCAGTCATATGAATCCCTGATTCTTGCTAAATCAAAGTGTTTTACCGTGATTTCGTAAACCTTACGAATAACGCCTTCAGGTATTTCTTCGTTGATATCTCCGGGCTTTTTGCTTGTTGTGCTTGTCACGGATGCACGATCTTCCTCGCCAGTAACTACAACACCAGTGTGAAGGAATGTATGATAATTTTTAAGTAAGTAAGCCGCAATCTTCTGAGGCGTATTTCCGGCATCTGGTGTTTGGGTGATTAGTTCATAGCATAGATAATATAGAAACTCCGGGTCTGAAGTAGGATCAATGGCTACGGCTAATGCTTCGATACTGTTTGAATAGGCGATCAACCTACGCAGAAGTGATGTTCCAACATCATTGATGCGGATTTCTGTTTCTGAATCATCGGCTTCCATGTAATTAACAAGATTGACAACTTCCTCTGCGACATCTGAAGGTCTGCGCTGTGCTGCCCATGTCATATCCAAACCTACAGTGGCTTTTGCAACATTTAATGGGCCAGATTTGCGGTGAGGTAACTCTTTTTCAATTAAAAACTCCTTTATAGGTCCCTCATAGATTGCTCTTGGGTTGCAGTCATACAGACCGGTAGATGCCTTAAAAGCATGGTCAAGACGCATAGCGATAATAACTACAAGAAGAATTTCTCTAAGGAAGCGCTGATTTAATCATTGTTTCTGGTGAAAGTCATGCACCATTCTGGTATA
>CAVGED010000035.1:0-13013 GCA_963628035.1 Paludibacteraceae bacterium
AAAAAGGACTCTCAGAGGCAGCATAAATAAAGGCCTAAAGATTCCGAGAGTCTATGAAATAGGTTAGGAGAAAGATAGCTATGCGAGAGGAAGAAAAAATTGAGGTTGGGATTTTATTCAATCCCGGCGATCCGGCACTGAAAACGATCAAGCTGAAAACCCACAATTTGAACGTGGATTACAACAACACCCATGAGGACGAAACCGAAAAACGGACGGCAATCCTTTCTGAAATCATTGGAGAGTTCGGTGAAGGAGGCTTTATACAGGGGCCGATTGCTTTTCATTATGGAAAACACACAAAGATCGGAAAGAACTTTTTCGGCAATTTTAACCTGACCATTCAGGATGACGCAGAAGTCCGGATCGGGGACAACTGCAATTTCGGCCCGAATACAACCATCGTAACGCCGATTCATCCTATGCTCCCAAACGAGCGGCGGTCTATACGGACGGCGGATGGAAGTATAAAACGTCTCTGCTATGCCAAGCCCGTACAGATAGGCAATGATTGCTGGTTCGGTGCTTCGGTAACCGTATGTCCCGGTGTAACAATCGGAGACAACTGTGTGATCGGTGCAGGCAGCGTTGTCACGAGAGATATTCCTGCAAACAGCTTTGCCGCAGGCGTTCCGTGCAAGGTAATACGAGAGATTACCGAGGCGGACAGCATGAAATATAAACCGGAAATACTGGCAGATAATACAATAATAGAATGACCTTGAAAGATGTTAATCTCTCAAGGTCTTGGTCTTACTGTAGCTCTTTCGTATCATACGCCATCCGGTAGATATTTCGTATATCTTCATACTCCAAGGTCTTATATCCCGGAAGGCTTCTTGTTCTATTTCTCGTGCAGTTCTGCGTGAGATTCTCCAGATCCTCTTCTTTTACACCCAAACATCTCAGATTCGTCGGCATGCCAATCGACTTATAATACTGTTCCTGCGTGTCAATCGCAGCTTCTATTGTCCTCTCCGGGTGCTCATAATCTATGTCGAGATTCCATACATTCGCCGCATACTGAAGCCACCTGGGAATATTGGCATGGTACACATATCTCGCCCAGCTACACCAAAGAGCCGCAAGTCCCGCGCCATGTGCAACCTCCGGGTACATTCCTGAAATCTCATGTTCAAGCTGATGTACTACCAACATAAATTGTCTCCCACACTGGGTAAGCCCATTATGCGCAAGACTGGATGCCCACATCATGTTGGCCCTTGCTTCATAGTTGCAGGGATTCTCAAGGCAGTCCTTTCCCGCCTTCATAACACTTTTTATCACGGCTTCTGCTATAGCATCCGTAAGATAGGTATCCTCACCCGGACAGAAGTAACGTTCTATTGTATGCATTGCAATATCCACTGCACCGCACGCCGTCTGATAAGGACTCACGGTATACGTCAGTTCTGGATTTTCTATGGCAAAATCCATTCTGTTGCAGCTACAGCCATATCCTCTCTTTTCTCCCGTTTCCGTATTTGTTATCACACAGGAATTGGACATCTCTGAGCCTGCTGCAGACAATGTCAAGATCGCACCCTTTCTCAGCGTTTTCTGAGGCACGCATTTTCCGAGGGAAAAGTCCCAGACATCAATGCCAGGATTTGCCGCACCGTTTGCAATATCCTTGGCCGAATCCAGAACAGATCCTCCGCCAACTGCAAGAACGAAGTCAACCCCCTCCGAGAGGCAAAGCTTAATCCCCTCTCGCACCAGCGCCAGTTCCGGGTTCGCCACTACGCCTCCCAATTCCACATATTGGATCTTCTCATCCTCCAGAGCCTTCTTCACTCTGTCTAAGAGCCCACTTTTCTTCGCCGACTGCCCACCGTAATGGAGCAGAACCTTCTGAGGTGCATATTCTGCCAGAATCTTCCCAATCTTTCGTTCCTCATCTTTTCCGAAGTATACCTTTGTCGGTGTTTCGTATACAAAATTAAGCATAAATGACCTCCTGTTTATCAACATACTTGGATTATACCATGAACAACGACCGGATTCCATAATGAATTACTTTTTCTGTCCACCTACTCAAACATCCCGCTTTCAGCAACAGTCCTTATTGCTTCGATTGCTTTTTCATAGCTGACAGGATGATTTTGGAAGTACGTTGTAATTTCAAAGTAATCCTCCTTGTATACTTCTTTCTCAATTATTTCTCTTAATAACTGTGGGACATCTACCCCTTGTACTGCGGACGGACATATACTCATTTCAGCCCTGACCTCACGAACCTGCTTTACAAGGGCTTTGAATTTCCCATCTAACTCGACCATCGGCAAAAGCATATGAATATCATAGATGTGCCTAGAATACCTCTTTGTCTTTCCCTGCAAATAATAATCGCAAATAGCAAATACCTTATCAACCAAAGTCCTATCTATGCCCTGTACATTCATCACAAACGGATGAAGGCCATATTCATCCACGATATCCATATTTTCCTTCATCAGATACTGATACACATAGCTTTCAACCGGGAGCTTAACTGTTGGAAACGATAGTGATGCAAGCGAAACCTCCATCTTTACCCCCTGAATCAACCTTCCCTCAGTAATATACCTTTCCAATGGATCATATGAAAATGTATAACAATTATAATCTCGTCGGCTTCTTGTATTTTCCCAGTCCAAAATAGGCATTCTCAAAGCATCGCTGATTCCGGCAATCGTATCATTTTTCAAATGCTTCCGCATGCCCTGCGACAGCTTATTAGAAAATGCAATATCAATATCTTCTGAAAAACGGTCTATTACATGATGACATTTTGATAGCGATGTTCCTCCCTTAAATACACAGTCTGGACACTCCGTGGAAAGCTTTGCCAAAATCATTGTTACATAATAATCCTTCTCAACAATCGGCACTACCAATCCCAACTCTTCTGCTGTAGAAATAATTACCTCACGAAACAATTCTTTATCATTATGCAAAAGCATTATACAACCTCGTTTCATAAATATATTTGTATACTCTGTCTGGGAATAGAACAATATATTTATCCACTTCTGTTCTTCTGATTCCAATCTCTCTTATATAGGCACCTATTCGCTCTGCTGCCACAGACATATCATCGTCCACATACTGTTCCAGATCTTTTAATAAATCCAACAACTGTAGTACACTGTAATTCTCTTTGGTTATCTCCGTTCGAGGCTTTCTTAACATTATCTTTTGATTTTTCACACTGACTTCCCGGCATTTTGCGCTTGCCTGGTTACTGACAATCTCTATCGTGTAAGGAACCTGAGTCGTAAGACCTAGCTGATTAGCGAAAGTATATCCTGAATAGTAACCAACAACTCGATTATTTCTTAATATATATTTGTATCTTACCACCTCACTAGCGGATAGAGATACGCCGTCTTTCAGTCTGACTGCGCCCTTCATATAATAAATACCCGTATCATATCTGTATATTTGCCCTTTATCACAAAGCACCTTAAACATCTGACGTAAATTCGTGTCCGTAACAGGCAAATCAATATCCGAAACAAAAATTGGCTCATTCACTTTATAGTTTCTCTGCAAATACTCCAATAACATATAGTCACCTTCTAACGTCTTTTATTTTAGTTAGTCAAGATTTGTTAGTTATACTATAACTTATTTTACCCTTATTTGTCAATATTATGTTTGAAGCGTTTTTTCTGTCCCCCATCGACAAGCACCCCTCCTCGTCAGGTTCCAGCTTTTCATAGGGGTCTATCGGCTCACGGCCAGCATCGGTACAAACAGTATCGGCGGATAAGAAAACAGCATTTGGCTTCTTTCCGATTATCATCAACCATTTATATTCAAATATCCCGCCTTATTTCATTACAATGCTGTTCCTTTCCTGGGGACAAAAAATCCCGACATATCTGTCTTTTCTAATTTCAACAGTTGCACTTTTTTATCTATGCCACCTGCATATCCGGTCAAACTGCCATTTGTCCCGACCACCCGATGGCACGGAATGATGAGTGAAATAGAATTATGCCCAACAGCACCGCCAACAGCCTGAGCAGACATCTTTGCAACGCCCTTTTCCTCTGCGATTTTATTGGCAATCTCGCCATAGGTCATCGTTTTACCATAAGGAATAGTGAGCATAACTTCCCACACCGCTTTACGAAACGGTGTCGTTTTCATCATTATAGGCGGTGTAAAATCAGGCTCTTGTCCGCTAAAATAAATATCAAGCCACTTTGATGTTTCATCAAATATTGGAAGTGATTTTTCTGTATATTCGCCGTTTATGGAATCGGCAAAATATTTTTGCCCGTCAAACCACAAACCTATAAGAGCTGTACCCTCGCTTGCTATTGTTATTCCGCCAAGCGGCGAATTATAGTGATATGTATATACCATTATTAAACCTCCAATTGTTGTTCATACGTCACTCCTTATAGGGAACTTTTCTTGTGCTTATTATATTGTAATGTTCCCTATTTTGCAATTCCTTTCCGTGCAAATAGAAAAGCCCTTTGAGAAAAGGATTATTCCTCTCTCAAAGGGCAGTTTGACAAATTTTAGTACAGCTTTGCACCCGCCGGAATATGGTCATCTACCATCAGAAGATGGAGCTTTTCTTCGCCCTCTTCTTCGTGAACGGCACTGATAAGCATTCCGCAAGATTCAATACCCATCATAGCTCTTGGCGGAAGATTTACGATAGCAATACATGTCTTTCCAACCAGTTCTTCCGGCTCGTAATATGTGTGAATACCGCTTAAAATGGTGCGGTCTGTGCCTGTTCCGTCATCAAGAGTGAACTGTAACAGCTTCTTTGACTTCGGTACGGGGGCACATTCTTTCACCTTTACTGCACGGAAATCTGACTTGCTGAATGTATCAAAATCAACCACTTCCTCAAATAAAGGCTCCACCTTTACCTTAGAAAAATCAATCTTCTCTACCGGCTTTGCTTCCTCTTCCTTTGCTGTGGAAGCAGCTTTTGATCCGTTGTTCTTCTTGTCCGCGTCAAGACTTTTCATCGTCGGGAAGGCGAGCACGTCCCTTATGGCGGCTGCGCCCGTCAGCAGCATGCACATCCGGTCGATTCCGAAACCGATTCCTCCGGTGGGCGGCATTCCTACCTCCAGCGCATTCAGGAAGTCCTCGTCCGTGGTGTTGGCTTCCTCATCCCCCTGGGCAAGCTGCTCCTCCTGAGCCTTGAAACGCTCCCTCTGGTCGATGGGATCGTTGAGTTCGGAATATGCATTCGCCATCTCCCAGCCGTTCATGAAGAACTCAAACCGTTCCACATACTCCGGGTTCTCCGGCTTCTTCTTGGTCAGCGGTGAGATCTCGATGGGGTGATCCATAACAAAGGTCGGCTCCAGCAGATGCTCCTCCACATACTCCTCGAAGAACAGATTGAGAATATCGCCCTTCTTATGACGCTTCTCATATGCAATGTGGTGCTCGTCCGCCAGCTTCCTGGCATCCTCGGTGGTCTTTACCTCATTCCAGTCCACACCTGCATACTTCTTCACGGCATCGACCATGGTGATCCGCTCAAAGGGCTTGCCGAGATCCATCTCCACGCCATTATATGTGATCTGGGTCGTTCCAAGAACCTCTTTAGCCACATGGCGGTACAGGTTCTCTGTCAGATCCATCATTCCATTATAATCGGTATATGCCTGATACAATTCCATCAACGTGAACTCTGGATTGTGTCTGGTGTCCAGACCTTCATTTCGGAATACCCGGCCAATCTCGTAGACACGCTCCATACCGCCTACGATCAGCCGCTTTAAGTACAGCTCCAGAGAGATTCGAAGCTTAAAGTCCTCATCCAGCGCATTGAAATGGGTCTCGAAGGGTCTTGCCGCAGCGCCGCCTGCATTGGACACCAGCATGGGAGTCTCCACCTCCATGAAGCCCTGACCGTCCAGATATCTGCGAACGCTGCTGATGATCCTTGAACGCTTGATGAAGGTATCCTTTACATCCTCGTTCATAATAAGATCCACATAGCGCTGACGATAGCGGATATCCGTATTCGTAAGTCCATGGAACTTCTCCGGCAGAATCTGGAGGCTCTTAGACAATAAGGTGACCTTATTGGCATGAACCGAGATCTCTCCGGTCTTCGTCCGGAATACCACACCTTCGATGCCGACGATATCGCCCACATCCATCCGCTTAAAGTCTTTATAATCTTCCTCTCCTACGCTGTCTCTGGCCACGTAGGACTGGATATTTCCCTTGAGATCCTGCACGTTGCAGAAGGAGGCTTTCCCCATGACGCGCTTGGACATCATACGCCCGGCGATGGAAACCTGCTGTCCCTCCAGGCTGTCGAAATTGTCCTTGATATCCACACTGTGATGTGTCACATCATATTTTGTGATCTGAAAGGGATCCTTCCCATTCTCCTGAAGCTCCTTCAGCTTCTCGCGACGCACCTTCAACAACTGATGGATGTCCTGCTCCTGTACATTCTGATTCTTTTCCGCCATCTCGTTTCTCCTCTCGTTCTGCTTCCGCGCGACCTTGCCGATTCGCATATTCTGCCTCTGCGCATCTTTGCCGATTTCCGTATTCACGCCGTCTTCCGGCCTTAGTTCGACCGCTGGATCTCCAGAACCTTATACTCCAGCTCGCCGGACTGTGTCTCGACCTTCACGATATCTCCGACCTTGGCACCCAGTAAGGCTCTTCCCACCGGTGATTCATTGGATATCTTGCCCTGAAGGCTGTTGGCCTCCGTGGAACCAACAATCTTATATTCCAGTTCTTCGTCAAATTCGCAATCGTAGATCTTCACCTTGCAGCCAATGCTGATCTTGTCCAGGTCAACCTCATCCTCTACAACTACCTCAGCGTTCTTTAAGATCTTCTCAATCTCCTCGATCCTGGCTTCAATGTCGCGCTGCTCGTCCTTGGCCGCATCATATTCCGCATTCTCGGAAAGGTCTCCCTGTTCCCTGGCCTCCTTGATCTTCTGCGCAACCTCTTTCCTTCTAACAACCTTCAGGTCATGCAGCTCGCTTTCCAGCTTCTGCAAACCCTCGTAAGTCAAAATGTTTTTCTTTTCCATACCTGTAATAACACCCTTCCTCTTTTCATTCTTTCATAATCCGCCTTTTAAAGGCCTGATTCTTTTGACAATCACAGTATTATACCCGATACCCCTGTAAATGTCAAGTTTTTCCGAACAGTTCCACCAGTTCTTCAAAACTCTCCACCTCGTTGATCCGACCCCGCAGCCTGGCTGAATTCGGATACCCACTGGTATACCATCCTGCATGCTTGCGCATCTCCCGGATCCCGGTATATTCACCCTTCTCCGCAAGGAGCATCTGCGCGTGACGCAGCATCGTCTCAGTTACCACAGACAGCGATGGCTTCTCCGGTTCCTCCCCAGTCCTAATATATTCCGATATCTGGTGAAATATCCACGGATTTCCCTGGGCGCCCCGGCCGATCATGAAGCCGTCACATCCGGTCTCCTGCTCCATGCGCAGCACATCATGGACACAGGTGATGTCGCCGTTGCCGATAACCGGGATGGACACAGCCTCCTTCACCCGGCGAATGATATCCCAGTCGGCCTTGCCGGAATAATACTGCTCCCTGGTCCTTCCGTGTACCGCAATGGCAGCTACGCCGCAGCTCTCGGCTATGCGGGCGATCTCCACTGCATTGACGTGAGCCTCATCAAAGCCCTTTCGGATCTTCACGGTCACCGGCTTTTTTATCGCCTTAACCGTCCTGGTAAGAAGCTCCTCCACCAGCTTCGGCTGCTTCATCAGTGCAGAGCCTTCCCCGTTGTTCACCACCTTGGGAACCGGGCAGCCCATATTGATATCCAGAATATCGAAGGGCCGTTCCTCAATGCGCTTCGCCATCTCGCTGACGATCTCCGGGTCGGAGCCGAACAATTGCAGGGACACCGGATTCTCCCGCGGATCTATCTCCATCAGGGTCTCCGTGTTTTTATTTCCATAATAAATGGCCTTGGCACTTATCATCTCCATGCACACAAGTCCCGCGCCCTGCTCCTTGCACAGCAAGCGAAATGGCAGGTCTGTTACCCCTGCCATCGGCGCCAGTATTAAATTATTCTCCAGAGTTACGTTTCCTATACGAAGCTGCTTCATCTATTTTTCCCATGATTCTGCTTGTCAAAAATAATGCGGAGTCCCTGCAGTGTCAGCGTCGGATCGTAGACGTCAATGCAGTCCGTCTCGTTGGCAATGATCGTTCCCAGTCCCCCGGTAGCCACCACCTTAAGATCCTTGATCCCGGTCTCCTGTTTGGTCCGCTTCACAATATACTCCGTCTGCCCGATCTGCCCGTAGACAAGACCGGCCTGCATGCTGGAGATGGTTTCCTTGGCCAGCACACTGTCAGGCTTGCGGATCTCGATCTCCGGAAGCTTTGCCGCATCCTGCCACAATGCCTTTGCCGAAATACGGATTCCCGGTGCCGTCACGCCGGACACAAAGGCTCCCGTCTCATCCACCAGATCGTAGGTGGTGGCAGTTCCGAAATCAATGACAAAGACCGGCCCTCCATACAGTTCAAAGGCTGCGGCCGCGTCCACGATCCGGTCCGCACCGATCTGCTGCGGATGCGCCGTCACGATACGGATTCCCGTCTTGGTCCCCGTCTCCACAACCATGGCATGGGTGTGCAGATACTTGATCACTGCGCTCAGCAGTGAATGCATGACATTGGGCACCACAGATGCCACGATGACATCCTTTATATCATCCGGATTGATGGCGTTGTGGGACAGCATATCCCGGATGGTGATCCCGTATTCATCCGAGGTGCGCGGAAACTTCGTAGTCATACGGAAGGTAGACACCAGCTTCTGCCCCTGAAAAACGCCAAAGGTAATATTCGTATTTCCTGCATCGATTCCTAATAGCATATGTTCCTCCTTGTACTTCACCTATTCTTCCCGGTCAATGTCCTGGCCCAGAAAAAATACTTTATAAAACAACTCCAACGATTCCAGCAGCTCTTCCCTGGTTCGCTGCAGCTCCTTGATCTTCAGTACGCTTCCGATCTCGTCATAAAAGAAATCATCTTCCTCACTGGCGGTCTCAAGACGCAGATTTCCATCCGCATCAAATACCAGCGTCAGTGTACCTCCCACGTCCTCTGTAAAAAGCACGCACATGATCTTAAGCTCATCCTTCACGCTCTCCGGGAGCGCTTCGAACTCCTCATTCAGATAATACTTCCGCGTGTACGCACTGGCGCCGCACAGCACTACTTCTTCTGCCATATTTCTCTCTCCTTACGCCTCCCCTGCTGTCCCCGCGTTCCGTATTTCCCGGCATTCTATGTCCCAGCCCAAAAAGAAGCCGCTTCCTACACATATCCATAGATTCCGCGCACGGATACCTCCCCGGAGCTCACCAGGACAAGTTCTCCTTCTCGTTCCACCAGAAGTTCTCCCCTGGCATTGATCCCACGTGCTGTTCCTTCATAAGCCCCGGCCGGATCCAGCACCTTCACCTGTCGGTCCTTATTTGCCAGAATAGCATTGTATTCTTCCAGAAAGAGACTCACGTCCATGGTCTGCATGTAAAGCTCATAGTAGTGTTCAAATTCCTCCAGCACCGCCTCCAGAAGCAAGGGCCGCACCACAGGCTGCCCGTATTCTGTCTCCAGGGCGGTAGCCTTCCCGGCAATCTCCGGCGGGAAAGCCTGTGGCTTCACATTGATCCCGATTCCCACCACGACGTGGTCCACATGATTCACCTGCGCGCTCATCTCCGTCAGAATACCGCAGACCTTCTTCCCGGACAGCACCACATCGTTGGGCCACTTGATCCGGGGCGCAAGTCCCATGAGCCGCGCAATACCTCCTGCCACCGCCATGGCTGCCACCAGTGTCAGCATGGAAGCATCGTCCGGCCGGATATCGGGCTTTAAGAGGATCGTAAACCAGATACCTGCGCCCTCCGGCGAAGACCACTGACGCCCGCGCCGACCGCGACCCGCATTCTGGATCTCAGCCACCACCACGCTCCCATGGGGGGCTCCCTCCTCCGCCAGACTTCTGGCTCTGGTATTCGTAGAATCTGTCTCCTGGTAAAAATAAATATTTTTGCCAAGCCAGGCTGTCTCTCTCATCATTTCAGCGTCGCATACATCACAGCCTTGATGGTATGCATGCGGTTCTCCGCTTCATCGAATACCACGGACCGACTGCTCTCAAACACTTCATCCGTCACTTCCATCTCATCAATGCCAAACTTCTCATGGATCTTGGAGCCGATAGTGGTCTTAAGATCATGAAACGCTGGCAGGCAGTGCATGAAAATAGCCTGTTCTCCGGCATTCTCCATTACTTTGCTGTTGACCTGATAGGGCATAAGCTCCCGGATCCGTTCTGCCCATACCTCATCCGGCTCACCCATGGACACCCAGACATCCGTATAGATAACATCCGCGCCCCTGGTTCCTTCCGCCACATCCTCCGTAAGCGTAATGGTCGCCCCGGTCTCCCTGGCCACGTCCTTACAATAGGCGACAAGCGCTTCGTCCGGGAAATAATTCCTGCTGGTGCAGGCGACAAAGTTCATCCCCAGCTTGGCACAGGTCACCATCAGAGAATTACCCATATTGTAGCGGGCATCTCCCATGTATACCAGCTTCACACCAGCCAGACGTCCCAGCTTCTCCTTAATCGTCAGCATGTCCGCGATCATCTGGGTGGGATGGAATTCATTGGTCAGGCCGTTCCACACCGGAACGCCAGCATACCGTGCAAGCTCCTCCACGATCTCCTGTCCGAAGCCCCGGTACTCGATCCCGTCATACATCCGTCCAAGCACCCTGGCAGTATCCGCGATGCTCTCCTTCTTCCCGATCTGGGAACCGCTGGGATCGAGATACGTAACATGCATGCCAAGATCGTAGGCCGCCACCTCAAAAGAGCAGCGGGTCCTGGTGCTGGTCTTCTCAAAAATCAGCGCTACATTCTTCCCCTTCAGTTCCTCGTGGGGGATCCCCTTTTTCTTCTTCTCCTTCAATTCTGCCGACAGATCAATGAGATAGGTGATCTCCTCCGGTGAGAAATCCATCAGCTTCAAAAAATTACGTCCGGATAAATTCATAATGCTCGCCTCTTTCCTTTGTTCTGATATAACAAACCGGGCTGTCGGTATGGCCAGACAGCCCGCTCTGATGTCCTGTTTTAATTCTCCAGGTAACCTCCCTCTACTCGGCGTCCTTCGCCACTTCTGCCACAGACTTCACCAGACCTGCCACGCCCTGGATCTCCGAGGGAATGATGATCTTGGTGGCCTTGCCGTCCGCAGCCTTGGCAAATGCTTCCAGGCTCTTTAACTTCAGCACTGCGTCATCCGGGCTTGCTTCCTTCAGGAAACGAAGACCGTCCGCATTGGCCTGCTGAATCTTAAGGATTGCCTCTGCCTGACCTTCCGCCTCACGGATGGTAGCTTCCTTCCTGGCCTCTGCCCGAAGGATCGCTGCCTGCTTCTCAGCTTCCGCATCCAGGATCGCGGATTCCTTCTTACCTTCCGCAACAAGAATGGTGGACTTCTTCTCACCCTCTGCCCGAAGGATCGCCTCACGGCGTTCACGCTCTGCCTTCATCTGCTTCTCCATTGCATCCTGGATCGCAGTAGGCGGAATAATATTCTTAAGCTCTACACGGTTTACCTTGATACCCCAGGGATCTGTTGCAACGTCCAGGGACGCACGCATCTTGGTATTGATGGTCTCTCTGGAGGTCAATGTCTCATCCAGTTCCAGATCACCAATGATATTACGCAGCGTCGTGGCCGTCAGATTCTCAATGGCCATGATCGGATTCTCCACGCCGTATGCAAACAGCTTCGGATCCGTGATCTGGAAAAACACCACAGTGTCGATCCGCATGGTTACGTTATCCTTCGTGATCACCGGCTGCGGTGCGAAGTCAACCACCTGTTCCTTTAAGAGCACACGCTTCGCCACACGGTCGATAAACGGCATCTTGAAGTGAAGTCCGACGCCCCAGGTTCCCTGGTAGCCGCCCAGCCGCTCAATGACCAGCGCATGTGCCTGCGGTACGATCTTCACACAGGATGCCAATATCATTAAAGCAAGAATTACAAGTATCAGTCCTCCGATAATCCATCCCATTTTCTTAGTCCTCCATCTCTTTCTTTTCTTTCACGATCAGCTTCACACCGCTGATCTCCTCGATCAGCACTTCCTTACCCTTCTCGATCCTGTTATCATCTGCAGACCGTGCCGTCCACTCCAGGCCGTTCACCTGCACCTGCCCTGTGGCATGCAGATTATCGATATCCTCAAGAACGATTCCCGTCTCCCCGATCAGGCTCTCGGAATTCGTCTTCGTCCTGTTCTTGTTCAGGAACTTAGCCGCAAAGGGTCTCGTTGCCGCAAGCAAGACCAGCGATACCACGACAAATAGTGTCACCTGCAGCGGTACTCCGGCACCCAGCATACCTGCAATAAATGCAACCAGTGCTCCTCCGGCAAACCAGATCGTGGTAAGACCCAGGGTTATGATCTCGATGATCAACATGACGATCAGGATCGCTATCCAGACGATTCCCGCCAACTGTTCCATCTAATCTGTCTCCTTTCTCTCCAAGAACACCATTGGTGCTCTTGCATTATTCATGACAATAGAAAGTTCGCGAAGCGTGCTTTCTATTGTCTAACATCTTACTATATTTCAAAGCGGATTACAACAGAAAAGTGATAGAAATGAATCAGACTTCATAATAAAATTCCGGTACAACCTTATTTTCACTTTCAAGCTTTACTTTCTTACTTCCAGAGCTCCCGGTCAATATTGGGTGTCAACTGTGCCAGCATCCCACCGTCAACCACAAGCTCTGCGCCCGTTGTGTTTCTCGACTCGCTGCTTCCCGGATCTTTGACACTCAAAATCCCCGAAAGCCTTGTTAGGGAAGCGCTGATTAATTGACCATATTCCTCTCACCAGTAAGTCCCAAAACAATTTTTTTTGATATTCAGCTTCTATGGTGGTCGGAAATCATGAAAATCTC
>CAVGED010000036.1:0-3261 GCA_963628035.1 Paludibacteraceae bacterium
GTGATGGTTTCTCACATTTAGGGCTAGCCACCGCGCTAGCGGTTTGGTACAATTTGTATATTATTGTCCAAATGAAAACACAGCTTCCCATCACTAGCTTATCTCATCGATCCGCTTCAATTCCTCCGCTGTGAATGACGCGTTCCTGGCAACGCTGATATTCTCCAGGATCTGCTCCGGTCTGGAAGCTCCGATGAGAACAGAGCACACCTCGTCATCCTTCAAGATCCAGGACAGCGCCATCTGCGCCAGGGTCTGTCCCCGCTCTGCGGCCAGTTCATTCAATTGCCGTATCTGATCCAGCCGTTCCGCAGTCAGAGCACTCTCCTGTAAAAAGCGGTGATCCACCGCAATCCTGCTGTCCTTCGGAATTCCATTCAGATATTTGTCGGTCAGAAGTCCCTGCGCCAGCGGGCTGAACGCAATAATACCCATTCCCAGCTCCTTGCAGGCTGCTTTTACACCATCCTCCTCGATGGTCCGGTCAAATATGGAATATCTCCTCTGATTGACGATCAGCGGGCAGTGGAGTTCCTTCATAATCTGAATCGCTTTTTCCGTGTACTCCTTATTATAATTGGAAATGCCTGCATACAGTGCCTTTCCGCTGTGTACAATAGATGCCAGCGCTCCCATGGTTTCCTCCAGAGGCGTATTGGGATCCATTCTGTGATGATAAAAGATATCTACATAATCAAGTCCCAGGCGTTTCAAACTCTGATCAACACTGGCCATCAGATATTTTCTGCTGCCCCAGTCCCCATACGGTCCCGGCCACATATCGTAACCGGCCTTGGTGGTCACCACCAGTTCATCCCGGTATGGCCCAAAATCTTCCTTTAAGATCCGCCCTGCATTCTCCTCAGCGCTTCCGTAAACCGGACCATAGTTGTTGGCCAGATCAAACTGCGTGATTCCATTGTCAAAGGCCGTGCGGCACATAGCCTTCATGGTGTCATACTTGCCGCTGCTGCCAAAATTGTGCCAGAATCCCAACGATACCGCCGGGAACTTCAAACCGCTGTTTCCAACTCTGTGATAGACCATATCCTCATACCGCCGATCACTTGCCACATATACATCCGCCATGTCATGTCCTCCTTGTCAATCTTAACAAATGAATTTGTCCAGTTCAGCTTCCACCCTTTTATTCACCTTTACCTTAGGCTGATCGATGATCCTGCCCCTCGTCACCACCATCTCAACCTTGCGAAGAACTCTCAGATCCTCTAATGGATTCTTATCTGTGACGATCATATCCGCACATTTTCCTTTTGTGATCGACCCTGTGATATCCCCGATACCAGCCAGCTCTGCGCTTCTGGCCGTAGCCGTATAGAGCGCGAAGGAATTGGATACGCCCACATATTTATGAAAATAATACAGCTCTCTCCAGAAATCATACTGGGTGATCCACGGACAGCCCACATCATTTCCCAGAACTACCGGGATCTCATTCTCCAATGCCGCCTTCGCACACGCAACGATGCCTTCAAACACCACATTTCCGTTGTATTGTTCCACCTCCGTGGCATTTGTGATGGAACGGTCAAACAGCGCATATGGCAAAGCCGGAGATATCGTTGTACAAAGAAAAGCTCCTCTCTGCTGAAATAGCTCTATCATCTCAGCATCCATTTTGGCTCCATGCTCAATGGAATCCACACCGTTCTCAAGGGCAACTCTTACACCTTCTGGGGATTCCACATGTGCTGCCACCACATATCCGGCTGCATGTGCCTTATCACAGACTGCCTTCACCATTCCGGGATCCATCTTCAATTCCCCCGGCACGCCCTTTTCCTTGGCATCCATCACGCCTCCGGTGATCATCAATTTGATCAGATCCACCTTCTCCTTCTCGGACTCTTCCAGATGTTGTATGGCCTCCTCAATATTATGGGCGGCGACCGCTACCGAACCTGCCATGTGTCCGCCCGGCACAGAGATTCCCTGATTGGCCGCCAGTATCCTTGGGCCGGTCTTTGTTCCTGCCGCGATCTCATCCCGGAGTCTTGTATCAAAGTTTCCAAGGCCTCCCACAGTGCGGATGGTGGTCACTCCGCTTAGCAGCTCTTCCCTGGCAAATCCGCACACCATCTTATAAGCAATCGCTCTGGTAAGGGATGAGCCCATGATCGTCCGAACCAGCTTCTCATTATCCCGCTGCTTCTTCTGGGGCTTTCCGTTTCCCGCAAGGTGCACATGCATATTGATCAGGCCGGGCATGATATAGCGCCCCTGCAGATCAATCTTCTCATATCCCTTTAAGTCTGCGTCTTCCGGTCGGATATCAACGATCTTCTCGTCTTCTGTTAAGATACAGAGTCCCTCCTGTACCTTCATATCTTTTGTTCCATCCAGTATCTTTCCATTCACAAATGCATATTTCATAATTTTCAACCGCTTTCTTCTTGTTTGTGTGTTACTTATTTTACCACGGAACTTTAAAAAAAGAAATCCCGAAACTTCTTATTTCAAAATAAAAGTTTCGAGATTTATGATTCAAAGTTATCATGTTTGTTGGTGTGTACCTTCAAAACTTCACACAGAATGAGAAATACGTTTGTTGATGTTATCTCTTCCACAACACCGTAAGCTGGTCACCTCGAATCCGCTTACGCTTCTTCTCGGTGTCTCTTATTGAACATTAGTAGTTCAATAAGCCTAATTTGCAGGCAAATGACTTTGTTTCTACCCATACGGCCTTCGGTAAACAAGTTTACCTCTTTCCGTCTGGCTCGAAACAGACCATCTTACTCCTTTTTGGTCAAGCCTTCGACCGATTAGTAACAGTCAGCTCCATGCATTACTGCACTTCCACCTCTGCCCTATCTACCTCGTTCTCTACAAGGGGTCTTTCTCCTTTCGGAGGGGATATCTCATCTTGAGGGGGGCTTCACGCTTAGATGCCTTCAGCGTTTATCCCGTCCAGACTTGGCTACTCTGCCATGCACTTGGTAATGCAGCAGATACACCAGTGGTCCGTCCATCCCGGTCCTCTCGTACTAAGGACAGCTCCTCTCAGATATCCTACGCCCGCGCCGGATAGGGACCGAACTGTCTCACGACGTTCTGAACCCAGCTCGCGTACCGCTTTAATGGGCGAACAGCCCAACCCTTGGGACCTGCTACAGCCCCAGGATGCGATGAGCCGACATCGAGGTGCCAAACCACTCCGTCGATGTGAACTCTTGGGAGTGATAAGCCTGTTATCCCCAGGGTAGCTTTTATCCGTTGAGCGATGGCAATCCCACTTTA
>CAVGED010000037.1:0-8821 GCA_963628035.1 Paludibacteraceae bacterium
GGCATTCTCAATCAATACAATTTACTTGAGTTGCACTTTATTATGGAAGTTCACAAATAAGGAGAAAACAGATGGCATTTCGCACAGTTGAGATTAAAATCCGGCAGAAATACACATTAGAGATGGACAGTTTGTAATAATGCAAACAGCCGAAAGTAAAGATCGGTTATCGGTATCGGTTCTATTTCAAGGAGATGCAGCACATTTCTCTCGGCAGCGAGTATCTGAACTCCGCTATGTCCTCGGACCATTTCCTGAGCTATGAGGAGTTGGGTGAGTTTGCGACCGAGACGACGGAGCAATAAAAAAGTTTTTAATTCTGCTTCGGACTTCATCAGAACTATTGACTTTTATGCTTAATTCGTATACCATAATAAGCAAGAAAGTCAATAATGTCAGGAGGTGCCTTTTATGAAGGAGACTGAAATGATTTTACAAATGGCTCGCGAGAATAACGGCACCGTCACTACTGCTATGGTTACAAAGGCCGGCATCTCAAGAGGGAACTTAAAATATCTAGCCGACATGGGAAAACTGGAACGGTCTGGACGTGGTGTGTATGTTTTGCCGGAGATTTGGGACGATGAATTGTTTACCTTTCAGAATCGGTTTAAGCGAGGCGTTTTTTCCTGTGATACCGCTTTGTTCTTATGGAATATGACGGATCGCACGCCGAACAAGTTTTGTATGACCTTTCCGGCGACATATAATCTGACAAGCGTCAAGAAGGAGAACATCCGGTGTTCCCAAGTCATTGACAGCCTGTACAAAGTGGGATTAACGGAAACGGAAACCCCTGCTCACAATATTGTCCGGGTATATAACAGAGAGCGTACCTTATGCGATATTCTCAAAAAAAGCAATCAAACGGACATTCAGCTTATCACGCAGGCGTTTAAGGAGTACGCAAAGCTTCCCGATAAAAATATCGCACTTCTCTCGGATTATTCCAAACTCTTTAGAGTAAGCGGGAAAGTCCGTTCCTACTTGGAGGTACTACTATGAAAAACGCAATGCAATTAAAAGCCATCCTAAAAAACATGGCGAAGCAAAAGAATATTTCTGCGCAGCTCGTTTTGCAGAATTATATGCTCGAACGCCTGCTTGAGCGAGTCTCTGTATCCAAATATCGAAATAACTTTATCCTCAAGGGAGGTTTCCTGATTGCCGCAATGGTTGGGTTGGATACAAGAGCAACTATGGATATGGATGCAACTCTTAAAGGTTATCTCGTAAATGAAGAAACCGTTCGGAAAATGTTTGAAGAGATCTGCGCCATTGAGTTAAACGATGATGTTACTTTCGCTTTTCGCCAAATCGGAGAGATCCGTGAGGGAGACGAGTATACCGGCTATCGTGTGGCGCTGACAGCCAACTATTCGCCTCTGGCAGTTCCGCTGAAGTTGGATATTACCACAGGAGATAAGATCACACCGCGAGAAATCGAATATAGTTTTAGGCTTTTGCTCGAAGATCGCAGCATCTCCATTTTGGCATATAACCTCGAAACGATTCTGGCAGAAAAATTGGAAACCGTGATCTCCCGTTCAGACCAGAATACTCGTCCGAGAGATTACTACGACATTTATCAGCAGGAATTCGACTATGTCTCAGATATTGCCTTTGATGATATCTGCGATACCATAGTTCGCGTAATGAAGTCATTAGAATAATTTTTACACACCGCCCCTGCGCCAACAGGCTTGAACGACAGGGCAAAAAAGGTGTATTGTTCAGCAGCAAGGTAACATGGTATAATAACGAGTAAAATGGTTGCCATGCTTGCATGCGCAAACATTTGACGAGTATCTCCATCGAGACGTTAGTCGAGATGGTACAATAATGTGAAAGATAGTGGAAGGAGCATGGAATATGAAACTTGTAAGTATGATTTGTCCGCACTGTGGAGGGGCATTGGAAATTTCATCAACTACAAAACAGGCAAAGTGCCCGTTCTGTAATTCGGTTATTGTTATTGATGACGAAGTTCGACATGTTCAGTTTGATAATACTGAGAAAGCTGGGTATGATTTTGAAAAAGGCCGTATGAAAGCCCGCCAGGATGCGATAAATAAGCAAATTGCGGTAGAACAGGCTCGTGTCAAAGCGCAGCAGGAAGCCGAACGTAAGAAAAAGAATCTTGTCTGGTGGGTACTTGGGTGGATATTCATATTCCCTGTGCCTCTGACAATTCTCATTGTAAGATCAAAAAAGTTGAAGCTGGTATGGAAGATTGTTCTTATTACAGCTTTATGGATAACTATTTTATTAATGGGAGCATTGTCCGATGATAGTACCTCTGTTTCACCAGAATCTTCCGCCAGAACAGCACAAATACATATAGCGAAAACCACCACTTAGAAATTATACATCATCCGCATAGGACGGTAGCACATAAGGAAAAGGATGTTACAGGTTGCTGATCAACTCGGCGGATATACTCTGAACGCTGGTCACATTTCAAAAAATACCCCGGCCTAAGCCGGGGCAGATAATTAGCAACCGAGGTTAAAGTATTTGCAAAGAGTATTAAATAACTCGGAACAGCTATTGATGATGTTACACATAGTTTCGTCCTCCTTATTTTTTGTATGTGTTAGCTAAGCACAAAAAGATTGTAACAGTTTTGTAATATATAAGCAATAGGAGATAAATGGAAACTGTAGCCGTCAAGCGCGGACGATAGCCGGAAATCATGTACGAGATGATATGGAGATGGGAAAACAGACAGCTTGGGAAGAAATTGATAAGAAATCCAGCGAGATCTTTACCGCCAGCGACGAGATCTGGGGCTGCGCGGAGACTGCTTTCACGGAAGAAAAGTCCATGAAGATTCTCTGTGATGTTCTGAAAGCGGAAGGTTTTACGGTTGAGACAGGTCTTGCGGACATAAAGACAGCATTTAGAGGCACATTCGGCTCCGGAAAACCTGTGATCGGTATCTTAGGCGAGTTCGACGCTCTGTCCGGACTGGATCAGGAAGCGGGAGCTACCGAGAAGATTGTTGTACATGACGGCGCCAGCGGACACGGCTGTGGCCACAACATGCTCGGTACAGCGTGCCTCTCCGCGGCGATCACATGGCATTCGGGCGATATTACCATTGCCAATACGGGAAGTTCCCTGGCAAACTACCAGGTAGCATATAAGTTCTATGGAAAGAGTGCCCACGCAGGCGGAGCACCGCATCTTGGACGAAGCGCCCTTGACGCCCTGGAGCTCATGAATATGGGCGTCCAGTTCTTAAGAGAGCATGTGATTCCGGAGGCGAGGATCCACTATGCGATCACAAACGCAAGGACAAGGCAGTCAAGGCGGAAGTTCTCTCCCATAAGGGCGACAGCATCTACCGTTTTGTCGCTCCGTTTAACCCGGACGGAATCATGTCCTTCGGCTCCACAGATGTCGGCAATGTGAGCTGGAACTGCCCGACAGCCCAGGCTACTGTAACAACATGGGCGGCAGGAACACCGGGACACTCCTGGCAGGTCGTTTCCCAGGGCAAGAGCGGACTGGCACATAAGGGCCTGATCTACGCCGCAAAGACAATGGCAGGCGCTGCCATCGACATGTACGAGGATCCGGAGATCATCGCGAAGGCGAAAGCGGAGATGGAGGAGGAGCTGGATGGCGATACCTACCATTGCCCGATTCCGGATGGATGCAAGCCGAGAGCACTTGGAGTTGAACGATAGAGCGAAAATGCTGGATCGTTCAGCCAAGCTTGTCATATCTTTTTCACTGAACGCAACATATTCTAATATTCATATCATTGTACAGGAATATGATTATCAGGGAGAAGTGGTTGGCAAAAAATGTCACATAATGTTGTAATGACAAAGTAACGTAGAGCTATATAGTACATAGTAAAAAACGCCCCTGCACCACCTGGGGCAGAAGTACCTTGACAATATAATAGGCTTAATAAGGGAGCCGAAGGGGCGATATGTCAGCTGCCGGACTTTTATGGAAAGGGGCTGGTGCCAATGGTTACATATAGCGATCTATTTGCTTTTGTAATTATGCTTTGTGCAGTAATAACTCTTGTTGTTAATGTTAGACACAAAAAATAGCGCCCTCTGTCTGGTAAACTGAAGCGCTATTTTTTAATACCTTTATTTTGCCGGCGGCTAGGCTTCATCTAGCTTTCGGCTCTCTTGTTAAGTCTATTATATGTCAGACACGCCGATTTTGCAATACAAAATTTGCATACATATGACCGCTTAGCCGAGAACAACCTCAACCTTGTGTGTCTGTCCATCACCGGCAACAGGGATTACATTTCCATCAACAGGCTTGCCGTCAACAGTCATGCGCTTAACACCCTTGCATACATGATCCGTGTTAGAAACCTTAATCTCGTATGTATCGCCACGAAACTGACGGGAAGCTGTCAAACCATCCCAGGCAGCAGGGATAGACGGATCAATCTTCAAACCATCGAAGTCAGGCTGTATACCGAGGATGTACTGAGAGATTGCTACCATGTTCCAGGCAGCAGTACCTGTCAGCCAGGAGTTCTTACCCTGACCGAAGTGGTTGCCGGGCTTGCCGATATCAGAACCGGCATCCTTACCACCGATCATCTGACCATATACATATGGCTCTGTTTTATGAATATCAGAAGTCTCCTCTGTGAAGGCAGGAGCAATCTTTGCGTAGTACTCAAATGCCTTATCTCCACGACCTGCATATGCCTCTGCACAGATCATCCATGCATTGTTGTGGGTGAAGATACCGGCGTTCTCCTTGTATCCACCTGGGTAAGTAGAAATCTCACCATACTGGATGTAATACTTTGAAAATGCCGGGTTATTTAATACAAGACCGAAGTCTGTGTTCAAATACTTATCAACCGCATCCAATGTCTTGATGTCTGCGCCCTGCTCCTTGCCGATCTCAGACATAACAGCGAAGCCCTGTGGTTCGATGAAGATCTTGCCTTCTTCACATTCCTTAGAGCCCATCTTCTCACCGTTTGCATCGTATGCACGAAGGAACCAGTTGCCATCCCAGGCAGATTCCATAACGTTCTTCTTCATTTTATCGATTTCAGCCTGAGCAGCAGCGGCTTCCTCGTCCCTGCCGAGATGCTTTAAGATAGCAACATAGTTTGGACCTGTATAGGTGAAGAGGGTAGCAACCATAACGGATTCGGCAACCTTAGAATAACCACCCTCAGCAGCAAACTTTGGATTGGTGTATGTCTGGAAGCTCTCCCCCGGTGTGTCAGAGTAGCATGACAGGTTGACGCAGTCATTCCAGTCTGCACGCATGGCGAGAGGAAGTCCGTGAGGCCCAGGATTGTTTACGATCTTGTAGAAGGAGACCCTCAAGTGATCCAGCATGGGCTTTGCCTTTGACGCATCGTTATCATAAGGTACCATCTCGTCGAGGATGCCCCAATCGCCTGTCTCCTTGATGTATGCGGAAACAGAGAGGATCATCCATAATGGATCATCAGAGAAGTCACCACCAATATCGGAGTTCCCCTTTTTCGTAAGAGGCTGATACTGATGGTAGCAGCCGCCATCCGGAAGCTGGGTAGAAGCAATATCAATAATTCGCTCTCTTGCACGATCCGGAATTTGGTGAACGAAACCAAGAACATCCTGGTTTGAATCACGGAATCCCATACCACGACCGATCCCTGACTCAAAATAGGAAGCAGAACGTGAAAGGTTGAAAGTAACCATACACTGATACTGGTTCCAGATATTAACCATACGGTTGACCTTGTCATCCGGTGTGTCAACACTCAGAATACCAAGGAGTTTATCCCATGTAGCTTTAAGCTCTGCGAGACCGGCAGCAACCTTCCCGGGGGTATTGTACTGCTCCATCATGGCAAGTGCCTTTTCCTTATTAATCGTCTTACCGTCTGCCTCGAACTTCTTATCAACAGGCATCTCGACATAACCAAGGATGAAGATCAATGTCTTTGACTCGCCCGGAGCAAGTATAATCTCTTTGTAGTGAGAAGCAATTGGCGACCATCCATCTGCAAAGGAGTTGTTTGCCTTTCCGGCCTCTACTGCCTGTGGATTGTGGAAACCATTGTAAAGACCGATAAATGCATCGCGGTCTGTATCGTAACCATCGATTTCGTCGTTTACTGTGTAGAATGCGAAATGATCACGTCTGTCTCTGTACTCTGTTTTGTGGTAAACCGTGGAGCCAACAACCTCTACACGGCCAGTGCTGAAGTTTCTCTGGAAGTTTGTGCAGTCATCCTGTGCATCCCACAGACACCACTCAGTAAATGAGAAGAAGGAGAAAGTCTTAGCCTTGTCGCTCTCATTTGTCAAAACTACCTGCTGTACTTCTCCGTCGTAATTCTGTGGTACGAAGAATGTTACTTCAGCCTTCAGGTTATTTTTCTTACCTGTGATCACGGTGTAACCCATACCATGACGGCACTCATAAGCATCCAGCGCTGTCTTAACCGGTGACCAGCCCGGATTCCAGATTGTACCGTTCTCATTGATATAGAAATAACGACCGCCCATATCAATGGGAACATTGTTGTAACGATAACGTGTGATCCTTCTGAGACGGGCGTCCTTGTAGAAGGAATATCCTCCGGCAGTGTTGGAGATCAAGGAGAAAAATCCCTGCGTGCCTAAGTAGTTAATCCATGGATATGGAGTCCTGGGTGAAGTAATGACGTATTCACGATTGGCGTCATCAAAGTAACCGAATTTCATGTGCAGTACCATCCTTTCATAAAACACTTTTTTTATTTAATATTATATATTATATATTAAAGATGGTAAAAGCACAATCAAAATCGCACATTAAAAATGTGTCTCAAAACTATCCCTCAGCCGTGTAGGACGGCAGCGCATACTTGTGGGCGTAGCTGTCGAATTCCGTCTGGAAGTCTGCGCTGTTTGATTTGGTAGCGCGCAGCGTTTCGTGCAGGTTGAGATTATGCTGTGCGGCATCGATGACGCAGCCTGCGATGTTGGAGCAGTGGTCGGAGGTGCGCTCCAGCCCGGTGAGCAGATCGGAGAGGACAAAGCCGGCCTCAATGCTGCACGTACCTTGCTGCATCCGCAGAATATGGCGGGTGCGCATCCGTTCCTTGAGGGTGTCAATGACCTGTTCCAGAGGCTCCACCTGGGCGGCAACGGTCACATCCTGCTGCTGGAAGCAGCGCAATGAGAGGTCAAGAATCTCGTTGATGGCAGCGGCAAGCACCTGAAATTCAGCCGTCGCGCTTGCGGAGAAGGTCAGCCCCTTGTTTCGCAGTTCCTCGATGGATTCCAGTACATTGACTGCATGGTCGGAAATACGTTCAAAATCGCCGATGGATTTCAGCAGCGCGGTGGCTTCCTCGCTCTCCTCCTCGCCCATGCTCTGTGCGCTGAGCTTGACAAGGTAGGTGCCGAGGATGTCCTCGTAGTGGTCGCAGTGCTCCTCATCCTGACGAATGCTTTGCGCCAGCTCCGGCGTGTATTGTGAGACAGCCTTCAGAGAATCCTTCAGCGCCCGCACAGCGCAGTCTGCCATCTCACAGGCAACCGTGCGGCTGCGCTGCAAGGCCATGGAGGGTGTTGCCAGCAGCCGATCGTCCAGCTCCACCGTCTGTTCCACACTGTTTTTGTCAGGCACAAGACGGATTGCCAGCTTTTCCAGCAGTCCGCCTGCAGGCAGCAGGAAGGCGGTGCAGAAGATATTGAATGCCGAGTGTGCGATGGCGATGCCTGCGCGGGAGGCGGACTCGTCTAACAGCGCGGGAGCGAATATTGCACGCACGAGACAGAACACCGTCAGCAGGACGGTCACGCCGATCACGTTGAACATCAGATGTACCACAGCAGCGCGGCGGGCGTTTTTATTCGTACCGATGGAGGACAGCAGCGCTGTCACCGTCGTGCCGATGTTCTGTCCCATGATGATGGGGATGGCGGCGGCATAGCTGACGGCACCGGTTGCGGAAAGCGCCTGTAAGATTCCCACCGAAGCGGAGCTGGACTGGATGATGCCGGTCAGCACCGCGCCTGCCAGCACGCCCAGTATGGGATTCTTGAACGCGAGGAACAGGTTGGTAAACGCTGGAACCCCGGCCAGTCCTGACACAGCACCGCTCATGGTCTCCATGCCGAACATCAGCGTGGCGAAGCCCAGCAGGATCGTGCCGCTGTCCTTCTTCTTACTGCTCTTGCAGAACATATAGAAGATGATGCCGACCAGTGCCAGGATGGGTGTAAAGGAGGTTGGCTTTAAGAGACGGATCCAGACGTTGCCGCTGTCAATATCGCCAAGGCTCAGAAGCCACGCGGTGACTGTCGTGCCGACGTTTGCACCCATGATGACGTTGATGGACTGCCGCAGAGTCATAAGGCCTGAGTTGACGAAGCCTACCACCATGACGGTGGTGGCGGATGAGCTTTGAATGATGGCTGTCACACCAAGACCGGTGAGAAAGCCGATCAGCGGCTTATCAGTCATCCGTTCCAGCAAAGTGCGGAGCTTGCTGCCCGCACGGCGCTCAAGTGCCTGTCCCATCAGGCTCATACCGAAGAGGAAGAGCGCCAGTCCCCCAACCATTGTCAGCACGTCAAAAATATCCATAATGATTCTCCATCCCTTTTGTATTTTTCGTTTTTCGTAATATTTAATGTAGCCTCAATCGTATCCAGTGTAGCATGGCTACGTAAAATCCAGTATCAGTTTTTTGTAAAATACATGTAAAATAGGAGAAACAAAAAAGTTTCAGATATGTGGTTAAAACCACGAAAAATGCAAAGGAAGTGTGTTATACTGTGTACAGAAATGAACGAGGAGGAATCAAAAATGGTAAGAAAAATCATTC
>CAVGED010000038.1:0-28830 GCA_963628035.1 Paludibacteraceae bacterium
TTCCCCGGATTCACATAGATACCCATAAATATCGCTGCTCCCTTCTGCACCGTACTCAGTATAAGAAAATACTAACACGCACAGATTGAAATAGCAAGATTATTTTTGTAAATAGCAGAAATATGACTTTATAACCCTTGGCACTTTCTGATTTACATTTGTACAAATCTGTGATAAAACTATACTATAAAAAAATGACATATTTCGGAGGACATTTCATGAAAAAAGTACATTTGGTTTGCAACGCACACATCGATCCCATCTGGCAGTGGGATTGGCAGGAGGGTGTCAGTGCAGTGCTCTCAACGTTTCGCTCTGCCGTAAACCTTGCTGAGAAATACGATTACATTTTCTGCCACAACGAAGTAACCGTATACAAATATGTAGAGGAATATGCACCTGATCTGTTTGAGAAGATCAGAGCACTTGTAAAAGAGGGAAAGTGGCACATTACCGGCGGCTGGTATCTGCAGCCTGATGACAACATGCCTATGGGGGAAAGCTTTGTAAGGCAGATCCAGATGGGCTTTGATTACTTCCGGGAGAAATTCGGCGTGACTCCTACCACTGCTTTCAATGTAGATGCTTTCGGTCACACAAGAGGCCTTGTCCAGATTCTTAAGAAATGCGGGCAGGACAGCCTGATCGTCTGCCGCCCTCACACAGATGAGATGGAATTAGACGAGAACATCTTCCTCTGGAAGGGCTTCGATGACAGTACCATCAAGGTCTACCGCTCCCCGGATGGATATAATTCTCCATTGGGAGCCACCGCCGAGGCCATCAAGAACCGCCTGCCATACAGGGACAAGGAGGATGTCACCTGCGTCATGTGGGGCGTAGGCAATCACGGCGGCGGACCGTCCGATAAGGATCTTGCAGACATCCGGGAGCTTATTGAGGCTGAGAAGGGCAACTATGAGATCATCCATTCCACACCGGAGGATTTCTTCGCCGAACTCGATCCTACATACACCGTAGACCGCTCTCTTCTCATTGCCATGCCGGGCTGCTATACCTCTTCGATCTGCGTAAAGCAAAAGCACCTGGATCTCGAGAACGAACTGTACCTTGCCGAGATCATGTCCTCTGTCGCAAACGCCAAAGGACTTATGGAATATCCGCAGAAGGAGTTGTACTCCTGCTTCGAAGATCTTCTGAATGCCGAATTCCATGATGTCCTTCCGGGAAGCAGCATCAAAGCCGGCGAGGAGAATGGCCTGATGCTTTTAAACCACGGCTTACTGGATGCCACAAGGATCAAGACAAAGGCATTTTTTGCTCTGTGTCAGGAACAGCCGGTTGCCGCAGAAGGAGAATTCCCGATCGTGGTGTTCAACCCGCATCCATATGCGCTCACAGAGAATGTAGAGTGCGAATTCATGCTGGCTGACCAGAACTGGTCTGACACGCAGATATCACATATTATCGTGAAGGATGGCGATACCCCGGTAAAATACCAGGTGATCAAGGAGGAAAGCAACCTGAACCTTGACTGGCGCAAGCGGATCATTTTCGAGGCGCAGCTCAACCCCATGAGCCTGAAAAGATACAGTGTTTATGTTGAGAAAAAGCCTTTGGATAAGCCGAAATTTACCGATTCGTTTATCTATGACAACGGCCATAAATATGTGGAGATCGATAAACATACCGGGCTATTGAAGAGCTATCGCATCGATGGAACGGAATATGTGAAGGACGGATTTTCCCTCACCATGTTTGACGACAACGCAGATCCCTGGGCTATGGTTAAGGAACAGCAGAAGCGCCTTGGCACAAACGGCCAGCCATTCGCCTTCTCCGATAAACCTGAAGGTGTATTTTCCGGCATGAAGGGCATTCAGATCATTGAGGACGGAGACATTTACGTTGGCGTTGAGGCCTTTTTTGAGAAAGAAAACAGCAAGGCCCGCGTAGAATACCGCATTTACAAGAACAATGATGACGTGGATATTAACATCACACTCTTCTTCAACGATATCAACAAAATGGTAAAGGTCGGCATCCCGGTGCCTAACGCCGGAAAGGTAATCGGACAGACTGCTTTCGGAACGGAGGAACTGTTCCATGACGGCAGAGAATTTATCTCTCACCGCTTCACAGCCGTGCAGTCGAATGGCAAATACCTCACCGTATTTGATAAGAGCCGCTATGGCGGGCATTTCGAGAACGACTGCCTGTATCTGTCCCTGGTGCGCGGAACCACCTACTGCGCGCATCCGATCTTAGACCGGAAGCTGATACCGGATGATCGCTTCACCAGGAAGATGGATCAGTCGGAACACAATTATTCCTTCCGTCTGTCCCTGTGTGACGAGACTGACTTAGACCGAAAGGCACTTGAATTTAACCGTAAGCCTTATGCAGTAAACGTATTCCCGCTGGGTGAACGTGTTACCGACAATGGATTTGGGATGCATGTTTCAAATAAGAACATTACACTTGTCACAATGAAAAAATCGGACAAGAAAAACGGTTATATTGTAAGACTCATCAACAACAGCTCCGAGGAACAGACAACCCTCCTCACCGTAGGCAATGCGGAATCCTCTGTCCTCTTTAGCAAATATGAGGTTAAGACCTTCTTCTATGACGGAACCTTGTGCGAGCTTGAAATGATGGAGATTTAGATTGACGAAAAGGGCTGTCGCGCTAATTGTTCGTTCGACAGCCCCCTTTTTTCTTTTTTAATCTACTTATCCTGGCTTAACTTCATACAGACAATATAGGTATTCCCCTTAAAATCATAGGGATCCGCCCCATAACCGCTGGCGCAGAAAAGGTGCGTCGGCTTTCCTTCCTCATCGAACAGAACCGACGGACGCTCCAGATTTCCCTGTATCGTCTCTCTGCCATCCGCCCACTTAATCTTCCTGGAATATACCTTGGGATGCGGCGCGATCTCAAAGTCAATACAGTCATCACTCTCTGCATAAAATCCGCTTCCCCACTCCCCGGTAATACCGGAAGAGCCGTTCTTGCAGTCATCCTTCGTGATCAGACAGAACTTCTTTCGCCTCTCATCGTACCATAGGAATGGATCCTCAATATGAAAATCCTCGTTGTCGAAGTTCAGGATTGGCTGGTCGGACAGCCGCTCAAACCGTCCATCCGGCCGATCAGCCACCGCGATTCCCAGCTGCAGGGGTTTGCCGATCGCCTGACGGGACTTGTAGATCATATAAGTCTTTCCATTGGGAAGGATCGCCACCGAAGGATTGGTCGTGATCGTACAGTCCCAGTAGCTGCAGTCTCTCGGTTCAAGAAGCGGCGTATCATGTCTTACAAATTCTCCGTTGATATCATCCGCCACGGCAATTCCGATCCGCTTCCGGTTCCAGGTTTCCAGTGCATACGCTTCTGGAATCT
Organism: Paludibacteraceae bacterium; assembly: GCA_963628035.1. Lineage (GTDB taxonomy): Bacteria > Bacillota > Clostridia > Lachnospirales > Lachnospiraceae > 14-2. Next base: position 3,370 of record CAVGED010000038.1, read on the forward strand.
CATCCCCGATCCCTGGAATATTTCCGCCATACGTTGTTCCCATGTAATAGAGATAGAATTTCCCGTTGTATTCCTTGATGCTTGTATTATGTGTGTTCATTCCGTCAAAATACTGCCGACCACGGCGGGGAAGCACCACGTTCTGAAATTGGTACGGGCCCTCCGGCGTATCGGATACACAGTGAACGATCTCACTGTTAAAGCACCAGTTCCACCCGAACCCCAGCCGTCTGTCCCACCGGGAGGAAAACATATGATACTTTCCTCCGGACTTGATCACGGAACAGTCCCACACATAATAATCTTCCATCTCCATTGCCTTGACAGCATTTTCTACATGATATCCGAAATCCTCTGCATGTGTCATACAGAAACCTCCTAATATTCATTTTCTAATTCCTGCTACTTATTTTGCAGGTTTTCGCGAAATATGTCAAGGAGAAGCTGCAGAAAAATACAGGTTAGATTAAAAACGAAAAAAGTGTTGATAAAAACAAAAAAGGTGGGTATAATAGAAACAAATAAAGATTAAAAACAAAAAAAACCGTAAATAATCCGGAGGCGTAATATGAAGATTCTTAGAATTACAGCGCAGGGCTTACCGTTGTTCAAAGAAGAATTAGATATATCTTTCTTTGCGCAGCAGCGAGTTGCAGATGATGACAAAGATTTATTGCATCCACTCTTTTCAAATGTATACGTAAATTGTTCCAATGCTTTTATTGGGATTAATGCGTCAGGCAAAACCTCCGTACTGAAGGTTATTTTGTTGGCATTGAATTTATTGAATAATCAGCCAATTAACCACATTGAAACAAAGGATATTCTGGGGGATACAGACAAGGCAGTCATCAATACTTATTTTCATTCAGAAACGAAGGAAATCTGTAGGCTGGAAACCGTCATCACATCAGAAAAGTCAAAAACAGATTCGCCCTACTATAAAATAGTGAAGGAAATCTTGTGGGCAAAGCCACAGGATTCAGTGGTTGCAAGAAAGAATTTGACAGACTTTTCTGCTTATGAACCGATTGCAATTCGTAAGGAGGAAGAGTATTTATCAGATGATGTAAGTATTATTATTGCTTATAATAAGAAAAAGAAAGAGCAAATGAACATTGTCAGTCTCTTATCTTTTACCAATATCAACGTTTTGCCATTTTCGGATGAAATACCGATAGAAGTTATTTCCTTCTTAGATTCTACGGTAGAAAAACTGTATTTTGATAAAACAGAGAATAAGATGTTGATTCACTTACAATTTAAGGGGAGAAAGGAAATTGTGTTAAATAATCCGATTGATTTAAATCTCTATCTTTCTTCCGGAACAATAAAAGGTATTGTTACATTTACGTTGGCAAAAGAAGTATTGAAATCCGGTGGATATCTCATTATGGATGAAATAGAGAACCATTTCAATAAGGAAATTGTTTCTACATTGATGCGTTTTTTCATGGATACAAGGCTGAATAAGAATGGCGGTACATTAATTTTTACGACTCATTATCCAGAGCTTCTCGATGAATATGACAGAAATGACAGTATCCATATTATTCGCAATAAAAACGGTATTACGGTGGAGAATCTTGCCAATATATTAAAGCGCAATGATATTAAGAAAAGTGAAGCATATCAAAGTGGATTTCTTGAAGGAACTACACCAGTGTATGAGTCCTACATGCGATTGAAAAAGTGCATCGCAAATTCTATTTAAAGTAGGAGGAGTGCGATTTACATTGTTAGATTTGCTGAAATAATAATTAAATATGATTTTCAAAAAACCAAAGCAGGACGGAGATTCCAAATCATCTCCGTCCTCACAATTTATCATACTCTTTCTATACTTTCGCCTAACGAATTGCTCCTACCGTTCTTCCCGGAAATACGACAATCCCAGGCTGGCCGGCGGCTGGCTTCCATGCTTCTTGCGCACGCTGGTAATAATCAGCACGATGATAGTCACCACATAGGGCAGCATGTTGATAAGCTCCTTGGCACTGCTGGAAAGTCCCGGAATATAGAGGCACAGGATATACAGTCCTCCGAACAGGAAGGAACTGAAGATGGCTGTGCTGGGCTTCCAGATGGCAAAGATCACGATAGCGATGGCAAGCCATCCTCGATCACCGAAGCCGTTGTTGGTCCAGGCTCCCCCTGTGTAATCCATAACGAAATACAGTCCGCCAAGCCCCGCAATGGCACCGCCGATGCAGGTGGCAAGGTATTTATAACGGGCTACATTGATTCCGGCTGCGTCTGCCGTGGCCGGGTTCTCTCCTACGGCCCTTAAGGAAAGTCCTGTGCGGGTACGCTTCAAGAACCAGGAAGCTGCAATGGCAATAACAATCGCCAGATACGCCAGGAAACCGAAGGATAAGAAGGTCTTTCCAAACAATCCCAGCTTATCGGCAAATGGCAATGACTTCTTAAAATAGTTTCCTGTGGTGAGCAGGGAGATGGAACCGGACTCACCAAAGAAGCTCAGCAGCGAACCGCCGAAGAAGTTTCCTACCCCGATGCCGAAGGTAGTCAGCGCCAGACCGGTCACGTTCTGATTCGCCCGAAGCGTGATAGTCAGGAAGCTGTAGATAAGCGCCATCAGCGCGGAACCTATAAGGCAGGACAAAAGTGGGATCAAAATACACAGTGCCGCCTTCGGTTCATCCGTGGAATGCTCATAGAGATAGCCGCCAATGATTCCGGAGATACCGCCCATATACATGATGCCCGGAATACCCAGATTCAGATTTCCGCTCTTCTCCGTTATGATCTCGCCGGTAGCGCCATAGAGCAGCGGAATCCCCTGTATGATCGCGGCATGGATAAATGCAAAAATTGTTTGGATCATCACTTGGCCTCCTTATGCTTGGTACGTGTATTGATCTTGTAGTTGATAAAGAATTCACAGCCGATGATGAAGAAGATGATGATACCGGTCAGGATATCAGACACACTCTCATTCAACCGAAAGGCAGTAGCGATCTCTCCTGCTCCCTTCTGCAGAAACACGATCAGGAAGGAAGTGATCACCATCATCACCGGATTGAACTTCGCCAGCCAGGACACCATGATGGCTGTAAAGCCCATGCCCCCGGCCAGATCCTTGGAGATGGTGTGATTCGTCCCGGAAACAAGCAGGAATCCTGCCAGTCCGCAGATGGCGCCTGAAATAGCCATGGTCCGGATGATGACCTTCTTCACGTTGATTCCGATGTAGCGGGCTGTATTCTCACTCTCTCCCACAACAGACAGCTCATAGCCCTGCTTGCTGAACTTCAGATAGACGAACATGATCACCGTCAGAACCACTACCACCAGAATATTCATCATGTACTTCTGTCCGAACAGTGCCGGAAGCCAGCCTGCCTTGGTTCTCTGATTGACGATACCCATGACGCTGGAACCGTTGGGCACCCAGACCATGATGGCAAAGGCCACAAGCTGCATAGCCACATAATTCATCATCAGGGTAAAAAGGCTCTCATTGGTATTAAAACATGCCCGAAAGATCGCAGGAATAAGTCCCCAGATCATCCCGCCGACAATACCTGCCGCAAGCATGATCAGGATCAGCACCACATTGGGTACGGAATCTCCCAGATAGAACATGCAGGCCACCGCAGCAAGACCGCCCACCAGCGTCTGCCCTTCTGCGCCAAGATTCCAGAAGCGCATCTTAAAGGGCGGTGTCACCGCCAACGCGATACACAGAAGCATCGCCATGTTCTGCAGTAATGTCCAGAACTTCCGCTTGCTGCCGAAGCTTCCTTCAAACATTGCCTTGTATACCTGGATCGGATTATATTTTGTCAGAACCACGATCACCAATGCACACACGATCAGCGCCAGAGCAATGGCAACGAGACGGACAAGCCATCCCTTCCACAAGGCCATATCGTCCCGCTTTGTGATGTGGAACATCGGCTCATGGGTACGCTTTTCCACCTTATTCATTCTCTTCACCCCCGTTTGTCTTAGTCATAAGAAGCCCGATTTCTTCCTTGGAAGCCGTCCGGCCATCCAGCAGTCCGGTAACCCGGCCGGATCCCATCACAAGAATACGGTCACAAAGCTCTAAGAGTACGTCCAGATCTTCGCCGACGAAGATTACGGCAACACCCTTCTTCTTCTGCTCATTCAACAGATTATAGATGGCATAAGAAGAATTGATATCCAGTCCACGCACCGGATAGGCAGCCATAAGTACCGTCGGAGAGGAAGAAATCTCACGTCCCACCAGCACCTTCTGTACATTTCCGCCGGAAAGACGCCGCACCAGGGTGGTAGTGCTTGGCGTAACAACCTCCAACTGATCCACGATCTGATCGGCCAGATCCTTTGGTGCCTTCCGCTCCACAAAAGCGCTCTTACCCTTACGGTAGCTTCTAAGCATCATATTATCAACAATATCCATATTTCCCACAAGTCCCATGCCCAGACGATCCTCCGGTACAAAGGAAAGCCGGACGCCCAGTTCCCGGATCTCAATGGGAGACTTGTCTCTCAGATTATCCGTTCCTCCGGTCTTGGGATTATGATATAATATCTCGCCTTCGCTTAACCGCTCCAGACCCGCGATGGCTTCTAAGAGTTCACGCTGTCCGCTGCCTGCGATCCCGGCAATTCCCAGGATCTCACCGGATCTGGCTGTGAAGGAGACATGATCCAGTGCCTTGATACCTTCACTGTTCTCGCAGACAAGATCCTTCACCACCAGACGATCCTTGGGATCCACCGGATCGTTCCTGGTAATATTTAAGGAGATCTTCTTGCCTACCATCATCTCCGTCAGCTCTTTCTCATTCGTCTTGGCGGTCTCCACAGTTCCGATGTACTGCCCTTTACGCAGAACAGCAACGTGATCGGAGATCTCCAGAACCTCGTGCAGCTTGTGGGTGATGATGATAATTGCCTTGCCATCCTCCTTCATCCTCCGCAGAACGGCAAACAGCTTTCTTGTCTCCTGGGGTGTGAGAACTGCAGTCGGTTCGTCCAGGATCAGAATGTCGGCGCCCCGGTAGAGTACCTTCAGGATCTCTACGGTCTGCTTCTCCGAGACAGCCATCTCATGCACTTTCTTAAAAGGATCGATTTCAAAGCCATACTGCTCACTGATCTCACGGATCTTGAGTGCAGATTTCTTGACGTTATATCCTTCTTTTTCCTTTAAACCCAGCACAATATTCTCTGCCGCGGAAAAAACGTCCACCAGCTTGAAATGCTGATGGATCATGCCGATCCTGTAATCAAAAGCATCTTTGGGAGAGCGGATAACTGCTTCCTTGCCATCGATGAAGATCTGTCCCTCGTCAGGATAATAGATACCGGAAATCATATTCATCAGGGTGGTCTTGCCGCTGCCGTTCTCTCCCAGCAGTGATAAGATTTCCCCGTGACTTACTGCCAGATTCACATTGTCGTTGGCACAGACGCTTCCAAATCTCTTCGTAATGCCTCTCAATTCAATCGCAAAGTCACTCATACCGATCTCTTCCTCCAATATATTGAAACAAATAATCAAGGCGGAGCAGCCATGCGCTCCGCCTTCGTTCATGGGATAGAAGGTCCGCAGAGAGAACCTTCTATCAAAAATTCTTATTCGCTGATACCGTCAATGTACTTGATATCGAAGTACGGTGCAGACCGCTTAGCGGACTCTTCAAAAGCACCGTTCGCAATAGCCTCACTGTCAGGAACAAAGTCACCCAGATCCACAACGTCAGCCAGATAGGTGTCAAGCTTCTTGCCGTCTACCGTGAAGTTGTTGGTGTCAAATACCTTGATGGTTCCGGCGATCAGCTCTTTCTTCACTTCATCCAGCTTCGCCTGGGTGCCTTCTGCTGCTACAGCCGTGTTCAGCTCGGTAAGTGCCACAGAGCCGGTCTCCAGGGTTCCGCAGTAATCGGTAGGAATGGTTCCGCCCTCAAAAGCTGTCTCGATGATCATCTTGAAGTAAGGAGCCCAATCGATCTTGGAGGAAATCAGTGCGGTGTTGGGGCCCATGGAAATGGTGTTGATGTTGTAAGCAACATTGGGAACACCCTTCTCCTCACATGCCTTGGGAGCACCCTCGGAGTCAGCATGCTGGCTGATCAGCACACAACCGGAGTTGATCAGGTTCAGAGCAGCTTCCTTTTCCTTGGCAATATCGAACCAGGACTGGGTATATGTAACCTTCATGGTAACGCTGGGGCATACAGAACGAGCACCCAGGAAGAAGGATGTAAGACCGGAAACAACCTCTGCATAGTTGAATGCACCAACATAGCCCATTACAGCCTTGTCCTCTGTGATCTTACCGCTTGCAATCATCTCATTCAGCTTCATTCCTGCTGCAACACCTGCCAGATAACGTCCTTCATAGATGGAAGCGAACGCATTGTGGAAGTTGGGCTGAAGCTCGGTCTGAGCCTTGGTACCGGTAGCGTGGCAGAACTGCACGTCCGTATACTCCTTAGCTGCCTCGATCATATAAGATTCATGGCCAAAGGAATCTGCAAAAATAATGTTACATCCGGCATCTGCCAACTCTGCTGCTGCCTCGTAGCAGGAAGAATCCTCCGGAATATTCGTCTTGATCTTTACCTGATCATCGGTAAGGCCAAGCTCCTTCTGCACTTCCATCAGCGCCTGAATAAAGTTGTTGTCATAGGTTGAGTTCTCATCATGAAGGCAGATCAGACCAATCTTGAAGTCCGCCTTGTCAACTGCCTCCATCTTAGCCGGAGTAGTCTTCTCCGTCTCCTCGATGGTAAGCACCTTGTCCTTGCCTGTGTTGTTTTCCGTCTGCTGATTGCCCGGCTTATCGTCTCCCTGGGTACCTCCCTTGGAACCGCAGGCAACAAGTGTAAATACCATCGCCACAGTAAGAAGCAGTGCAATTACTTTTTTCATTTTCATTTCCTCCTAATTTTTATATATGTAAATTTAAATTTACATCGCATGGAATCCAACATAGGAAAAAATGGGACGCCGCCGTAACCCGCTGCAGTACGATCCCGCAGAGCATTTTTCATGCCACAGGATGTCCTTTCCTATGACATAAAAATAGCAGACTGCAAAAAACCTGTCTGCTACGGAAAACGAAAACGACGCTGCCTGAAAATACAAGGCAACTTCGAACCAATAGTCGTAGCTGTGGCGCTGCGGTAGAAACATTTGGGCCATTTATCCAAACCTATATTGGCAAAACTATATATCTCTTACAAATTATTTACTTGACACGGAAATACTAACACACATTTATTTTGTTGTCAACAGGATTCTTCCTCTTTTGTCACTTTTCTTCTTCTCCTGTCATTTTTTGTGCTCATGGGTAAAAAGATGATCCTGGCAATACTCATAATTTCCCGCGCACTTGGAGCAGAAACGGAATTCCAGGTTGTCCCCGTCCAGCTCCGTCCGGCCACAGATCGCGCACTTATGCTTCGTCACGCCTGCGGGCTGACGCACCTGCTTTCGGTAGGCCTGCTTGCGGCGCATCTCCTTAGGCGAATAGGTATGATAATTCCTGGTGGTCAGGAAGAAGATCAGCACATTCAGCAATGACGCGATGATCACCACTCTTCCGCCCCAACCAGACTTTGCCTTAATCATACCATAAACCAGATACAGCACATCGAACATCGCCAGCCACTTCATCTTGATGGGAATAACGAACATCAGCCACACCTGCATATTGGGATATGTGATGGCAAACCCCAGAAATATGGACATGCTGATATAATATGTGCTGAAGGCATAGGAATAAATCGCGGAACTGTATGCTGCACCGATACTGCCGTACAGAAGAAAAGAGATCCCATACAGCACAAATGCCCCCAGGATCGTCGAAAGGATCCCGCCGAAAATGTAAACATTGTAGCGGAAGGTTCCCCAGCTTCTCTCCAGCGTACTTCCAATGGAATAATAGAAAAACAACGAGATAAGAACAAAGATGCTAAATTCCCATGGCGGCATCAGCAGCCATGATACCAGTCTCCAGACCTGGCCGTGGAGGATCTTGTAGGGATCCAGGTACAGATAATCCAGGATCCCCGGCGCCAGAAATTCCATCAGGTAACCGATGATGTATGTCCCGATGATAAAAAATGTCAGATTCGGAATTGCGTATTTGCCTAACTTGCGTTCCAGTTTATTCAAAAAATTCATATGTTCACCTCGTCACGTTGTAGCGGAAAGCTTCGCGGACGGGAAACCCGAACTCCGCTTCGCTACGTTTGGGTAGCGGAAAGCTTCGCTTTCCTTCATTATAGTTTTCTCCGTGTAGTTTGTCAACCAGAATAGCCGCCAGACCCTGGCGGCTATGTCTATGTCTTGTCATAAATCAAAAGATATTTTGTTCCTCGCCTGATTCCATTTCTTCCTGCTGCATGCTCTCTTCCTGCATACGATTTTCCGGCATACGCCCCTCCGGCATACGCCCTTCCGGCATACGACTCTCCGGCATACGGTTCTCCGGCATACGGTTCTCCGGCATGCGGTTCTCCGGCATACGATTGTTCTCCGGCATACGTCCTTCCGGCATACGATTGTTCTCAGGCATACGCCCCTCCGGCATGCGGCTCTCTATCTCTTCCACGCTCCGTGACTGCGTCCCTACCGGTATGCACAACTCATCTCCAACCTGCAGATTATAGATATTCACAAACGGATTTGCATACATGATACTGGACACGCTGACACGGTAACGCCTTCCCAGAAGATACAGTGTATCGCCTTGTTCGATCACATGGATGATCCCCCTGCACGGTCCTCCGGTGAAGATCGGACCGATTGGGATCGTAACAACTCTCGCCATAATAACTCCCAAAACTCTTTTTCTTCTATAATATTCGTCTTTGCAAAAATCGTTCCCCACTTTCCGGTCATAACTTTGTCCGCTTATTCATAGAATTAGACAAAACAAGCCACCGTAACAGTTCAGACAGCAAGCCACAGACCGCCTTCTGCGAAGGCTATTCGCTGCCAGGCAGCTCCTGTCTGTGGCTGATTGGCGTTCTTCCAATCCACGGAAGTGAAAAGGCAGCCCTTAGTAAATAAATTTGCACGGTCTGTCTTTTCACTTCCTGGCTGTCTGAACTGTTGCAAACAATATCTAAACATTTCATAAATTCCACAAAATGAATTGTTTTTTATAATTTCCTGTCGTATAATGTACTTTGTTCGCGAAATACGAACCGCTATAATAATAGGAAGTAATGGTGACAAATAATGGAAAATCAGAACTTACATAAGCTAGGCATTGACATTGGTTCTACCACTGTCAAGATCGCTGTTTTAAATTCCGATAACGAGTTACTTTTTTCAGATTATGAAAGACACTTCGCCAATATCCGCGAGACGCTGTCTGATCTGCTTCACAAGGCATATCAGGCGCTTGGGGAGCTTACCTTGTCCCCAATGATCACAGGCTCCGGCGGACTGACACTGGCAAAGCATTTAGGCATCCCCTTTGTCCAGGAGGTGATCTCCGTGTCCACCGCTCTTTCCGACTGCGCACCGCAGACGGACGTGGCCATAGAGCTGGGCGGCGAAGATGCGAAAATTATATATTTTGAAGGCGGCAATGTGGAGCAGCGCATGAACGGCATCTGTGCCGGGGGCACCGGCTCCTTCATCGACCAGATGGCCTCTTTGCTACAGACAGATGCCACGGGTTTAAATACCTACGCGAAGGATTACAAGGCCATCTACCCCATCGCAGCACGCTGCGGTGTGTTTGCCAAGTCCGATATCCAGCCCTTGATCAACGAAGGTGCCACCAGAGAGGACTTGTCCGCCTCCATCTTTCAGGCGGTGGTGAACCAGACCATCAGCGGCCTGGCCTGCGGCAAGCCCATCCGGGGACACGTGGCGTTCTTAGGCGGTCCGCTGCACTTTCTGCCGGAGCTAAAGGCAGCCTTCATCCGCACTCTGAACCTGGATGACGAGCACATTGTGGATCCGGACAATTCCCACCTGTTTGCCGCCATCGGCTCTGCCTTAAATTATAAGGAAGACGTGGTCACGACACTGACAGCTCTCCTTACCAAGCTGTCCTCCGACATCCATATGGAGTTTGAGGTAGCCCGGATGGATCCGTTGTTTGCGGACGCTGCCGCCTATGAAGAGTTCAAGAAACGTCACAGCACCCACCATGTAACCACCGGCGAATTGTCCACCTATGAAGGCAACTGCTATCTGGGCATTGATGCCGGATCCACCACCACCAAAGTAGCTCTGGTAGGCGAGGACGGATCTCTGCTGTATTCTTTTTACAGCAATAACAACGGCAGCCCCCTTAAGACTGCAATCACCTCCATCCAGGAGATTTACAGCCTGCTGCCGGAGAAGGCGCATATCGTTCACTCCTGCTCCACCGGCTACGGTGAGGCTCTGATGAAGGCTGCCTTCCTGCTGGACGAGGGCGAGGTGGAGACGGTAGCCCACTACTACGCTGCTGCCTTTTTCAACCCGGAGGTGGACTGCATTCTGGATATCGGCGGCCAGGACATGAAATGCATCAAGATCAAGAACCAGACCGTGGACAGCGTGCAGCTCAACGAGGCTTGCTCCTCCGGCTGCGGCTCCTTTATTGAGACCTTCGCGAAATCCTTGAATTACTCTGTGGAGGACTTCGCACAGGCGGCTCTTTTTGCCAAAAATCCCATCGACCTTGGCACACGGTGTACGGTTTTCATGAATTCCAAGGTAAAACAAGCCCAGAAGGAGGGCGCAGAGGTCTCCGATATCTCCGCAGGACTGGCCTACTCCGTAATCAAGAATGCCCTGTTTAAGGTCATCAAGGTATCCGATGCCAGGGATCTGGGCAAGCACATCGTCGTCCAGGGCGGAACCTTCTACAACGATGCCGTTCTTCGGAGCTTTGAGAAGATTTCCGGCTGTGAGGCCGTACGTCCCGATATCGCCGGGATTATGGGCGCCTTCGGCGCAGCTCTCATCGCCAGGGAACGTCATGAGGAGAGCTATACTACCACCATGCTGTCCATCGAGGACATCAACAACCTGACCTTCGACACCAAGCTGGCGCGCTGTAAGGGCTGCACCAACAGTTGTCTGCTCACCATCAACCGCTTCTCCGGCAACCGCCAGTACATTACCGGCAACCGCTGCGAGCGGGGACTTGGCAAGGAAAAGAACAAGGAACAGATTCCGAATCTGTTTGAATATAAGAACCAGCGGCTCTTCGACTACGAGCCCGTAAGCGACGAGAAAGCTACGCGGGGCACGGTGGGAATTCCCAGGGTTTTAAACATGTATGAAAATTACCCGTTCTGGGCTGTTTTCTTCAAACATCTGGGCTTTAAAACCGTGCTCTCCCCACAGTCCACACGGAAGATCTATGAGATGGGAATCGAGTCCATCCCCAGCGAATCCGAATGTTACCCGGCCAAACTGGCTCACGGGCATATTTCCTGGCTGATCCGGGAGAAGGTGGATTTCATCTTCTATCCCTGCATTCCTTACGAACGCAATGAGTTCCCGGACTCTAACAACCACTATAACTGCCCCATCGTCACCTCTTATGCGGAGAATATCAAGAACAACGTGGACGAGATCACATCGGGACAAATGCGGTTCATAAACCCCTTTCTGACCTTCGAGGACAAGGAAGCATTGTTCAACCAGCTTGCAAAAGTATTTGCCGAAGAATTCTCTATCCCTGACTACGAAGTATTTGTTGCTGTCGAAGCCGGCTGGGCGGAGCTTGAAAAGGCTCGGGAGGATATGAAGCGAAAGGGCGAAGAAACCTTGAAATATATGGAAGAGACCGGCCGCAGAGGCATCGTTCTGGCGGGCCGCCCCTACCATGTAGACCCTGAAATCAATCACGGGATCCCGGAGCTTATCAACTCCTACGGCATCGCAGTGCTCACCGAGGACTCCGTCTCGCATTTACAGCAGGTGGAACGTCCGCTCATCGTCATGGACCAGTGGATGTATCACTCCCGCCTGTATGCCGCCGCCAATTTCGTCAAGACAAGGGACGATCTGGATCTGATCCAGCTTAACTCCTTCGGCTGCGGCCTTGACGCAGTGACTACGGACTGTGTCAGCGATATTCTGACCAAGTCCGGCAAGATCTACACCTGCTTAAAGATTGACGAGGTGAATAATCTTGGCGCTGCCAGGATCCGTATCCGCTCCCTGCTCTCCGCCATCCGGGTGAAGGAGAAGCAGCAGGCGAAGCGCACCATCGTGCCCGCCAGCTACAACCGTGTGGTTTTCACCAAGGAAATGCGGAAGAATTATACCATCCTCTGTCCGCAAATGTCGCCCATTCATTTTGAGCTCATCGAACCGGCCTTCCAGGCGGCAGGCTACAACCTGGTGGTATTGGACAACGACAATCGCTCTGCCGTGGATGTGGGGCTGAAATACGTAAATAATGACGCGTGCTATCCTTCCCTGATGGTAGTGGGACAGATCATGGATGCCATTCTTTCGGGCAAATACGATCTGACCAGGACGGCCGTAGTCATCTCCCAGACCGGGGGCGGCTGCCGTGCCTCCAACTACATCGGCTTTATCCGCCGCGCCCTGGAAAAAGCAGGTTATCCGGATATCCCGGTAATCTCCTTAAACTTGAGTGGTCTGGAGAAAAACCCCGGCTTCAAGTTCACATTGCCACTGATTCAGAAGGGTCTCTATGCCCTGGTATTCGGCGATATCTTCATGCGCTGCCTGTATGCTACCCGCCCCTACGAGGCAACTCCGGGCGCGGCAAACGCGCTGCATGAGGAGTGGAAGAAGAAGTGTATTGCCTTCGTCTCCACCAATAAGCCTCTCTCCCACCGGAAGTTCAAGCGCTACTGTCGCCAGATCATCCGTGACTTTGATAACCTGCCCCGCAAGGATATTGTAAAGCCCAAGGTGGGCGTGGTTGGCGAGATCCTGGTGAAATTCCTGCCGGCCGCCAACAATTATTTGGTGGAGCTGTTAGAGTCAGAGGGCGCCGAGGCCGTAGTACCGGATCTTCTGGACTTCCTCCTGTACTGCTTCTACAACCAGAACTTCAAGGTGGAGCATCTGGGTACCAAGAAGTCCGCAAAGCGCACTGCCAACCTGGGGATCAAGGCTCTGGAGTGGCTGCGGAGCGCAGCCCGGGATGAACTTGCTAAGAGTAAGCATTTCCATGCCCCCGCTCATATCGAGGAATTAGCGGAATATGCTGCCCCCATCGTTTCCCAGGGGAATCAGACCGGGGAAGGGTGGTTCCTTACCGGAGAGATGCTGGAATTAATACACACCGGCACCAACAATATCGTATGTACCCAGCCCTTCGCCTGCCTGCCCAACCACGTAGTCGGAAAGGGCGTTATCAAGGAGCTGCGGCATCGGTATCCGCTCTCGAACATCGTAGCCATCGACTACGATCCGGGTGCCAGCGAGGTAAACCAGTTGAACCGGATCAAGCTGATGCTGTCTACGGCGCAGAAAAATTTGAAAAAATAACAGTTCAGCTATCGCGAATGGCGCGAACCGAACTGTTACTGCAACAAAGGTAAAATATCTTTATACGGAAAGAAGGCTGCTATTGCAGCCTTCTTCTCCCTTCTATATTTCAGGTAAGCAATCGTGGCAAGTAATACGTCGGTATCGCACTCCACCCGTGGCACAAGCTACGGCAAGGGTTACTCGTCAATGCCCTTTAGTATATCGTTAATCTCCAAGAATGCACTAATTGCATCTTCGAAATTCTGTTGCTCGTCGGTATAAAGCAGTTCTTTATGCAAATTTTCATAAGTTGCACGAACCTGCTTATTAAGGTGATGTTTCCATGAATCAAAATCGTATGCACCGATGGGATTGTATTCCTGGCTGATATTGCGCTTTTCAAGGTAATAAGAGTCAGTTTGTTTTGTGATATCTATCAATCGTTTAAGCTCGTCCTTATCGGCAAGAAATGCCTGAATTTCCGGCAGGGAGAACAGCCTTGCCACATCGTAAATATGGCGAACTTTTTTCTCAATCGTACCGCAAATAGCGTGACGTTTAACCGACATTAGTTTGTCAACAAAAGTTCGCTCAATATTCAGCACGTTCAGCGTTATTTCTCGAAGACCGTATTTTTCAATGTCGTCAGCACCGCCATGTTCTTCAAGGAACTCCTGAATATATGTTTTAAGCGTTTTCTTGGAGTATGGATCGGGACGGACACTGCTGCCGATTTCGAGTTTAACACGATTTGCCTTGTCGCCGAACCACACAAACATACTCTTACTTCGATTGGAGCGTTCCGCATCAATCTTTTCTGTTTCTGCGCCTACGGTCATTACTTTCTCAATCTTTTTAATGGTTTTGTCACAGACCTTATCGCTTTCATCCATTCCCAAGAAAGTTAAATCAATATCCTCTGAGAAACGCTCGATAGAGCCTGGATAACATTTACTCAGCGAAGTACCACCTTTGAATACACATTTTTCTGCATATTCGCTATCAGCCAAATTTTTTAAGAGCAAAACAATATAATAATCACGCTCTATAGCAGACTCCGGCAAATGCTTGTCGGCGGTAACTATGGATATTAAATCTCTAAACTCAGCTGTAAATTCGTGTAGCTTCATACAGTTCCTCCATCTTGGGATGCTTATACTCTGATAGGGTTGATAAATAACCATTTAGGTTATGCTGAACCTTATAATAATTCAGTATCTCACGCAAAAATGCTATGGTTGACTTTTTGTAGGTTTTGGCAGAAACAATTTCCTCAAATGCAGTTGCGCTAAAGGATTCTGCCAATTGTTCTGTATACGCAAGGAACGCAGAATAATTAATATCCTGTATCTCATTGAAATTTTGCAGAACTTCCAAGCCGTGAACCATGCTTGTTATTTCTTTTGAAAATCCTAACGGCACTTGGTATATAACAACATTACGAATGGATTTGGTCAAGCCTTCAAGGGCAGAGGACATAACAGTGACTGTTTTAGATATCTGCGTTGTTAAATTTAATGCATTGTATAGCGAGTAGCCGACAACCGTTCCGCTTTCATTTTCAGTAAAGGCAGATATAATTTCTTTTTCTGACGGCGGAACAATTCCGTACTTACTCACCTTTGGCAAATGATATGTGCCTTTGGCGATCTTTACAAGTTCGCCTGATTTGCACATTCTTTGAAGCGTTTTATAATATGCTGCTTCGCCGATCTGCGAAGACAGCTTTTCTCTATACAGCTTGCTTGCGATAATCAGCTCGTTTTCTTTGAACTCAGCAAGGGCGTTCTTTACTACGGGATTGCTTTTCACTTATTCTGCACCTCCTTCCTACTACAATTTCTCTGTTATCATTGTACTCACATCGAGCAGCATTGTCAAGTAAAATCGCTTTTTACTTGACAAACATTTTCAATATATAAATTTATTTTTTGCAGTACATTCCACCGTTACAGGATTTCAGGTAAGCAATCGTGGCAAGTAATACGCCGGTATCGCACTCCACCCGTGACACAAGCTTCCCGCTCCGTCAAAATCCTGCCATCCCTTTGCTGTCTCCCAGAAAGTCGTCGCTCCTTGTTCCAGCATATAACCGTACTTTTCCTTTATGTCCCGAAGAATAAATCCCTTATACGCTTCCCAGCATGTCAACAATGCGTCATAATAAAACGTATTCATGGATAAAGTCACTTCAATCAAGGTCTTGTCATTTACCAGTTTCTCCGCCAATGCACGGGAACCAAGGCCGATAAGGATTGCAAAGCTGTTGCCAAGCTGACTGTATGCATTCCCTTTGGTACTCAGTCGATAGAGTCCCCTTTCTTCATCGTAGAACGTATTGTGGATTGCAGCAAGCATGCTGTCCTCCTGCCACATTCCGTCCGCCTCCGGGTTTTCGCCAGCCGCATCTCTCTTCCCATACAGTTCTTCATAAATCCGACAGAAATAAACATACATACTGTTCAGTATCATATCGTATTGCTTTACATACGGTTCGTCCGGCGTGCGTTCAATCTCCGATTCATTACTGCTCTCCGCTGTCCACTCGTAGAAGTTCCAATACGGATATGGGAAGTTGGGAATAAGTCCGTTTGTATCCACTCTTTCCTGAAAAGCTCTTCGGATTCTCTCAAGCACCAACTTCAACTCTGCTGCCGTCTTAAAGTCCTTTGTAAACTGCACATATTCATGCACCTGCATAATATATACAAGCGAGAAAAACGGAATCGGGATATCAATTCCTGTCGGAAAGCAAAGACTTAAAAGCCCGTCTTCCCGCTGCCCCTTAGCGATAAACAACAGATTTTCTTTCTGAAAATCCTGTCCTTTAAAAGCATAATATCCGCACAACATTTGATTTCGGCTGTCCAGCGCGTACATCGCCTGTTCACGCCAGGGGCAATCTTCATAATGCTCATGCATACACTTTTTCAACGTATTGACGGACACATCATAAATTTTCTGCAGAAGCGGCTCTTCGAAGCTCCGCTTGATCTCCTTTACCCTTCTGTCCGTGGGGCGCAGCCCGATATATGTAATCTCCAATGGTTCCTTACAAAAAACCTCCAAATACCGTCCCGCCAGACGGCGGAACGGATTCAAAAAGTGGTTATCGCCTTTTCGAGCCTTGAACTCCACGCTGAAATCGCGATCTCCGATATGCTGTGGCACATGTCCGTCAACCAGATGCTCGCCATAAGAAATCAAGATTTCCTGTTCTATTGAACTTACAAATTCCAAATCCAGAAATCCAACAATTTCCTCCTTCATATCAATCAGGTATCCATGCTCGGTCTTGTAATATGCCACCGGAATTCTGCCTCCCAATTCCAAACAGCCTGTTTTACGGATATGAAACTCGTATTCCTCTTCGCTTTCCACACATGGCAGAAAGGGCAGCTCATTTCTTATCGTATTGTCATAACAGAAGCTGAGTCCCAACTGTGTCGTGATTTTCTTACAATATCCATTTCGATAGCAGACATTCTGTCTTGCCAAAATGTGTGAACCACTCTTTAAGAGAATCCTTCCAGCCTGCTCCACAGAGAAAGCCAGACCTGCCTTGCCCTTGATATAGGTCTGGCTGTCAACACCATGATGCCATACCAAGATTCGAATATCGTTCTGTTGCCTGCAATATTCTGTAATATCCACTTTGTCACAGAGCCGATACCACGGATAATCGGCGGCCGCGCCAAAGAAAGCCAGCTTCTCATTGATATAAACTGCGGCATGGCTGTCAAACCCGATCTGCAGGCTTATACCCTGTATCTCCTCCACAGAAAAGCTACTGATAAATTCCGCATAGATGTCCGGCCGATCGTTATCAATCCATATTGTGCGTGTTTTCATTCTTGTTATGCCTCTATTTTTTACAAACATCTTTAAATGCGCTAAAATACCGCCGCCCTAAAACATATAGCGCTTCTCTACAAAAGTGAATATCGTCGCCATTCCCGGTCTTTTGATTATTGGACAGCAAATCATCGGTCTCCACAAAGGAAGCATGACCTGCTTCCTCCACCACCTGACGAATCCTTTCTACAATTGGTTCACAGTCAGACAGGTACTTTTCTTTCCATTCACTTACAAAATCACCCGCAATAAATGGCAATTCTGTACCGTATCGTACACGCACATCCTGAATCATGGATGCCAATTGCTGTTTGAACACATCAGGTTCATTCTTTTCAAATGCATCACATTCCCCCTGATGCCAGAGAAATCCAACCACGCGGTTTGCCTGATTCAAGGAAAGTGCATAATCTGTCATCTCTAACATTTTTAAATAGAGCTGATCCTTTAAGCCCCACATGCCCTTTACAAATCCGGTTCCGCCAACTGCGGCTCTCACGATCAGAAGTTTTCTGTCACTATTATGCAACATCTCTTTTTCATATAAAGCGCCGAATGCAAGCGAAAAATCGCCAACCGGATTCTGTGCATCCCCTCTTTCTGCGGCTGCACATATGCAAAACGGCTTATCCTCATAAGTCACTCTTACGCAGTCTTCTAAATCCTCCACCAGTTTTTGGGATTCCAGATAATATACCTTTTCCAACACTGGTATGGCAAGCTCCTCTTTTACCGACCCCACCCCACTTCCTTCCGCATTTGACTGCCCGCCTGAATGATAATATCAAATTTTGTATTGCACGGTTCCATAAATTCTTTCTCCCTTCGTAAATGTTTCTACTATTCCTTGTCCCAATGTGTGCCTGGTACTATATGTACTGTCAATTTCATTATCATTTCCCTTTACTTATCATCCATTCTTCTGTTCTATGCGAAGGTTCATCTGCAAATATACCTTTTCATTTTCAGACCGCAGTAATATACCGTCTGTCTGTGGAACAATTTCTGCAGCTATTCCCACCTGATATTCGAACCCATTATGCATACCGCACAGCTTACCATCCGCGACAGTCTGGGTTGTCTCCACATCGGGAGTTCCCATCCGGTACATGATATCTCCACAGCCTTCAAAAGAAATGCCTTCCTCATAAAAAAGGATCGCTCCGTCTGTGCCATCTGCAAAGATAACACTGACACAAAGGGTTGTTTCCGTCTGCTCCGCAGAGTGAATGTCCACAACCTCCTTTTGCAGGCTCAGTTCACAGGGCGCATTCTCCCTGCTCCATATCCTGGAATCCACAACAGGCAGGTTATCATAGAACGCCAGCCAGTTCTCACAGGGAACCTCCAAATACCGTTCCTGATAGCGGTCATCAAATTTCGTCAGATCACGAAGTAGCAGCCTGCCTTCCACCCAAAACAGATTTGCACGGTAATTTTTACAGTTGTACCATACGGTCTTCAGATTATTGCCACACCAATCCTGCTCTGCTACCTGTGCGGTGGCGGCAGACATCTGGAAATTTTCCTGATACCACATACCGGTATCACCCAGCTTCTGGAGTTCAACTCCACCCTGCTTTTGAAGCTCCACCAGTTTGTCGATCTGCATACAGTAGCCTTCTCCGAACACATGCCAGCCGAAAGAATTTTCCTGACCGGTGGTAGCATGTGCGTGAGTCAGACAGGGGGTTTTGTAATAGGTATCAAAGTACCAGTCTGCCAAAACCGGATCCTGACCGGATGCCCAGGCCGGCTCGATCGTCCAGAACATCTCCCGGCCACTTTTGTCATATTTATGTTCATCATAGTTGTAGATTGGATCTGCCATCAGCATTCGGAACACAGGTGCGGGAATCTTGTTTTCCTCTGTCTGTGCCGGGCAGATCATATTATTTCTGGAAGGATAGTAACCTCCATTGGAATAGCCGCCCCACAAGGTATAAGCATCTACTGCGTATTGCTCACGGCAGATACAAAAGGCTTTGATGTCATATTTCTGACACATATAGTCCATGGAGCAGGCATCCATTACCCAGGAGCCGACCACTTGCGGATATCGACCAAAAATCGACTGAAACAGCCGGAACACCTCATCGATGATCTTTTTTCGTTCCTTGGGCGTGTAGCCTTCCAAAAAGCCCACATTTACGTGCCAGTCCCAGTCATATCCTTCTCTTCCGCGCCACTTTATGCCAACCGCTTCGATCAGGTCACGACAATTCTCCAGCCATACCCCCAGTTCCATGTTCTCGTCCTGCTCTTTCCGAAACAAATCACAAAAGTCCTGACGGAGCATAGCATCGTATTGCAGCAGGAACGTATTGGGAATACTGTATTTTTTATTGTACTTAATCTGTTCTACCACAGGTTTATACAGATCCATTTCACAACGGGGTTCCAGCCCTCGGACAAAGTTAACTATGTTCATAATTTTTTTCATAAGCTCATCTCCTCTATGCAATTGGAATAATAAAAAATGCATCACCCGGTAGCAAGGTTCCGGTATAAGTATGATCCTTCAGTTCTATGAGTTGTTCTTCGCCATTGACATACACCAATGCTTTATTGGCATAATCAAAGCGTATGGATACTTCATTTTTCAAATGGCTGTTACGTGCCGTTTCTGTAAAATTAACAACCAGAAAACCATCATAATCATTGTCATCTTCAAAGCAGCCGATCAGAAGATCACCAGTACTGTCAATGTCTTGGAGCCTTTCGTGTTTCTCCAGTTTACCCACAGCGTTTTCAAACACGGGAGTTACACTTGGATCATCTGTCACATTGTGACACAAAACCCCTTTCCAATCAAAAGAAAGCAGCACATGGTCAAATTTAAACAACTCCTGGTGAACAGCCTGGACTGCATACCACATATCTGTCCGGTAATAACTGGAGGTATCATTAACATCCATCCACCAGATAGGACCGTGATCATCTTCATCAAATTCCACACCTGCACCAACAGTGGTATAGACAAACTCCTCAATGCCTGTTGCACCATATGCCAACGCCACATAGTTCATCCAGCGGATATCTGCCTCGACAGGCTGGCGGTGATAGAATTCCTTTCCGCCGCTGTGGTAGGCCGTAGTGGCAATAAACTGCCACATATCCTTGTCACATTGAAGGGCAGTCTGCTTGCTCAGTCCCAATGTCTTCAGCCATGTTTCCACCAATGTCGTATCGTAGCCCTTATCCCATGCAGCCAAAGGATAGTTGGTAGCAGAAACCACCACATTGTCATATCTGCCTATCACCGTATCCTGCATATACTTCACATAGGCTTCATAATTTGAAAAGAACTGTCCGTCTGCCAGTGCTGCCTGATAATCTGCCTGGTCACTGTATATCCAGCCGTAACTCTCACCATTATCGCTGTAATCACTCAGCATATTGGAAATTATCCGCAGTTCAGGGCTTAGTGCCTGTGTCTCCCTCGCCTGGTCGGCAATATTGTCAATATGCCCTTTTGTAATAGGCTCATCACAGTAGAAGCCTGCGAAGGAAGAATATTCCAGCCAGTTTTCATAATTCTTGATGGCTTCACCGGACTGATCCCGGCTCATGGGAAAATAGACATCAATATCTAGATCCGTACACATTTCCAGAATCCTTCTGCGGTTGGAACCGGACTGGGCATCGAACTTGTTATCTACTAAGACAGCCGTAATACCGCATTCCTTCATCCAGGTATAACTTTGCTCATTGATGGGAGGGGACCAAAATGCCATAACCTCCAACTGTTTATCGTCTGCATAAGTGGGAATCTCGGTAGAATAACCGGGATTCACCTCTTCCTCCTGCTTCGTTCCCTCCAGTGTACAACCACCAAAGCAGCTCAGAAGAAAAAGCATTGCCAGTAGCAAACATATTTTTTTCATAAAATCATTCATTCCTTTCTTCTTTTTGCTTTGCTCAGACCCAAATAGTGATAAGCTTTTCATTTTCACACGATCCCTCACTTTTTTCTCTTTATAGATTGGTAGTCTACAGCTTTTTCTTAATTGTATAGTGATATTTTCCGGTTGCAAGCACCTGAATGCTCAAACTTCCATCATCAGAACGTCTCCACTTCACAGAAATGGAACCGTTCTGGTTCTCATACTTTCCTTCCGCATAAGAGATTTCAGGAATCTCACAGGAATAAATCTCTACTGCAAATACATCATTGCCGTCTGGGTTGATCCGCAAGCCTAAAATATAACGGTAAAACCATGCGGAAATATCACCCCAGAAATGGTGGTTCAGTGACAACATTCTGCCGCCGTCTTTCCGCAGCAGACTGTCCTCTCTCACCTCATGGAATCCCTCCCACAGTGAGGTTGCACTGTGATCAATCCAGTATCTATAGCTTGGGAAGTCTTTTTGGGTGATCAGCTTGTAGGCCAGCTGGGCATAACCGTTTTCTGCCAGCACCCGAAACAGCGCTCTTGCGCCGATCACGCCGATCTTGAAATGGTTTCCATCGCGTTCAATCAGTTTTACAAGCTGCGCAAGCGCCTTTGGTTTCTCCTCTTCTGTAAACACTCCTGCCTCAATGGCCTTCGCCTGAGCTGTCTGTGTAGAACAACTGATCAGCATATCTTCGGTTAAATACTTCTCTCTGAAGTGTTTTGTCAACAGACTCCGGAATTCTTTGCAGTATTCTGCTCTTTCCGCCTCGCCCATTTATTCAAATATCCATTGGCTTTTGCGTAGCATATCGATAGAAACAAGGGTATCTGTAACCTCTACAGGTGTGGAAGCATCGCCCTCTGAAAACTTCCCGGTTTCACACCAGTCGCACAGTCCAAAGCCAATCAATCCGTTTTCATTTCGCTTCGTTTTTAAGTATTGCAGGTAGCGATAAATGGCATCCTTGTTATCTGAAAGTACCTTTTTATCGCCGGTATGTCGGCAGATTTGATAAGGCAGTTCGATCAGTACATCGTCCCAAGCGGGACCACTGCCCCATTCATATCCAAAATTTTCAGTAGGTACAACGGCAGGAATCTGGCCATTTTTTCTTTGTGCCTTGCGGATATTATCCAGCCATATGCACAGACTGTTGGCACAACCCAGATTCAGCAGCATCTGCTCGGCGGAAAGTGCAGCATCTGCCGTCCAGCCGTTTTTCTCACGCTGGGGGCAATCCACGGGGAAGTAAATAAAATTACTGCGATCAGAATTGACTGTGATCTCCTGCAGGCGGTTTATTGTCTCATCTGGCACAGAACAAGAAAATCCTCTTCCACATCATAAGGATAAATACCCTCTACAAATACATAGCGAAAACCGTGGTAAGTAAACCTGGGTTCAAACACATCCTCCCTGCCACTGCAGATTAAGATGTCCTTTTGCGCTAAATTACCATCAAAATCAGGGGTATAAGTATTACGGTTATAAAATGTACCGCCCACCAGAGTTTCTCCATGCCAAAGGGTAATCTTCTGGCCGGTTCTGCCCTTGTACTTCAAACGGCACACACCGGTTGTGTTGATACCGAAGTCAAAAAGCATTCTGCCATCAGATATACGCTTGGAAACCGGGAATATCTCTTTGATACATCTCACAGGTTCTGCCTTGCACAGAACTGCCTCCCCCGCCGGCCTCTCTGCCGGCAATGTATATTGCCAGTCCGAATCATCAAATCCCGGTTCACTAAAGCCCGGTTGTTCCAATCGGGCGTCGTAATACTCACCGCAGCGCAGATCGTCAAAGATAATGGGCGAAGGTGCCCATTTAAAGTCGGTATCACTGGACAAAAAAGTACCTTTCCATCCAATACTATTGTCAAAGCCAGCTTAGGGCTGCTCCGATAAGGCGTGTCATCATTCCCCCACGGGAATGCGCCCATATTGTTAAGACTTCCATTGCCCAGTATCACACCAACGGCATTTTCCCCCTCCCTAAGGTAATCGGAAATATCATAACGGTCATAATACAGAATATGATCCGGATTTGAGATATAGGGTGCCAGCCTGCCTTTGGTAATTCTTTTGCCGTTGATATATGCATCATAGAAGCCAAGGCCGCAAATATACACCTCGGCCTTTTGAAACACAGGAACAAAAAATGTTCTACGGATATATGGTGCATTTATGTGCTGATAAAGCTGACAGTATTGCTTTGTTGCACAGATAAACTGTCCCTGAAGTTCCTTGTCCATTGTTCCCTTCCTTTCTTTTACTGCGGAGATACATAACAGTGCTCTACTGTAAAACTTTCGCCGCCTTCTGCCACATCAATCACTGTACCACCCAACATATCCCTACGATTTCGGTCGTGGATGCCGGTTTTTACTCCACAGGTCAGGCGGATACCGTCATAGACAATACTAAAATTATTGGTATGATTGTGACCTGCGAATATACCGTCAAAGTTATGTTTTTTTAAAAGCTTCCACAGGTCAGATACCTCCATGCCTCTGATCGATTCGTATTTTTTACCGAAATCCTCTCCTGACGGATCTTTGATATAAAATTCTTTCTGTTCATCGCCAGACTGATAACCCTTTTGCGTAGCGGCATCCGAATACTCTGCGATTGGAATATGGAATGCGGCGAACTTTGGGGGAGCATACCCAAGCGTATCTTCCATACTAACAGAGGTGGCTTCTAACCATTCCAGCTGGCTTCTGTCAAACCCCGCCTGCGTTATGATCTGTTCCTCCTGATTGTATTCGCCAAATTCCTGCAGATAGGAATAGCTGTATCCATTGACGCAGCCATTACTGTCCATCATATAGATAACCCTGATCAACTGATCTCCCTGCCGGATACCAATAGTATAGTTACTGTTACCGGAGACTTCTCCCCGCTTGAACAGACAATATTCTGCGTTTTCAAATTGCTGGCACTGCCAGGTTACACCTTTGGTGCTTTCGTTATCGTGATCGCCCCAGACAGGTGCCCAGGGTATCCCGAAGGAGTCCATATAATCAACAAGCCGGCTCAAGCTCTCACCGCTGTCATCAAACTCACCATATACAAGGTCGCCTGTCATCAGGATTAGATCCGGGCTGGTTTTATTGACCGCATCCTCAATATAATAGAATACTTCTTGATAAAGCCTCTCATCGGTTATCGGTGTGGTATCGCCAATACGCTCCGAATAACGGCTCTGCCCAGGATCGACAATCTGCGTATCGGTAAGCTGGAGAATCCGAAATGTACTGCCTTCCTCTGCCTGTACAAGAAAATCCACCAGTGTATCCATTCTCGATTCAGCATCCTCATTATTTTTATTTCGCCTGTCGCAGCCTGCCAATAAACAGCCGGCAATCATCACCATTGCAAGCAAAGCATGCATCCTTCGTTTTATCTTCATATCTGTCATCTTTCCATCTATTATCTCCCTATGATATCATCCATGATCTTCCGTCCCATAATCTGTGTGACTTTCGGTGTGGGATGACAGGCATCCATTGCCAGCCAGTCACCATAACCAAAATTCCCTTTCGCCGGGTCATACTGCTTCTTCCATAAAGCATGCAGATCGATCAGCTGCACTCCTTCTTCTTCCGCTAATTCACAGCTGGCCTGCACATGTGCATCTATGCTCTGGTCATTGGTTGTTGCAGTCATGATTACAATACGTGCACAGGGTTCTTTCATTTTTAATAATCGAAGAAACGTACGGTAGTTTTCTTTAAATTTTTCTGCCGGAACGTATTTAGCCGGATCTGACCTTAATGCATCGTTGATACCGAACATCGTAAATATATAATCTGAATGGGTGCCGGACGGCAGGATGCCTGTAAAATCCTGCATCCTTGCCATCGCCCGTACCACCGTATTGCCGCCAACACCGGAGCGGATCACATGAATCGCACCTTCCATCCCTTGCTGAATCTCGACTCTGTCATATCCCAACAATGCACTCTGCTCATCCTTCACAATGCCATCGTATCGGATCACCTTCGTATTCGGAAAGGCCTTAGCAGCCTCTGCTGCAAAAAATGATACATAAGTCTCCTCTGCCGTACAGTAATTCAACCCCCAAGTAATGCTGTCTCCAACAAAAGTAAAGGTTACCGCTCCGGTATTCTTTAAAAGACCAACGATCTTTGTCATCTCATTCATGCGTTCCTCTCCTTCGTCCATAACAAAAAGCCAACATAGATCGATCCACTTACATTTTACTCATAGGAAGCATACACCTGGTCGAACCAGACATGCT
>CAVGED010000039.1:0-24925 GCA_963628035.1 Paludibacteraceae bacterium
GAACCAAGGATGCTCGGGTTAAACTTGTGTCTTTATACCCTGAGCTTTAGCTTAGGGTATATAAGTTTAATTATCATTGTGCCAATACACTAGCCTCTGAACAGTAACCCTTATATCCGCAGCAATGCAAAAATTCCCTTTAGTTTTCATTGAATTTTATCCTTTACTCATGTATAATCTATTTACAGAAAGTTATGTTTTACCAATTAACGATAGATTTTAAAAAAGGAGGTTTTTCTATGAGTACCCTTGATGCAACAGTATCCATGTTGGAGACAATGCCAGAAGACGCAAGAATAAAGGTTTTTGAATTTACCCAACATCTTTTTACTTCCGAAAAACCAGCAAATCCGTTTACTCCGGTCAGTACCAAGCAAATTCTCTCCGACTTGGCAGAATCTCGTCAGCAGATTGCAGACGGTAACGGAATAGATATGGAAGACGCTCTTAATGCGATAGGTAAACGACATGGATTCATATAATGTAATTTGAGCAATGTCCACTGCCCGCTCTTCTATGTATCCTTTCTCCCAAATCCCTCATACATTTATTTACATTGTATGAGGGAGGGATTCCCCATTCACGACCCACTTTCCCTTACCGCCTCTTCCATCAAAATATACGATACCTTGTTTCCGCAAGTCATCAATCCAGCGTCGAGCCGTAGAAAAGGATATTTCTAATTGCGCAGCCAGTGCCTTTGATGTGATCGTCGGATTCTCCTGAAGAAGCTCCAGAAGATGTTCCTTCTTCCGTTCCCTGCACAGGCGGTTCATTGCAAAATAATCCTGCACATTTACATGCAGCTCATATGTGTGGCTGTCCTGTTCTTTCCCCGGAAGCTGTGCCAGAACACCTGAATTTAATTCCAAAACCAGTTCTGTTTCATAAACAGTAATCCGAGAAATGGCCGACAAAAACAATTCCGACAGAATCATACTGCTCCCACCATCATTTAATTTCTGCTGGATATCCTGCAGACGCTGCTCTGCCTGCTTATATGCCTGTTTCTGCTCCTCTTCCTGCTGCAGTTTGGCTGTATAACTTTCCTCTTTCTTCGTAAGTTCCTCCAGCTTCTTTCGATAATCAGCGTCACTGACTACCCCTTCCAGCAATTTATCCAGCAAAAGCTTTTTTTTTCGCAGAATTTCTTTGAGGCTTTTTTGCAGATTCTCCTTCTGCCCCTTGTGGTCGGTATTTAATAATACACGTTTTAAGACGTTCATGATTTGCGTAATCAGACTGTCCTCCTCTGTTGTATCAAACGTTTTGCGTGCCAGATCATCCACCATATGAATTAGTTCCGTATTCTTTAAATGGATATTATCGCAGCCGCTGGCACCAGCACCGGATATTTTGCGCAATTTATCCCGGCGGTTCTTGGATTTGCGCCCGCTACGCAGATAATTGGAGCATTTCCATTCTATAATAATCTCTTCTTGGTCTGCATAACTCCTGCGAAAAGTCTTATAATAAGGATATCCACACTCGCCGCAATATATCTTGCCGGAAAAATCATACACCTTTGGCTTTCGTTTCTTTCTTTCAGTTCCGGGAGTTGTGCTTCTTCGATTCATATCCATCATTCGGTTTGCCCGCTCCCACAAATCCTCATCCACAATGGCCGGAACCATATTCGGATGATAAATCCATTCAGAAGGCGGATTCTTAATTGTTCTTTTTTTCTCAAAATCAAAATGTGTCCGGTTCATGACAGCCGTTCCCTTAAACAAGGGATTTCGTATAATCCTTCGAATCGTGGTTTCCGTAATCTGATTTCCGTTTCTGTTTGTAATCCCTTCTTTATATAATGCGGTGCTGATTGTTCGCGAACCATACCCCTGAGCCGTCATTTCATACATCCGCTGTATGATTTCCGCTTCTTCCGGGATAACGCTCACACTTTTATCGCGGTTCTTGCAAAATCCATATGTGTTGTTCGTAATCAATACGGTTGTGCCGTTTGCCTGACGATAGGCATGCGCATTATTGATCTTTTTACTCAAATCTCTGGAATACTGCTCCGCCAGAATCACTTTTATTCCGGTCAGCAGATTGTTATCCGCACGATAGAACTCCCGCTCCATGTAGATATACAACAATTTATCATGTGTCACCAGTTCATCCAGAAAGAGATACCAGTCCTTTGCATTCCGATTCATTCTGTCCAGCGACTTGATGATAATAATGTCAAATTTGTCCGAATGCATGTCGGCAACGAGGCGCAAATACTCATTGCGCCCCTCAGCTGTAGTTGCACTTTCCATCTCCACATACCGGTCCACCAAAAGCCAGCCCTGCTCCTCCGATACCCGAACAGCCTCTTTGATCTGCACTTCCAAGGCATCCTTCTGCACCTGCTCCTGTGTACTGACGCGGCAATAAATAACCGCTCGTTTCTTATTCATTCCCCTCACCTTCACTTATACGCCACTGCTTCCGAAACAACTGCTGCTCGCTATCGGAAAGGATATCTTCGCTCTGCAGATATCCGCAGACGGCATCTAATATAAGATTGCTGTAATGCCTATTCTGTACCCGCATGATGTTTATTCCTCCTTCGTTGGACTCTTTCGAATTCTGCATATGCCGCCCCGATGTGTTGCTTGGGAAAGCATATGCAGAGATTACGTTATATTATGTATTATGTCATCGGCCTATTTTAATAGGCTTCCGTATTTCTTTCGGGACTTCGCCCATATGAATAAAAATCATCCCTGCACCTCCTTTTCATCTGAACCGTCAAACCGTGAAAACCGTTTAGGAACCCCCTGCGCAAATACGGTATTTCTCATATTTAATTTCAGGCGGTTAGACGGTTTTGACGGTTCTATACGCAACTCTGCTCATACTGCCAAAGCGCTTCCTTCTTTATCCAAAGGTATCTTAAATGGTTTTCCTTTTGGATAGGCAGTTTTCGCGAACGCTCGCGTTTCGTTCCATTTTCATATATCTCAATAAGACCTAAACGTTCCAAAAGCCCCAGGACTTCGTCTTCATCTATGATTGTAATCCTGATTCCATAGAATCTGGCATATACATTTGTAATCCTTCGTAATTCGCGACTGCGAATGTACAAATATATCGAATCTTCATATATATCACTCTTCCTTGCCGCCGTCTCAGCATTCAACTGTACCGGGTTTAATTTACTGCTTTTTAACGCCTCTATAAGGGCTTGCATCATCATTATCCCCTTATCTTTACCCCGAATTTTAATCCCCAGATCATTAAGAGCCAACGTCATTTTCTTTTGAACATCGGCCAAAAACTCTTGACACTGCATATCTCCCCAAAAGTTTCGTTCGAATGCATACCGTGCCAGAATATTTGCAGTTGTCATAAAAGTTGCATACATTTCATTATGACGCGGCACACTGAAGTTGCCTCTATCACGATGCACCGGAAATTGTTGTAGAAGATATTCCTTCACCTTTGTCAATCTTCCTGTCATCCATAGAATGAAGTCATAAATATGCGTAGGCAAAAGTTGCTTTTCCCTCTGATAAAATCCGAGTTTTTCATTGTCAACTTCCTTTCCCCCAATTTCCGTAATGAACATCCTCGTCATCGAAGATAAAACCCCGGTAACAATTTCCATGGTCAATACACATCCACCACAAATCGGAAAAAACTTTTTATCAGCATCAGCAGAGAATTCCAGCATCCTTTTCTTCGTAACATGATTTCCATACAAACGGACAAGTTCATCAAGTTTTTCATCCATTTTCTTCTGCTGTGAAGCCGTTACTCCTGGCTTAAAATCATCAATAATTACAACTCCGTCCTTATATATTCCAAGCGTTTTTTCAATTCCGCAGGCCGTTGCTGTCGCGAATTCAGCATCGGCAACCATATTTTGTCGATCAAACAGCTTCGCCATAGCCAGAACCAAGCTTGTTTTCCGGCTATTAGTAACACCGACTATGCTGAATACAAAATTTATTGGATGCCCAATTTCATTGAATATTGAACCCATTAACGATGCATGCACAAACAAGAACAGAGCTAGGCTGGTCATCCCATTTCTGCATATACTTGTCATGGCCATTGCCTTATGAAAAATCTCCGCTGTTCCGACCGTTTCCTCCATCACATCCAAACTATATCGGGAAGTGGCAGTGTGCACCAATACATTTTCAGAACCTATCGCTCCGCCACTATATACAAATCGCCAACCAATCCCAGGCACGTTTCGCCAACCGGAATTGGGATAAATGAATTCCAATTCTGCATTTTCTGATTCAATGCAGCACTGCACCTTATGCGCATATTCAGCCTGCTCGTCTTTTCCCTTTGGCAAAATAGCCAGTGAATGTGTCGCCTTCCTTAGCCAATCCGTCCCTTTCACCTTATCGCTATCAACCGTTGCTGAAAAATATAACGTTCCCCCATTTCTCGTTCTAACATTGATACCAATCTGATACAGAAACTTTTCACGCTCACCATACTCCGTGTCAAATATCAAACAGATTCTATGTTCGAGAATCAAGTCGAAATTAAAGGAGTTGGCAATTTCGAACACACGATCTATAATTTCACATTCTGTTTTCACTTTTGGTACAGAATAAGTGAGCTTTGATGATTCAAGACCTTGTTGTGACATATTTTTTGTGACTGACTTTTTTCAATCTCCTCTGTGTCGTATGTCACACCTCTGGCCAACAACTCTTTTGAAGTCGCTCGTTTTGCGTATGACACTTCTTCGCTTATCGTTGGCATTATTTCACCCTGCGCGACATCGTAGGTTACGCCATGGGTCAAACCCTCATCATAAAAACCCCCTTACACAATCCGTCTTTTTCCGGCAGATCATGATCATACGTTATTCCACGAATCAAATCTTTTTCCTTCATTTTTAGCTTTCCTTCCTTTTAAAAAATTTTATTTAAGTACCTCGCTATCCCACAGAGACTACAACTTCATACATCACAATGGAAGCGTTTCAGGAACTGTACCACGCACTGTATCAGCATTTCTTTTTCACGTCAATCCCGTGTATTTTTTTGCGTCATTTTTCAGTTTACAAATTACCATGTTTTTTGTATAATACAAATAAATAAAGTCCGATTTTGTATATAAAAAAATATTTTATTTTAGTGATTTCAAACAAACTTGACTTATTTTTTTGCTTTATGCGTCAAATTGCGTTATCACAAAGAAAGGGAAAAAATGACTATTAAAACTAACTATTCAGAAAAACAACGTCTAATGATTGGAGGAAGGATAAAGAGCCAACGGAGACTCCGAAAAATGAGTCAACGCGCACTAGCTGAAAAACTGAATAAACAAAAAGACGTGATACAACGAATCGAATCTGGGAAAACCAAAAAGATCGACACATTACTTTTACAAGGTATTGCTCTCCATTTAGATTGTAACGTTGATTACCTTCTTCTTAAATCAGAAGATGCAAAAAATCCACATGCAAAACTCACCTACCTGGATTTACCAGAGTATCAACATCAAGCTGAAGGTCTCATATATTCCAATAGCCAACTTCGAATGGATATAATATATATGCTTGATTATATGCATCCGCATTTTCAAAAGCAACTATTTGATACAATACATACCTTCATTACATTTCACAAAACTGGTGTGCATTTTCCAAACACAAAACCTGCCATCGCCAAGAAAATAACTCCTTCAGAGCTTGAGAAAGAAATTGAAAAAAATTTTTTTGATAAAGAAAGAAAGCTTCATTCTTAGCCATTTATTTTTCATGTATATTCTTCAAACCATCAAACCGCACAAACCGCCATGCAAAAACAAATATTACACCTAAAATTTCCAACTACTATGTCCGTTTTCCATGGCGGTTTAAATGGTTTGGCGGTTTATGATTTTCACTCTATATTCGAAAATTTTCTAAAGTCCCCCAAAGGTAAGAAATTCATGTTTTACCCTTGGAGGACTGCCTGTAAACGTTTCTTTGCTATGTTATTCTTTCGACAAATCCAATATCCTGATGTAAAAGAAAAATCAGAAAAGAGCATGGACGATTAGTTGGATGCCCACAATATTTTAGGATTTACTACTCATTCATTTTTTTCTTCACATATTCTTCAACTGATTTATAAAAATATGCTGCCCGCTCAATTTGCTCTTTTGCTTCCTTTTCTGTCGCAATATACATATCATCATAATCGGATGCATTTCTTATTTCAAATGCTTCTCCGATAATATCAGACAAGCTACTGTCAAATATCCCGGTTTTTATATATTCCTTGCGAAAATAAGCGATAATTCCACTGTGCTTTTTGCTGTCAAATCCATCAAAAGCCAATACCGCTCTCATTCCATGAAAAACCGAATAATACGCGCGGTTATTCGCGGCTCTAAAATGCCTGTCTTTTAGCATATCAACCGCTGTTTCATATTCTTCTTTCGCTCTTTGAAGCCGGTATGCAGCATACTCCTTTTTCTTATCCATAGACCATTCCATCTCTTTCCACACTTTGATAAAATGGAGATGCCGCTTTATATTCCTCGAAAATATCATACGATTGAAATACTGATGAAATCACACAATCGTATTCCATATCCAAAGCATTTGCTGTAGCTCTCATTTTCTTTCTGGCTTCATCCATTTCTTCTCTTGGCATATCCAACAGCACCATAATATCTATGTCGCTGTCAAATTCAAAATCTCCCCTTGCATAAGAACCATAGAGTATCACAGATTTCAGTCTGTCACCAAAAATCCTTTTTGCTTCCATAGAATAATTCTGAACAATTTTATTAACAGGTGTATCTTTTTGTCCTATCTGATTCAAAGTATCTTTTCTATCCATCGGCATTTATTCCTTCCATAGCAGTATTCCGGCAGTAAAGTAAATTCTCCAAAATATTCTCCTGTTTTCCTTTGAACACTTACCATTATACTTGATTTCCTGCTCCTTTGCAACATTTTCCCGCCAAAGGAACTCCCACCCTCATATAGGATACTCAACTTATCATTTCACCCGCAAAATTGTCACAGTTCTTCAAGCTCGACTGGGTCATCATGAGCATTGTACTCCTGTGCGCTATGGCTATGGGACTTTACGGATTGCTGGGCGCGGTGGAGAAACGGTATCTGAGACGACTGTAACGCCAGATTACAGCACTACGAGTGAATACCCACACCATTCATTCCTAATTCAGACCGAAGAGGCACGATTTATCGTGCCTCTTCGGTCTGGCTGAACTGTAACTAGAACTTCAACACCTGCGCACACCGATATCCATCCGTTCTGTCGTAGGAAGTAATCTTAGTCGGGCAGGCCAGATAGAACATATCATCGATGTAGATTCCCCGATATTGCTCCAGAGCATATCGTTCATAAATGCTTTCTCCCAGATTCTCTGTCATGCGCTCCACAAAGCTCCCGTTTTCCCAGGAAAGCAGCAGATAACTGCAATACTCTTTTCCGTCTTGGTAGGTTTCTGTCGCAAAGCCGATCAGATTCTCCCCTTCGTCCACAAGCACGCATTTATATTGGTAGAGTGCCGGGCTGTAATCGACATTCTTAAGTACACACGTTCCCGCCACCTTTAAGTCTGTTGGATCAGAGATATCAAACATGGAGATCTTTAACCCCGTCTGCCTTCCGGTCTCCGGGTCCGTCTCATAGCCGATGCCTACCAGCTTATCTTCTCCCCAGAAATGCAGGTACTCAGAGAAACCAGTGATCTTCAATTCGGAAAGCACCTTCGGATTCTTCTCGTCTGACAGATCCACAGCAAACAGCGGATCCATATTTCGGTAAGTGACAAAATATGCCATAGTTCCAAGGAACCGCGCAGAATAGATCTGTTCCCCCTGCGCAAGGCCTTCCAGCTTTCCGACGGATTCCAGCTTTTCATCGAACAGGTACAGATTGTTCTCTGTCCCTTCGTTGTTCCAGGATGTCGTCAGTATACGGAGCCTGCCCTGATATTCGTGAATAGCAAACGTATCGCGCACAGTTCCCGGCACGTTGGCAGCGCCCACTGCATCCAGGATTCCCTGCTTCATGGAAAATTTTGCGATCTCTGTTATGGAGGAGCTGTTATAGTTCCTCTTGTAGAGATAGATTGCTGTCGTGCTTACGTAAACTTCTGCACGGTCATTGACGATCATGATGTCGTCCAGAACCTTTCCCGGCTCCTTTATATTGACAGATGAGATCACAAGACCGTTGCTTCCCCGTTCCGGTATATAAATACAGTCTGCCGCAACCGCCTCCCCATTGACAAGTGGGATCCAGTCATTGCTATCCGTTGTATCTGTTGCTTCGTCCATATCTCCGTTTGACCGTGACAGATTCGAATTGGTAAAGAGATATACGATATTTCCAATCTTCCGGGAGGTCTGATAAGTCCCCTCCTGCGTTACAGATCCCTTTAGGATCGGTTTCTTCGGATTGCTGACATCGTAGGTTAAAAGCTCTGTGAAAAGCTTAGTGTCAAAATAATAGAATTCATCTGTTGCAACCGTTTCTTTTCCCTTTGCTGTTACATTTACTTGCGCTGTATCTGTTTTCAAAGTTGTCTTCTTCCTGGATACGATCAGGTTCACCATATTCCGATCCACATACATCTCGATGATCCGGTCTGAACTGTTGTTTCGTGTCAGCGCGATCTCTCCGGCAGCCTTCATCTCCCTGCCTCTTACATCGGTGATATAAACCGTACCTTCGTTTACGGTGTAGATATAGGAGCCATCGGTTTTGATGATATCGCTCTCGTCCACACCGGCTGTCTGAAGATTTGTCTTCGAATAGTTGGATTCTGAGGCATCGCCGGGCTTTGAGCTGTTGTTGCTATTCTTGTCTTCAGCATCATTGGAAGCAGGATTGTCAAAATATCCCACAAAGCCGGTCGATGATCCATTCGCGTCCCAAGAGAGATCGCCACTGTATCCCTTACACAGCACGTCATAGACCTGAAGATAATCCTTCGCCACCACATAGAGATCTCCTGCGTTCTTCTTTGCGGTCTTTTCGACAAACGCATCCTTGTCCGTTTTGGATATATCTGCTTCCGCAAGGGAACCGGGATGATTGTTCCCGCCGCTTCCGGGATGCCCCGGCAAAGCTTTGGTGAGAATGCCGCTCTTCCATAGTCCAAAGCACGCCGCGGCCACCAGACACAGACAGCCCAGGGACGCTGCGGCTCTTTTGACCATCCTTCTCCTACGCTTTTGTACCGTTTTATATTCTTCCATGCGCTGGAATACTGTTTCAATCGTCTCATCATAATTCTTCATAGACAAAGCCCTCCTTTTCCAATTGTTGTTTCAGGGATCTGCGTGCACGGTACACAAGGGTCTCTATGTTATGAACGCTTTTTTTCATCACAACGGCGGCTTCCTTATTACTAAAGCCTTCAAAATAGGTCAGCCATAATACCTGGTGGTATTCTGCCTTCAGTTTTCGAAGCGCCCGGTGTATCGCGATTCTCCATTCCTCCCGGATATAGGCTTGCTCCAGGCTGTCCTCCTCCCGGTACAGTTCCTGATAATCCTCCAACGATACCTCCATGCTCCTGGAATGGCGTTTCAAATAATTGATCGCCAGATTCCGCCCGATCGTATAAAGCCATGTCTTGAACGAGCCTTTTCCCTTGTCCCTGGGCTTTTTTGTCCCAAGCAAAACAAAGGTGTCCTCCGCGATCTCCTCCGCAATATGTACGCTTCCGACAAAGCCGTTCAAGTAAAAAATAAGGCCGTCACGATATTCCCTTATGATCTCCGCTAATCCGCTTTCATCACCCTCATCACGGAAACGGCGGTAGCTACTTGCACCGTTATCCATTGACTCGCTCCCTCCTGAAAGAGATTTTTTATCCTTTCACTTATTACACAACAATTTTCATGGAAACCTCACACTTATCTAATTTTCTGAACAGACTCTACGCCATAGAAAAATCCGTCACGTGCCATCCATCCGTTACGATGCGCAATGATAATCTTGTCCCCCACCTTTAATTCCCCCATAATGTGATGTTTGGAAATTCGAAAAGAAGGATCTGTAAGTCCTTCACTCGTTTCGATCACATCCACCGAAATATACTGTTCCCGCACATCCGTCACCGTAGCATAGATATGATAGATGGTCTCATACGATATCATAAATTCATCGCTTGCCTTCATCCGCTTTCCATCCTTCACTTCCAACAGGATACCCTTGCATGCGGCAGCCTCCGGCTTTTCCCACGGAATCGATCGTCGAACCGTGATGTGCCAGACGCTATCCTGAGCCTGATATATCTGCAATGCTTCATAGACAGTCCTGCTCTCGGCTTCTTCCGAAAACGTCAGTATCAGATCCTGTTCCTCAAAAAAAGCTTCGTCATAATTCCCACAGGCTTTGGCAAATCCATCGAGCTCATTTAGCGCAGGATACGCCTTGCAAAAGCGTTCCAGTTCGTCCCGTGACCGGAAGGCAGCAACCTTCGGATATTCCTGAACATTCCCCACATCATCAACCTGAAAATACCGCGCTTCGAACGAATAAGAATTCTGCTTTATAAATTCACTGTAACTCAGATTTGACTGGGCAATCTCCGCCTGATTCTGACCGTTTGCCGCTTTGTTATCCGGATCCTGTCCGCCTGCTTCCTTTCGACTCCCGATCGGATCTGTCAGCATACAGACGCCCACAATCACACAGGCAATTACCGCGGTGATAATAATCCAGAAAGTCGGCTTTCGGTAATTCAAGACATTTTTTACCCGCGCCTTCACGCCAACCTCGCCAAAAGCCAGCGGGCAGACCATAATGCGTTTCCGTGAAACACTGCAGTTGATCAGAACATTGGCATATGCTTTCTTGATCTCCGTCCCGCAGTCCCGCAGCACCCGCTCGTCGCAGGCCAGCTCGATATCCCGGCAAAGCAGAATATAGGCCACCCACAGAATCGGCTGGAACCAGTACACCGCCAGCAGCCAAAAGGCAAAGGGCTTCCAGATATGATCCCACCGCTTCAAATGCGCATTCTCATGTGCCAGCACATAGCCCCGGTCAGCCGCCTCAAGGCCGGAGGGCAGATAGATCCGTGGCCTGAAAACACCCAGGATAAAGGGTGTGGAAATATGATCACACTCCCACAGCCTGTCATCCAGCCGGACAGCCTCCCGCACCTTCCTGCGAATCCCCAGATAGCTTGCCAGCATGTAGATCACCATTCCGCACATCCCGGCCACCCACACAAACGAAGCAATCGGTATCCAGATCTGCAGTGGATTCGCGCTTGCCGTTGGCTCCGGCGCGAAGGAACTCTGTATCACCGAATTTACAACCTGATCCATACTTATAAATCCGCTGTCGATGGTTGGCTTATCAGAGAACGCAATCTCCGGGCTGACCGTCTCCACGCTTGGCATAAGACTCACAACACTCTCAATGGAAAAAGGACAGATCAGGCGCACTGCCACAAAGGCCCACAGCACACCCATGATCCATTTCGGCGCTTTCTTTAAGGGAAGCCGCAGCGCAATGACTGCAAGCGCCAGCCATCCGGCACAGATACTCATATTCAAAAGCTTCAAAAACACGGTATCCAAGCCCGCGTCGATACTCCTTTGAAAAAAATCCAGAATGGCCCCCATCATGACTTGCCCTCCTTGTTCTGAACGCTCTTTCCAGTCTGTTCCTGCGGTTCGTATGCTTCCACCATATGGCGCAGATATGCTACCTCCTCCGATGTCAGATTCTTCCGCGCGGTAAATGCATTTAGAAAAGCCGGAAGCGACCCATCAAATGTCTCCTCCACAAACCGTTCGCTCTGCATGGCATAAAATGCCTCCCGCGAGATAACAGAATTCACCGTCCCCTTGTTATTTTGAAAAATTCCTTTCTCACACAGTCTCTTTAATACCGTGAAAGAAGTGGTCTTCTTCCATCCCAACAGCTCTCCGCTCCGCCTTGCCAGCTCAGCGGAAGAAATCGGCTCATTCCGCCAGATGATATCCGCAAAGCGGGATTCGACTGCTCCCATCTGTAAATCCGCCATAACTCTCTCTCCTTTACCTGTGCTTGATCGATCTATTCTACACATTGTAGTATAAGTATATTCTACACGATGTAGTATGAACTGTCAAGATGGTAAATTCGCTCCTATTACTGCCCATTCCAATCCGCCGGATACGTCACATACAGAAACCTGGCCTTCCTCGGCACAGAGAACTGGATGACAGACCCCTTGGGGATCAGGATGATCTCTCCCGGCCCTGCGGTTACTGATCTGCCATTTTTTATGATCGTGAGGCTTCCTTCCATCACATAGTCGATCTCGTCATAGTTCAGCGTCCAGTCAAAGGTGGTGGCCTCCATCTCCATGATCCCGCAGCCAAGCCTTGGACTCTCCGCAAGAGAAAACAGGTCGTGGGTATAGACCTGATCCCGCGGATTGCCCGTGTCCAGGCGATCCTTCTGTGCTGTCCTTACAAGCGGAACCTTCACGGCGGTCACACCGTCCGCCCTTGATCGAGTATCATCAAAGTCCTGATATCCGCTCTGGGTGGATCTGCTACACGAACCGCAGCCATCCGCCATTCCAAGCTTCTCCTGCAGCAGTTCTGTAATTATTCTGGTGATCACTTCCGTATCCATCGCCCCGGCTCCGCTCTCCATGCCAGTTCTGTTCTCCATACCAGTTTTGTTTTCCGTACCAGTTCTATTTTCCGTACCAGTTCTATTTTCCATGTGTTCTTTCTCCCTCCTGCTTTCCATAGGATCTCGTGATCCACAATGCCGCCAGCACTGCCGTGATCCCACCCACCAGCTTGCCAATGATCATCGGGAAGATCAGCTTGGAATTGAAGCCTGCAGTGAAGCCCAGATGATCTCCGAACACAAAGGCTGCCGACACAGCAAATGCCACATTCAGCACCTTTCCCCGGTTATCCATGTCCTTCATCATTCCAAACATGGGAATACTGTTCGCCAGGCTGGCTACCATGCCTGCCGCCGCCACATCATTCATGCCTAAGACCTTTCCCAGTCCCATCAATGGCTTTTTAAATACCTTTGTGATCACATACACCAGAGGAAAAGCACCTGCCAGTACAATGGCAATATCCGCCACCACCCCGAAGCCTTCGCTTAACGGGTTCATGCCTGGAATGATCACAATCCCGGTCAGTGATTCGATAATCCCGACGCCAAGCCCGAAGGTGATCACTGCCACCACAAATTTTCCAAACCAGGTAAATCCTTTGATCATGGCTCGCTCAAATTTCCAGAGTCCCAGTGCAATGAGCAATGCAAAAATAAGAATGGGAATCAGGTTTTTAAACACCATTCCCACCGAATAGCCTGCCACCAGACCTCCCACAAAGGAACCGATGGGAATCGTGATCACACCTGCCAGCACCCCGGTCGCCAGATACCTGCGATCCTCCTCGCCAATGATTCCCAAAGCTACCGGAATGGTGAAAACAATGGTTGGCCCAAGCATGGAGCCAACGATCAGCCCTCCGAAGTTTCCTGCGTCCTCGCTTAAAGCCAATGCCTTAGCCAGAGGCGCACCGCCCATGTCGTTGGCCAGAATAGATCCTGCAAACATTGCCGGATCTGCCCCTAAGAATCCAAATACCGGAACGATCACAGGCTTTAACACATTTGCGATCACAGGCGCCAGGGCAATGATTCCAACCATGGACAGGGAAAGTGCGCCGATTGCCATGATCCCTTCCTCAAACTTCTCTCCCAGTCCAAAGCGGTTGCCGATGATCCGGTCAATCGCTCCCAGCGCAGCAAATGCAACCATAATATAAATGATAATCTCATTAATGCTCAACTTAAAACACCTCCATACTTAATTTCCCGGAATATCCAGGGAATCTATGATTCCTATTACGGCTGCATCTATGGGAACATCATTTTTCCCCATAACGATACGCGCCGGATTTCCCCTGCATAAAAGGACAAGGTCGCCAATCCCCGCACCGATCACATCCGCCGCCACGATCAGGTCTTCGTGCTCACATTTCCTTCCCTTGATCAGATCCACCACCAGAAGCTTCTGCCCCGTGATAGCTTCCGCCTTCTTGGTGGCCCAAACACTTCCGATCACCGTTCCCATCTCCATGCGCTTACTCCTTACTGCCTGACAATGGACAGGCGGTGGCTGGTGATATAGTCCATAGCCAGAGGCGTGATCTTGGTCTTACGGCCAACCAGAATACTCTGTTCCCCTGTATTTCTGACCCGCATCACATCGGATTCCCGCAGAAGACCAAGATGCGAAAGGTCGACCGTACCGACTGTCGGAACGGAATATCGTAATGGAACCGCTCCGAACTTGGCAAAGTTCGTCCCCTCTATCAGTTCCACAGGCGGCTGATTCATCCCATGATTTAGCGACAGTCTTATCACATCCCCTGCACACGGAACCATCTCCACACCGATATTCTTTAAGGCTTCCTCCTGGTGCAGATACAGTCGGTACAGATTCTTTCCCGCACTGTCCTTAAAGTCACGATATTCCAATCCCTGTTCCAGAGCGTAGACCTTTCTCCCGGAAAGCAGTCCCTTGAGAATGCACGAGGCCTCCGGGGTTCCGGGTATTCCGTTTGCCGCGTAAGCCATGGTCTCCACCGAAAGCCGGGCAAGCAGCAGAACCTCCCAGTCAGAGTTTCCGGTATCCCTCTCGATCCGGTAAAAAGAAGACAACTGCTGCTCTTCCTTTGCAGAAAGAATTCCTGACAGCAGTAGCCTGTTTGTCTGCTTCGCTTCTGTCAACGCCCAATCGCCTCTATTCGGCTTCGGTTCTGTCAACGCCCAGGCATTTTCATTCGGCTTTTCGTCCGCCGCCTTCTCCTCGCGGGCAATCCTGCTTTTTACCTCACTTACCACCTGACTGACCAGCCGCTCCAATTCCTGCTGTGCAAGAGCGTGATTCTCCATCTGTCTTCCTCCTATCGCACGATCTTACAGTACATTCCTTTTTCAAAGCCGCAGGCATTGGCTTCATCATAGTCGATATGGACATAGGTGGCATACTCCTCGCTGACCCGGACAACGGTATCCTTGAAGATCACAGGCCTTGTCCCAAGCGCCTCAATGCTCACCACATCCTTGTCCTTCACCTGCAGGCGCCCGGCATCTGCCGCTGCCACATGCATATGGCGCTTAGCCACGATCACACCCCGGTCAATCGCAAGCTGTCTGCCTTCATAGGACAGCACCGCACCCGGACTGTCCTTGATGTCTCCGCTCAACCGCACCGGAGGCTTTAACCCCAACGTTAATCCATCCGTGAAGGACACCTCCACTTGGGTTTCCTTACGCTCCGGGCCTAAGACGACCACGTTTTGGATCGTTCCCTTTGGTCCGGTTACATTTACCCGTTCCTTGCAGACATATTGCCCTGGCTGCGAGAGATCCCGCACTCTGGTCAGCCTGTATCCCACGCCGAACAGCGCCTCTGCGTCCTGACGGCTCAAATGTACATGACGCCCAGAAGCTTCCATCTCCACAAGCCCATCCGACTCATAGACGCCGGAGAGATATTTAAACATCATGATCCAGAACAGGGAAGACAGGCGGTTTAACACGCGCAAAATGTCCTCCCGGCTGACCTCACCGCTCTCTTCCCGAAAGGCGCGGTACGCCGTAAGCTCTGTCTCCCTGGCCTTGGTGCGCAGGCGATTTAAGGAAACGACCATCTCGCCGTGCTCCGCCGTTGGCAGGAAATGATGCATGCCATAGTACTGGCTGGGATGATGGGAATGAGCCCGCAGCTCGTCGGTGCTGAGGTTCTGCAGCCTCACCTCGCCGACTGCCTCCCCGGACACCTCACAGCGCAGCAGCCGACGTATCACTGCTATGATCTCATCCAGATCCTCATAGAGCTTCTTCTGCCGGCGCTCTTCTGCTTTTACCTGAACCAGAAGGATCTCCGCTTCTAGGGCATCAATGGCTCCGCGGAATGCGATGCGCGGATGATCCTTATACACCAGCGTGTCGCCTCTTAAGTGCGTCATATGCTCCGGCTTATTCGGAGCCCCACCATCACTTTCCGCCTTGCAGCCGTCCGCCGTCAGACTGCTTTCCACCTTTCGGCCACCCGCTGTCAGACTGCTTCCCGCCCCTTTCGCACGGATGGCGCGGCAAACAGTCTCTGTGATAAGCCGCAGGACATCTTCCTGTGCTAAACCATCTTTCCATTCCGGCGATACCTGCCCTTTCACAGGCCTGTACCGCATCTTCGGCAGTTCCTGTTCGCTCATAAGCCTATTCCTCATCTCCCACAACGCTCAGCATGCGGGATGTGGCATGGGGCAGGATCACATCCACCTCCGTATGGGGTCTTGGGATCACATGCACGGATACCAGTTCCCCTACGCGTTCAGCCGCCGCAGCGCCAGCGTCCGTGGCTGCCTTCACAGCACCCACATCTCCCCGCACCATGACGGTCACCAGACCTGCTCCGATGGTTTCCTTCCCTACCAGTGCCACATTTGCTGCCTTCACCATGGCATCCGCCGCCTCGATGGCTCCGACCAGTCCCTTTGTCTCGATCATTCCTAACGCATTTGTATTTGCCATTTGAAATCCCTCCGTATCTGTCTTAGCAGACTTATTTTCTATTTTTGATAGTATTCTTCATCCTTACTGATTTAATTCCTGCAAAATTTTATCCACGATCAGACTGATTTCTTCCGAATTCAGTCCACAGAAGCAATTCCCGGCTTCCCGGTCTGATCCATAACTTCCAGCCAGCCTGCCATCTCTCGCGTTCATCCCGCCGGGCTGCCCGGATTCTCTTTTGATTTCCTCCAGTTCCTTCACACCGAAGGCCACCCGCCGGATATTTATCACATCCATGGGCCCGATGTTGTTGGAGGTAGAGCTTCCGCCCACAGCGCCACAGCCCAAGGTCAGCGCCGGAAACAGATGAGTCGTTCCGCCTATGCCGCCCAGTGCGCCGGGTGTATTGACCAGGAACCGGGAAGCCGGGATCCGCAGGGCGAATTTCCGGATCAGTGCCTCATCCGTGGCATGCATACTGAAGGTATGTCCGGCTCCCTCCATATGCAGGATCTCAATGCTCCGCCTAAGCACCTGATCCGTGTCCGCCTCAACGAACAGCCCCAGAATCGGTGCCAGCTTCTCTCTGGAATACGGTGCGCCCTCGCCGACACCGGTCTCCCGGCCCACAAGCACCCTGGCATCTGCAGGGATCCCGGACAGTCCCGCATATTCTGCGATCCGAACGCAGCTCTTTCCCACGATCTTCGGATTCATGGTTCCGTTGGCCCGGAGGATAAACCCTCCAAGCTGCTTTGTCTGGGCCTCATTAAGCAGGAAGGCTCCCTGCCGCTTTAATTCCCTTACCACAGCGGACTCCATGGCCTGCTCCACGATGATGGACTGCTCGGAGGCACAGATGGTTCCGTTGTCGAAGGTCTTGGAATCCAGGATCCGCTTCACCGCCTGCTCCACATTGGCGCTCTTGTCGATGAAGGCAGGTCCGTTCCCCGCTCCCACACCGATTGCCGGTGTCCCGGAGGAGTAAGCCGCCTTCACCATGGCACCGCCTCCGGTAGCCAGGATCAGTGCCGTATACTTGTGCTTCATCAATTCCTGGGTGGCCTCCATGGTGGGCGTGGAGATAGCCGAAATAGCCCCTCTCGGACATCCCGCCGCCTCTGCTGCCTCCGCCAGAAAATGCACCGTTCTCAGGATACAGTTTTTTGCACTTGGATGGGGAGAAAACACGATGGCATTTCCGCCCTTCAATGCGATCATAGCCTTATAGATCACCGTTGAGGTGGGGTTGGTGGATGGAACAAGCCCGGCGATAACGCCCACCGGGACGCCGATGTCCCACACCTGATGCTCCCGATCCTCCCGAATGATTCCTACCGTCCGCTGGTCTTTAATGGCCTCATAAACTGTCTTCGCGGCAAAAAGGTTTTTTACCACCTTATCCTGC
Source organism: Paludibacteraceae bacterium (assembly GCA_963628035.1). Lineage (GTDB taxonomy): Bacteria > Bacillota > Clostridia > Lachnospirales > Lachnospiraceae > 14-2. The sequence continues at coordinate 17,914 of CAVGED010000039.1, forward strand.
TTGATGCCGAAGCCCGTCTCTTCATTCGCCTCTGCCGCCAGAGTCCCCGCATGTGCGGCTCCCGCATCACTGATGGCCTTCACGATGGTATCGATCTGCCGCTGATCCATCAACGCCAGCTTTTGCGCCGCCTCATTGGCCTGTGCCAGCAGCTCCCGCGTCTCCTGCACGGATATCAAATCTCTGTCTTTTAATTCCATATGATTTCTCCTTTAATCGTACTCCCTGGGGTTTTCTGCCACGGTACGCACTGCCAGTGCGAAGGCGGAACAGGCTGCCTTACAGGCCGACTGGCTCCCGGTGAGTAGTCCGCCGCCGAAGTTGGTCTCTGAGGGCGGTTCATAAAAAGCCACCATCCGCACATCTGCCGCCTTCAATGCCGCATCCAGCCCGTATACTGCCTCCAGAGGCGGTGCGATGAGATATGCGATTGCCTCACCCTCCGGGATTCCCGCCAGCTTCGACAGATAAGAACCCGTCCGGGATATGGTGTGCGCATAATAAACAATCGAATCATCTTCATTTGCGCTGACAAAACAGGCTCCATGCTCCATAAAGTTCCGTATGGAGGCAAGGCCGCTTCGCACCTCCGACGGACTGGGACCTGCGATGATACCAATGACCTCGCCTGCCAGCTTCGTGGAAGCATTCGCCGCTCCGGCATACATGGACTGCGCATACACCACTTCCACATCGGAATCCTTCGTGGCCTGATCCAGCGCTGTGTAAGTCACATCATCCATATCCGCCGTCACCAGTCCAAGGCTCTTCCGGTTGGGTCCCAGCTTCAAAGCATGGATCAGGTCATCGCTGACATTCGAGATCAGCTTCATACCCAGGATCGTAGGGCGTAATTCATCATTTTTCATTCTAATTCGCTGCTCCTTTCTATGCTATCATGCCTGCCAACACAGACACCACTATAACTAAAAGCCCACGGATTGCTCCGCATTCCATGCTCTCGCAATCCTACCTGCATTCGCAATCCGCGCTATTGCGCTACTTGCTCATGACGGTTAGCGTCTCTCATGGTGGTACGCTTGCGTGTGCAAGCACTCGCTGCGTCCCCTCCATGGAGACTGGGCTTTTATTTCAGGTCTATGCCGGAAGCCTTCTTCTCCAGCATCTTTAAGATCAGCTCCGCCGCATGGGCTCCGGCCTCCACCGCTGTGGTGCCGCCCTTGTGGATGTTGCTGATGACCGTGCGCTTTGCCTCCGCCAGTCCGTGTCTTGGCTGATAAGCGATATAGGCCGACATGGATTCCGCCGTCACCAGCCCTGGCCGTTCCCCTACCAGCATACAGATGACCTCCGCGCCCGTCATCTGGCCCACGTCATCCATGGCACCCACTCTGGCGTACTTGATAAACAGGATGGGCGGCAGCTCGATTCCATGCATGGAAAGTCCCTGACGAATGGCGGGTATCATATCCTCCGCATTGGCCTCGATGGCGGAGGACGACAAACCGTCACCAACAATTACCAGAACCTTCGGGTGCTCCCCGCAGGTCTTTTTGATCACAGGAATCTCTTCCTGGGGAAAGCGCCGTCCCAGGTCAGGCCTGGTAAGATATTCGTCCTTGTCCTTACAGAGTGTTTTCACAAAGACAAAGCCGCATCGTTTCACAAATTCCTCGTCCACATCGGAAAATACTGCATCCTGGGCTGCCGCATGATCCGCCCGCACCCGCAGCATGGTTTCCGTCCGATACCTGGCCCCGGCTTTTCCAATTCCAAGTCTTGCAGGAGTCCTGGCCTTCATGGCAAGGTAACCTTCCTTATCCTTGGCATCTTTTACCAGAAACTGCTGGCGCAGGTCGATTTTCGTGATATCCGGCAGACAGGCTCCGTCCGTCTCTTCCTTTACCGCCGCACCTGACGGTCCCTTCATCATTCCATCCAGAACACGTTCTACCATTGCTCTGATCTCATCATCTCTCATCAAAAATTCCTCCTTTAAAACAGCGTGGATGCATCGCCGGCCTTCTTCGTCAGCCGTCCCCGCTCATCCACATATTCCATTTTCAGCAGCCACTGGTGAAAAGGCTTGATCGCGGTCAGCCCGAAGATTTCCCGAAGCGCCGCTGTCTCCTGATACCCGGTGGTTTGATAATTCAGCATAACATCGTCACCATGGGGAATTCCCATAAAATAATTGCACCCCGCCGCGGTCAGCAGCACGGACAGGTCCTCAATCGTATTCTGATCCGCCTTCATGTGATTGGTATAGCAGGCATCGCAGCCCATGGGAATTCCTGTAAGCTTTCCCATAAAATGATCCTCAAGGCCTGCCCGGCTCACCTGGCGTCCATCGTACAGATATTCCGGTCCGATAAATCCAACCACCGTGTTCACCAGGAACGGGGAAAAATGCCGGGCGAATCCGTAACACCTGGCCTCCATGGTGACTTGATCCGTATCGTGATGCGCCTCCGAGGAAAGCTCCGATCCCTGCCCCGTCTCGAAGTACATAACATTCGGTCCCTGTCCGGTTCCCTGGGTCAGCGCGATCTGCCTGGCCTCCTCGATGGTGGCCGCGTTGAAGCCAAAGGCTGTGTTTCCCATCTCACTGCCGGCAATGGACTGAAAGATAATATCCGCGGGAGCACCTTTTTTTACCGCCTCCATCTGAGTAGTCACATGGGCCAGCACACATGTCTGGGTGGGAATTCCAAACTTCTGCTTCGTTTCCTCGAAGCGCTTCAGCACACGGGTGACGCTCTCCACGGAATCGTCTACCGGATTTAAGCCAAGAAGCGCATCCCCGGCTCCATAGGTTAGTCCCTCCAGCAGAGAAGCCATGATACCGTCCGGGTCGTCGGTGGGGTGATTGGGCTGAAGTCGTGAGGAGAGGGTTCCCTCTTCTCCGATGGTGGTGTTGCAATGCGCAGTAACCCGTATCTTCCTGGCTCCGTATACAAGATCCAGATTGGACATGAGCTTTGCCACGGCTGCCACCATCTCAGAGGTCAATCCACGGGAAACCCTTCGGATCATAGGCCCGGTGGTCTCTTCGTCCAGCAGCCATTCCCGCAACTGGGATACCGTCCAACCCTTGATCTCCCGATAGATCGGCTGGTTGATGTCGTCCTGGATGATCCTGGTAACCTCGTCTGTTTCATAAGGCACAGAAGGGTGCTCATATAGATCCTGCAAGGTGATCTGGGACAAGACGATCTTGGCAGCCACCCGCTCCTCCGCCTTCTCCGCCGCCAGATGGGCCAGCTTATCGCCGGACTTTTCTTCATTTGCTTTTGCCATTACCTCCTTCAATGTCTGGAAGGCATAGACATGTCCAAATAGCTTTGTTTTTAAAATCATTGTTACCTCCAATGTTAATTTATATTTAGGTCTGAAACACCAGCGTTTTTACTACCACGGGTAATACACTGCCTCCGGCGGCAGGGCGCCCGATGTCGATGTAGTCCCCTTCGGAGAGGTGGATGCCGTCAATGCAGATAATGGCGGTATGACCTCCCATTCTCTGGCGCATGGTCTGCCCCAGCACCTTTGCCATATCATGCTGCACTACCACGATGGCAATAAGTCCGGCTTCCAACATAGGGGACAGCCCGCCAAGAAGCTCTTCGGCGTATTCCATGATCCGCGGGAAGGAAGGGTTCTTTTCCCCTTCCATGGCAACCGCCAGGGGTGTCAGCTTTCCTTCTACGGAAAACCAGGACAGCTTTGTGCGAATAGCCTGGGCGATACATCCCCTTTGTTCTTCCTGTGGTGTCAGCTTTAAAACCGGAAGATTCTTGATGGGGAATTCTGCATTTGCATAATCAATAGTGCTGCCGCTGATCTCGGTGGTATGGCTCCCTGCTCCCACTACTGTGGCTCGAATGGTCTCCGCGCTCTCGATCACCTTAAGCTTCTGAAACAGCAGAGACTGCTGGATCGCTCCTGCCAGCAGAACACCGATATCTCCAAATGCATACGCATCCGGGTAATCATCGGGATGGTAGAGGATTGCCGCCACACCGCCGGAGAAGCTGATGCAGGTGATTTTCTGTCTCATTTTCAGTCCATGATTGGTGATCAGCATCTCATAGTACCTGCAGTCCTGTCGAAGCCCGACACTCTGCTCCAGCGCCTCTGTCATGATGGACAATAGCTTCTTAAGCTCTCCTTCCTCTATCACACGGCCAACTGCAAGGCCAATCTCCTCCGCTGCAATGACCCGAAGAAGCTTCGGCGCGATATAGGTGATCCTATGTGAATCCCTCTCCAGTCGGATCAGCCGCCCGCCAATGTCCAGGCATCCGGTATCCATCGTATCCCCCTGGGAAAACAGTGCCAGATTGGTGGTGCCGCCGCCGATATCCAGATTCACCGCTGTCACATGATGCTCCTTGGAATATACATCGGTTCCGGCGCCCTTCCCGGAAATAACACTCTCCAGATCCGGCCCGGCTGTGGCTACCACGAAGTCTCCGGCAAAGCCGCTTAAGGTCTCAGCCACTTCTCTGGCGTTCTCCTTGCGGGCCGTCTCTCCGGTAATGATCACCGCACCCGTGTCGATCTCCTCCTTGCGAACGCCGGCCCGCGCATATTCCTGCTCCACGATCCTACGAACCCCGGCAAAATCGATGGTGGTCTCATTCTCCAGCGGTGTGAAATAAATATCGCTTTTATACCAGACGTCCTTCTTCGTGATCGCCATTCGCGGAATCGTATAACTGCTGGCCATATTTTCGATCCGAAGCCGGGAAAAGATCAGTTGTGAAGTGCTGGTTCCCAGATCGATCCCGACGCTTAAGAGCTCCTCCTGCATTCTGCATACACCTCCCCTTCCAGATATTCTTCCAGTTCCCGGATGCCTGTCCCTGCAATGGTATCCACCAGAAACACCGGCTCTGCCTTTGCTCTTTTCAGTTCCTCCACCGCCTTCTCCACCGCCTTCGGCTCTGCGATATCGATCTTGGTGACGATGCCTATGACCTTTTTTGCAAAGCTCCCTGCAAACGCAGGCGGGATCGCCTGGTAGTCCCTGGTGGGATCTGCAATCAGAGCAATGATCTTCGCCTCCGCTGAGGTCATGTGAAGCGCATTGTAGAACCTGGGATTCTCCATATATTCTCCCGGCGTATCGATGGATGTTCCATAGAATTCCACCGCCTGGGTCTTCTTATACCGGAGCTTCTGCTCATTTAATTTCTGGCAAAGGGTAGTCTTCCCGCACCCGGTCTGACCGATAAAGATCACCTGTTTCATGCTTCCTCCTCATGTCCTGGTGACGGGCGCCCCGGAGAACCCAAGCTGTAGCTCCATGGTAGAAAGGATCTCCCTGACAGCAGCCTCCACAGAACTGACGTCCCCGGTAAAAACCAGAGCCCCGCTGAACCGATCAATAAATCCCAGCGTAATATCGGAAGCCTTGGAGGCAATATCCGCTGCAATCACCGCTCCCTCACTGGGCGTAATGGTGAGAATTCCGATGGCATCGCCCTCCTGCTCCAGTCCAAGCTTGGCATAGATCATCCGATCCGGGCCTGCGATCACATGCGCCAGCGTGATCTGCTTGCCGGGAACAAATTCCTGAATGATGCGCTGCTTCTCATTTTCTGGCATATAGAATCACTCCCTTTCGACAACAAATTCGACACCGCCCTCTACGGCAAAACAATACGTAACATCATTCCGCCTATGGAACGATGCTTCTTATCTGTCAGAATGCCCGCTTTAGGATCGTCTGTATCTCCTGCCGGGAAACCTCGCGTGGATTCGTAGCAATACAGGTATCAGACAATGCACCGTTTATCAATGCCTCCTCCGCTTGCCAGAAGGCTTCCGCCTCCACCCCGCACGCCCGGAAATTCATCGGCATATTCATTTCCTTCTGCATTTTCTGCACCTGGTGGATTAGGTTCTTCACCGAAGTACGGATATTCATACCGCCCAGGCCTGCCAGTGCAGACAGATTGGCATACTTGATTGCCGCTGTGCCAAATTCCCGCTGCTGATAGTCGGTAAGTCCGGCATTGAACTCCATCACGTGTGGCAGCAGGACCGTATTGGCCCGGCCATGGGGAACCTTGAATTTTCCGCCGATATTATGGGCGATGGCGTGGTTCAGTCCCAGAGAGGCTTTGTCGAAGGCCATCCCGGCCATACAGGATGCATAGTGCATCATGGACTTGGCCTGGCTGTCTTCTTTGCTTGTATAGGAACGCACCAGATACTTCATCACGATCAGTGTCGCCTGGATTGCCAGCGCATCTGTAAAAGGATTGGCCTTGGTTGACACATAGGCCTCCAGCGCATGGGTCAGCACATCCATCCCCGTATCTGCCACAATGGCCGGCGGAACACTTTTCACCAGTGCCGGATCCAGGAGTGCCACATCGGGAAGAAGCCCCGGATCGACCAGCGGATATTTGATGCCTTTTCCGGCGTCCGTGATCACAGCAAAGGAGGTGACCTCCGATCCGGTTCCGCTGGTGGTTGGTATCGCGATAAAGGTCATGTCCTTCACTTCCGCTACCTGTCTGGCGAAGTAGAGGATCGCTTTCGCCTCGTCAATGGCGGATCCTCCGCCCACTGCCAGCAGCGTGTCCGGTCCATATGCACGAACCTCATGGATTCCCTCTACCACCAGCTCCAGAGGCGGATCCGGCGTCACGTGATCGAAGATCCGATACTCCCTGTCCGCGATGCACTCCGTAATCTGTCCGATCATGCCGGACTGCACCAGAAAAGGATCTGCAACAATGAATATCCGTGATCCCTTCCAATGCTTCAGCCATGCCAGGGCGTCCGTGCCGAAGCACACCCTTGTCTTTGTATAAAACTCTTCCATGGGATATTTTCTCTTTTCCTTTTTGTCTGATGGTAGCTTTTGTGAAAATGGGAATTTTTATACAGAAAAAATCAAAAGAAATGTACGGCGTCACCCACGCCACGAAAAAAGCAGTCGGTTTCCAAAGAAACCTGACTGCTTTTATTCATTTAATCCCTTAACTTCCTAAAAAAGTAACACTCAATTGTCACTTTTTGCTTTCTTTCTGTT
>CAVGED010000040.1:0-6174 GCA_963628035.1 Paludibacteraceae bacterium
ATATGATCCCTCCGCTTGACGGAAGGCTGATATTGTAGATCAGCCAGCAGGGTGACGCTGCCAGATTCAGGAGACGAAGCATGTTCTCCTTCTGCATATACATCGCCAGCGTTGCGAAGCATGCGCCAAACAATGGAAGGATGTCGATCCGATTGTCTGAAATAGGATGATCCGCTTCCGCGTCTTCATCTGGAACGATGCCACCGTCAATATCATGCCTATCACACTGGCACATTGTCCTATCATGTTTTTCATAAACTCATTACCTACTTTTGTGTTTTTATGGAGTAGTACTTCTTTTCAAATAAGCTCCCTCTCCTGCTTTGATACGAACTACCCGTTCAGGACAGGGTACGAATTCATCTCTGGAGGCATCAAGCACTGCCAGAGAAGCTTCTGTTTTAATTGTAACCTCTGCACCATGCTCATAATCTTTATTCGCAATTACAAAGGAACCATCCTCAAAAAATCCTACTGTCAGTCGGCCCCCGGTGATAGCTTCTATCACTCCGTATCCGTTAAAATAGGTCACATCATCCGGTTCCTCTCCTATATGGAATACAGCAGAAGACTTCGTCTGTGCTATCCTGTTCCCTATGGGTGTTATTGCTTTATTAATTTCCTGCACATTCCAATAATGCTGGCACTTATGTCCTTCTGACGAGATAAGGGAATTCCGGTAATTTAACTCATCACATTTTGGATTGCCCCAATAATTGTAATAAGAAATCGTGGAACAGCCATACGCCAATGTCTGCCATACCTCATAATACAATTCTTCCTTCGTCAGATATCGGAACGGCCCATGCTCCACTACAAGGACAACCAACATATACGGAATATCATACTGCAGCGCATACCTGCGAATGACCTCCAGATTGTCATAGAACCCGGCTCTGTCCCATCGCTCAATCATAGCGGTATATTCCCCAACTTCCTCCTGGCTAAGAATATCCCTGGCAGGAACCCCGCGTTCCGGATTCCCATTTCTCAGATGATAGTGGTCATAGCAAAGGCACTGTGGTCTCACACTCTGCATATAATGACGCAGATACTTCTCATAGTCAGGTGCTCCCAGCTGCTCCGGCGTACAGAAATCAGGAAGCAGATTGATAAGTGCAAAATGATCCGGATCATATTTTGCAAAAGCCCTTACGATCTCAGCCAGCTTGGGGAATCTACGAGCAGCCGGCTCATCCATGACCATATAAGCATACAGAGCCGGATAGCCCTTGTAATCCGCACATATTTCGGCCACCGTCCGTTCTATGGTCTGACTATCTGCAGGCTTCATAACAAGATTATGAATTCTCCCGTCAGAAATCGTATATTTGACACCATACTTTTCACACAGCTCCAATGCCCTTCTGTGGTTTTCTACGCCGTAGTCTCCGCCGATGCCTTCCACGTAGCCTCCCAGATGTCCTGACTGCAGCAAATTAAAGCCACAATCAACGGCCTCCTTTACACGTTCTTCCGTGAAAAAAGCCAGTGGAATTCCATCCCAATAGGTTTTAAAATATTTGTTTTCCATAAGATCTTCCTTTCTGCGGTTGTTAATTATTTTATACCACATTTACCGTATACGTTGTCGCCCATTCATTATAAAATACCTGCTGTGGTTCTCCACAGAAAAAATTCAGCCTCTCATCTTCCAGCTCATAGATCTTTTCCATACGGCCTTTCAGATACTCGTCCAGAATATATGCGACTGTCTCCGTCCGATTGATCAGCGCACCGAGACGTGCATCAATTACTTCAAGACCAAATCCTTTGTTTTCCTTCAGCCATTGTGTACGATACTTCCTGCCAAATTCCTGCAGATCTGATCTGATTGCGGGAAGTTCTCCCTTCATTTCTTCCATAGCTTCCCTATCCTTTGCCTGATATGCCGCATGCAGACGCTTCCCGTATGTCGCCTTACGCTTCAATACCTGACACAAAGCTTCATAGGATTGAAATAAATATGCATACGCACTCTCTCTTTCTGCCAGCTTTGCAAATTCAAGCCGCAGCTTCTCATAATAATCTCCGGCTTTCTCCGAGACATTCGCATCCAAAAGACCGATCAGGAAATCATTGTACAGCAAATGCTTCGAGACATTGCAAATTCTCTCATCACCCGGTTCCCTTTTGCTCAGCTCATCGCATACACGCCATTCTGCGTCGGTATACCCGGTAAGTGCAGATAGAATCGAATCCCTGTCTATATCCGCCGGATAGATCAGATTGGAGGCATAAAGCATAGAAGGAAGCATTGTATAAACAGAGCATTCTGCTCCATTATCTCCCCATGCAGTCAGCATAATATCTTCTACATCACACGCAAACGCTGCCGAGAAGGCTGCATCGGCCACCTTATCTGTAAATCCATTCAGTGGTGCAAATCCTGTCCATTTCCACAGACCGCCTGCATAACTCACTTTTCCAGCATATTCTTTTAATTGGCGAAGCATCTTCTCGTGTGGTTCTTTTTCCGTAACTGCATACTCCCAGTATACAGGCGTCTGGTTTCCATTGAAGATTGCCTGTATCTCCGCTGTCGTCAACTCTGTGTGATACAGTCCGTCCGCCCAGAACTCCGGCTTCAGCCCAAGCTCTTCACACAAGGCAAAAACATGCTTCAAATGCTCCAGATAAATCTCATGTTTCGGGCGATATCCATATGTATCTGTATATTTGCCGCGTCCAAGATAAAATGCCTCATCCATGCCAATATGAATCCGCTTTGTATCAAACACGTCCTTGCAGAACGTTAACATCTTGCGGATCAGAGCATCGGTCCGTTCATCCCCCACAAGCAGAATGTCGTTGGTATCCATATGCTCGGCATAATGCTTCCACTTGGCAATGGTTTTCAAATGGGCCAAAGTCTGGATGCAAGGAACGATTTCTATTCCAAATATCCCGGCAAACGCAATGATCTCCTGCAATTCTTCTCTTGTATAATGACCTCTCTGATACCCGAAATATGGCTCCCCCGGAAGCTCATATGTATCTTCTGTGTACAGCTCCAGATAAGTATATCCCAGCAGCGCCAAAAGACAGATCAGCCGCTTCATCTCGCTCACCTTCATGACCGCATTTCTTGAGCAATCCAGCATCAATCCAAACTCTTTTGTTTTTGGCATGATTCGCTGTTTCCCCGGCTGCATACCAATTGCCCTTGAGAGCGCCATATAGAAATGCGGAGTGGTATCGTAGGTGATCGTTATTCTTTTCTCCGTTTTGTCAATGCTGATTTCATCACCAGGGACAGCCTCTACAACGACACCCTCTCTCTTCCATGTGATAAATCCATTTTCTTCCAGTATAGAAATTCCTTCCATCTTCATCTTGTTGCTCCTTGTTGTCTCACTTTGCATCACAGAACCTCTTAACAAAGCAAATTATTCCGTAATAGTAAAATCATCCAGATATACTGTAATATTCCCGGAACCAATGGTTTTCAATGCTGCCTCAAAGTTCAGGAACGGAATGACAAATCCCTCGTTGGCCGGTATTGTGACATAGGTATCTGTCCAACAGTTGAATTTATGTTTCGTAGGATCCTGATTTCCTACATAAAACACCTCATTTGTAACCAGGCTCTCATCCACCTTTGCATAAACCCTGAAATGCAAGGTCTTCGCTTCTGTATATGGTTGCTGAAGTGCCATATAGAAATTGGGCCAGTTCTGGGCCACTGCCATCTTCATAGCAGTCGTTCCGTCAAATTTTTCGAACGAATAAGCTGCATTTCCCTTCCAGAACACATACTTCTCTGCCGGATTTTCAAAGGTAATCCCTTTTTCTACATTACCTGTTGTCACATAGAAATCATCCAGGTATACCGTGATTGGAGTCGCTGCACCGATTGCCGAAATGGCTGCGTCAAAATTTAAAAATATTTGTTTATCAGCAGCACCATCCTCTACTTTCATCCAGCCCTCTGTCCATTGGTTAAACGGATGCTTTGTTCCGTCATCACTACCCACATAGAACCCTTGGTCTTTCACCAAAGTTTCATCTGCCTTCACATAGATTCGGAAACACAGTCTCGTGGCAGCACCGGTATAAGTCTCATCAAAATCAGCCTTAATATATGGCCACTTCACACCGGTCGAGTCGAATTTCAAAGCTGTCGATCCGTCAAACTCTTCAAACGTATAATCGACATTGTTTTTCGAGAACAGATACTTCTCTGCCGGTTTTTCGAAGGTAACTCCATGGCTGAAATCAAGGATTGCATCCTCAATCGCAACGGTTTTTGATTCTCCCGTAACCGTTGTTCCGTCCAGGGTGATCCACATTGGTGTGATCACAATATCTGTGCCGAAAAAGCCATTCGGAATATTAGTGATCGTATAAGCCATAAAGTATTTTGAGGCCTGGGAAAAGAACGTTGGCTGATACGTAATTCCTTCTCCGTTTGCATAGCCTCTGATCGTCTCGTATACCGTATCAGTGGTACGGGTTACTGCTTTTCCATTGATCTTGATGCCAAATCCCACCGCTGAATAGTTCAGGGAATCAACCGTTGTAACCATGCGCAGATTGGTATACTCACTTGCATACTTGGTTCCGACAGCAATCTGACACTTTGCACTCAGCACTGCTGCATCCACAAATTTCGCGTAGGCTCCACCTGTCACAGCCTCTTTTCCAAGCGGTATCGTCCATTCCGGATCCTCATACCATCCCGCAAACACCTTTGTGGCGTCTGTCTGTGGCGCAGCGTATTGTCCTGTACGGTATCCGGAGATATCTTCATAATAGTAACCGGCTTTCACCTCATCCGAAATGATAAAATTATCAAGGTAAACGGTGACCGCATTTTCCTTAAACTTAGAGCAGCCTGTCCCATCGTCAAAGTTCAGGAAAAACCACGACGATGTCACATCAGAGGTTAACTCTGCTTCTACATGTATCCACTGGTTAAGCCTACATTTTTCTTCGATAAGCCTGCTGTTATTACATTGCACATAGTAATACTTATCCTCGGTCACAGACTCGTCCGCTGCGACATACAGCATGAAGCTCACTACTTTTCCCTTCGGCTGCTGCCCGTTATAATAAAGCGTAAACGCCGGCCATATCGTATTTCTCAATTCGCTCCTCAGAACGTACTCTCCAAAGGAAGCATTCTTCGGCGCTATCCCGCAATCCGCATATCTCACACGAGATAACTGCATTGCATTATTTCCGATTCCATCATCGGCCAGAAGATAGCGTTCCTCTGCCGTCTCAAAGGAAACCCGCTCACTCAGGTTCGCTTCAAAGTCCTTTCTGACAAGTGTCTCATCCGCCAAGTGCCCTCTCAGGTTATCCAGATATAATTCCGGAACGGTATCCTCCTTACTTTCCTTCTTTGATAAAATCATAAAATTCATGTACTTGACCATGGTCAGATCAAGCGCCGTACGATATTCTTCCCCCGTCAGATCATACTCACAGGTAGTCCATGCATGTGCCTGTAATGTGTAACTGCGTTTCTCACTGCTTGCATAGGAGCCGAACACGTTTTGAATAACGAAGTTCCACTCCACCCGGATTTCTTCATCAGAAGCATTGTAGATATCCAGCATGATCTTATCATAGGTACTAAAATCACTTTTCCGGAATGTAGTCGCTCTTGGGGTATTCATGCAACGCAGCCGGAAATATGGGTAGATCCCCTTTACTTCATAATCCCCTTGCGGCTTTACAAGCCATGACCCTGCACCCTCCGAAACGAATTGCATGTCTTTGTTTACATCAGTCTCACCAAATTGATTCCTTAACATCAACCCGGCTCCTGCAATTTCCTGATAGGAATCAAAGGATAACAATAATTCCGTATCAGATTTCCCTTGTACGGCACTTCTCTGTGCACTGCCCGTTGCTTTTACGACATTTATGGTAACGTCTTCTGTCATTGTCTGCACGTCTTCAGAAGCAGCCTCATTATCCGCCTGAAGTGCAAGAGAATCCTCCAGCGTAGATACCTCTTGCAGCAGCTTTGTTCGAAGTGCCGTAAAATCTAATCCATCCTCCCCGTCCTGATACAGATTACTGGTATCTTCTCCCAGAGAGCTATAAACCTCACGCATGAATGCCTCATACGAAGCAGCATCCGGATTCTCCTTCGCAGCATTTAACAGCTCATATTCTTCCATCCCGTCCCGGATACTCATCAACCGCATAGACGGCAGC
>CAVGED010000041.1:0-122935 GCA_963628035.1 Paludibacteraceae bacterium
AAGTTCCTATCGTGAAAAGGATAAAATACAAATACCCTTTTGACTACCTAATCATAATATGATATAAGGGCAAAAGGAGAGTAATGTTATGATTCGTTTTTTTTATGTAATTTTTGTAAATTTGTATCGTATACCTTATATGGTTTCCAAAATGAGACACCAGGCAAACCATCCTGAGAAATATTCGGAGGTAAAACGCTATAGCCTGGCTCGTCGTGCTTTTACAATGGTGAGGCGTTCCGGGCATGTCCGTACCAAAGCATACGGGAAAGAGAATCTTCCCAAAGAGGGTGGATATGTGATGTTTTCCAATCACCAGGGGAAATATGATGTGCTTGGAATTATGCTTTCCCATAAGGAGCCTTGCTCCTTTGTCATGGACAAGAACAAGTCCAATACGATTATCGTAAACGAGATCGTGGATCTGGTGCAGGGAAAGCGTCTGGATAAGAATGATGTGCGGCAGGCCTTGACGATCATCAATGAAGTGGCACAGGAAGTGAGAGAGGGGCGAAAGTACATCTTCTTTCCGGAAGGCGGCTATGAGTTTAATAACAGAAATATTATGGGAACCTTCCGGCCGGGCAGCTTTAAATGCGCAGTAAAGGCCAAAGCGCCCATTGTCCCGGTTGCAATAATTGACTCTTACAAGGTATTCAACAGCTTTGCCATCGGCAGGGTAACGACGCAGGTGCATTTCCTGAAGCCTTTCTTCTATGAGGATTACAAAGGCTTAAAAACCACGGAGATCGCGGAGCTGGTGAAGGATCGGATCGGTGAAGTGCTGGCACAGTACAGCTTGGCGAAGTAACTTGCAATCAAAAAGTGAATGTGTTAGACTAAGACACATAAGAAGCGCAAATTGATTTTGCGAAGTGATAAAGTTGTAAGGAGAGCGTATATTATGAAATTTGTAATACAGAGAGTTACGGAAGCTTCTGTGCGCATAGACGGCGCGGTGGTCGGCTCCATCGACAGAGGCTTTGTGGTGTTGATTGGTGTTTCCAATGAGGATAACAGGGAAATTGCCGATAAGATGATTAAAAAGCTGATTGGGCTCAGAATCTTTGATGATGCGGACGGCAAGACCAATCTGGCGTTGAAGGACGTGGACGGACAGTTATTGTTGATCTCGCAGTTTACCTTGTATGCGGACTGTAAAAAGGGAAACCGTCCTTCCTTTATTAATGCAGGGAATCCGGTTCTTGCCAATGAGCTGTACGAATATATCATTGCAGAATGTAAAAAAGAGATTCCTGTGGTACAGACCGGAGAATTCGGCGCTGATATGAAGGTATCCCTGTGCAATGACGGGCCGTTTACCATTGTGCTTGATTCGGAGATCTTAAAGTAGCTTTAAAGCGGCGCAGAGGACGATAGTTGCTTAAGAGGCTTTCGAAAGAGATATTCATCACTTCGCGAAATGTTGATTTTGCGAAGTGATGAGCGAAAAATAATAGAAAGCACGCTTCTCGAACTTCCTATTGTATGAAATAAGAATACCTGTCTCTTTTGCCGGGATTTTGATTCACAGAAAGGTTTTATACCATGGAATACACAGAAAAGGTCAATCTGGAAAACAAACGAAAACTAAATGCTCTGCTGAAGGAACTTCCGAAGTTCTGCAGCGATTATTTCCGGTATCTGGATACCAGGAATACGTCCTCCAGGACACGTTTGGCGTATGCCTATGATCTGCGTCTGTTTTTCCAGTTTATACAGCAGAATAATCCCGTTTATTCCGGTAAGCCCATGTGCGATATTCCGATTTCGGTGTTGGATCAGCTGACGCCTACCGATATCGAGGAATACCTGGCCTACCTTTCTTTTTATGAAAATAATGACGGAACGGAAAAATCCAATGGGGAAAAGGGAAAATCCAGAAAATTATCTGCCCTTCGAACCATGTACAATTACTTTTTCAAGAAAGAATTTATCACCACAAACGCGCCGTCCATGATCGACACGCCCAAAAAGCACAAGGACAATATCATCCATCTGGATAAGGATGAGGTTTCAGATCTGATTACTGCGGCGGAAAACGGAAATTCTCTTACCAAAAGGCAGTTGGATCTGCATGAAAAGACAAAATACCGTGATACTGCTATTCTCACTCTCCTGCTGGGAACAGGTATTCGGGTGTCGGAGTTGGTAGGCCTGGACGTGAAGGATGTGAACTTTAAGTATAATTGTATCCGTGTGATCCGCAAGGGAGGAAATGAATCTACGGTTTACTTCGGGGATGAGGTTTCAGCAGCTCTGATGGAATACCTTGAACTGGAGCGTGCTTCTCTGGCAGAAAAAGCTGCACCGGAGCATGCGGACGCGCTGTTTCTCTCCTTAAAGTACAGCCGCCTTACTACCCGCGCCGTGGAGCTGCTGGTGAAGAAATACAGCAGTGCAGCCAATATCAATAAGAAAATTACGCCCCATAAGCTTCGGAGTACCTATGGTACCAACCTGTATAAAGAAACAGGCGATATCTACCTTGTAGCCGATGCTCTGGGGCATAAAAGTGTAGAGACTACCAGGCAGCATTACGCAGCCACCGATGATGAACGGCGAAGGCTGGCCGGGAAGTTCTCAGGAAGTAT
Source organism: Paludibacteraceae bacterium (assembly GCA_963628035.1). Taxonomy (GTDB): domain Bacteria; phylum Bacillota; class Clostridia; order Lachnospirales; family Lachnospiraceae; genus 14-2. The sequence continues at coordinate 2,595 of CAVGED010000041.1, forward strand.
TTTTAATCGTGAAAATGATAACCTTTAAACAAGATACTTCTTCAGTTCAAGATACTTTAAAATCATATCCACACATCCATCGAAGCCTAATTGGCTGCTGTCCAGGCTCAGATGATAGCTTCTGGCATCGCCCCACTTCTTATTGGAGTAATAATTGTAATAGCTGGCCCGCTTCTTATCCGTCTTGCGCATCATATCTCTGGCCTTGTCAGCAGTCCAGTCATATGTCTCCATCAAGTGTTTTACCCGGAACTCATCATCTGCATGAATAAATACCTGCAGGCAGCGCTTATGATCCGCTAACGCATAATCTGCACAGCGGCCGACGATGATGCAGGATTCCTTTTTGGCCAGGTTCTTGATGGCATCAAACTGCGCCAGGAAAACCTTGTGATTTAAGGGCATATCCAGATAAGAGGAAGCCGAATATCCGCTTACGGAATATGTATCCATCACCAGCGAATATAAGAAGCTGTTGGTTGGCTTTTCGTCATGGTTATGGAAGATCTCCTCGCACAGCCCGCTCTCTTTGGCGGCCATGGAGAGCAGCTCTTTGTCATAGCAGTTGATTCCAAGCTTCTCGGAAAGCAGCCTTCCGGTATCCAATCCACCACTCCCAAATTGTCTTCCGATTGTAATTACATAATTCTCCATAGCATAACCACCTTACTGTAATTTTTTCTTAAGTATAACATAAAAAAGCGAAAATGTACAGCATCAGTTCAGCCATCACCTATGGCGCGGGCTGAACTGGTATTGAACTATTATTTTGGAAGTCGCTTCTCAAGCAGTTCCGTAAAATATTCCGGCAGAGGCGCCGTGAACTCCATGTATTCCCTTGTAGTTGGATGAATAAAGCCGATCACCATGGCATGAAGTGTCTGCCCTTGCAAAAGAAATCCATCCTTACCGCTTCCGTAGAGGGGATCTCCCAGCAGAGGGTGGCCGATACTTGCCATATGGACACGGATCTGGTGTGTCCGTCCGGTCTCCAGTTCGAATTCCATATAGGTATGCTTTTGAAAATGCGAAAGTACCCGGTAATGTGTCACCGCCGGCTTCCCATTCCGCTCATTGACAGCCATCCGCTTGCGGTCCGCCGGATGACGCCCGATGGGGGCATTTATGACACCGGAATCTTCCTTGACATAGCCATTCACGATCCCGCGGTATCTCCGTGTGACGGAATGCTCCTTGATCTGTTCTGCGATAAACATGTGAGCCGTGTCATTTTTGCAGACGATAAGCGCCCCAGTGGTGTCCATATCGATCCGGTGTACAATTCCGGGGCGGATCTCCCCGTTGATGCCGGAAAGACTGTCCTTACAGTGGTACAGAACGGCATTCACCAGCGTCCCGGAATAATGCCCGGCGGAAGGATGTACCACCATTCCCTTCGGCTTATTTACGATCAGGACATCACTATCCTCGTAAAGGATATCCAGCGGAATATTCTCAGGCAGAATGGCTACTTCCTTCGCCTCCGGGATCGTCAATGAGACCGTATCCCCGGGCGCTATACGGTAATTTGCCTTTTGGGGCTGTCCGTTTACCAATACCTGTCCGTCCTTGATCAGCTTCTGAAAAAAAGAGCGCGACAAAGTATTCTGAATCTCTGATTTGGGATTCACATTCTCGTAAATATCTGTCAGATATTTGTCCAGCCGTTCATCTGCTTCCTCAACTCCTGCTTCAAATTCCTGGAATTGTTCCATACTGCGCCCCTCTCCTGCTGCTATTTGTCTCTGTCACGTTATTTTGTCTCTGTCGGTGTTTCCTTATTTTTCGATGGCAGGATACGGTTCAGATCCTCATCTTTATAATAAAAAAGAAACAACAGCAGAAACAGGATCACAGAGCAGGTCACATAAATGTCCGCAACGTTAAAAATCGGAAAGTTGATCAGCTCAAAATAAAAGAAATCCACCACATAACCAAGACGCATCCGATCAATAAAGTTTCCGATTGCCCCTGCCATGACACACACGCAAACACACCGAAGCGCCCGGTAGCGCTTCTCCATAGGCATCCGGTGATAGAACCAGCAGATCAGGGCGAATACCAATACGGTGGTAAGCACCAGCAGAGCCTTCTTCCCCTGCATGATCCCAAAGGCAGCCCCTCTGTTCTCTAGATATTGTAACCGGAAGACACCATTCCAGATGATCACATCCTGTCCGCCGTTTGCGGGATTTAAGTGATTCACTGCCAGATATTTTGTGATCTGGTCTAACAGTACCAGCACAGCCACAGCCACGACAGCGATGGAAAACTTTTTTATTTTCTGATTCATTCCTGCCTCCATTTTCATGATATGATTTTCAGCCTGATATCGGGTTGGCTGAGCCTTCACACAAATAAATAGCGGATTCCCTCCAATATCTGTTCATCTGTCAGGTCTCGCGTGATATAAGCCTTTCCAGGCGCTTCCAAGAGTATAAACTTAATCTTGCCGGACTCCATCTTCTTATCCAGCTTCGTGGCTGCAAGCACATCCTCCGGAGAGAATTTGCGGTCAATAGGCACCCGGATCGGAAGATTAAAATTCGTAAGTGTTTGTTCTAACTCTGCCAGTTGATCTGTCCCATAACTGCCGTATTTACTGGAAATATATGCGGCGCCAACCATTCCAAGGGAGACGCATTCTCCGTGAAGCAGCGAAAAGCCGGACAATTTCTCGATGGCATGTCCAATGGTATGACCGAAATTCAGAAGCGCACGCTCTCCCTTCTCCTTAGGATCGCGTTCTACCACATCCCGCTTGATCAGGCAACTGCCGTAAATCATTTCCTCTACCATGTCAAGTTCGCGGTTTACAATGCGCGCATGTTCTGTTGAAACCCGCGTGTAATAGTCGGCATCCTTGATCTGACCGTGCTTTAATATCTCTCCCATTCCGGCGAAATACTGCTCTGCCGGGAGAGAAGCTAATACAGACAGATTCATATACACCAGCTTTGGCATATAGAATGCTCCAACCATATTCTTATACTGCATAAAATCCACGCCGGTTTTTCCGCCGATACTGCTGTCCACCTGCGATAACAATGTTGTCGGCACCTGCACAAAATCAATTCCACGAAGATACGTGGCGGCCGTAAATCCGGCCAGATCTCCCACCACGCCGCCGCCAAGCGCTACAATCAGATCTCTCCGATCAAAACCATTCTGGATCAGGTGCTCGTAAGCCCCGCCAACCGTGACCGTATTCTTGCTGGCCTCCCCCGCTGCAAATACGTACGACGTACAAATATCAAAATTTGTCTTCAGCACATTCTTTACGATTTCCAGATACAGAGGAGCAACATTCGAATCTGTAATGATACAGATCTTACGCGCTCCCGTATAACCAAGCTCTTGCAGCAATCCGAGAAGACGTTCAAAGTCCCGTTCCAGATAAATTTCATAACAAAGCTTATTCTCATACTTCACAGGAATCGTTTTACTCATAACGTTATTCCTCTTTCATTTTTTTCAATATAATACAATCTGCCGTTACCCTACACATACCGATAAAACTTAAGCTTCAATCTGCCCTTCTTCGTCTCCCCGCATTCCTCCAGAAACCGTATTCTGCCATACCCGCGCACGGAAACGATCTCCTCCGGTTTACAGGCATAGCTTGCGCTTGCCATCTCTTTCCCGTTCACAAATACGCAGCCCTTCTTGATAAGCTCCAAGGCTGTACTTCTGGAAAGCTTATAAACCGCTGCAACTACGCTGTCCAGTCGATTGGAGCTTATTATGCATTCGCATAATTCCATCTCCGGCCGGATATCCGCTTCACTGGCGTCTACTACAGTGAGTGTCACATTTGTATGGCGGATCCGTGTCAGCTCCTCCATGAGAAATGCAAGAATCCGTCGGTGGCAGAACACGTAAATGCGGTCATCCTTTACCAGGATATCGCCCAACTGTCCGCGCTCAATGCCAAGACTCATAAGGCTTCCCAGCACATCACGGTGGGAAAGCTCCTCTGCGAATCTCCGGTTCACCGGTGTGATCGCACAGCAGGCAATCGGGTGATCCGATGGAAACATAAGAGCATCAGGTAGAAATGCTATCATCTGACGCTCTGCGTGTTCATATCCACCGGACAACTCATAGCCGGAATATAGATCCGGTATCAGCGCGTGGAAAATATTCTGTTCATTCAAATTCAAAAAATCACTGTAGGTGGCAATTCCCTTCTGGTCCGCCTGACGGGACAAATCCACCAGATGCCTTGCCAGAATTTCTTCTTCCCGTGTCATAAAGGCATACCTTAATAATCCATCTTGATGGAAGACGTGTCAAAGGCATCCGCAATATTCAGAAAATCGCCGGATATATCTACATTGGGTGGAGTGATGATAAATATGTAATTGGAGATCTTCTGCAGATTTCCACTGATGGCATAGCAGGAACCCGATGTAAAATCAATGATCCGCTGGGCAATCTCCAGATTCAGTCCTTCTACGTTTAAAACTACCGTCCGGTTCGACAATAAGGTGTCTGTGATCTCTCTCGCATCCTCCACGGAGTTTGGTTTAATTACGCACACTTCCATTCCACTGCTCTGCTTTCTGGTAGCCCTTGTTATGGGGGTCACCTTCGGTGATGTTTTTACTGGCTTCTCTTTGACGGATGTCACCTTGCGGTCTTCTTCGTAGAAATTATCCTCCTGCTGGTGTTCCTTTTCTTTCTTGCGCTTATTCTTTCTTACCGGCTTTTCCTCTTCCTCATACTCTTCATCGTCATAATAATCTTCGTTGTAAAAGTCATCCTCGTCATCCGGATTCAGCCGCATTACATTAAGAAATTTATCCAACACACTCATGATAATTCTCCCTTAAATTATTTATTGTAATTTCTTTCACCAAAAATTCCGGTTCCGACCCGCACCATAGTAGCGCCTTCTTCAATTGCAACCATATAGTCGCCGGTCATTCCCATGGACAAAACATCCATATCTACATTATCAATGTTTTTTTCCTTTATGTCAACAGATAATTTCTTCATTTTTCGAAAAAATACGCGGTTTTCTTCCGCATTTTCTACAAATGGAGCGATGGTCATCAATCCGCGGATATGAAGTCCGGGCAATTTGGAAATATCTGTCACCAGAGCAGTCGCTGCTTCACCGGAAATCCCGAATTTGGATTCCTCCGCTGCGATATTCACCTCTACCAGAATATCCACCGTTACCTGTTTTTTTACTGCCTGTCGGCTGATCTCCTCCGCCAGCGCCAGGGAATCCACGGAATGAATGAGCGTCACTTTATCGACAATATATTTCACCTTATTCCGCTGCAGGTGTCCGATCATATGCCAATGGATATCCTTCGGCAGTACCTCATACTTCTCGGTCAGCTCCTGTACCTTATTTTCACCAAACTCCCGAACTCCGGCCCCATAAACCACTTCAAGATCCGACACCGGCTTTGTCTTGCTGACCGCGATCAACGTCACCTCAGAGGCTTCACGTCCCGCACGCTGGCAGGCCATTTCTATATTCTTCTGTACGAGCTTAAGATTTTCTTCCAACAATTCCATTTGTAATCCAACCTTTCATTATTATTGTCCGTCATCAATGAATGATCTCGTTCTCTGCCACTGCCACTGCTTCCAGCGCAATATGGTCATACAGTGCAACACCATAGGACGTGCCGTTCTTTATAATGGTATACTCCTCATTTTGGAACAGCTTCTCGATCCGCTTGAACACCGCATAGCCCTTGTTGATATTGTAAACGCCCTCCAGCTTCTCGGTATCCTTCAGCGTATACCGCTCATTGGAGTCCGGCTTTATCGCAACATCTCCACGGGAAATCCCGGAAGAATCGATGCAATAGGAGTCCTCCCCTTCCAGGATCAGACTGACAGGCACGAATTCCACCATGGTATTTCCACTGTCCTCTGTGCGCTGAATCAGGAGACCGTTGCTGTTTGAATCGCCGCCCTTGGTGATATAATCCTTGGGAACGGTGAGAAACTCCTTGGTAGTGATGGCCGTATTTGGAATCTTAAGGCCGGAGGTATCTGTCAGCAGAAGCTCCAGCTCCACAAAGCGATCCGAGGCAAAGCGGATCATGGAATTGTTAAACTGCAGGATCAGATAATTGGTTCCGTCCTTCTCCATGACCTTGGCAGTAGACCAGGCGGAGGTTCCATCTTTTTTAAACTCCGCCTTGATATTCTCTACCTCGGCAAGATCTGCGGCAAGACCCTCCGTGACAGGAAACACCACATTCCAGATTTCGTTATTGATAAGCTTGTACACCGCATCGCCGGAGGATACCTGTTCCCGCTTCAGGAAGCTTTCCTTCTTGTAGGCAGCGGTATTGAACATATCTGCAGTAAAGCTGTCTGTGGTTATGCTCTCCAGGCCATCCATACTGTAGACTACTACGCCGGCGTCTTCTGCCTTGTAGGTGTGAAGACCGCTGACACCTGCGCCGGGCGCTTCCAGACTGCCGTCCGGTCCCACAGTCTGCGCGGTAAAAGTCTCCAGCAAAGTAGTCTCGACATCGTATTTAAACTGGTATACCTTTCCAAATGTCATATCGGAATAAGCACCGAGATACTGATCTGTCACCTCTGCCAGCTGTACATAAGCCTCATCGGTCAGTTGCCCTTCGCTGGCCGCTGCGGCCTGTCGGTAGAAATCGCCCGTTTCGTCCACGGAATAGATGTAGCTCCCGGCACTGATCTTGGTGCCATCCTTGCAATAGTAATTGACATATCCGTTATCCTGTGCATAATACAGGGTCTCATCCCGGAGTATCAGGCCGTTGAACACCGTATTCTGGGCGATGGATCCCTGGGTCACCTCATAGGCAGAGATATGGGACGTTGTAAAATACGCAAACACATAATACATCAAATACAAGAATATGATCACGAAAATAACAATACCGATATTCAGTTGTAATGGTTTTTTATATTTTACAATCTTGCTGTTGCGTTTCTTTGCCACAAAAATGTCATCCTTCCCTTGAGGTGTTATAAATGGCGGTATTTTCCAACATAAAACGCCCGATTCTAGAAATACTATTCAATGATACAACAGAAGGCAACAAGAAGCCTTCGCTTGTCATGAACCCAAAAAGGAGGCGTGAACTATGAATACAAAAGGATTGGATTATACGTTGCTTGCACTGGTGATCATCGGAGCTGTCAACTGGGGACTGATAGGATTCTTCCGTTTCGACCTGGTATCTTTCCTGTTTGGAGAAATGTCCTGGTTGACAAGGATCATCTATGCCCTGGTCGGCATCAGCGGCTTATATCTCATCAGCGCATTCGGTCGTATCCGTTCCATGGAACAGGCTTAAGTCCGTCTATGTGGAAAAGCTGCCAGAATTCGTTATCATCTGACAGCTTTTCATGTAAAAGATAGCAATCCGAATCTGTTGTTACAGGGAAACAGCTACCTTGGCCTTGGCGCATTCCGGCAAATTCGCTGCATTTTTGGAGACACTCAGCCAGAAATTCACATGGAAGGTACTGCTGATGATATCCAGCTTCTCAATGGCATGTGTGATCTCCTCATCCTTGATGGCGGAAATGGTCAGAAAGCTGTCTAAGTACATTTCTTCTAAATCATGATCCTGCGAGATGATACCACACAGAAAACCTAAAAATTCATCACAGTTGGAAATGGGGAAATCGGAGACATTGATCAAACGAACCTTGTTACTTAACTCATACATATGCTTGGAACTCTTGTCCAGATATACGATACTGCCACTGGCTGCATTTACAGCACTGTTTACCTTTTCCAGCAAACATTTTGTCTTTCCCTTTCCTTTTTCTCCTGCAATAATTTGAATCATGGCAATCTCCTCCTAATTCTTTGTTTTATATATATAAAATTATAGAATATTTTTACAGAAAATTCAATCTCTAATTCGAAATCTTTTTCAGTAATTCTGTCATTTGCGTGTACAGATTGTCCCGGCTCTCCGCCTTAAGCACGATTGAGATGTAATTGTGCCCTGTATTGGCCTGGCTGTACAGTACCAGACAATAGCCGGCGTCAAAGGTTGTGCCTGTCTTACCGCCCAATACCGTGATGTTCTCCGGCGTTTCCTTCTCGCCTGTCAGGTAACGGTTGGTGGTCTTCCAGTTCTTGGTTACAGTCTCACCCTTACGGTTGGTATAATTCGCCGTATACTCTTTGGTGTGTATGATCTGTGTAAACTTCTCATTGGAGAGAGCTGCCCGAAAAAAAAGGTACAGATCATACACGGTGGTATACTGCTGTTCATCGTGAAGTCCATGAGCGTTCACAAAATGGGAATTGGTTGCACCCAGCGAGAGTGCCTCACGGTTCATCAGGTTCACAAATTCCTCCTGACTGCCGGAGACCGTCTCCGCAATGACATTGGCGGCATCGTTTCCGCTGCTCATCAGCAGGCCGTACAGCAGTTGCTCCAGAGACAGTGTGTCGCCCGCGGAAAGTCCGCATGTGCTGGAACCGGAATCCAGGTTTAAGGCCTCGCTGCTTACTGTGGCGGTAGCGCCAAGGTCACCATACTTCAGGGCAAGATAAGCCGTCAGTATCTTCGTGGTGCTGGCCGGATACAGCCGTTCATGAAGATTCCTGGCATACAGGATATCCCGATCAGTCACGTCAAAAAGACCGGCCGCCGCCGAGAACCCTTCGGAGACGGAATCATCCAGAAGGTTCTCATTCCCGCCCACGCACAGATCCTTCGCAAAGAAGGAAGTATCCGTGAGCGTCTCGGAAGCTCCGATGCCATATTTCTCAGTAGTGATAAACGTGTTGTATTTCTGTTCGAAGGCAGATTCACTGCCGCAGCCGACCTGACCCGCGGCAATGGCTGCCGCGAGCAATAAGGCTCCGCATTTCTTAACGATACATCTCACGCCACTCTAAGTCTCCTCTGTCCAGTGCTTTGATCAACAGCTCTGCCGTTGCCAGATTGGTGGCCAACGGAATGTTATAGGAATCACACAGCTTCACCACATTATTTACCTCCGGTTCATGAGGCTTGGGTGTCAGCGGATCCCGCAGAAAAATAACCATGTCCATCTGATTGTGCTCGATCTGTGCTCCAAGCTGCTGGGATCCTCCCAGGTGGCCGGCCAGATACTTATGAACCGACAGGTTGGCGACCTCTTCAATCAGCCTTCCCGTTGTGCCTGTGGCATACAGATCATGCTTCATCAGGATACTGCGGTACGCGATACAGAAGTTCTGCATCAGCTTCTTTTTGGCATCATGTGCGATAAGTCCAATGTTCATAGAAAATCGTCCCCCATTCTATATTTTGGCGGTTGGAGTGCGACATTGACAACGAGTCCGATGGCAATGTACAGGCTGACAAGCGAGGTCAGTCCGTAGCTTACAAACGGCAGCGTGATGCCTGTGTTAGGCATAAGCCCCGTAACCACGCAGACATGGCAAAAAGCCTGAAAGCCAATAAGTGCGGCAACTCCTCCGCAGATTAATCTTCCTTGAAAATCTTTTGCTTTTCTTCCAATAATAATACATTCCAGCACAATTAGCAATAACAAAAATAAAATAATTATTGCTCCTACAAATCCGAACTCCTCTCCCACCACCGCAAAGATGAAATCCGTGTGGGGCTCCGGAACAAAATTTCCGTTTTTTACGGACAATGGAGCGTCGTTGCCTAAGCCCTTTCCCGTAAGCTGGCCGGAACCGATGGCCATAATGGCATTCTGCTGCTGGTAGGCATCGGTGGAATATTTCTCCGGCTGCAGCCAGGACATGATCCGCTTCCATTGATAATAATCCAGTATCTTCTGATCCGGCTGGATGATCAGGGCGATGAATATGGCGCCTGCCGGGATCACCACTGCCAGTGCTGCCAGAATGATCTTGTAGCTTAATCCGGCCAGAAACAGCATGGCCAGAAAGATCATGGCTGTTACGATACTGATGGACAGGGCCGGCTGCTTTAAGATCAGTATCCAGGGAATGAAGATCAATACAGCGGAAGCGATAATGGTCTTCCAGTTATTGATCTTCTCATGGTACTTTCCGAAGAACCATGCAAAAAACAGGATGATGCAGATCTTGGAGACCTCCGAGGGCTGGAAGCGGAAGCCGCCGATATTCAGCCATCGCTGGGCTCCGCCGGAAGCATATCCAAGCGGCGTGAATTTTACCAGCGCAAGCAGCCCGATATTCCCCACATAGATCACCCAGTGGAACTTCAGGATAAAAGAATAATCGATAAGAGCCACTGCTGCCATAATGACAAGCCCCATGATCATTCCCATGATCTGTGTTTTCTGTACAGATTCCCTGGCGCTTCCCACCACCGCGATCCCGATCAGGTTGAGTACAACCACAAACAGGATCAGGCGGATGGGAAATTGCTTAAATTGATACCGTTTCAACATAATTATGATCCTTGCTTCTTCGCATTTGACTGGCTGTGATGCATGTCCTTGATGGGAATATTGGCAAACAGTGCCGGAACACTTCCGTTATTTCCATCGGATTCTGTCTGGGTAATCTGGATATCCAGCCCCTCTGCATCGATTTCCATATATTTGGATATCACCTGGATGATATCATTCTTAATCATTTCCATCACATCCGGCGAGCAGTTGGCACGGTCAGAGATAAGCAGCAGCTTCAACCGATCTTTGGCAATCCCGCCGGAATTCTTTTTCCGAAAAAAGTCCATTAATCCCACAGTGATTTCCTCCTAATTTTTCTTAAATAAACTCGCAATTTTAGACCATACGCTGTTCTTACTGTTCAAGTCCAGCAAAGGTACATCTTCTCCTGTGATTCTGCGGCAGATATTGCTGTATGCCATGCCGGCCATGGTGTCGGTACGTCCCACCAGAGGTTCGCCCTGGTTGGTGGATACTACGATCTGCTCGTCATCGGGAACTGCACCGATGAGGTCGATGGCCAGGATCTCCTTGACATCCTCGATGGACATCATATCCCCGCGGTTTACCATATCCATACGCAGACGGTTGACAATGAGGTGGATCTGCTTCATTTCGTTGGCCTCTAAAAGACCGATGATCCTGTCGGCATCGCGGATGGCGGACACCTCCGGTGTCGTCACAACAATAGCGCGGTCAGCACCTGCAATGGCATTCTTAAAGCCCTGCTCGATACCAGCCGGGCAGTCCAGGATAATGTAGTCAAATTCTTCCCTGAGTTCCTCGGTGAGCTTCACCATCTGCTCCGGGGTCACGGCTGTCTTGTCTCTTGTCTGTGCGGAAGGCAGCAGATAGAGGTTGGGATAACGCTTGTCCTTGATCAATGCCTGTTTCATGCGGCAGTTGCCCTCTACTACATCCACCAGGTTATAGACGATCCGGTTTTCCAGACCCATAACTACGTCCAGATTCCGAAGTCCGATATCTGTGTCGATCAGAACAACCTTCTTGTCAAGCTGTGCCAGTCCGGTACCTACATTGGCGGTAGTGGTAGTCTTACCTACGCCGCCCTTACCGGATGTGATAACAATTACTTCACTCATACTTTTCTCCTCCTAGAGCTCTATTATAAATTATTTAAAAGACCTTTTGTAATCGGCTCGATGTAGATATTACCGTCCTTTACAATCGCCACCTGCGGCTCCAGCCCGGGCTCAGTCTTTTTTTTCTTTTTGCCGCTGCCCTCCCAGGCAGCCCGATCGGCACTGCGTCCTATGACATCGCCGATCTTGATCTGTACCGGATCCATGTCCAGTGCGGCCACGAAGGCCAGCTCATTGCCGGAAGCTCCCGCATAGGCATTGCCTTTCAGGGATCCAAGCACGACGATGTTTCCTCTGGATATCACCTTTGCCCCCGGATTGACATCCCCCAGCACCACGATGCTGGTATCACACTCCAGAAGCTGACCGGAACGAAGGGTTCCCTTGTAGAACTGACCAGTCCGGGTGGCATCCTCCTCTTCCTTCATCTCCAGAGCTGTTTTCATACGCTGTTCTTTTACCGGATCCGGATCCAGGATGCACAGAACCGAGACGGAGCTGTTTTCTTCAATGGCAGCAAGGATCTTGTGCTCCTCCTCTTCCGTAAGCGTGCGCCCCTCGAAGGAGAGCGCAACCTTAGCATCCTTAAAGAAGCTGTCCGCATCCTTGAATTTGGCTATGATATCGGAAAGTAACTGGTCAAAAGCCACCTCCGGGTCAAGGATCAGATTGATACCATACTTATTACTTTTTAATATAACTGTCTGTGACATAAGAAGCCTCCTGTAAAAATTAATCGGTAAAGCTGTTGGTGTTATCACCGCCGACATCCAGTGCCTGGCCGTTTAACAGCTGATCGGCGGTTGCAAAGCCGAAGCAATATTCCAAGATCAGCCGGGATACCTCGGCGGCATTGGCGGAGGTGTATCCGTAGGCGATACGGGTAGTCAGGGCAATGGTTGGGTTATCATAAGGTGCGTAGCCGATAAACAACGCGTGGTTCGGTCTGGTCTTCACGATCTGTGCCGTACCGGTTTTACCCGCCACAGCCACCGATTCCGGGAAGTTCCGAAAGGCTTTATGGTTCTCCACCACCATGCGCATACCGGAATGAATGGCATTCCAGGAACTGCTGCTGACCGTGTCCATGGAGCGCAGAAGCTGCGGACCATGATCCTCGATAACATTTCCCTGGGAATCAGTCACCTTGTCCAAGAGCGTTAGCTGGTAGACATTTCCACTGTTTGCAACTGCTGCCGTGTACCGCGCCAGAGCTATGGTTGTAAAGCTGTGATTACCCTGTCCGATGGCCGAGGTGATGGGATACTCGTCCGAGATATTGGACGTCGATTCCGCGATCTCGACCCCGGTCTTTTCCCCCAGTCCATATAGCTGCGCATACTTGGTCAGTATCTCGATACCCTTCTGCTCCTGGTAGGTCTCGCCGGAGAGACTCATGTTGTAACCCAGCGTGTAGAAGAAGTAGTTGCAGGAATCCCGGATCGCCTGGGATACATTGATCTGTCCGTGTGTCCCACTTGGCCAGATCCAACACTTCGGTCCGTTTTCCACCAGCTCGAACACACCCTTATCCACGATGGTAGTCCCGGTGGAGATATACCCTTCCGTCAGAGCAGCGGTGGCCGTCACAGGCTTAAAGGTAGAACCCGGAGCCGTCTTCTGCTGGGTAGCATTGTTATAGAAGGGAGAGGAAAGGTCATCATGCAGCAGGTTATAATAATTGGAATCCATGGTATTTGCCAGCCGATTGGTGTCATAGCCCGGATACGTCACACATGCCAACAGCTCCCCGGTCTGCGGATTGACGATGACACAGGAACCGGAGCAGGGATCTAAGGCCAACTGTGCCGGCGTGATCTCCAGATTCTTGATCTTATCCTTCAGGAAGCTGTATGCGTCCTTCGCGCCGCTTGAGAGGGCTGCATAATCAGACTCGTTACTGGCAAGCACCTGTTGATCGAACAGGAGCAGGCATAACTGCCGTCCCCGGATCTGATTGTCGCGGATCATATATTTGTACAGCTTCTTGCTGAAGGTCTTGTCCGTATTGAGCTGTGCTTCGATATAATCCAGCAGAGACTCGTAGATCTCCATGGTATCTGAATATTTGGAATTCGTCTCAAATCCGGTGATATCGATCCATTCCTGGGAGATGGCATAGCGCAGGTACTCGGCGAGACTGATCTTCTCCCTGTTCCAATTTTTATATACCTCGCTGTCCTTGTCAATGGAATCTTTGTTCAGGATCCCGGTATTGGTCAGCATGGTCAGAACATAACTCATGTAGACCTGCTGCTCTTCGTCAAGCGCTCCGTAGGCCGTGGGGCTACCGGAGCTTAACTGGCTCCTGAGCCCGGACAGGACGGATGATTGCTTGCTTAAGAAGGTCTGGTAAACCTCTCGCTCTGTCCCGCTGGCATTATCGTCTGTGAAGTGGCTGATGTCTATGACATTGTTGTTGATCAGCGCAAAATACACATCGTCGATGGGAATCTTGATGTCTGAGGCAGTTTTCCCGCCGTTATCGTACTCCTTGATGTTCTCAACCTTGGAATATACGATACCTGCAATCTCCTGTTCCAGAAGATCATATACGACCTTCTGCAGGTCGCTGTCGATGGACAGGTAGACATCGTTTCCTGACTGGGACTCCTTACTTTCAATGACTTCTGTCACACGTCCGACGCTGTCCACATAGAACTTCTGATAGCCCTTGGTGCCCTGCAGCGTCATCTCCATGGACTGCTCGATGCCGGACTTCCCGATAACGTCTGTCAGGGTATAATCCTCATTTTCCTTGGAGAGCTCATCGTATTCCTCCTGGGATATCTTCCCGGTGTAACCTATGATGTGCGAGAAATATTCACTGTCCACATACACACGAACGGTATCCTCTGAAATCGCAACGCCCGTAAGATGGTCGGAATTCTCCTTGATGGAAGCTACCGTCTTATCGGACACGCCCGTGGCAATCGTTGTGGTGATATAACGCTTGTAGCTGTTGAGGTTGATGGCATAGCGGATCACCAGGATCTTGTAAGCCATCTCCTTGCTGTACAACTGCTGTCCGACACGCTTGTCGATATCCGACAGTGTATCTGTGCCTTCTAAGCGAATACCAAATTTCTTATCGGAACGGAGGAAATCGATCATCTGCGAAGGCGTGGCTTCACTCTCCTCGTATCCAAGCTTGTGCTTGTTTTTCTTCAGGTCTTCTATCTTGGAATATCCATAGACATCCGCCCGAAAACGGGTAAGGGTATTGCCCGATACCGTAAACTCATATTCTCCTTCCGCATTTAATTGAATGCTAAAATCATTGGCCAGGGCATCACCATTGCCTTCAATGATCGCAATGATCTCAGCCAGCTCTGCATTCAGTCTGGCATTCTTGCTCCGGTCGCTGCTGTAGTAGCCGCTGTCTTCGATGGTCACGGAATTGGACAGTTCATTGTACGCCAAAAGCTTGCCGTTCCGGTCGTAGATATTGCCTCTGGTTCCAACGGTAGAGGTCTCTCGTTCCACGTTCAGCGTATAGTTGTCTGCATACTCCTGCCCGTGGATGATCTGCAGAGAGAACAGGCGCTGCACCAGGACAACGAACAGGATCAGCAGGATCAGGGAAAGCATAAACAGCCTGGACTTTATGATTTTTTTTGCAATCTCCTTGATGTCTTCAAACAAATTTACTAGCGCTCCTTTTTTCAATGGCTTCCAGCTTCTGGTTGACCTTTAAAATGATAAAATACAAAAATATAGTAACAAGTATGGTATATACCAGCTCCGGTATCATGATATGCAGCAGGTAATAGCCAAACCGGAATTTTCCCCTCATGAGGAAAAGGAAAAAGTAAACCAGCAGGTTACAGGACAGATCACTGGCTGCGATGAGGATCATCGGCAGTTTCACATCATCCGGGTAAAAGCGTTTCCGGAATAAGCCGTTGATATAACCGATGTACATATACACCAGCGTGTAAAAACCAATGACATTTCCGAAGAAGATGTCCAGCAGCAACCCGCAGATAAAACCAATCCACATGCCTTCCTTCCTGCCCCGCATGAAACCGAAGGAGGAAACCAGCACCACCAGCAGGTTCGGTGAGATGTTCGCAAAGGCGAGAGCTGAAAACAGCGTATTCTGCAGCAAAAAGCACAGGATTATTATTATTAACACAGTTATTTTGCGTCTCATACCAATCCCTTCCTCACTCCGCTGTCTGCTTTTCCTGAAGAATGACCAGAACCTCCTCCAGATGCTCAAAATCCACAGCCGGGGTGATGGTTCCTGACCAGGTCAGGTTGTTGGCATCCTGGGAAAAGTCCTTGACATATCCGATAAGGATCCCCTGCAGATATTTGTCACTGATGTTTGAAGTGACGATCTGCTCCCCGGCTTCCATGGTGTGCTCTCCCAGCTTCAGACCGGAGAATTCAATGACCTGACTCTCGTTCATGGTCTGTATATTTCCATTTACAATGCAGTAATCCGAATTGGAAAGTGTGGAACCGCTGACATTGCTGGATTCATCTATGATAGCCCGCACCTTGGCGAAATTCTGTCCCACATCGGTCACAATGCCCACCAGTCCGCTTCCGGCAATGACATTCATATCCTTCTGTATGCCATCCTTTATGCCTTTGTCAATGAGAAATGTGGAAAACCAGTTGCCGCTGTCCCGGCTGATGACCCTGGCACCTACCTTCTCATAGCTTGGGTATTTCTGATCCAGCGCGTACAATTCCCGGAGATTGTCAAGCTCGCTCTTCTCAAGCTTCAGGGTACTCAGATCCGTTGTTAGCTGATCCACCTGGGCTTTTAATGCCTCATTCTCCTGCACCAGCGATTCCATGGCCCGGAAATTCTCTGCTTTGTCAGAGAACCAGGAGCCAACCGTGTTGATTCCGCGCTGCATGGGTACGAATACATATCCGGCCACCGTATGCAGCGGGCCACCGGAAAGGTTAAAAGTAAAGCTGATAAACAGTGCCGCCACACATATTCCGGTGAGTATCAGCAGCAAATATCTGGTTGGTATCGTAAATTTCGATTTACGTCTCACTTTCAATGCCAACTCCTCTATCTAAATATTATGGTTTTCATGCTGAATGTCAGCCGCTTGTACTTCTCATCCGATACAATCTTGATAAGTCCGCGCACTGCACTCTCCTCAGGGTAATCGCAGCTATTCACCCGTATATTAGTGATCTGTGTGAACAATTCGCCCAGATGCGATATCTTAGAGGCACCCCCGGTCAGGTAAATACCGGAATGGATGATATCCTTCGCCAGCTCCGGCGGCGTTTTCTCCAGTATCATCTTGATGGAGCTGCAGATTCCGGCCAGACTGTCCTTAATCGCCTCATATACCATGGAGGTAGATATCTCCATCTCCACCGGAAGTCCGCTGACTACGTCCCGTCCGACGATCACAGCCGTTTTCTCATCAACATCCGGGAGCGCACAGCCGATCTCCTCCTTCAAGAAGCAGGCTGTCTTCTGCCCGATCACAAGATTATAATTGCGCTTCAAATGGCTCATGATCGCCTCGTCCAGACGCCGTCCGCCAAAGTGCATAAGCTCACTCAGCACAAGGCCGCCCAGGGAAATTACCGAGATCTCCGTGGTATCCGCTCCCATGTCCACGATCATGTAGCCTGTGGGAGAATTCACATCCAGTCCCAGCCCGACACCGTCGGCGATGGGTTTCTCACAGAGCAGAACGCTCTTAGGCCGAAAATCGCTCTTATAGAACAGATCGAAAAAAGCCTTCTTCTCCACCTCGGTGATATCCGTCGGAACGGCCACGATGAATTCCGCACCCTTGATGCGGCTTCGCATGTGCTTCTCCAGCAGCTCACAGATCATTGTCTGCATATTGTTGTAGTCGGCAATGACGCCCGTGACCACCGGAAAAGATACCTGTATGGACTCAGGCGCCTTCTCATACATGGCATAGGCTTCGTTGCCGAAGGCGTACAGCTCATCCTTGTTTACGATCGCCACGGTGTTTTTCTCGTTGATGACTTTTCCTGTGCTCTTGCAGAAAATCTTAAGATTGCTGGTGCCCAGGTCGATTCCATATACGTTGTTTGACATTTCTTTTTCCTTTCAGTTCAGCAGACCGCTTTCCCGGAAGCTGGTATAGCAGCTGTCTCCAATGATGATGTGATCTGCCAGGTTGATTCCCAGCATACGTCCGCATTCCGCCACACGGCTGGTGATACGCTTATCTTCGTTGCTGGGAGTGGCATCCCCGCTGGGATGGTTATGCAGGATGATGATGTTGACCGCCTGCCGATCCAGTGCCCTTAAGTAAATCTCTCTGGGTGAGACCAGTGAAGAATTAACGGTTCCGATTGACAGCACTTCGTCTCCCAGAAAATGGTTCTTGGCGTCGAACATAGCCAACAGCAGCTTCTCCTTTGGTTCGTGCCGCAACTGTTCCATATAATAATAGGCGACGGTTTTCGGATCGGTAGCCACAAGATTCTTCTGGTAAAGGGTGGCTGTCATACGCTTGCTGATCTCTGCAATGCATTTCAGCTGGATGGCCTTCACCCGTCCGATGCCCGGAATCTTCGCCAGATCTTCCATGGACAGGCGGTTTAAGTTCAGGAGGTTCTGCTGCTCCCGGCAGAGAACATCCTGTGCCAGCTCAATGGCTGTGCGTGTCTGACTGCCGCTCCGAAGGATAACAGCCAGAAGCTCTGCGTCGGAGAGTGTTTCCGGACCTTTCTTAAGGAATTTCTCATAGGGGCGCTCGGACTCCGGCAGTTCTTTCATGGTAATGTGGGGCATATACTTTTCCTTTCCGGCCTCTACACCACAAAGATGGGCTTTGAAGAAAAAGATTTACATTTTATTTTAGCACAAATCAGGCGGAATGTACAACTCATATTTGTAAAATTATTTAACAGTTCAGCCAGCCAGGAAATAAAAAGACAGACCGTGCAAATTTATTTGCTAAGGGCAGCCTTTTTATTTCTGTGGATTGGCGAAACGCCAATCAGCCACAGACAAGAGCTGCTTGACAGCGAATAGCCTTCGCAGAAGGCGGTCTGTGGCTTGCTGGCTGAACTGTTAGTTACTAAAGTTTTACCAGTCCTGCCTCATATAGCTTCTGCAACGACATCAGTATCCCGTATTTTGCATGATACCAGGTAAGTCCGCCCTGAAAATACACCGCATAAGGCGGACGTAAGGGACCGTCGGCGCTAAGCTCGATGGAGGATCCCTGCACGAATGCACCTGCCGCCATGATCACCGGACTGTCGTAGCCGGGCATGGCCCACGGCTCCGGGGTCACGTGACTGTCCACCGGGGCGGCGGCCTGGATCCCCTTACAGAAGGCAATCAGGGCCTCCGGGGAGTTCAGCGTTACCGCCTGGATGATATCATGGCGTGTCTCCGTGGCATTCGGGACAACCGAAAAGCCCAGGCTCTCATAGATATTGGCTGCAAATATAGCGCCCTTTAAGGCTCCGGCCGTGACCGTCGGCGCAAGGAAGAAGCCCTGATAGAAGTCCTTGATGACACCAAGGGAGGCGCCAACCTCCTTGCCAAGCCCCGGAGAAGTCAGACGGTATGCGGCGTTCTCTACGCATTCCTTTTTTCCGACAATATAGCCGCCGATGGGGGCAAGCCCGCCGCCGGGATTCTTGATCAGGGAACCTACCACCATATCAGCGCCTACCTGGGTCGGCTCTATGGTCTCCACAAACTCTCCATAACAATTATCCACCATTACAAGCACATCCGGCTTGATGGCTTTGACGAAGGCGATCAGCTCGCCTATGCGGGCAACGGACAGAGTTGGACGTGTCTGATAACCCTTGGATCGCTGGATGGTGACAAGCTTTGTTTTTTCATTGATGGCTGTTTTGATGGATTCGTAGTCAAAGCTGCCGTCCTCCTTTAAGTCCACCTGGCGGTAGGTGATGCCGTATTCTGCCAGAGAACCCATGGAGGGACGGATCCCGATAACCTCTTCTAAGGTGTCGTAGGGCTTTCCCACCGGGGACAGCAGCTCATCGCCGGGGCGCAGATTGGACATAAGTGCCAGAGCCAGTGCATGTGTTCCGCATGTGATCTGCGGACGCACCAGGGCTGCCTCTGCCTGAAAGCAGCTGGCGTAGACCTCCTCCAACGTATCCCGGCCCAGGTCATTGTAACCGTAGCCATTTGTAGCCATGAAGCATTCGGCACTGACACGGTGCTTCTGCATGGCCGCCAGAACCTTTAGCTGATTGTATTCGGCGGTCTCATCGATGGCCGCAAAGCGTTCCCTAAGCTTCTCTTCTGTCTTCCTCCCGAATGCATAGACCTCCGGGCTTAAGCCAAGCTCCTGATATTTCTGAAATATATCTGTTTCTGTCATAGCTTCCTCCAGATTTTTGTACAATAGTTGTTATTCGAATGAAAGTCCTTTTTCTGCCATCTTCTGTTCCATGAATTGTAGTATCTTCTGCTCATCATAGTTGAAGTCCGGCTTATTCAGCCAGATGACATCACGTTCCCGGCGAAACCAGGTCAGTTGCCGCTTGGCAAAGTGTCTTGTGTCCCGTTTGATGAGATATACAGCTTCATCAAGGCTGATCTGTCCATCCAGGTAATCCAAAATCTCCTTATAACCAAGTCCCTGCATGGATACCATGTCTCTGGTACAGCCCATGGCTTTTAAGGACTTCACCTCTTCCACCAGTCCTTCCTGAAGCATTTGATCCACACGCTGTTCGATGCGTTGGTACAGTCGCGCGCGTTCATCGTTCAGGACAAAATAGCAGAACTCATAAGGTGACTCCTTCTGCCGCTCGGCTTCGTTATGCTCCGATATCTTCTGCCCGGTGAGGTGATGGTACTCCAGGGCACGGATCACACGCTTGATATTGTTTTCATGGATATCCTGCGCGGATCTCTCATCCACCTTAAGCAGCAGTTCGTGCAGATAGGAAGCACCCTTCTCTTGCGCCAGTTGTTCCAGGCTCCTGCGGTATGCGGGATCCTGCTCTTCCTCCGTAAAATCAATACCGTACAGCAATGCCTGGATATAGAACCCTGTTCCTCCGGTGATGATCGGAAGCTTCCCCTGTGCATAGATTTCTGTCATGGCTGCCTGCGCCATCTCCTGAAAACGGACCACATGGAATTCCTCCCAGGGCTTTAGTGCGTCGATCAGATAATGGGGAACGCCCTGCTGTTCCTCCGGCTTAATTTTCGCAGAGCCGATGTCCATATGGCGGTATACCTGCATGGAATCAGCCGAGATGATAGCTCCGTTCACCGCCTTGGCAAGGGCGATGGACAGTTCTGTTTTTCCAACGGCCGTAGGGCCGGTCAATATGATCAAAGGCTTCTTCATCACAACACCCGCTTGAATTTCTTCTCCAGTTCGTACCTGGACATGGAGATGATGGTTGGCCGTCCATGTGGACAATGGTAGGGATTCTCCAGAGTCAGAAGCTCGTCGATCAGCTTCTCCACCTCCGGGCGGGACAGCTTCTGGTTGCCCTTTACCGCTGCCTTACAGGACATAGAGGCGACTTTTTCCAGTATTATCTGGGGTGTCTCGTTGCCCTTTAACTGCATGAGACTGTCCAGCATCTCGATCATCAGATCCCGTTCATTCAGTCCAAAGAGATTGGCAGGTATTGCAGTCACAGCGTACTCCTTCCCGCCAAAGGGTTCGATCTGAAAACCGATCCGGGTAAAAATATCCATATATCTCTTCAATAGATCCTCTTCCTGCATGGAAAGTGACAGGAGCATGGGCGGGAAAATGGCCTGGGAGGTGTATTCCCGGCTGTTAAGCGAGGCCATGGTACGCTCATACAGGACTTTCTCATGGGCAGCATGCTGATCGATGATATAGAGGTTGTCCTCCATCTGCACCAGCCAGTAGGTGTCAAATACCTGGCCGATGATGGTATGGTACTTGACGGATTCGGGAGCCAGAAGGCGATGTGGAGCAGGTGGAGCTTCAGCAGTTGTCTCTGAGTTAGCTGCATCCTGCTCTTTTGATGGATAAGGAGCCGCTGATTCTTTCGTCAGCAAATCTTCGATTGTTGCTTGCTGGTAAGTAACTTTCGGTGCAGAATCGTCCGTATTTGTTGGCGCAGTCCTGGGTGCAGGCTCGTCCGTATTTGTTATCGTAGTCTTCGGCGAAGATTTGTCCGTCTTCTCTGCCATATCCTTCTGTATTGTCTTGCCTGTCGGCAATTCGGCGCCTGATTTCTCTTCTGCGGCCTGCTGGCAGGTAGATGGTCGGTCCGGGTACTTCTTCTCGTAGGGACTGTCCTTATGCACGGACTGCCGCAGTGCCTCCAGTCGTTTCTTCTCGAAGGGCTCCGGGATCTTCCGTGCAGCTTCCGCCGCCGACCTTACTTCTTCCCGCTGCTTCGCCCGCTCCTTTTTCTCATCCGCCAGCTCCACCCGGTAGATCAGCTCGCTCTGATTGATGGATTCTCGGATGGCTGTCTGAATATTCTCATAGACCTGCTCCTGGTTGCTGAACCGCAGTTCCATCTTGGTGGGATGGACATTTACGTCCAGAAGCTCCCCGCGTATGGACAAATGCAGTACAGTAAACGGATACTTATGCTGCATGACAAAGGATTTGTAGCCGTCCTCAATGCTTTTCGCAATGAGGCTGCTGCGCACATAACGTCCGTTGATAAAATAGTTTTCATAATTCCGGTTTCCCCGTGAAATCAACGGCTTTCCGATAAAGCCGTCCATGGAGAAGGAATCAAATTCCCGATGGATCTCAATCAGATTCGCGGCGATATCCCTGCCGTAAATATGATAAATGATCTCCTTCAGATTGGAATTCCCGGAGGTATGCAGCTTCACCTGGTTATTGACAATGAATTTAAAGGAAACCTCCGGATGCGAAAGCGCCATATGCTCCATCAGATCGCTGATATATCCGGCCTCCGTAGGCGGTGTCTTCAAGAACTTCCGCCTTGCAGGTGTATTGTAAAAGAGGTTTCGCACCAGAAAGGTCGTGCCTTCCGGCGCACCGATCTCCTCTATCGCCTTTTCTTTCCCGCCTTCAATCAGATACCGTACTCCGCTGATACCGGAAGCTGTCTTTGTTATCAGCTCCACCTGGGAAACAGCGGCAATGCTGGATAAAGCCTCTCCCCGAAATCCCAGGGAAGAGACGGTCAAAAGATCCTCCACACTGCGGATCTTACTGGTAGAGTGCCGAAGGAAAGCAAGGGGAACCTGATCCTTCTCGATCCCGCAGCCATTGTCCGTGATACGGATAAAGGAAATGCCGCCCTCCTTAATCTCCACCGTAACAGCAGTAGCCTTCGCATCGATGGAATTCTCAACAAGCTCCTTCACCACCGAAGCCGGCCGCTCGATCACTTCTCCAGCCGCGATCTTGTCAATCGTCTGCTGATCTAAAACTTCAATCTGTGGCATATACTTCCCTTCCTTTCTGTGTAACCGTGTAGCTTATGTCGTTGAACAGCCACATTTGGCTGAATCTGCACTATGCCGTTGAACAGCCACGCCGGTTTGGATGTTTCCCAAAACAAAATGTCGTTCATTTTGTGTGGGAAATATTCCAAACGGTGTGGCGTCCCTTTTCAACATCGTATATTATATCTCAGCCAAATGCGGCGTCCTTTTTCAACACTATGAGCTACCATCGGTTTTTCACCTTACTCTGAATCTGATACAGCCGATTCAACGCCTCAATCGGCGTCAGATTACTCAGATCCATCTCACGTATCTCCTCAATGATATCGTCATCCTTCACCGTATCAAACAGAGAGATCTGGCTGATATCGACCTCATCCAGCTTCTTTTTCTTTGCTTTGCTCTGCTGGGCGTTCTCCACAGAGATATTGCTGACAACCTCGGAGATGTCGTTGGCGGACAGCTCTCCTGCAATAACCTTGGCCCGCTCGATCACAGACTCCGGCACACCAGCCAGCTTGGCGACCTGGATTCCGTAGCTGCGGTCTGCACCGCCGGGTACGATTTTTCGTAAAAAAACAATGTCATCGCCTTTTTCCTTTACGGCAATGCAGTAATTGTTCACGTTGCCAAGCTTTCCCTCCAGCTCGGTAAGCTCATGGTAATGGGTGGCAAACAGCGTCTTGGCACCCAGAAGCTTGGGATTGCTGATGTGCTCTACCACCGCCCATGCAATGGAAAGGCCGTCGAAGGTGCTGGTACCGCGCCCGATCTCGTCTAAGACAAGCAGGCTGTTGGGTGTGGCGTTTCGCAGAATATTGGCAACTTCGGTCATTTCCACCATGAAGGTACTCTGCCCGGAGGCCAGGTCATCCGAGGCTCCGACCCGTGTAAAGATCCGGTCCACAATGCCGATATTGGCGGATGTGGCAGGCACGAAGCTTCCAAGCTGTGCCATCAGCACGATGAGCGCGGTCTGGCGCATGTAGGTGGATTTTCCGGCCATATTTGGCCCTGTAATGATGGAAATCCGCTTTTTGGCATTGTCAAGGTATGTATCATTGGCAATGAACATGTCGTTGTTGATCATCTTCTCCACCACCGGATGGCGGCCGTTCTTGATGTCAATGACACCGTTTTCGTTGATCTTCGGACGACAGTAATTGTTGCGCTCCGCCACCAGTGCCAGAGATGCAAATACGTCCGCACGAGCCACGGCCTTGGCCGTCTTCTGGATGCGCAGCACCTCGTCGGCGATCTTCTCCCGAATCTCCCGGAAAAGCTCATATTCCAGCGAGACAAGCCGATCCTCGGCTCCCAGTATCACATCCTCAAGCTCCTTTAACTCCGGTGTGATATAGCGCTCTGCGTTGGCTAAGGTCTGCTTTCTGGTAAAATAATCCGGCACCATATTTTTATAGGAATTCGTTACTTCCAGATAATAGCCGAAGACCTTGTTGTATTTGATCCGCAGGTTCTTGATGCCGGTCTTGTCCCGCTCCTTGGCTTCCAGCTCCATAAGCCACGTCTTTCCCTCGGTCTTGGCGTGGCGCAGCTTGTCCACTTCCTCGTTATAGCCCTCCTTGAGGATTCCGCCGTCTCGAACAGAGATCGGCGGTTCGTCCAGAATAGAAGCTTCTATAAGCTGGTAGAGATCCTCCAGGGTATCAAGCTCTTCCCGTATCCCGGTGAGTTCCTGACACTTGAATTCCCCAAGTACGGTTTTTATCGGAGGCAGCATGGCAAGAGAACTCTTAAAGGCGATCAAGTCCCTGGGATTGGCTGTCTGGTATGTGACACGGCACACGAGCCGTTCCAGGTCATAGATGGGATTTAAGTATTCCCGCAGTTCTTCCCGGTTCATGGCCTGGCTGTTTAACTCTTCGATGGCATTTAAGCGTTCCTCAATCGCCTTTTTCTCGATCAAGGGCTGCTCTACGAAGCTTCGAAGCATCCGCGCACCCATGGCTGTCCTGGTCTTATCAAGTACCCACAGCAGAGAGCCGCGCTTCTGCTTTTCCCGAAGCGTCTCTACCAGCTCCAGGTTCCTGCGGGTGGAGCTGTCGATGATCATGTATTTTCCGGTGGCATAGAGCTGGAGATGAGACATGTTGTCAAGGGTGGTCTTCTGCGTCTCATAGAGATAGCGAAGCAGCGCTCCCGCAGCGATGGTTCCGCACTCATAATCCTCCAGTCCCAGTCCGGCCAGACTGGATATCTTAAAATGGGAAAGCAGCGTTTCAACCGCAGTCTCATCGGAGAAATACCAGGATTCCAGAGAATAGACAGCGATACCCAGGCGGTTCTTTAAGTCATCAAGATCCATGCCGCTCATGTAAAAGGCTTCGTTGCAGATGATTTCAGAGGGAGAGAAACGGGCGATCTCATCCGTGAGCTTGCGCTCCTGATCCAGCTCCGTCACATAGTAGTCCCCGGTGGTGACATCTGCGATGGAAACGCCGTACTTGTCCTCCAGATAAACAATGCACATGATATAGTTGTTCTTGGTCTCGTCCAGGGCCTGGGTATCCAGGTTGGTGCCCGGTGTGACGATACGCACGACCTCCCGCTTCACCAGCCCCTTCGCCAGCTTGGGATCCTCCACCTGCTCGCAGATGGCGACCTTGTAGCCCTTGGAAACCAGCTTGTTCAGATATCCTTCCACCGCATGGTAGGGAACACCGCACATGGGTGCCCGCTCCTCCTGCCCGCAGCTCTTGCCGGTAAGGGTGATCTCCAGCTCCTTGGAGGCAGTCAGTGCATCATCAAAGAACATCTCATAGAAGTCGCCCAGGCGGTAAAACAGGATACAATCCGGGTACTCCTTCTTCGTCTCTATATATTTTTGCATCATCGGTGTAAATTCTGCCACGATTTTACTTCCATCCTTTCCTCTTATCTGGGTGTAATTGCAGGCTGCCTTCCGATACATCCCGCGCACGTTTTGCCCTCTTTATGATATACCCTGCTCATGGCCTATACTTAGCTATGATCGCTTCCGCTACCTTCAAACCATCCATGGCAGCGGACATGATTCCTCCGGCATAGCCTGCGCCCTCGCCGCAGGGATAGAGTCCCTTTTTACTGCTTTCAAATTGCTCGTCCCGCGAAATCCGCACTGGCGAAGAGGTCCGGCTCTCCACGCCCGACAAGATACAGTCGTAACGGTCGAAGTCGCGGATATATCTGGAAAATTCATGCATTCCGGCTACGAAGGAACCATGAATTTCTTCCGAAAAGAGTTCATGCAGGGAACCAAAAGTGACCGCTCCCCTGGTACAGCTTGCAAAGCTTCCATAGCCTGTGCTGTCCTTTTTCCGTTCAAAATCTCCGAAGAGCTGCTGTGGAATCCTTCCGTTTCCAAGCTCATATGCCCTGTGCTCCAGTTCCCGCTGAAATGCCACGCCTGCCAGCGGCCCATCCCCCGGATAGTCTTTGGGTGTCACGGAAACAATGATGGCGCTGTTGGCGTTATCGCCGTCCCGCCCGCTGTAGCTCATGCCGTTTACCGCAAGTCTTCCGGGCTCTGAGGAAGCATTCACCACGTACCCGCCGGGACACATGCAGAAGGAATAGACACCACGGCCATTTTCCAGGTTGGCAGTGACCTTATAGGCGGCTGCCGGGAGCAGCTTCATGGCTTCTGTGCTATATTGCTGTTCGCTTATCATCGCTTGCGGATGCTCCACACGAAGACCTACCGCAAAGGATTTTGCCTCCATAGGAAGCTGTTGCTTCAGGAGCATTTCAAAGGTATCTCTGGAGCTGTGACCGATGGCAAGCACAAGAACCTCTGTCTCAAATCGAATGAGACGTTCTTCGCCATTTTGCGCTTGTCGGCAGATAGCTGCACTTATCCGGTTATCCTTCCATTCCAGATCCTCCATGCATGTCTCAAACAGAAATGTCCCGCCAAGCCGGATGATCTCACGCCGCATGTTTTCCACGACATTGATCAGAATGTCTGTACCGATATGAGGCTTGCCCTCGTAAGCAATCTTCTCAGGCGCGCCGAAGTTGATAAAGGTGTCAAGAACCATGCGGTTCCGTCCTTTGACGTCCTTCACTAAGGTATTCAGCTTTCCATCGGAGAAGGTTCCTGCACCGCCCTCGCCGAACTGCACGTTGGAATCCGGCTTAAGGCAGCCTTCCTTCCAGAAAAGCTCCACGTCCTGCTTACGCTGTGAGGCAGGCTTTCCCCGCTCAATAACCACAGGAGCATATCCCATTGTCGCCAACGCATATGCGCAGAATAAACCTGCGGGGCCGCTGCCGACAACGACTGGCGGATGCTTTAAGGGGTGTTCCCCGTGCCGTGGGAAGTGATAAAACTCTTCTTTGGTTAACATAACATTATTACTGTTAACCTTTTTGACAATTTTCTGTTCAGTGTAAGAATTTTTCCCGCGGTATGACTGCTCTGCGCGATCCGAAACAGCATTACCGTCGTTCTCTGCTCCCTGCAGGGAAATATCCAGCGTATATACATAGCATACCTGTTGTTTCTTTCTGGCATCGATGGAACGTTTTACAATCTTTATATTTTTTATCTGAGATTCCGGTATCTTCAATGTCTTCGCAGCTTTCTGGCGAAGCTCCGTATCTGTATGCTGAATGGGCAGTTTTAATTGCTGTACCCGAATCATATGCGTCCTCCTTGAGCGGTTCTGTGCGTGCATTGCTGACGACTGAACTGCCGCTTCACAACATCGTTAAGCTGTTCCGGCATGCTTCCCGGCCACCCAGCCGCTTGTCCAGGCCCACTGCAGGTTGTAGCCGCCGCACATGCCATCGATATCTATCACTTCCCCGGCGAAATAAAGCCC
The DNA here is from genome assembly GCA_963628035.1 of Paludibacteraceae bacterium. Taxonomy (GTDB): domain Bacteria; phylum Bacillota; class Clostridia; order Lachnospirales; family Lachnospiraceae; genus 14-2. The sequence goes on from CAVGED010000041.1 coordinate 30,302, forward strand.
CGGCACAAGCCGTGATTCCATGGTGTCCGGGTTGATCTGTGCTGTAGATACACCTCCGGCGCAGACCTGGGCCGAGTCAAAATCCTTGCTGCCTGTGATATCGATCCGGAAATGCTTTATGGTACGGATAAGACTATCAAATTCTTTCTTTCCACAGCGCGACAGCGGAATATCTTCCGCAAGGCCCGCTTCACGTAGCATCACAGGGATTAATTTCTTATTTAAGAAGCCGAACAGCGTATCTTGCAGATGTATATCCGCGGTATTTCCGCGAGGGCAACCCTTCTGCTCTGCTTTGCAGGTCAGCCGCAGTTCCCTCTGTGTTTTCCTGTCGCGCTCTTTTTGCAGCAAAAAGTAATCCAACAATGTATTATAATCCAAATCCGGCGCAAAATCCAGCGACAGATGAACTTTTTTCTGTTTTTTTAATGCATAAACGGCATATCGGCTGACTTGAAATGCCGGAATTCCGGAAACACCGAAATCCGTGAGCTGCACTTCGCCACGGTCACTGGCAGTCTGCGTGTCCTCGACAAATAAGGTGATATGCGCATCGGCACGGATGCCGGATAGCTCTTTCAGAAAGGACTGCGCGCCCTTAAGCTGTACCAATGCGGGCACAAACTCAAGAACGGTATGTCCAAAGCTCTTGATATAAGGGACACCGCTGCCGTCGCTGCCCGTCTTTTTCGCCGCTTTACCGCCGGCGGCAATGATACACGATTTACTAAAAAACATCCCCTGCTTTGTTTCAAAGCAGAAATGCTCCCGGTCATCCTTCTTTATGCTGCGGATGCCGATATTATAATGAATATCCACGCCCAGACGCTTAAGCTCCAGCACAAGCGCCTGACGCACGGACGATGCCTGTCCGCTGGCCGGATAATAGTATCCGTCTCTTTTTTTCACAGAGAAGATCCCGATCTCCCGAAAAAAATCAAGCGTCTCTGAAAGGCCGAACTGCGCGAGTGCAGGCAATACAAAGGCAGGGTTCTGGCCTCTGTAACATTCCACACCCTGCACTTGATTGGTAAAATTGCATTTTCCGTTTCCGGTAGCCAGAAGCTTCTTTCCGGCCTCGTCCATATGTTCCAAAATGGCCGTTCTGGCCCCCATTCTGGCGGCACTTATGGCTGCCGTCATTCCGGCGGCCCCGGCGCCAACCACGATCACATCATAATATGCCTTCATTTTACTTTCCCGTCCTGAAATGGTAGCTGATTCGTTCCATGGAATTTCATTATAGCATAAGAATGTGAAACAATCCACAATTTTTACCACCTCCGATGGTAAAAAACAGGCCGGGGAATAATGTGATCCATTACTCTCCGACCTGTTTTAAAGCTGTTAGATCTCGTGTACCTTACGCTTCACATAAGTGGTGTGCAGAAGCTCGTGCGCCTTATGGCTGCCCGGCTCGCCCAGGTACTCTGCGTAGAGTTCCTTGATGGCCGGATTCTCATGAGACTTCCGAATGGGATTCGCTTTATCGATATCGTAAAGCACCTTTGCACGCAGGCTGCGGATATCGGTGGTGTTCCGCACGCTGCCTGGCTGCTGAGGCTGTCCGCCGCCGTTGACACAGCCGCCGGGACATCCCATGATCTCGATGAAGTGATATTCCGCTTCTCCGCTCTTCACCTTGTTCAGCAGTTCTCTCGCATTGGAAAGTCCGGAGGCCACGGCAACCTTTACGTTCATGCCGGCTACCTCATAGGAAGCTTCCTTGATGCCTTCGATTCCGCGGACATCTGTGAAGTCAAGAGCCTGAAGCGCCTCTCCTGTTAAGGTCTCAACCGCTGTTCTTAAAGCAGCCTCCATAACGCCGCCGGTTGCTCCGAAGATAACGGCTGCACCGGTACCAAGTCCAAGCGGAAGATCAAACGCTTCATTTGGCAGGTCATTGAAACGGATACCTGCCCGCTCGATCATTCTTGCCAGCTCACGGGTTGTGATGGCGATATCGACATCCGGTACACCGTTGCTGTCCTGATCGGGACGGCCGATCTCAAACTTCTTAGCGGTACAGGGCATTACGCTGACTACTACCATCTTCTCCTTGTCAATGCCAAGCTTCTCAGCATAGTAGGACTTGGCAATCGCGCCAAACATCTGCTGTGGAGACTTACAACTGGACATATTCTCGGTCATATCCGGGAAATAATGCTCGCAGTATTTTACCCAACCCGGAGAACAGGAGGTGATCATGGGCAGCACGCCGCCGTTCTGTACACGCTCGATGAACTCATGAGCCTCTTCCATGATGGTAAGGTCTGCAGAGAAGTTGGTATCAAACACCTTGTCAAAGCCCAGACGACGCAGAGCTGCGGCAAGCTTTCCTTCCACATCGGTGCCGATCGGCAGGCCAAAGGCCTCGCCCAGTGCAGCGCGGACTGCGGGAGCAGTCTCCACGATCACGAACTTGTCGGGATCCGCAATGGCCTCAAATACCTGGCTGGTGTAATCCTTCTCATAGAGCGCTCCGGTAGGACATACCGCGATACACTGTCCGCAGGAAACGCAGCTGGTCTCTCCCAGTCCCATACCAAAGGGTGATCCGATGAAGGTCTTAAATCCTCTCTCGTTAGCGCCGATGACACCGATTCCCTGTGTCTTCTCGCAGACGGCCACACAGCGGCGGCAGAGGATACATTTGTTGTTGTCACGCACCATATGAGCGGCAGTATCGTCCAGCTCATAGTGATTGCGGTCGCCATCGTAAAGGCTCTCGTTCTCAACCTTGTACTCACGGCACAGCTTCTGCAGCTCGCAGTTTCCGCTGCGGACGCAGGAAAGACATTTTCTGTCATGGTCAGACAGGATCAGCTCCAGTGTCTTTCTTCTGGATTCGATAACCTTGGGCGTATTGGTCCATACTTCCATCCCTTCGTTGACGGGATATACGCAGGCGGTCACCAGGGATCTTGCTCCCTTCACTTCTACTACGCAGATACGGCAGGCGCCGATCTCGTTGATCTCCTTCAAAAAGCAAAGCGTCGGTATCTCGATATGCGCGAGCCGCGCAGCCTCCAGGATCGTTGACCCGGCAGGTGCAGACACCTCGATGCCATTTATTTTTAATGTAACCATATCCATGTTCTACACCTCCAATTACTCTTTATAAATCGCGCCAAAACGACATTTTTCCATACAAGCGCCGCACTTTACGCATTTTGCGGGATCGATGGTGTGAGCCTCTCTCACGGTTCCGGTGATCGCGCTGGCCGGGCAGTTTCTTGCACAGAGTGTACAGCCTTTACATTTCTCAGGATCGATCTTAAAGGTAAGCAGGCTCTTGCAGACGCCGGCAGGACATTTCTTGTCAACCACGTGGGCGATATACTCATCCCTAAAGTACCGAAGTGTTGACAGTACCGGGTTGGGTGCCGTCTGTCCAAGACCGCACAGAGCATTCTCCTTGATGTAATAAGCCAGCTCTTCCAGCTTGTCGATATCCTCTAAGGTTCCCTGTCCCTTGGTGATCTTGTCCAGAATCTCATACATACGCTTGGTACCGATACGGCAGGGCGTACATTTTCCGCAGGACTCGTCAACTGTGAACTCCAGGAAGAACTTGGCGATATCAACCATACAGTTGTCTTCGTCCATTACGATAAGTCCGCCGGAACCCATCATGGAACCGATGGCGATCAGGTTGTCGTAGTCGATGGGGACATCCATATGATCCGCCGGAATACATCCGCCGGAGGGGCCGCCGGTCTGGGCTGCCTTAAACTTCTTACCGTTGGGAATGCCGCCGCCGATCTCCTCGATAACGGTACGCAGTGTGGTTCCCATGGGGATCTCCACCAGACCGGTATTGTGGATCTTACCGCCCAGGGCGAAGACCTTGGTTCCCTTGGACTTCTCGGTTCCCATAGAAGCAAACCATTCAGCACCGTTTAAGATGATCTGGGGGATATTGGCATATGTCTCTACGTTATTCAAAATAGTGGGCTTCTGGAACAGTCCCTTCACCGCCGGGAAAGGAGGTCTCGGACGGGGCTCACCACGATTTCCCTCGATGGAGGTCATCAGAGCCGTCTCCTCACCGCAGACAAATGCGCCTGCGCCCAGACGAAGGTCGATGTCAAAGTCAAAGCCGCTGCCGAAGATGTCCTTACCCAGCAGTCCATACTCTCTGGCCTGCTTGATGGCGATCTGAAGACGCTCAACAGCGATCGGATACTCCGCACGAACATATATGTAACCCTGGCTTGCGCCGATGGCATAACCGGCGATAGTCATAGCCTCCAGAACTACGTGGGGATCACCCTCCAGTACAGAACGATCCATGAATGCACCGGGGTCGCCCTCGTCCGCGTTACAGCAGACATATTTCTGTACGTTTCCGCGATTGCCGGAAGCAAAGCGCCACTTCAGACCTGTTGGGAAGCCTGCGCCGCCACGGCCGCGAAGTCCGCTGTCTAAGATTGTCTGGATGACCTCGTCCGGTGTCATCTCAGTCAGTACCTTACCAAGAGCCTCATAGCCTCTGGTACCGATATATTCTTCAATATTCTCCGGATTGATCACACCGCAGTTCCGCAATGCGATACGATGCTGCTTCCGGTAGAAGTCTGTGTCTGCCAGGGACTTGATTCCCTCCGGCGTAACTGTCTCATCGTATACAAGCCGTGAGACAACTCTTCCCTTTAAAAGATGCTCTTCTACGATCTCCGGAACATCCTCCAGCTTTACCATAGAGTAAAATACTGCCTCCGGATATACGATCATGATCGGACCTAAGGCACAGAGACCGTGGCAGCCGGTTTTCACTACCGCAACCTCTTTTTCCAGACCCTGTTTCTTAATTTCTTCCTCTAATCTTGCTGCGATCTGCTGACTGCCGGAAGAGGTACAGCCAGTACCGCCGCAGACTAATACATGAGAACGATACATCGCTCATTTCCTCCTTTACAGATTTTCCGAATTCAGAGTGTACTTTGCTACAATCTGTCCCCGAACCAGATGCTGTTCCAGCACTTCAAGCGCCTTTTCCGGCGTCATTTTCACATATGTAACCTTGTCCTTGCCGGGTTCAATAACCTCAACGATAGGTTCATATTGGCATAATCCGATACAGCCTGTCTGGGTGACGACCACATGATCCATGCCGCGCTTCTGTACCTCGTCTGACAAAGCGGTGAGTACCGGACGTGCACCGCTTGCGATTCCGCAGGTTGCCATACCGACTACCACGCGTACTTCGTCATTGCTCTCCGAGCGGAATCCGACCTGATTCTGCATCCGCTCCCGGATTGCCTTCAATTCTTCTAATGATTTCATGTTTTACCTCCATTCAATAATAGTTTCCCTGATCCACTTCTTTTTTATTTTCATCAAGGAATTCCCTGATAAATGATGAGATTTCAATGCTATTAATAGGAATATCCCCAATCATTTCCCGTATTGTGCGCGTATCCAGCACGAATTGTCGTGCATCCACTTGGTATTGATAGTAAAAATCCAGCTTTTCATTCATGATCACCAGGGAATAAATGGTGGCATTGATATCTCCTATAGGGATACAGTCGATATGATCCATATGATACTCAGCCAGGATCCTGGTTCCTATTCCCTTTGTTGACGAGATTGAAAAAGACCCATTGGTACATTCTGCCGATTGCTTTAGAAACGGAATCCCAAGTCCCACCTTTCGTGTGGTTCTTGAGGTGAAAAACGGATTCTGACAAGCGGCAAGCTGCTCCCCGCTCATGCCGCATCCATTATCATTTACCTCAACTTTTATTCTTTTGGCGTCAGTATGTACGGCAATTTTCACTTCAATGAAGTTTGCACCTGCTTTTATGGAATTTTGTATGATATCTAATATGTGCAGTGAAATTTCCGGAAACATGTCTTAACGATACTTCTCCAGTATGCCGTCAATGTCATCTACCGTCAGTCTGCCGTAAACTTCATCATTAACCATCATAACCGGTGCCAGTCCGCATGCACCCACGCACCGGCAGGCATCCAATGAGAACCTTCCGTCAGGCGTGCACTCCCCGCCTGAAATCCCAAGCTTCTCCATCAGCTTGTTGTAAATATCCCCGGAGCCCTTGACATAGCAGGCGGTTCCGAGACAGACAGAAATCCTATACTCACCCTTGGGGTTCAGGTTGAATTGGGAGTAAAAGGTTGCCACACCGTAGACCTTCTCCAAGGGGATCCCCAACTGGTCAGCGATGATAGTCTGTACTTCAATGGGAAGATATCCGTAGATATCCTGCGCTTTCTGCATGATCGGCATCAGAGAGCCCTTTTCATTTCTCAGGTTCTCAATGATCTCAAGCAGCTGCGTCTCCTGTTCTTTTGTTCCCTGAAAGGGAACGCTTTGTTTTCTTTCCAAGATTATCCCTCCTATATATGGCATGTTGTTTCAAAGAACCTGCAAAATCACACCTTCCGGCATCTTTGAATCATGCTACGAATTTCATTCTATCATTTTTTTTATCAATAAACAAGTGTGAATCCACAGAATATTCCTGCATTTCCAGCCGGATACTATTTATAACGCAGGTGCATTGTATTTATTCAAATGCAATTAAATATATGTTACAATTTTAACAATTTGTTTTTGTTGAAAATAGACAAAAAGAATGATATAATGTTTTACGAATTTACTGTAAAAACGAATTATGAACACAAAAAATTTGGGAGGTATGACTTTGAATCTGGATGAAATCTGCAAACTGTTGAATGCAACTCTGCTGACAACCAATCACGACCTGACACGTGTGGTTCATTCCGCCTTCAGTGCTGATATGATGAGCGATGTGCTGGCTTTCGCAAAGAATGACTCTATCCTGATTACTGGGCTATGCAATCCGCAGGTCATGCGTACAGCCGAGATGATGGATCTGGCCGGTGTGATCTTCGTCAGGAAAAAGGAACCGGATGCCAACATGCTTCGGCTGGCGGAGGAGATTGGATTATGTGTGATGACGACCGATCTTTCCATGTTTTCTACTTGTGGAAGATTATATGGCGCCGGGCTGGTTGGAGGTGTCGAATATTGAGTGGAAAGCTACGTTTTGAATATCATGTGCCCGGAGACGACTTTACAAGAGCCGGAGAAGCAAGCAGCGATATCAAGAATAAATTAAAGCAGATGGGCGTTGATCCGACAGCGGTGCGCAAGGCTGCCATTGCCATGTATGAGGGCGAGATCAATATGGTGATCCATGCGCATGGCGGAAATATTATTATTGATATCCTGCCGGACAGAATCGTGATGGATCTAATTGATCATGGACCGGGCATTGAAGATATCGAGAAGGCCATGCAGGCGGGATATTCGACTGCTCCTGACCAGATTCGTTCCCTGGGCTTTGGCGCCGGGATGGGGCTTCCCAACATGAAGAAATATTCCGACGAAATGGATATTTTTTCCAGGCCTGGGGAGGGAACCATCGTACATATGGTGGTTAATTTTTAAAAAAGAGGGGGCATTTTATGAATAATAAGTTTTTTCATTCTGTCTACTTAAATGAAGACCTTTGCCGTGGCTGCATCAACTGCATCAAGCGCTGCCCAACCAAAGCCATTCGCGTACAGAACGGGAAAGCATTCATCATCAAAGAATTCTGCATCGACTGCGGGGAGTGCATCCGTCACTGCCCGCATCATGCCAAGCAGGCACGCCGGGATCATATCAATATTCTGGAGAATTATGAATATACGGTAGCGTTGCCTGCGCCATCTCTCTACAGCCAGTTCAACAATCTCTCCGATGTGAATATCGTATTGACTGCACTGCTGGCTGTCGGTTTTGACGACGTATTCGAGGTGAGTGCTGCCGCAGAACTTGTCAGCGAGGAGTCCCGACGTTATGTCAATGCTCATCCGAAGCAATGGCCTTATATCAGCACTGCCTGTCCTACCGTGGAGCGGCTGATCCGCGTCCGTTTTCCGAACTTGATTGACCACCTGCTCCCTCTCCTGCCGCCGGCGGAGGTAGCGGCCAAGCTTGCGAGACGTCGTGCCATGGATAAGACCGGTTTGCCCGCCAAGAAGATCGGCGTTATCTTCCTGTCTCCATGTCCTTCCAAAGTAGCCTTTGTCAAATCACCTTTGGGAATTGCAGAGAGCAGGATCGACGGAGTGATGGCCATCAAGGATGTCTATAAGCTTCTGCTCCCTCATATGAAGGAGGCGGAGCGGGCGGCAAGGAATCTGTCTATCTCCGGCAAGATAGGTGTCGGCTGGGGAAATGCAGGCGGTGAGGCAGCCGGAATGATCACAGAGGAATATCTGGCGGCAGACGGCATAGAAAATGTTATCCGCGTGCTGGAGGATATGGAGGATGAGAAGTTCAGCTCTGAGCTGCAATTCATTGAACTTAATGCGTGCAGCGGCGGCTGTGTCGGCGGCGTACTGAATGTAGAGAATCCTTATCTGGCCAAGTCCAAGTTAAAGCATTTGAAGAAGTACATGCCGGTCTCTGTGCAGCATCAGTCAGATTACCCTGTATTCTGTCAGAATGATCTGTATTTTTCCGAGGAGATTACCTATGAGCCGGTCTATCGTCTGGGCAAGAGTCTCATCGAGAGTATGGCAAATCTTTCCACCGTGGAGGAACTCATGCGGGAATTTCCCGGCCTGGACTGCGGCTCCTGCGGAGCTCCCACCTGCCGCGCACTGGCGGAGGACATCGTTCGTGGCCATGCCAGAGAAGAAGATTGTATCTATCTGCTGCGCAGCTATTATGATACCTTAAAGAAAAGTCAACTGATAAAGGAGAAAGAGAATGACAATAAAGAATCTCATTGACAAGAATCTGTTCACTCTGGTAAACGAGGGAACAGACACCGACCGCTTGATATCAAAGCCATACTGCTGTGATCTCTTAAGCGTCGCCATGAGCAGCGCACCTGCCGATGGCATCTGGTTTACCGTGATGGCCAATATGAACACCATTGCGGTTGCTACGCTGACGGAGACGGCCTGCATCGTACTGGCTTTAGGAACAATGCCGGACGAGGCTACCCTTGCCCGTGCCAAGAATGAAGGCCTCACGATTTTTTGTACGGAACTGCCAATCTTTGATGCTGCGGTTCTATACTACGAGATGCAGAAGGAATCCTGACAAATTCCATACAAGGAGGATAACATCATGCCAGACAAGCCTTCTTTCCTAAGCTATGACCTGCATATTCACTCCTGTCTCTCACCATGTGCCGATGATGATATGACACCTGGCAATATTCTCGGCATGGCTGCACTGATCGGCCTTGATATCATTGCGCTGACCGATCACAACAGTTGCAAGAACTGTCCGGCTATTGTCCGGCTGGCAGAGGATTTTCCCTTGCAGGTAATCCCCGGTATGGAGCTTACCACCGCTGAGGAAGTGCATGTACTTTGTTATTTTTGTAATCTGGAAGATGCCATATCCTTTGACACCTATGTGGAACAGCATCTTCTTCCAATCCCCAATCAGACAGAGCTGTTCGGAAACCAGCTGCTCTGTGACGAACAGGATAACATTTGCGGAACATATGAAAATCTGCTGATCACAGCCACGGATATTTCTTTCTTTCAATTAGGAGAAGTTCTGACTGCGTACAATGGATTTATGGTTCCGGCGCACATGGACAAGAAGTCCAACAGTCTCTTAAGTCAATTGGGCTTTGTGCCGGAGAATTGCGGATTTACATGTTTTGAAGTACATAATATGGATGAAGCTGCAAGGCTGCGCAGCAAATATCCGATTCTGAAGGAATGTGAGGTACTGTGCAGCTCGGATGCCCATCGGCTGGATGCCTTGCATGAAAAAACATATTTTCTGAAGAATGGGATATTCCCTGTATGACAGTGTGTATCCCATTCTTCCTGCATTTCTTTCCCTGAGAGCATTATGGCCGAACCTGGCCATTCCCATAGATGATATATTTATAGCTTGTCAGGGCCAGAAGTCCCATAGGTCCTCTGGCATGCAGCTTTTGTGTACTGATGCCGATCTCCGCACCGAAGCCGAATTCGAAGCCGTCGGTGAAACGGGTGGATGCATTCACATAGACCGCCGCCGCATCGATCTCGTTTAAGAACTTCTGGGCGTTGGTATAGTTTTCCGTAATAATGGCCTCCGAATGGCCGGTATTATACTGATTGATATGGGCGATGGCCTCGTCGATGGAGGCGACTGTCTTTACGGAGATGATATAATCCAGGTACTCTTTTCCCCAGTCTTCATCCGTTGCAGCAGTTAATCCCTCTGCTGCGCTTCTGCTCCTCTCATCTCCGCGGATCTCCACATCCTTCTCCTTAAGCCTTGCAGCGATCATTGGCATCACCTTGTCCACCACTTTCTCATGGATCACCAGAGATTCGCAGGCATTGCACACACCGATCCGCTGGGTCTTGGCGTTGAAGATGATGTTCACTGCCATAGTAAGATCGGCTGACTCATCTACATAGATATGACAGTTGCCGGTTCCTGTCTCGATCACAGGAACGGTGGCATTCTCCACCACGGAGCGGATGAGTCCTGCACCGCCTCTTGGAATCAGCACATCCAGATAACGGTTCAGCTTCATAAAGGCTCTGGCGGTATCCCGGCTGGTATCCTCGATGAGCTGCAATGCATTCTCGTCCACGTCGTTTGCAGCAAGGGCTCTGCGCAGCACATCCACGATGGCGATGTTGGAGTGGATGGCATCACTTCCGCCCTTTAAGATCACGGCATTTCCGGTTTTAAAGCACAACCCGAAGGCGTCCGCTGTTACATTTGGCCGCGCTTCGTAAATAATACCGATCACGCCCAGCGGAACACGCTTCTGACCGATCATCAATCCGTTGGGGCGCAGCTTCATGTTGCTCACCTCACCAATAGGGTCATCCAGGGTCACGATCTGGCGCAGTCCCTCTGCCATCTGGGCAATCCGTGCTTCATTCAGCATGAGACGGTCCACAAGCCCCTGGGGCATATGGTTCTCTCGCGCCGTTTCAAGATCCTTCTGATTGGCGGCAATCAGTTCTTCTGCTTCTGCCACCAGCAGTTCTGCAGCTGTAGTCAATACCCGATTCTTCTTGTCCGTATCTAAAATGCGAAGCGTATTTTCCGCCTCTTTGGCTCCGGCGCCAATCTGTTCCAATGATAATAAAGCCATTATTTTTCCTCCTATCGTTCATCCGTGCAAAAGCGGATCGTTCTATTTTATTTATTTCGTTATCGCTCCAACAGCGCGCCAACCATGCCTTCATAACCATACAGCTTCGCTGCCGTAAGGATTCCCTCATCGATCTCTTCCCGGGAATATCCGGCCGCGTCCAGCTTCTCTTCGGTAAAGGTGTTCAGATAATCATAGAACAGGAGCGACATCTTGAAGGCTTCCCGGTCGCTTCCATCCAGGAAATCTGACAGCAGGTTCTCCGCCTCGTTGATCTTGCCTTCTTTCGCCAGAAGCTTCAGTCTGCGGTATGTTTTCTCCAGATCGGTATCTTCGAATTCTATCTCATCCTCTTTTTCCTCGTCAATATTGAATAACAGCTTCAACAACGTCCGCACTGCCTCGTGGATGATACGCATGATATAATCTTCTTTTACCATATTTTTTTCACCAAATTCCATTTTCTGTCAAAATATAATCCATGGGGATGTCTGTTGCTTCTGTGGGGATCATCTCCGTGATCTGACATTCGTATGCAATGCCAATCGTGATGACCTGCGATCCATTGTCATTTGCCACCTTCCCGCGCGTCATAGCTGTCAGATCCGCCAGATATCGGTCATAGAAGCCCTTCCCATATCCCATCCGGTTTCTGCTGCGGTCAAAGACAACGCCAGGAACAAGGATCAAAAGCGGCGCCTGTGCGTGCAATGCAGCCACGTCAAGCGGCTTCGAACCTGTCGGCTCCATCACATGAAAGCGGCCTTCACGAAAATCGGACAAATGATCAACCGGATAGAACCGGATCTGATCGCCCTCTGTCCTCGGAAAAGCCACCTGCTTTCCCATGCGAAGGGCTTCCCCGGCTACCGTCAACAGGCTTGCTTCATTTCCCAACGGATAATAGAAGCACACTGTTTCTGCCTGCTGAAAAAAATCCATGCGAATCAAGTGATCGCATATTTTCTGTGACATGTTCTGCACCTTAACAGCAGTCAACTGATTTCTCTTCTGCAGGAACTCCTGGCGGAAGCTATTCTTATTCTTCATATGGGATTCCTCACATCTGGTTTGTATTATCAGTTCAGCACACGCCCATTCGCCTTTCCTTTTCGGTCTGGCTGAACTGTTGAATTATACTTCTCGCCAAGATTCTCGATACTTCCATCCGGATTCACCATATCGATATTATCAAGCTGACTTTTAAGATTGATCCGAACAGCGGCGATATATTCCTGGCGCAGGAGCGCCTGTTCCTTCTTCTCCTGCTCGGTCAGCCCTTCGGCCTTGGATTTCCTGGCCAGAACATTGATCCTGTCTATTTTTTCCTGTGTTATCATATTATCTGCTGCTCTCCTCTACATAATCTGCGATATAGAAATCCTCGTCCTTGTTGGCCAGGAAGGTAGTTCCCGTGAACTCGCCCTCGAATATCTCATGGAGAACCGACAGATCCTTCGCATTGGCGATCACCATATCTGCGCCGGACAAGGTGGCGATCCGGGCCGCGGTAAGCTTCGTCGCCATCCCGCCGGTTCCCACATCGCTGCCGGTGGAATCCTTCGCCATATGTAAGATGGATTCGTCCAGCCGCTCCACCACCGGGATCAGCTTCGCATCCGGATTGGTGTGCGGATCGTCCGTAAAAAGTCCGTCGATATCGGACAAAAGGATCAACAGGTCTGCGCCTACCAGAGAAGCCACGATGGCTGACAGCGTATCATTGTCGCCAAACTGCATCTCATAGGTGGACACGGTATCGTTCTCATTTACAATGGGAATAACCCCCATTCGAAACAGTTCCTGGAAGGTATTCTGTGCATTCTTCCGGGAAACATTATCCAGCACGGTTCCCTTCGTCATCAGGATCTGCCCTGCCATCTGATGGTATTCGGAAAACATTCGCTGGTAGGACATCATCAGTCTGGCCTGGCCCACCGCCGCGCATGCCTGCTTGACTGCATTATTTTGCGGTCGTTCCTTCAGGCCTATGGTCTTTCGTCCCACCGCAATAGCGCCGGAACTCACGAGGCACACATCATGCCCCTGGTTGCGGATATCGCACAATTCCCGCACCAGCTTCTCCAGCTTTGTAAAGTTAAGTCCGCCGGTTTCCGCATGGGTCAGGGATGAGGAACCGATCTTTACGATGATACGTTTTTTATCCTTAAAATTTATCATTTTGTATTCCACCTGTCTGTTTCTTTTTTATCATTCTATTACTTTACCACAGAAAAGGGAAAAAGGGAACTGTTAAATTTCGTTCTCGTACGGAAAATTTGACTTTCCTTGATTCATGGAATATACTGATGATGATATTTTTGCCGGGTGATAGGAAGAACACCTCACGTTGGCCGGATTTTTAAGGAGTATTCCCATGAAACAAATACAGAAGCCTTTTCTTTCTATATTACTAACTGCATGTCTTCTCATTACCACACTGCCGGGCTGCCGGAAAAATGCAGAATCGGTGACAAAAACCGGGTTTTATTTTGATACCGTGATCCAGATCACACTTTACGACAACAGCAAGGAACACTTGATCGATGACTGCTTTGAGATGACAGAGACATTCGAGAAGCTTGTTTCCGCGACTGTTGCCGACAGCGATATTGATCGGCTGAACCGGGCTGGCGGTACGCCTGTTGCTGTGTCGGAGGAAACACTGGCGCTGCTCAAGAAAGGTCTTTCCTATTCCAGTATGAGTCAGGGGGCTTTTGACATTACCATCGGAGCTTTGAGCAATCTGTGGGACATCAAGAATAATCCAGGTCGTCTGCCCGACCAGAGTGATATTGATCATGCATGTGCCACCGTTGGCTATGAGTATATTTTAATTGACGGAAATGAAGTTACCTTGACGAATCCCGAAACACAACTGGACTTGGGTGCCATCGCCAAAGGCTATATTGCAGACCGGATGAAGGAATATCTTATGGAAAACGGTGTCACCCAGGGAATTATCAATCTTGGTGGAAATGTGCTGACACTTGGGGCAAAGTCGGACGGTACTGCCTATAAGATTGGCATCCAGCGCCCCTTTGCCGAGGATGGAAGCTCTCTAATGACGGTGGAGGTCACAGACCGGGCAGTCGTAACCTCCGGAATTTATCAGCGTTATTTTGAATTGGACGGCGTCATCTATCATCACATCCTGGATCCGGACACTGGATATCCCTTCCAGAACGGCCTTCTGTCCGTCACCATCATCTGTGAAAAATCGGTGGACGGCGATGCACTCTCCACCACCTGCTTTGCGCTTGGGCTGGAAAAAGGAATGGCGCTTGTGGAGTCGCTCCCCGATACGGAAGCTGTCTTTGTCACGGAGGATTACGCGGTTGTCACAAGCTCTGGAATGAAATGACATTACTTCATAAAAATGACATTACTTCATAAAAATGATGCTACTTCATAAAAATGACACTACTTCATAATAGCATTGGGATAGATCCGCTCCATCCGCGTATCATCAAAGCGTTCGTCAAGAAACGCTTCCATGGCATTGGAAGCGGCGATGCCGTTATTGCGATCCGTATACCTTGTCAGCGCCAGACCGGAAATAGCCATATTCACAATCATAAATACCACAAACAACCAGCTAAGCATCTTTCCGGGCTTCATAGGTATCTTTTCAATCCAGCCTGAGATATGCGGATACAGCCGTTTCATCCAGATCACCGCTGCGATCCCCCAGAAAAAACAGTACAGCAGATTGATCCTGCCCCCCAGATTGAAGGGAATCTTGCTGTAATCCCAGAATACGGTGCCAAACACCAGCTCCGTAAAGACGCTGCAAATGTATTCATAGGCTCCGCCTAGTACGGTTCCCATGAAGAACAGATAGCTGTCACTGCGATTCTGATATCGTTGCAGCAAAAAAGTAAAAAAAGCAATTCCCAATCCTCAGACAATGCTGAAGGGGCCATAGACCACACTGCTCCGGCTCATGAGCCGTCCGGTGGTAATCAGGCAGAAGATCGTCTCGACAATATCTCCCAGAAACGCGCCTAAGAAGAAAAGCCATACCAGCTTGTAAAAGCCGCAGCCATATGCAAAGATATGCTTCTTCGCTTCCCGCTCCTGCCATTTTCTCTCACGCTCCGCTTCCGCTTCTTCTGAGGATGGGAAGGCTTTCTCCATCCGCCGCGCCACATAGCCGGTGATCACACGGTCAAGCTTTCCGGAAACGCTCCGAATTCCTTTGACAATCTCCAGAAGTTTGTCATTTTTGATCTTTCGAAGGGCTGCGGCTGTCGTGATCATGTCCAAAACAGCAAGCCCTGTCAACAAAAGTGCGATGATCTCTCCCAAAGTCTTTGGGATCATGTCAATAAGGGATTCCAGCCACGGATGAAAAAACTTGACAGCCAAAACGGCGATAACTGCCCATATAAGAGAAAAACGAATACACACATAGGAGCCCAGATGATCCCGATAGCCGCTGTAATCCCAGCATTTTCTTCCCATCAGCCGCTCTGTCACAGTCCCGGCCAGAAATTCTACAACACTGCTTATAATGAAGCACGCACAGAATAAGAAAAACATCTGGCTTTTCAATGAACTGAAAAATATCAGAATGAATGTCATGGAAATCCCGTAAACCGGACATAATACTCCGTTCAAAAGTCCACGGTTGACAAATTTCCGCTTCTGCACTGCGGCATAGATCACCTCCAGGCACCAGCCCAGAAATGAATAAATCAAGAAATAAAGCGCTGTATGGTATAAAAAAGTGCTCATTTAAATGCTCCTTGTTTGTGTCATACAAGTAACAGTTCAGCACACGCCCAGGTCTGGCTGAACTGATATCTCAAAGTGTTGATAATCCTTCACGGTACTCCAACTGCCGCCCCAGATAAAACCGTGCCGGGTAAAAAGACGGTAACACAGATCATCTTCATCGATCTTATGTGCAAAAGCCGCCTGTCGGTCCGTGTAAGCTTCGCTGCCTAGCGGCTCTACAATGAGCTCTCCATTCTTACCGGGGCGGATATAAGGATTGAACCTGGGGTTGATATCAATAGCCAACCCCAGGCTGTGTTTGGACAGCGTAGATGTACCGGCAATCACGCGGTAATTAAAGGCAGAGGAATTATTGTCTTCCATGGAACGGTTGTCATCCCCGCCATATTCGTCCACCAACCGCATTTTCTCAATCGGATATTGGTTTTCATACAGTGTTCTCATAATATCCATGATCGTTGCTGCAATCTGTCGGTTCACGATGAACTCTCCAACATGGGTCTGTCCGTCAAAGCCTGTATGCAGCAGGCGAAGGTATCTTAAGTCATCGATTCCTATCGTATCATTCTCCCGGTAAGAGATTCCGTTGATCCGCTTAAAAATCGGATCCGTGATCTTCTCGATACTCCAATCTCCCATTCAACGCTCCTTATTATACCATCTCGACTAACGTCTCGATGGAGATACTCGTCAAATGTCTGCGCATGCAAGCATGGCAACCATTTTCCTCGTTATTATACCATAATGATTTTCTTGGGACATTTCTGTGCGCAGATACCGCATCTGGTACATTTCTCATAATCAATATGCGCGATATTGTCTACGACAGTCACTGCACCTGTCGGACAGTTCTTCTCACAGAGCTTACAGCCGATACAGCCCACAGAGCAGGCTGCCATCACATCCTTGCCCTTCAGCTTGCTGGCACAGCGTACCCGGTGCTTTGCATCATAGGGCACAAGCTCGATCAGCTGCTTCGGGCAGGCCGCCACACATTTCCCGCAGGCCTTGCAGGCTTCCTCATCCACCACGGCAATGCCGTCTACCACATGAATGGCGTCAAAGGGACAGGCCTTCACACAGTTGCCAAAGCCCAGGCAGCCGAAATTGCAGGACTTCGGACCGCCGTTTGGTACAAATGCCAGCATGGCACAATCCTCTTCCCCAAAATATTCGTAATCCTTCTTTGCCTTCTCACAGGTTCCGGCACATTTGACAAAAGCAACCTTATGTACGGTCTCTCCTGCCTCCACACCCATGATCTTCGCAACCTCTGCTGCCACAGGGGCGCCGCCCACCGGACAGCCGCCTACTTCAGCCTCTCCCTTAACGATAGCCGCAGCCAGCCCGGAACAGCCCGCATATCCGCAGCCACCGCAGTTATTGCCCGGCAGAACGCCAACGATGGCTTCCTCTCTGGGATCTGACTCCACCTTGAACTTCTCGCCGGAGATTCCTAAGAAAAATCCGATAAACACACCGGTGCCGCCTACAATGACAGCAGCCAGTATAATCCCTAATATATTCATATCTCTCCTCCTAGATCACACCGGAAAATCCGAAGAATGCAATAGCCATCAGTCCTGCTGTCACCAGCACGATAGCGGAACCCTTAAACGGTCCCGGAATATCGTTGTATTCAAGCTTTTCACGGATGCCGGCCATGATCACAATGGCAATGGTGAAGCCGACTGCTGTGGCAAAACCGTTGGCAACGCTGCTTAAAATTCCATAATCCTTCTGCACATTCTTAAGTGCCACGCCCAGTACCGCACAGTTGGTGGTGATCAGCGGAAGGTATACACCCAGCGCATTGTATAACGGCGGCATAAGCTTCT
Organism: Paludibacteraceae bacterium; assembly: GCA_963628035.1. Lineage (GTDB taxonomy): Bacteria > Bacillota > Clostridia > Lachnospirales > Lachnospiraceae > 14-2. Next base: position 48,000 of record CAVGED010000041.1, read on the forward strand.
TTAAGAACATCTCCACAAACTGCACCAGAGCCGCAATCACCAGAATGAATACGATGGTCTGCAGATATTCAAAATGGCTTGGCACCAGGATGAACTTGTAGATCAGGCTGGTGATGAAGGATGACAGCGTGATAACAAAAATGATCGCGCCACCCATGCCGGCGGCTGTCTCCACCTTCTTGGAAACCCCAAGGAAGGGACATAGCCCCAGGAACTGGCTGAGCACTACATTATTGACGATGGCGGAACTGATAATGATGATAAGTAATTCTTTCATTTGTTCTCATCCTCCTGTTCTTCTATTTTCTGCTCTTCTGCTTTCCCTTTTTCACTTTCGCTGGAAGCAGCCTTTTCCTCTCTGTCTTTTGCAACGATAGAAGCTGCTTTCTTTGCCGCCGATACGCCCTCGCCTTCTGCTGCCGGAGCATTCGCTTCTGTCATTGTCTTTGCAGCTGCCGGAGCATTCCCGGCCGCAATCGTCTTCTCTGCCACAGCAGCTTTTTCTGCATTCAGCTTTCCGGTACAGATTCCGCTCTGCGCACAGGCGGAGCAGTCACCGGCCAGGCACCCCTGAGCGGCCGGAAGCGGCTTGCCCTTCTTCTCCGCCTTGGCCCGGATGATATTCATGATGGCTACCAATGCAGCCAACACGAAGAATGCACCGGGTGCCAGTACGAAGATGGTGATGGGCGTGTAGCCCAGGCTTCTATCCTCAGCAAGCGGGAGTATCTGGAATCCAAAGATCTGTCCGGCGCCCAGGATCTCACGCACCAGACCGATGCAGGTAAGACCAAAGGTAAATCCTAGTCCCATGCCGATACCGTCAAAGATGGACGGAAGCACCGGATTCTTGGAAGCATAACTCTCTGCTCTTCCAAGGATGATACAGTTTACAACGATCAATGGAATGTAAATACCAAGTGCATCATAAAGCGTCGGGATAAAGCCCTGTACCAGAAACTGCACCATGGTCACAAAGGATGCCACGATCACGATAAATGCCGGCATACGCACGCCATCCGGAATGATCTTGCGCAAAGCAGAGATCATCAGGTTGGACATTACAAGCACTACCGTTGTGGATAATCCCATGCCGATACCGTTGATGGCCGATGTGGTGACCGCCAGGGTCGGACACATACCAAGCATGAGCACAAAGGTAGGATTCTCCTTGATCACTCCGTTATATATTCTCTCTACACACTTATTCATTTGCGCTGCCTCCTTCCACGATGGTCTTAAAATACGCCAGTCCGGCGTCCACACCGTAGGTCATTGCCCTGGAGGTGATGGTGGCTCCGCTGATGGCCTCAATCTGATTATCGGCGGTTGCCGTACCCTTCGTCACTTCATAGCTTTCGGCATTTTTCTCTTCAAACTGGGAGGAGAACTTCTCTTCCTTGGCCTTCATCCCAAGGCCAGCCGTTTCGCTGATGCTGGTGATGGAATAACCGTTTAAGGTTCCGTCATTCTTCACTCCCATGGAAAATGTGATATCTCCGCCATAACCCGCATGTGAGGTGATGGTGATCACATAGCCCAGTGTCTTGCCGGAAGCATCCTTCGCTTCCACTACGCCCTCTATCGTATTATCCGGGTGTCCGCAGTCCGCCACCACAGCAGCGGCTTTCTCAGAATCAAAGCCCGCATAGTCCTCAAACTGCTCTGCTTCCTCAAATACCGTCTTGTATGCTTTCTGCAGGGCTGCATGCTGCGCCTTGGCAATAGGTTCTTTGGTGATCTCATAGACCAGTCCCAGAAGGCAGCCTGCGATCAATGTGATAGCAGTTAAGATCAACGCGTCCTTTACAATCTTTTTCATTATCGCTCGCCTCCCTTTCCGAATGGCCTGGGAACCGTAATCCGCTCGATCAGCGGCACCAGCAGGTTGCTGAAGATGATCGCGTAGGATACGCCCTCAGCAGACGCACCGAACAGCCGGAATATCCCGGTAAGTACACCTAAGACGATTCCGAAAATGATCTTCCCTATCGGTGTGATGGGTGATGTCACATAGTCGGTAGCCATGAAGAAGGCTCCCAGCATAAGGCCGCCTCCGGTGAGTTGGGCCACCACGTAATTCCCGTCAAAGCCATGGCCGCCAAACAGCAGAATAAATATCACAAAGGTGATAATATATGTACCGGGGATTCTCAGATCTATGACACCCATAAGGATCAGGAAGATCGCACCCAGCAAAATAGCCAGCACGCAGGTCTCACCGATGGTACCCGGCGTACGCCCAAGCAGCATATCCAATGTATTTAACGTTGTCTCTCCGGCTTTCAGGGAAGCCAGCGGCGTTGCACTGCTGACAGCATCCATGCCCTGGCGGATATAGTATCGGCTGTTGGCAAAGGTCGTCATGGGACCGGTGAAGGAGATCAGCAGGAAGCACCGCGCGCCAAGCGCCGGGTTCATGAAGTTCTGTCCCAGTCCGCCGAAAAGACATTTCACAACGATGATGGCGAAGGCGCCTCCCAGCACCGCCATCCACCAGGGCAGCGTCGGCGGCAGGTTCAGAGCCAGCAGCAGTCCGGTTACTACCGCGCTTAAGTCCCGGATGGTCTGCTCTCTCTTGGTAATCTTATTAAATATCCATTCGGACGCGACACAGCTTGCAATGGTTACAACGATCAGGAGCAGTGCATGCCATCCGAAATTGTAGATACCGAACAGGCTGGTGGGCAGCAATGCGATGATCACATACAGCATGATCCTGCTGGTGGTATCTTTGGAGCGTACATGGGGTGAGGATGATACATTATATAACTCGCTCACTTTATTCACCTCTTTCTCTTATTAGCAAGAACGTTTTTCTTCATGGACTTGATGGCCTGAGCCAACTGCCGCTTGGCAGGACAGACATAGCTGCAGCTGCCGCACTCGATGCACTCAAGACCATGCCACTTCTCAAACAGATCCTCTCGATGGTGCTCTGCATGATCCGCCAGCCGCGAGGGTACGATACGCTCCGGGCAGATCTCCACGCAGCGCCCGCAGTTGATGCAGGGACCGGGCTCATACTGTGCCACCTCATCCTCTGTCAGGCATAACAGCGCAGAGGTAGTCTTGGTGGTCGGAATATCCAGATTGAACATGGCAAAACCCATCATCGGGCCTCCCGAAATGATCTTCTTGGGCTGTTCGGTAAAGCCTCCTGCCATCTCCACCAGCTCTGAGAAATTGGTGCCGATGCACACGGAGAAGTTGGCCGGATCCTTCACGGCATTCCCTGTGATGGTGACGATCCGGTGCATCAGCGGCTTACCCAGCTTCACAGCGTTATAGATAGCCACCAGGGTATCCACATTGTCCACGATGCAGCCTGCGTCTGCCGGGAGCATGGAGGCATTGATTGCCCTTCCGCTGACCGCGTAGATCAACTGACGCTCAGAGCCCTGGGGATACTTGGTCCGCAGAGCCTTTACTTCGATCCGCGGCTCATCCTTTACCATTTCAGCAAGTTTCTCTATACAATCCGGCTTGTTGTCCTCAATGGCCAGCACAGCCTTGGCGTTGTCAAACAACTGCAGTACGATCTTGACCCCGCCGATAAGCTTCTCCGGCTCTTCCAACATCCGGCGATAATCGCTGGTGAGGTATGGCTCACATTCTGCACAGTTGGCAATGATATACTCGATCTTCTCCGGTTCCTTCGGCGAGAGCTTCACATGGGTGGGAAATCCGGCTCCGCCCATACCGACAATACCGGCCTCCCGGATCTTGGCAATGATATCTTCCTTGGATAAAGCAGTTACATCCTCTGTTTCCTTAAATTCCATGGTCTTGAATTCCCCATCATTTTCTACAATGATGGAATTGACCATATCTCCCACCACTACACGACGAGGTTCGATGGCCTTCACGGTTCCGGAAGCGCTGGCATAAATCGGTGCGGATACAAATCCGCCTGCTTCCGCAATCTTCTGGCCTTTCAATACCGTATCGCCCACTGCAACGATAGGTGTTGCCGGAGCACCGATATGCTGCGATAAGGGATAAACCATATCCCCTTTGGGTAATACTTCGCGTATTGGCTTGTCTTTGGAGAGATCCTTGCCATCGTAAGGATGGATCCCGCCCTTAAAAGTGCCTAAAGCCATTTCGTTACCTTCTTTCTTCTGAATTGTGTTCGGAAAGTGCGTTGCACTTCTTTTGAGTATATCACAAATTTCAAAAATTCGATAGCGTTTCTTGTTCTTTTTTTAAGACAAATGTGCTTGCATTCCGGGAAATTTTTGTATAAGATATTCTTGTGTTTTACGAAAGGAGCACAGATCAATGAATACATTTACAGAACACAGGCCTTATACCGTGAATGATTCGCTTGTTCAGGAGCTTTTTACGGAAAAGGCGCTGTTTTATGATATTGAGACTACAGGATTCTCTGCGAAATTCCATAAGATATATTTTATCGGCTGCGCATATCACCGTAACGGCCAGCTTATGGTAACGCAGTTCTTCTCGGAGTCGGATGAGGACGAGGGCGAGGTTCTGCGTGCCTTTTTAAGCCTGTGCGAAGAATTTGATACTACCATCTCCTTCAATGGACTTATGTTCGACCTGCCTTTTATCCGGCAGCGTTGCCAGAAGCTTTGTATTTCCGAAAAACTGACAGAAATGGGCCATCTTGATATCTACAAGCAGGCCAAGTCCTTAAAGAACCTGCTGAAGCTTGACAGTCTGAAGCAGAAATCCATCGAGGTGTTTCTTGGACTGAACCGGGAGGATCTGTATAACGGCGGGGAACTGATCAATGTATATCAGATGTATCAGAAGGATCGGGACGCGGAGAAGCTGCGCCTCTTAAAGCTGCACAACTATGAGGATGTTCTTGGTATGATCGACCTTCTTCCAATCCTTGCTTATGAGAAGCTTACAGAGGGTCGGTTTGCAGTGACGGAATATGACATCCGGGATTGCAGGGAATATGACGGCAGCACCTCCAAGGAGCTTTATTTTACACTTCGGCTGAACTATCCGCTGCCAAGACGGATCTCCTACGGAAAGGAAGATATCTATCTTGTGGCCGATGGCAGCAGCGCCTCCATAAGGGTGAAGCTTTTCTGTGGAGAATTGAAATATTTCTATTCCAACTACAGGGACTACTACTATCTTCCCCAGGAGGATATGGCTGTCCACAAGAGCGTTGCGGCTTATGTGGACAGCGAATTCCGCGTCAAGGCCAAGGCCGATACCTGCTACAGCAGGAAAAGCGGCTGTTTTCTGCCCCAGTACCGGGAGGTTCTTACCCCTTCCTTCCGGGCGGATTACCGCGATAAATACAGCTACGTGGAGCTGACGGAGGAATTTGCAGCCTCAGAAGAGCTTCAGAAGGCTTATGTGGAGCAACTGGTAGCATATGTGGTTAAATGACATTTGCGTTTAAATAACATTTGCCGAATATGTCGTTGTCCAGATATTGTGATACAGCGCATACCGGTCATTGCCCTTTAGATTCTGACCGTTGTTGTACTCAAGGCGTACTTCTTCCAGCTCATAGATCTTATCGGTTTGACCATTCAGATAATCATTCAATATAATGGCAACCGTATCAGCTCTTGCTATCAAGCCTCCGATACGCACATCCAGGACCTCAAATCCAAAGCTTTTGTTCTCCTTAAGCCACAGTTCCCGGAGTCTGTCATAAAAATCCTTTAAATCCACTTTTATTTCCGCAAGCTCGTCCAGCAATTTTCGAAGCATATCCGGATCTTTTTCCTGATATGCCTTGTATAATCGTTTGCCATAAGTTGCTTTCTTGGAAAGCACCAGGCTCAATGCAGCATAAGCCTTGAAAATATAGGAAAACTGACTGTCATGTTCTGCCAGAGACGCGAACCGCTCTGACATCTGGCTGTATCTCTCTTTTGCACAGTCCGGTGTGTTGCAGTCCATAAGTCCGATCAGCAAATCATTATGTAGAAGATTCTTTGCCGTAGAGCTTACCCGCTTTACATCAGGTATCGCATGGTTTAATTCATCACAATACCGCCACTCTGCATCGGTATATCCGGTCAGTTCTTCTATGGTTTTTTCCAGATCGGTCTCACATGGATATAGACGGTCTGCCACATACCACATAGATGGAATTATGGCATATACAGAACATTCTTCTCCGTTATCGCCCCATGCCGTTATCAGAAAATCATCAATACCGCCACATTCCATTGCCGCTTCAAGCGCCGCACGGTGTACGCTGTCCGAATATGCATTATCCGGCGCATAGCCGATCCACTTCCAGCATCCACCGGCATATTTCACTTTTCCGGCATATTCTTTCAATGCTGCCATCTTTTCATAATGAGGTTCCTTGGTCGTCAGCGAATATTCCCAATAGATGGGCATCTGACTGCCATCAAAGATTTCTGCTATTTCTTCTTTGGAGGACTCGGTATTATAAAAAGCATCCGCCCAGAATTCCGGTTCAAAGCCTTCCTCTTTACAAATTTGGAATACTTTCTTTAAGTGCTTTAGGTAGATCTCATGCTTTGGTTCATATCCAAATTTATCAATATATTTTCCACGCCCCAGAGAGGCAGCCTCATCGGTACCGATATTGATCCGTTTTGTGTGAAATACCTCACGGCAGAACTTAAGACATTTGCGGATCAACTGATAGGTTCTTTCATCCTTTGTCAGAAGAATGTCCGGTGTATCTAAAAAATCGCGGTATACAGCCCATGTGAATAGTCTTTCCAGGTGTCCGAGTGTCTGAATACAAGGTACGATTTCAAATTGGAAAATATCTGCAAAAGAGATGATCTCTCTTAACTCCTCAGCCCGGTACCTGCCGCGCATATACCCAAAGTACGGTTCCCCTTGCAGTTCATAGGTATCTTCCATGTATAATTCCAGATAATTGTACCCGGCTGTAACAAGCGTACAGATCAACCTTTTTACCATATCCGGCTTCGCAACAGCATTTCTGGAGCAGTCCAGCATAAATCCGAAATATTTCGCATTTTGAGCAATCCGGTGAATTCCGTTTTGCATTCCAATGCTTCTGGCAAGCGCCATATAGAAATGAGGCACCGTATCATAGGTGATGAGGATCCTCCCTTCTGATTTTTCAACGATAATCTGCGCTCCCTTAAGAGCCTCTACTGCTATGCCATCGCTTCCAAGGGTAAGAAATCCATTTTCCTTTAGTGCATCCGTTCCTCTTTTCAGAGTTTCCGGCAGTCTGCTGCAATCAAATATCATAAGATCACCAATCCTTCTTTATTCTTCTACGATAGGGAAAATAGCAATTCGTAAACGTGTCGTTCCATAGGGAACAAGTGTTACAGTGCGTTCCTTACCAAGCTGCTCTTGTCTTACCGGCCGGACCTTCGGCGTAAACACAGCCTCACGCACAGCCCAATGGCATCTCTCCCTTGGTTTCTCACGGGTCAGCACCTTCTTTGCATACTGCAATTTCCAATTCTTAACCTCACGAACCTTTACGGTAATTGCCAGACCATTTTGGGTGCTGCGCCATGGCTGCTCTCCGGCCTGGCCGTTTTCAAATACAAATTCATCCTTCTTATCGATACAAAGTCCATAATTCCATTGGCTTTTCGGATACAGAGAATAATGTGGAAAACGTGGGTTTTTAAGCTCCCGCAGTCCTTCTGTCACAACCTCCTCCTGAATGGGGAGTGCATACAGAAGGGCACCTTTTTTCACACTGACACCACCGGCATTTTCAATCAGTTCAATTTGGTCCGTAAAGCTTATGATCACTTCATCGCCCTCCCGGAACATTCGAAACAGACGATATGTGTTGTTTGCAAAGTCAGCTTCCTGTATTCTGCCGTTCACAGACAACTTCACGTCAACTGCCCATGCAGGCTTTCGAAGCAGCAGGCCGAATTCCAGCGGACTATCCGCATGAATGTGAAAGCGCACCGTATTTTCAAAGGGATAATCCGTTATCTCTTTGATTCTGACCGGCATTCCCCCTACCGTAACGTTGATCTCACTGGCTGTATAGGTAAAGACCGCCAGTGTATCCTGATCCTGCATCCAGGAGCGGCAAACGAAGTTCGGCATGATCCGGTGCACATTTCCGGCGCAGCAGGCCAGAAACTTCTTTGGCGCATATGACATCCAATCTTTCCCGCGGAAGAACTTTACATGATTGGAGCAGTCATTTGCCACTGCCTGGTTCGGACAGGAAAAATACTGGTTTCCCGTGAAATCGTCATCCACAGCACCCAATCCTGCATTAAAAACGGCATTTTCCACCCAGTCACCGTATTTGGCGTCTCCGGTTATCATATAGAGATATCCCAGAGCCCAGGCCATATCTGCAATTACGCAGGTCTCATGCATAGCTTGGGAATCTTCATTTCCATTCAGATATTCCGTAGAGCTTGGTACACCATCCACAAGCATCTGATCCCGGTACAGCTTGTCGAAGGCATTTACCGCTGCGGTCTTATATTCTTCCTTTCCGGTATACTTATAAAGCAGAGCCGCCAGCTTACAGATCTCACAGTAGGTAACGCCGTGATTGCGCTGCACTTTCCGCTTTCCAAGCATGCCCGGAAGCGTGATGTCATGCATTTGGCTGTTGACATCCGCACTTGAATCATCCGAAAACAGCTCATTGAAAACCTGATAAGATTCTTCTGACATCGTTAAGAAACGCTCGTCCCCGGTTTCCTCATAGATCCAAAGTGCTGTCTCTATCTCCGCCACATTCCGTACGGAAATGATACGAAGATCCTGCTTTTGGTAGGCTTCCTTTAACGGACGGCGCAGGAAATGGCGCTTCAATGCCTCTAAGATCCGTGCATCCTGTGTTGCTGTATATTCGGCAATCAATGCGCGGAAATATACGGCATGTGCCCATGTCAGACCGTCTTTTAAAAATCCCGGTCCCAAAAACCCATCTTTGTCAATATTTTTGATCACAGGATAAATTTTCTGCCCTGCCTGCTTAACAAGCTTCTCATTATCCGTAAGGCGCCCCGCACGGATCATACCGTCGATCCAGTACCCGTTCTGTTCATACGGAACCCAGGAATCATCCAGGGAATTTACACCTCCAAGGAAGCGTTCCGACTGCAGATCCAGTTCCTCGTCAGGTGTTCCCCAGGTATTACTGGAAAAGGGTTCCCCCACATTTCCTATTTCCCCGGTCAACCCGGATGCCTGGTTCTCCAGAAAGGCTTTTTCCCAGCCTTTTGCTTTGATTTCACGTAGTTTTAATTCGTTCCACATATTACTCCTTATGTTTTTGCTTATTCGTTTTTCTTAAGAAATATTCGAAAAGACGATTGAAAGCACCCCCAACAGCAGTCCTGCAAGATTTTTTGCGGTTAGCTTCTCACGAAAAACCAAAAAACCCACAAGCGTTGTTATCATAATCGCCATACAACTCGACATCGTATACAGCACAACCGATGGAAGTGTCCTGGCAAGCATGGTTACCAAAAGATTTATCATAAATAATGCAAATGCAAGTGCCGTTCCGTAAACAAGGAGCATCTTTGGGAATTTAACGAGACGTCTCTCCCTCTCTACGCGTTGATCACTCTTAAAAAAACATGACTGCAGAAAAAAGCAGCAGAACAGGATCCATGCACTCATAATAAAAGTCAAACAGGAATATAATGCCACATTTCCGTCTGCAACCCGAAATGCAAAATATTTCTGTGTCAGCATCACCAACCCGTTTGCAAGGCAGCTCAGCACCAGCATAAGAACGGTTTTTATCGTCAGTCGCTTCTCTGCCGATGTGGTTTCGGAGCTAAGCAGATAGATTGAGACGATAAATACCGCCAATGCCAGCCACTGCAGTGCACTCATCGGTTCGCCAAACAGGAAAATGCCAACGATACACGGAATAAACAGTCCGCCCATTGCAAACATGGTACATACCGCCAATGGCGCTCCTTTTATCGCTTCCAGATCAGCGAACAGATTGACCGTAAGAAACAAAGCGGAGCAGAGAGCTAAGAGCACTGTAGCCATATTCCAACCGGAAAAGCCGTTTTTCCACAGATACAGAAAGCTGAATACAGCCGCGATAAACTGATAAAACGCACCATAAGCAAAAAAGCTTCGTTTTCCGATTACCAATGTGCTTGCTTTTTTATTGCAAACGGCCTGGACGACACGCATGAGTGCAATGATAAGAAAGCTTATCATGATCAACATCCTTTAAACCTCAATCACCTTTCCGCCTTCCTTCGCCGACAGATCAGCGGCATAGCCCATATCATGGCTCTGCAGAGAGACATGGATATCCGAAAGCATTTTCCCTTTTCCGTATGTGTTAGCGAATGCCTCGACTAACCCTATATCCCCGCCGCCATGGGATGCGTAAACTTCATTTTCAAATTTGATAGGTTCAATCCTTTCGCGATCATCTCCGAAGAACATATAACGAACCTGATCGCCCTCTCCGTAAATCTCGCCCTTTTGGCAGTATATATGAACAGACCGGAACATCTGCTGCGTTAATGCGGAAAGCGTAAACTGTGCCGTCACCCCGTCTTCAAACTGCATATTGACCGTCTGATGGTCATAAACATTATTGTCACATTGAAATACACATCTGCCATATGGATTTTTCCCGTCTTCCAGCGTCTTTATGATCTCCTCTTTTGTACTGCCAAGTCTGCCGTGACGGGCAAGGGCTGCTAGCTTCTCATATTCATCATTCAGATAGATTTTGAAACAGCTGTATTCGCAGCTTTCTCGGTATATACAGTCCGCACAGCGCTTTGCTGAGCCTTCGGGCGCATGTGCACGGTTGAAAAAGGAAAGTGAGCCGAAGGAACTCACAGCGGTGCATTTCTTACCGATGAACCAGGTAATAATGTCAAGGTCATGACAGCTTTTCGCCAGAATGACCGGTGCAGACGTCTCCGTATTGCGCCATGGACCGCGCACATAGGAGTGCGCGAAGTGGTAATACCCAACGTTTTCTGTCATTGAAATGTGAATGATCTCACCGAAATCTCCGCTGTCTAAAAGGCGTTTGATTTTCTGATAAAATGGCGCATAGCGAAGCACATGGCAGACGGAAACGCTTCTTCCGGTCTCATCGGCAACCGCAGCAATCCCGTCCCATTCTTCCTTCTTCAATGCGATGGGTTTTTCCAGGATCACATCATAGCCTGCACGTAATGCGCGCACAGTCGGCTCAAAATGCTGATCATCCAACGTTGCAACAACCAGCACATCCGCTATCCTTCCTGCCGCAAAGAATTCTGCTTCATCTGCATAACTCCTACAGCCGTATCGTTGTTCTGCCAATATCCGGCGGTCTTTACATAAATCGCATACGGCTGTGATCTTTACACCAAGACGAAAGAAATTGTCTGCATAGATCATTCCTCTCCCGCCATATCCAAATATCGCAACCGTAAAATTGTACTCCTGATCCATAATCTCCTGCACCTTATTCCTTATTCTCTTCTATCAGTTTCTTGTATGCATAGAAGGACTGCTTTTTTATTCTTTTCCCTGTTTCAAAATCAGAATAGACCAGCCCGAATCTGCGTTTAAATCCGCTGGACCACTCAAAATTATCCATAAGTGTCCAGTAGAAATAGCCACGGACATCGATTCCGTCCGCCTTCGCCTTTTTCAGCCATTTGAAATACCTTCGGATATAATCAACACGCACGGGGTCTTTCACCTGTCCATCCAGATCAATCCACTCATTTAAGGAAATTCCGCTTTCGGTAACGTAGACCGGAAGTCCATACCGCTCCTGCATGAATTTCGGTCCCCAGTACATGCTGCTCTCGCCCCGGCGCACATCCTCACCCATATCTCCGTAGGAAGCGTTCAGACTGGGACTGCTGGGGATGGGATCTCCATCCTCCCCAGCTTCCACCGTGGTTCCAAGGTAGATATTCATACCCATAAAGTCCTGCTTACAATTGATATATTCCATATCGCCGTCCTGTATAAAAGAAAGGTCCAGGTTGAATTTTTTCACCAGTTCTTCATTGTACGTTCCAAACATAATGGGATCCCACCATGTGGTATTACAGGCATAGAATGCATTGCCCGGCATAAACATGGCTCTGCGGGCGGCCTCTATATCATTCTCGGTCTTTGGCATCTTGATGTCGGAACAGCCCACCATTCCCACCTTTACATCCAGCTTGGAATATTTCTTCAGTGCATAGGTTCCCGCCGCATTGCAGAGCAGCAGATTATGCATGGCCTCAAAGGCCTCCTGATTGCTCTTAGGCGGATAAGCGCCTCCTACCGGCTGGATATACAGAAAATCAATGATGGCTGCCGCCTCATTAAATATGGAGAACATCTCCACCCGGTCACCGAAGTTCTCGGCAACGATCCTGGCATATTCCTCGAACCGTTCCACGATCTTACGGTTGGAAAATCCGCCCTGACGATCCAGCTCCACCGGCATATCCCAGTGGAACAGTGTCACGACAGGCTTAATGCCACGGGCAAGCAGCCCGTCAATGAGCTTATTATAATATTCGATACCCTTGGGGTTCATCTCCCCATATCCCTTTGGCTGGATTCTGGGCCAGGCCAGGGAGAAGCGATAGGCATTCACCCCAAGCTCCTTTAAGAGATCCAGATCCTCCTCCAGCCGATTGTAGGAATCACAGGTAACAAAACAGGTATGTCCGTTCTGGATCAATCCCTTTTTGCTGTATTCATCCCAGATGGACATGCCCTTTCCATCCTGGTCATACCCTCCTTCGATCTGTGTCGCTGCAGTGGCAACGCCGAACAAAAATTCTTTCATGCTAAATACACCTTTCGTTTTTTATCGAATACTTTCCCTTTTTGTCCACCAGCAGTGACAGGCAGGGCTTCACTGCTGGTACAAGTGCGCCAGTCTCCTTCTTAACCGTTGCTTCGCTTGTCGGCCCTTTCGTATTAACGGCTGTTGCATTGGCCCCTTCCGCGTGGAACGCTGCCTTATTTACCAGCCGGATATCAGCAATGTACATCTTGACATCCGTAGATGAAGCATCGCCGCAGAAGATCATACTGGTACTGTTCTCGATAAATTTCTGCCAGAAGTTTTCAAAGTTTCCTTCACAGGCACCGGCAACACTGCTCACATTTGTCAGCGGAATCTCAATCTCTGTCCAACTGTTTGTTACGGCTGTCCAATTAAGATCGTAGGCCTGTCCTTCCGCAAAATATATAAAGTTGGCAGAACCATCCGGATCGTCTGTCTTGATCTTAAATACAAGTGTATTGCTGCCCTCATAATCCGATTTATTAAATACCGGACGGGAACCGCGGAACAGATGAGCCCAAACGCCACTGTTCACACAAATGACGCTGTCCTGTCCATCGTAGCTTTTCAGCCATGAAACAGCTGGTGAATGACCACCCAGCAGAGCCGCACCGCTGTCTGTATCCCAGAGGGTTCCGGCCGGATATACACGGATGGGATAACTGCCGTATAAGACTTTTCCGTTCGGATCAACAGCCTTATACACCACTGTATATGTTCCAATCTTCTCCGGTATGAATTTACCGTCGGCCAGGGTCAGATTCTTTCCATCCGGTCCGATCACTTCTATGGATACATTTTCCACTCCTGCAAACATCTCTGCACTGTTATCTGAAAGAGACACTTCTTTTCCGGTATTTCCTAAAGTAATGGTACTGTTCAGGTCCACTTTTTTCACCAGCTTGATATCTGCGATATAAATGCTGACATCATCGCTGCTCCGGTCTACGCAATAGATCATGCTGCTGTTTCCAACGATGAACCTCTCCCAGAAATCTTCGAAGGAGCCTGCACAGGAGGGGCTGCCATTTGTATTCGTAAACGGAATCTCCACCTCCATCCATGCATCTGTCACGGTAATGAAGTCAAGATCATAATTGTACCCTTCTGCGAAATAACGCAGTCTTGCCATGCCGTCCGGGTCATCGGTCTTCACCTTCATAAGGATCGTATTGCAGCCTTCATAATATTCTTTTGCAAACATGGGCTTCCTATTGCGGAAGATCCACCCCCAGATATTGTCGCCTTCGCCCTTCCAGCGGATCACGCCTTCTTCGCCGTCATATTCGGACATCCAGCTGTAAATCGCAGAGGAATGACCGCCAAGTGCGGCTGCGCTGTCGGTATTCCAGAGTACCCCTCTGTATTCTTCCTTGTATGCACTGATCGTATAGCTTGCCCGTATATATTTACCGTCAGCGTCATAGCCGGTATAGATCACGGTATAGTCTCCCTGCATATCCGCCCGGAAGCTTCCATCGGACGCAGACACCTTCGTTCCGTCCGGACGAAGTACCTGACAGGAAACACCGCTGCAGCCAGCGAAAACAGTCGCCGCATCATCGCTTATCGTCACCTGTTCGCCTACACCGGTAAAGTGTACCTGATTATTCACAGTCGCTTTCTTTACCAGCGAAATATCTGCGATATAGATGCTGACGTCATCGCTGCTTCGGTCCATACCGTATATCATGCTGCTGCTTTCCGTTACGAACTTCTCCCAGAAATTCTCAAAATTTCCTTCACAGGCTTCAGCATGTGTGCTCTTATTGGCAAGCGGAATTTCCACCTCAGTCCAATTGCCGGTTACAGTAATACGCGCAAGATCATATTTCTGATTTTCTGCATAATACAGCAGTCCTGCCATACCGTCCGGATCATCGGTTTTCACCTTAAATACCAGTGTGTCGTTTCCCTCATAGTAAGATTTTTCGAACACAGGCATCGTATTGCGGAAAATCCAGCCCCAGACATTCTCGCCTTCTCCTTTCCAGCGAACCACACCTTTCTCGCCGTCATATTCCGGCAGCCACTCATAGAGCTTTGTATGGTAGGATCCGAAAGCGGCAAGACCACTGTCCGTATCCCAAAGCATTCCCGCCGGATATACCCGGATCAGATAACTTCCGTATATCATGCGGCCTGCCCGGTCGTTGGCCTTGTATACAACCGTATAAATGCCATTCTTATCAGGTGTAAAGCGTCCGTTTGTCACAGTTCGCTCTTTACCATCCGGTCCGATCACGGTTCTTGTAAGGTTGTCAAGTTCTGCAAATACCTCCGTGCTATTATCCGAAAGCGTCAGATCACCATCCAGATTGCCCATCGTGACGCTGCTGGTCACTTCTTTCTTTTGTACAAGCTTGATATCTGCGATATAGATGCTGACATCATCGCTGCTTCGATCCATACAGTATATCATGCTGCTGTTTCCAACGATGAACTTCTCCCAGAAATTCTCGAAATTTCCTTCACAGGCATCAGCATGCGTGCTCTTATTGGCAAGCGGAATTTCTACCTCTGTCCAGTTATCTGTCACATTCACAATTTCCAGATCATATTTCTGATTTTCCGCAAAATACAACAGCCTTGCCGCTCCATCCGGGTCGTCTGTCCTGACCTTGACAAGAAGTGTGTTGCAGCCTTCATAATATTCTTTTGCAAACAGGGGCTTCATATCGCGGAAGATCCAGCCCCAAACATCATCGCCGGTACCTTTCCAACGGATCACACCCTTTTCGCCGTCATATTCCGGCAGCCAGCTGAAAATCTTCTTGCTGTAATTGCCAAGGCTGGTTTCGCTGTCCGTATTCCAGAGGGTTCCTCTGTATTCCTCCGGATATGCACTAATCCGATAGCTTGCGCGAACCACTCTGTCCTCTGCGTCAAACCCGCGGTAGATAACCGTGTAGCTGCCCTGCTCATCCGCCTTAAAGCTGCTGTTTTTAACAGCTGCTTTGGTGCCGTCCGGACGAAGTATCTGGCAGGAAACATCGGAATATCCCTTAAGAACGGTCTTTGCATTGTCGTTTAAGGTTACATTCTCTCCGACGCTGACAAATTGCACATCGCTTTCCACCGTTGCTTTTTTCACCAGCCAGATATCGGCGATATAAATACTCACATCATCACTGCTTCTGCCTGAACAGTAGATCATACTGCTGTTATTCGTCACGAACCGTTCCCAGAAATTCTCAAAATTTCCCTCACAGGCAGTTGTCGTATTGCTTAGGTTGGCAAGTGGGATCTCCACTTCCGTCCAGTCACCTGTGACTGCAGTATTCGCAAGGTCATAGCTTTTCCCTTCTGCAAAGTACAGAATGCTTGCCATACCATCCGGATCGTCTGTCTTTACCTTGAATACCAGCGTATCACAACCGGTGTAATAAGCCTTGTCAAACATGGGCTGCACATTGCGGAAGCACCAGCCCCATACGTTATCCCCTTTGCCTTTCCAGCGAATGACACCCTTCTCACCATCGTATTTTGACAGCCAGCTGAAGATTTTTCCGTCCGCAGAGCCAAGTCCGGCCTCACGGTCTGTATCCCAGAGGGTTCCGGCCTGTTCCTCATCAAAGACAATCACTGGATAGGAACCGTTTACCGGCTTTCCTTCTGAATCCAGGAAGGAGTATACGACCGTGTAATCTCCCTTCTGTTCCGGCGTAAATTCACCGCTCTTCGTAGCATCGATGAGTCCGTACTTTGAACGGATCTCTATGATCTTATCCGTATAGTCTTTAAAGACATCTGCTGCATTATCGATCTCAGACAGTACCAGTCTTCTGCCTGTCCGTACCTGCTTTACCTTGCTCTGCAGCGCGACCCATTTATCGGAATTCCGGATAGCGCTTGCCCACACCGAGAAGGTTGCCTGATTGCTCTGGTTTCCGCTGGAATCCTCCGCCTGCACCACCATATGATACTCTCCGAGTTCCTGCGGCGTAAAGCCCTTCTCATCCGAATCGACCTTTTCTCCGGTAGATACCCGGTAGATATCCACATTGACTTTGGCTATCTCATTGGAATCGTCAACAATATGGAAATCCGGGTAATCATACCGTTTCTTCACTTCCGTATACGCAAGGATGCTTCCGCAGACAACAGGATCCCCTTCATCAATGACATCAATGGACACCTGTTTGACAGCCTTTGCCTCTTCTGTATAAGCAGTATATTCAATGGTATAACCCTTCAGCTCGATCACATCAAAGCAGTCCAGGATCAGCGGAACCTTCTTCCCGCTTGATACCCGGTAGACGTTTATCTCAACCGGGTATTCCGTACCGTCCGGCCCTGCTGCATGTACTTTGGGAACCTCGTAGCAGGTGCCAAGGACAACGGTTTCCTTCTCATCGGACCAGTCTGTGACATCAAGCTTTGGCACATCCGGTTTCTTATGTCCGTTTCGTGTGATAAGCACAACAGCAAGCAGAGCGATACACAATGCCACAGCTGTTACTACGGAAATAATACATGCTTTTCGTTTCGTACTCATCCTCTATTCCTCCTCTTCCACAGATTTCTTTTCCAGCCGGATATTGTCGATATAAAATACATAATCAGCTTCTGTCCTCGGATCATACCAGGATATGGCCATAGTATACGGATTCTCTGTAAACTTAGTTAATCCGCTCATGGAACAGCTGTATTCTGCCCACTCATCCTTTACCGTTGAAACAGACTGTGGGGAATTGCCCGAATACTTATCAGCCGTACCGTACAGATAATCCAGACCGAAGGTCATGCTGTCCTCTCCCGCCTGATATATATCGAATTTCACAACCCACTGATCCAGTTCCCCGGCAAACTGTGCGATGTCAACCTTATCCATAACTGCTTTCGTCAGACCAAGCAGTGTCCAGCTGGGCGAACTTGGTCTGGTAGTGGCATTGAGCTTTAGCTGCAGTACCTTCTCCCCGGAAGGAGCCGTAATGCCATAATCGGCCGCCCGGACGATTTTGAATTCAGGAGCCGGTGTATAAGCAGCTGTGTTCCAGCAGAAAAAGGCAAGATTCTGATATGCATGTTCAAAATCACAGATCTCCATACTGTTTTCGGTACGGCTGATCCGCACAAGATCCTCTTCCACGATGTCGGCCTGCTCGTTTTTAAATACCAGGTCATCCAGATAGACCACCGGCATGGAATCCGCTGTTCCGTCAAAGCTCACATACAGCCCCTTGCAATCGGTAAAGTTATACTGTATGGAAATGAGAGAATAATCGATGGCGTAGGTAACCTTATTCCACCCCTGCTTCAACTCATATGTCTTCGGCGTAGAGCGAAGATCAGCCGCTTTGGAAAAATACAGCCCCACATTCATGGAAGTGTCTATGGTGCTGTATACATCCATGGTGAATTCCGGCATCTGCGTGATATCGTCATAATTGAATCCCAAAAGGGATGATTCAAACGGAAAATACGCATATGGCTCCGTCAAAACTGCATTGGAGGGGGAAAGCTTTAAGGAACGCTTTCCCTCCTTTACATATTCCGCTGTCTCATTTGGTTCGATTTTGCCGAATTGCAGAGCCATGCGCACAGCTGCCGTACCCTTTTCAAAATTATACAGCGTAACGGTTTCTTCCTGTGGGATTTCTGACTTTTCTTCCTTGGCACACCCGGTCAGACTTCCGACAAGCAGGCATATTACACACAGCAAACAAGATATCATTCTTTGTCTTCTTCTCATATCACACCTCGTACAGTTTAATTTCGCCAAGACCGATCCATGTCCCGTCCTCCAGCATGATCGTTATTTCTGTTATGGATTTGTTTCTTGTCCAGTTCACAGTCGTGAAGAAATCAAGGTCGATCTGATTCATGCCGACATTCAATGTACCGCTTTGGGCTGCCACCTTTCCGAACCCGGAATAGGTAACATAGATGGTATACGCGGTTTCTTTTTCTGCATACAGCTTCATCAGATAATGCGCTGTTTTCTCGTTGATCTGCTGCAGGCTCTCGTGCGTTGTGACAATCTGCCATTTGCCGCCTGACGCATTTGTTGTCACTCTGTAATAACTCTCGTCCTGCTGTCTTGCGGAAATATCACCGGTCACATTTTCCTCATTGAAGGTGTCTTTCTGCCATGCAGCCTGTTTTCCGCCCAGATATATCCGGATTATGGATTGGGTATCATCCTTTTTCGCACTCAGCTTCAGATAGTTCCTGCTCTCCGTCAGGGATTTTACGATGGTATACTGTCCGTCCTGTACTGTAAGCTTCGTGTCGTCCGAATATAACTCGGTGCCTTCCGCCGCGCTTATCGTAAAGCTGTATTGTTCACCGGAGGCAGCTTCTTCCTTTCGGATACTGTTGATCGTCAGTTGAGCCGGAGACTGCATTGCCTCTACGGACTGCAGTAAAATCTCTCTCGCCGCTTCGTATTCTGCGGAATCGCCCACAATGGAGGACTCCTTGTAGATACTTTCCGTAATCTGGTGAATCAGATCTGAAGAGTCTTTTCCCAATGCTGCATATCCTTCCTTCAGAATCCGGATCAGCTCGTAGTCCTCGTAGCCATCCCGGATAGCATCTAACCGGATACTTGCCACCGGTCCGTCCACGCCGTACTGTTTTCCCGGATAGATAATGGCGCCTTCTCCGTTGGCTCCGGAGCCTCTGTGTGCCACATCGTAGGCATTTTCCAAATTCTGTCCGGATTCATCCATATGATAATTAACTGCCCAGTAGAGATTCCCCACAATATCGTATTCCGCCATCATCCACTCGAAGGCGATGGTGCTGGTCATGGTATCGTCAATATGATAACTTGGATACGGATACCGCGGTTCATTGCAGCTGTACCACCAGAGCTCCCGGCCATTTCGGTAGGTGGCTCTCTCCTCTTCTGATCCGTATGCATCCGGTTTTGCGCATATGCTGACATCCGTTCCTTCATAGGAGAACAGACTGCCGTCTGCATTCTTTACCGGGGCAAGAAGCCGATGGGAATTCCCGTACGCATCCGTGTTGTAGTCCGTTACAACGTCAGGAATGTTACGGATGTCTGCCAACAGCTGATCTGCAAATGCTCCGGTAAAGGACGGATCCGCTTTCAGGTCAGCAATTGCTTTCTCAATGGCAAGATCAAATGCTTTTATACTTGCAGCCACCTGTCCGTCCGGGTAAGCTGCGCAGAACGGCTCGTCGATTCGCCAATTATAAAAAGCCGCCTTTTTCAGAAGATCATAATTGCTATCCAAACTCTTTTTCGCCAATGCGACAATACGCTCCGCCGTATATTCATAATCAAATACCTCAAGACCGTCTAAGTACTGCGAGCCGCCTCCTGTGGGCAGGCCGATCGTTGACATCCCCTTCTGGCAGTAGGCATATGCTCTTTCGGCAAATTCCTCCGCACTGGTAGCATCTGTTGCTACACTTGTGGGAGAACAACGGTATTTTAACAACAGGTCAAAGTATTTGCCTGCCATCTCCCATGAACTGTCCAGCTCGTGAACTTCCACCTGGGTGTAGCTTACGGTAAATACACTCTTCTGTGTAGATTCCGTGGGCACGGTTACGTTATATACTTTTAAGGAGATCGGCATTGTCTGGCTGGAATCTCCAACGGTCACCGTCGCCTCTCCCTTGTATGTGCCGGCCGGTGTATCCTCCGGGATAAAGAACTCAAGCCATGCCCCGCCGTTATTTCCCTTCTTTACCACGTTCTGCTCATATGCCACCGCATTCTCCTGCGGCAGGATCGCATCCGGATAACCACCCACTGCCGCACCGTTTCCATGCCAGTTTCTCAGCACATTGATATATTTCTGTGTATATACGGTGAAATGATCCTTGCTGATGATCCCCGCATTATTTTCCTCCACCAGATCGCTTAAGGATACCGTAAAGGAAAGGTCTTTTTGAGCGGAAACAATAATCTGTCCGCTTTCGTATTCGTTTTTCCCGGATACCAGGGAAATGGTATCGGTTTTTACATCCTCATAATCTTCAATGGCCGCCGTTGACAGCACTTTTACGGTAGCCGGAGCGCTCCAGACCGTGGCATCCGCAACCGTCGCAGCTGCCTCCTTATTCCCGTCGGCTTCATCGGCAGTTTGCTTCTTCGTCTCACAGGCAGCCGTTGACAGAATCGTGACTGCCACCAGAACACCTGCCAGGATTCGTTTCCGTTTCATCTCATTTCCTCCTTGTTTTCCTTCCAGACACCCTCAATGGAACAGGTAGACTTCGCCAAACGCAATCTCAGCATTCTCTGACAACGTAAGTTCCAGTATCTTTCCGCTGAGTTGTTTCGCCTTGGTGTGTACGCGGTTCCATCCGTTATGGAGCGTAACCTCCGCCACTGTCACTCCGTTGTTTCTTACAATACAGCCGGTCTCTTTTTCTGCCCGAAGCAGAAGATCACAAAGCGTATATTGTGACAGTTCTTCCTCAAAATGCAGTTTCAGCTGCGGCTTACTGCCCTCCGGCTGGATCCGCAGTTCCCGGTATATATCATGATAGTTGATGGTCATTGAGGTGAACTCGCCGGTTATGGCTCGCTGCTCAAACAGCTCCTCGTGCAGGATGATCTTTACCCCGCCTCCGACAAATAAGGAAAGATTCCTGGTTACCCCGCCAAACACAAACTCAAGCGCTGCAAATCCGGTTTTCTTTTCCGCCAGGCAAACCATCCCGTTTTCCGTCTGTTCTGCCGCTCTTCCATCCACCGTAAAGGAAAATTCCGCATCTGCGTTCGCCGTAAGCTTCCAAGCACCCTGTTCTGCTTTCGCAATATCCAGTGTCAGACCATACCTTTCATGCAGCTCCAACAGATATAATACTGCTTCTCTGGAACGGTCAAAATAGCTGCCCTCTGCATCGATTCTGGTGCCGCTGTAAAGAGCGGCAGTGATCCGGCTTATGATATGCAGCGCATCCACGCCCTTCTGTGCATATCCATGGATCAGCCTTTTCAGAAATTCATACTCCTCATTTCCGTCCCGGATGGCCTTTAAGCGTATTGTCTCCACCGGACCATAGATGCCGTAAGGCCTGCCGGGGTACATGAGGATGCCCTCCCCATTGGAGCCGGCACCATGATGTGCCGGATACGAATAAATATCTTCCAGAAATGCCGCAGGAACTACATTCATGTTCATTCCGTCATTGGTAAGCCAGTACAGATTGCCTCTGATATCATACTCTGCCATCATCCAGCCGATGATCCTGGCGGAATAGCCGATATCATCAATATGATAGCCCGGATAAGGTGCATTTGGCGCGTTGCAGCCGTACCACCAGCGTTCATTTTCATTCTTGTAACAGGCGCGCTGCGACGGATGGTCATACCCCTCAAACCGGGGGCAAAGAGCGACCTTTGTCACATCATATGTATAACGCTGTCCGTTTTCATCCAGCACCTCCCGCATACGTGGGTTGAACCGGTCGTAAAAATCCGTATGTACGTTTGGAATCACTGCCATCGACCGTAAGATTTCCTGTCCCATAGGCGTATCCATGCGAGAGTCCTCTTTGCAGGCCTCCGCCGCTTTCTTAAGGATCATCGGCCAGCGTTCAATGCAATACTTTACTTTTCCGTCCGGATATTTTACGCCGAAGGGTTCGTCCACCATCCATTCGTAATGCCGCACATACGCCACAAGATTTTTCCTGAGTTCAAAGCTCTTATCCTTCAAGGCCACCAGGCGTTTTATGAAATCCTCTTCATCCACAATCTCGCCCCAGCGTTCCGATTTCAGCGGCGGAGTCGGAACAGATATCGTAGAAGCTCCCTTCTCTATCGCTTCGGCACAAGCTTTTGTCCATTCGCTGTAAGGATATTCATCGTCGCAAAAATATGGATTGGTACTGGAAAGTCTGTGCCTTCGAAGGCATGCACCGTACTTCTCGTACAGCTCCTGACTCTTCTCACCTTCAAAATGTTCCATATAGGATGCGCTGACAGCGAACAGGCTCTTTGACGTAGTAACATCCTCCAGTGTCAGATCCAGAACATGGACAAAAACCGCCACAGAAACCGGCCTTCCTGCATACAGGGTAAAAAATCCGCGATATGCTCCGGCCGGCTGATCTTTGGGTATCTTAAGATCCACAAAAACCGCTCCGTTTTCTCCCTTTTGTATCCTGTTCTCGCCATGCATGGCGGGGGCATCTTCGGGAATCAAAGCATCTGGGTAATATCCCGTGGGATATCCGTTTTTTCTCCAATTCCGATCAACCTGAATATATTTTTCATAATAACAGGCAAAATTATCTTTGCTTAAAATATCGCCCTTGTCATTCGCCAGGTCATCGCGCTTAAGGGCGAAGGAGAGATCCTCTTTCGCCCGTATCACCAGCTGGGCGCTTTCATATTCGTTCTTAACCGCAAGAAACTGCAGACCTTCTGTCATATCCCGCTCTATGGTTTCCTCTTCCCTGCGGATTCGTGCGGAAGATGTCATGCAATATATCGTTGCAAGATCCGTTTCGTAATGCATCTGTTCTCCTTATCCTTTGTCCGGAATCATCATCAGTTCAATCCCGCCTGACTCAGTGCGCGGTTCCATCGGGCCTGATTATTTTCGTTCCAGTATTCGATAGTCTTATCAAAGATATACTGTGCTGATTTATCGTACGTAACAAACATGGTGTTGATACCATCTGACTCACAGCCGGCAATATACCTTACATCGCCGTCACGCCCCAACGGGAAGGTCAGATAATAGGGAAGCATAATTGTGAAATCCCGGATCATGAGTCTGGAACATTCCGCCTGGAGATTAAAGGTATTTTCCGCCTCCGCCATCATCTTGTCGAATTCTTCCTTGTTGTCCCGTTCCAGACTGAAATTGAAGGGCAGGCGTCCGCCCGACGTGTTCTGACAATATATGGTGTTCGCTCTGTCTGTCGCCATGTAACGCAGGAAGTCCACCGCCACATCCTTCGCCGATGCGTTTGCCGGAATGACTCCATTGCTGGTGCTGGCAATGTTATAGACCATACCGCGTGCTTCCCGGATCCGGTCAAAATCAGCCTGACTTACGGTTCCGTAGGAAGAAGCTGTCTTTCCTTCATCGATCTCTGCTACTATGGCTGACAGAATCTCATCCGGCGTCTTTCCCTCCGCAGCCGCTGTCTCCTTAATCGTTGGTGTCTTCTCTACAATGGAACTGATCACAGGGGTAACCATCATCCCCATCTTATCATCATATCCCTGCTCCTTATATCCCAGTGCCAGATCCTTCATCTCATTGCTGAACCAGTCACCGTTTCCGAAGAACAGACCCTGGCGGATCAGCAGGCGGGACTGTCCCTGGATAAAATCGTAGTTCGAGGAAGACCGATCATAATATCCATACTCCTCGCGATGCAGCTTCTCCATGATCTTTAAGGATTCCAGACGTCCCTGCTGTTCGAATATCTTCACCGAGTTGCGGACACCGTCCTCGTCAATCCCGTTCCAGAAATTCTTGAAATTCTCCACGCCCTCATACTGTGCCCACCATTCGGTAAACATGGAGTCAATATAAGGAATCTGAGAAGAAATAAGGGAATACGTATATGGATAAGCCGATTTCTTTCCTCCCCAACTCTTCACCGTCTCCATAAGGGCAAACAGCTCATCGGTAGTCCTGGGAACGCTCAGCCCCAATTCTTCTAACAGCGTCTCATTATAAACCAACCCTAGTATAGACGTAGACCACGGAACAGAATAGTACTTCGCATTCTCCGAGCCTTCCGGAAGATATGCCAGCATATCAAGAACATCCGGCAATACCTTATCGATAAATTTGCGGCCGTCTTCTCCCGGAATCTCTGAATTGAACACCAGATCTGTCAGATCCAGCAGATAATCCTCATTTCCGTAATACCATTCCATATCCTGTGTAAACAGCAGATCGATGGTATTGCTGTCCGGGTTGGTAATACGTGTCTGACCATATGTGTTTTCGTCGTTTATTACTGTTTTGTAGCTGTAATTCGGATATTTTTCCTTTACCCAGTCCTGCTCGCCGAAGTCCTTAAGCAGCGCCTCCAGCCATTCCGTACCATAACCGGCCTGCCAGCAGTATACTTCCAGAAGCTGGTCCGTATCGCCATTCTTTCCGCCGCCTCCGGACGTTCCACATCCGGTTAAGCTTGTGGCCGTCAGCGTCACTGCCAGGAATGTCACTATCACTCTTCTTATCATGCTTTTCATATTTACATTTCCTTCTTTCTGTTGTTTGTTTGTTGGTTTGTCTTTATCAACCTTTGATTCCGCCGATGGACATGTTTTCCATGATCTTATCGGAGAAGCAGAGGAATAATACCAATACCGGAATCATAGAAACGATAATGCCCGCAAAATAAAGAGGGGCTTTCCCTGTCCGCAGCAAGGTGTTCTTCACCAGATACATTCCCGATGCAAGGGTCGGATACGAGGGCATGTATAACAACGGTCCCATATAATCGTTCCACTGCCCGATAAAGGAGTTTATCATCAGAGCCATCATCATTGGCTTTGCCTGGGGCAGCATAACCTTGAAGAACAAGGTAAACTCTCCGCCGCCGTCAATGTACACCGCCTCGGCGTAGCTGGTGGAAATACTCTTGAAGAATCCGTAATAGACCATGAATCCCATACCGCCGAAGGTGATGGCAGTCACAATCTTAAAAAACGGCGTATCATACAGACCCATATCATAAATCAACTTAAAGTAACCACCGCTGTTTCCGACTACCGGGATCGTCATGGAGAACACGATCACCGCATAGATAAGGTTCCTGCCCCGGAAACGAAAACGGGACATGACATAGGCAAAATATGTTTCCACCAACGCACAGACACATACCGGCACTACAGCTTCCCAGATATTGTTCCATACCATCTCCAGATATCCGGCACCATCCGGTGTTTTGATCATGGAAAATACCTCCAGATAGTTCCGAAACCGCCATATCTTCGGCATCGCAAAGGCATTCCCAAGCGTCAGATCCAGTGTATAATCCACAAAAGGTTTAAAGGAACTGATTGCCATCCATATGATCGGATAGATCATAGATACCGTATAGATCATTAACAGTATCCATACAAATATGTACAGGATCCGTTCTCCCTTTGATCGTTTGACCTTCCGTTTTCTCAAACTGTGTTTTTTTGTCGCTGTCACTTCTCTCATCACCACCTTCTCAATATTCCACTGCCGGAATTCGTTCAATGATCTTACGCACCAACAGGATCACCGGCACTCCTACGATGGTAAAGCACAGGCCTGCCGCCGATACCACACCGTAGAAACCGCTTCCTCCTGCCTGTCCGCTTCCGTATACCTGCCGGAAGATCCAGTAGGAAACGGTCTGGGTCTGATATTGATTCAAAGAATCGAACAAAAGGATCGGTCCACTGGCGGTAAACAGCGTTGTCATCTGGAAGATGAGCAGCGTAGAGAACATCGGCCAGATCAGAGGGAAGATAATACTTACAAGCTCCCGGAACGGGCCGCAGCCATCCAGCTTCGCGGCCTCGATCACATCCACGGGAATTCGTGCCAGAGAGCCGTGAAACATCAGCATGCCGGTAAAGCCTGTCCATATGCAATAGGCAATGATCGTCCAGGTTGCAGTAGCGGTTCTGCCAAGGAGTCCTTCTGTGGGCAGAGGGTGTCCCAGGCTGTTTAGGATCACACCCAGCGGCCCCTGTGGCTTAATGAATTCCGAAAAGATGCTGGTCAAAACCACAGCGGAAACAATGGCCGGGAGATAGAATACGATCCGAAATACCTTGTACATATAGATTTTTTTATACAGGAAATATGCCACAAACAGATTCACAAACAGCATCAGGATGCCTTCTGCAAAATAAATTATGGTGTTGCGAAGGGCAATATTGATGTCGCCGTTCTCGCTGGTCAGTTCATCCCAGAAGGTTCGGAAATTATCCATGGTCCATTCGCCTGTCTGCGGCTTCTGGAAGGCCAGTAGCAACGTATTAAAATTGACGCTCACCCAGAAAATGATAAAGCTTAAGATTGGCAGCGTAACACCGACAGCGATAAACACACCCCTGTTGACATTCCATTTCTTCTTGCGCCTTGATTGTTGTGTTCCTCTTGTTTTCATCTCATCTCTCCTGTTGCATATGTTTCACTTCAATCCGTCCATGTACCAATGTTATCCGCATTCCC
Source organism: Paludibacteraceae bacterium (assembly GCA_963628035.1). Classification (GTDB taxonomy): domain Bacteria; phylum Bacillota; class Clostridia; order Lachnospirales; family Lachnospiraceae; genus 14-2. The sequence continues at coordinate 74,868 of CAVGED010000041.1, forward strand.
TGTAGGGGGAGAAAATGGACTGTCATTATCACCGATCACCGAACTTGTTATAATATCCTCGCTGTCCAGCTCTATTTTTTCCAGGTAAGGACTTTCATATCTATACTTAGTCATCGTCTTCTCTACCTCTATTTCTTGATCAGCCTGATGTCGGCGATGTACATCTTGACATCCGTAGTTGAAGCATCACCGCAGAAAATCATACTGGTGCTGTTCTCAATAAATTTCTGCCAGAAATTCTCAAAGTTTCCTTCGCAGGCGTCGGCAGCGCTGCTCGTATTGGTCAGAGGGATCTCAATCTCTGTCCAAGTATTTGTTATGGCTGTCCAATTAAGATCGTAGGATTTGCCTTCTGCAAAATACAGAAAGTTGGCAGAACCATCCGGATCGTCTGTCTTGACCTTAAATACAAGTGTATCACTGCCCTCATAATCGGATTTTTCAAATACCGGGCTGGAACCGCGGAACAGATGTGCCCAGACACCACTGTTTACACAAATGACGCCGTCCTGTCCTTCATAGTTTTTCAACCATGAAACTGCTGTTGAATGTCCGCCTAAGACAGCCTCGCTGTCCGTATCCCAGAGCGTTCCTGCTTCATATACCTTAAGCTGATAGCTTCCATAAGTAACGGATCCGAAGGAATTCTCTGCTTGATATGAAACCGTGTATGTCCCCTTCTGCTCCGGTGTAAAGCTTCCGTTTGTAACAATATAGTGACTTCCATCCGGCCTTGTAACATAACAGGAGATGTTTTTCAGACCGTTGAATACCGCTGCATGATTATCAATACTTGACAATACAAGCTCCTGTCCGGCGGCTGCCTTGGTTATCGTGCTTGTCACCACAGCCTTTTTCACCAGCTTAATATCGGCAACATAGATGGAAACGTCATTTGAACTTCTTTCCCCACACCAGATCATACTGCTGCTGTTTGTGACAAATTTCTCCCAGAAATTTTCAAAATTTCCTTCACAGGCAGATGTATCTGTTGCCGTTTTCGTGTTGGTAAGCGGAATTTCCACCTGTGTCCATACATCTGTAACCGCTGTATAGATAAGATCATATGTCTGGCCTTCTGCAAAATACCGGATATCTGCAATTCCGTCCGGATCATCCGTCTTTACCTTGAATACCAGCGTGTCACTTCCTGCATATGCTTCCTTGGCAAACATCGGTGAAACACTTCTGAATATATGTCCCCAGACATCATCTCCGGTGCCTTTCCAGCGGATCACGCCTTCTTCTCCTTCATATTGAGACAGCCACGTGTAAATAGTCTGACTATGACCGCCCAGTGCTTCTTCACTATCCGTGTTCCATAGGGTTCCGTTTGTATACGATTCTGTTCCGATCAGGCAATTCACATAATCCTGTATTTCTGCTGTCTCTGTGCTCGTACCTGCATCTATTCCGCTTTTGATCTCCTCTGCTACCTGTTTCACGGAACGTGTCTGCTGCGTATCTGTCACAGCAGTGTCCGTGCTGTTCTTCACGGATGCCTTCAAAACTGCATGGATATTCGTTGCATAATCCGTATCCATGGGAATCCCTGTGATCACCAGGTTGGTACGGTAGCTGTTATTCCCAAGTTCAATATAATTCACCCCAATCACCGTCCGTGTACCTGTGATACCTTCTACGCCCCACTGCCATGACCAGTTTATATCAGCCATGGTCAATCCAGTCGGCAGCGTGATGGTATAACCGAACCGTAAGTCTGCCTTTCCGGTAGCAGCTTCCTTGTCCTTAGGAGCGGCACCTACCGCATATCCTTCCGGCATACGTACGGAACCGCCCAGGAAAGATATGCCGATCTGTGTGTTGGCAGCGTTTACGATGTCGGCCTTCTTTACGCCAAATCCACCCAATATCCCGGCTGTCAATGCAAGCACGCACATCATACTTAGTAATTTTCTCTTGGTTTGCTTTCTCATAATAATCCTCCTTTGATTTGAAAAGAAATATTTATTTTAAACTCATGACTGTCCCATCATGAGAATATCATTCCTTCGAAACCGATTTCTTTGTCATCACCATTTGCTTCCGTTATCATCTGTTTCTCCCGCACGAGCTTTCCACGCAATAAGTGTGGTTACATAGTCCACCATCTGTGTCGTCTCTGTACCGGTTCCGGTATCTGCCTCCGCTTTGATACTCCCGGCGGCCTCCTGCACGGAGCGAACTCTTACCTCATCCGTGATTTCAATATCTTCCGCTCCCTGCCAGGAGAGCTTCAAAGTAGCGCAGATGCGCGTCCCATAATCGGTATCCATGGGAATTCCAGCGATCAGAAGATTTGTGCGATAGGTGTTATCGCCAAGGGCCATATAATTCACACCATCCACAATCTTTGTCCGGCTTGTACTTCCGTCCACCTTCCATTCCCAATACCAGTTAAGCTCATCTATGGTTTTGCCTTCCGGCAATGTAACAAGATAGCCAAAGCGAAGATCCGCTTTCTTCAAAGCATCTTCCTTTTCTTTTGCATCAGCATTCATGTCATACTCCTCAGGAAGCCGGATGGAACCACCCAGGAAGGTAATTGTATTTAAACTTTCTGCTGTCTGAAGCAGAAGTTCTCTGGCTGCCTCGTATTCCAATGCACCGCCGGTCACAGAGGATTCCTCATATACGTTTTTGGTAATCTCTTTTATAACAGCGGAACTGTCTTTTCCCCGAAACGCATATTCGGATTTTATCATCTGAAACAGTTCATAATCCTCGTAGCCATCCCGAATCGCATCTAACCGGATACTTGCCACCGGCCCGTCTACACCATACTGTTTTCCCGGATAGATAATGGCACCTTCGCCGTTGGCACCCGACCCTCTGTGTGCAACATCATACGGATCCTTAAGATCCACACCATCTTCGCCCACATGATAATTGACGGACCAATACAGATTTCCCACAATATCATATTCTGCCATCATCCATTCAAAGGCAATGGTGCTGGTCATGGAATCGTCAATGTGATAGCTGGGATAAGGGTATCGTGGTTCATTACAGCTGTACCACCAGAGCTCCTGTCCATTCCGGTAGGTAGCCCGCTCATTTTCTGAACCATAGGCATCCGGCTTCGCACATACGCTGGCATTGGTTCCTTCATAGGTGAACAGACTTCCGTCTGCATTTTTAATCGGATCAAGATAACGATGGGAATTGCCATACGCATCGGTGTTGTAGTCTGTTACAACATCCGGAATATTACGAACATCTGCCAGTAGCTGATCGGCAAATGCTCCGCGAAAAGATGCGTCAGCTGCCAAATCAGCCGTTGCTTTCTCAATTGCCAGATCAAATGCTTTGATACAGGCAGCCACTTGACCATCTTCATATTGGGAACAGAAAGGCTCATCAATATAAAAATTGTAAAACGCAGCTTTTTCAATCAGATTGTAATTGGTCTCTAAACTCTTCCTGGCAAGAGCAGCAATCCTGTCAGCCACATATTCATAGTCAAATACTGTGAATCCGCCCAATACCCGCGTACTGTTTCCTACCGAAAGCCCGATGGTAGACATTCCCTTCTTACACCAGGCATAGGCCCGGTTGGCAAATTCCTCCGCGCTGACGGGATATATCTTCTCCATTCCCGTAGGGGAGCATCGATACTGCATCAAAAACGCATTATATTTGTCTACCATCTCCTGGGAACCATCTTCTTCGTGGACAGCCACTTGCCGCCAATTAACGGTAAACAGGCTCTTCTGGGAGGAATCTTTTGGTATTGTAACATCATACACTTTCAGGGAAACCGGGATATTCTGCACTGCTTCTCCCACAGTTACCGTTGCAGTCCCCTGATAGGTTCCGGCAGACGCAGTCTCTGGAATATAGAATTCCAGCCATGCGCCGCCGTTCGCACCTTTTTTTACCACATTTTGTCCATATGTAACTGCATTCTCCTGCGGCAGGATCGCATCCGGATAGTTTCCGGTGGGAGCACCGTTGTTATGCCAGTTTCTTGTAACTTCTATATATTTTTGTATGTATACACGAAAATTTTCTTTTCCGATGCGGTTTGCCCCGTCGGTTACGTCCACCAGATCGCTTACGCTAACGGTGAAGGACAGATCCCTTTTTGCCGAAACAATAATCTGTCCGCTTTCATATTCGTTCTTTCCGGATACCAGCGAGATATGATCTGTCCGTACATCGTCATAATCACTTGCCTGCGCTGTCTGAAGCACCTTTACCGTGGCGGGTGCACTCCAGATATCTGCATAGGCCAAGGGGAATGCTTCTGTATTATCCCCGTTCCCCGCTCTTACCTGATAGGAAATCTGTGTCAGGATCAATATACCCGCCACGATTCCGGCTACAATCCGTCTCTTCATCTTCCTTCTCCTCTTCTATATTCTCTGTTGTTTAATAGTAGCCGGACCAACCACGGTCTTGTGGGCTCTCATCTACAGATGACGACGGATCATCGGAAGCTGCCGGATCGTCTGTCGGTTCTCTTCCGGGTTCCATCTTTTCACCAGTGTTTGTCGAACCGTGCCCGCTGTCTTTTGTATCTTTGGAGGTATCCGTTGAATTGAATCCGGTACGGTTGTCCCCGGCATTGTCCTGGTTGATATCGTCTGTCTTCTTTGGGGTGCTGTCCTGATCTGTATCCGCAGCGTTATCGCTTCCGTTCGCTGTAAAGTCTGAAATGTTGTCTCCGGTGTCATTTTCCCGGTTGTTTTCTTTCTTTTCGCCGGAAGACTGTGCTTCCATGGAAACTTCATTTGGATCTTTCTTTTCTTCTCCTCTGCTGCCGTGTTTTGCAGTCAATGCAATTACTACTGCGATCACTGCCGCCGCTGCCAGAGATGTCCCGATAATTACTACCGTTTTCCTTCTTCGTCCATTCATTTTTCTCCTCCTGCTATATATAAAAGCTTTCTGCATCTGTTTCCTGATATTTCTGCATATATTTTGCATAAGCGCGGTAAAAAGTATTCATGCTTTTGAATCCGCTGGCCGCAGCCGCTGCTGTATTTGTTATGGAAGGATCATTTCGCTTTAAATCGAGGGCGTTTTTTACACGCAGATAATTTAAGTATGTCCGCAAATCCTGACCGATCAAGGCGTGCACCTTACGGGAAAAGGCATTCTCGCTGTAGCCAAAATGTCTGGCCATTGTTTTCAGCGTAATCTCCCTGCTGATATTCTCATGAAGATATTGCAGAATCTCCTTTTCGAGAACCTTCTTCCGGCCGGTATAATGTATGAGATCATAATGTGTTTCCATAGTGCCCAGAATCAGATTCACATATCCCATCAGCTGTAATTCATTACAGTCTCTGAAGTTCTTAAGAAACAAATATAACACATCATAGGTTTCCTTATTTTCACAGGTCTTCTGCAGGCGAAGCGGAAAGCTGACTCTTCCGTCATCCGATTTATGCAGCATATAGAAATCCTTCATATAATCTTTGCCAATTCGGAGTGCAATATATTCACTGTTCTTTTCCAGTTCAAAATAATGGACATTCAGATTGTCTATGACAGTGATCTCCCCCTCCTGCATATCACAAGCTTCTCCATTGACGTGGCAGACTACTCTGCCCTTTATATAGAAGCAAAACTCTATCGAATCATGATAATGTGCATTCGAAACCCATGTCTTATCCGATTTTTCCCTTTTCAGATAAATGGTTGAGTTTTCGTTTTTCACTACTTCGTATCTGCCATTTCCCATTGCCCGACTCCAATATAATTAATAATATTTTTTCTTAAAAGGACCATTTTCTGTCTGTTTTTTACATTATCATTTGTCATCTTTTCTTGATTATACATTGTTTTTACTCTATTATAAATCCCACATATTGTTATGAGTGTGTCAGAAATCAACTTTTTTCGTTTTTTTGCAAAAATAAAAAACTGCTGCAGAAATCATCTGCAACAGCTCATTCGATAACAAAAAACAGCCCATACTTCTGAATCATTTCAAATTCCTGACTCGTAAGTACGGGCTGTTCTGCTTATTCATTTTGTGCTGTATGTAATACAGTCTTTTTTATTCCTCTGTCTTCTCTTCGGCAGCTTCTTCTGCAGCTTCCTCAACGGCTTCTGCTACTTCTGCTGTCTCTTCAACGGCTTCTGCTGCTTCTTCAACTGCTTCCGCTGTCTCTGCAGCTTCCTCAACGGCGTCTGCTACTTCTGCAGCTTCCTCAGCGGGCTCTTCTGCAACTTCAGCGGCAGCTTCCTCAGTGGACTCCTCTGCAACCTCGGCTGCGGCTTCCTCAGCAGGCTCATCGTCTGAGAGCAGTGCCTTCATGCTAAGGCTGATCTTGTGCTCCTCTTCGTTGAAGTCCATGATCTTGGCTTCGATCTCCTGACCAACCTTCAGAACATCAGACGGCTTGTCCACATGCTCCTTGGCAATCTGGGACACATGCAGAAGCGCATCCACGCCGGGAGCCAGCTCTACGAATGCACCAAACTCTGTCATTCTGGCAACTACACCGGTGACAATGGTTCCGGGGGCATACTTTAAGTCTGCATCTCTCCAGGGATTGTCATCCTCGAACTTCATGCTCAGAGCGATCTTGGTATCGCGGATATCCTTGATGTAAGCCGTAACAACCTGACCTACCTTGAATACCTTCTTGGGATTCTCCACTCTGCCCCAGGACATCTCGGAGATGTGGAGCAGTCCGTCTGCACCGCCCAAGTCGATGAATGCACCGAAGTCGGTTACATTCTTGACGGTTCCCTCGATCACATCACCGATCTGGATGCGATCAAAGAGCTCTCTCTGGCGCTCCGCCTTCTCAGCTAACAGAAGCTGCTTGCGGTCACCGATGATTCTTCTTCTCTTGGGATTGAATTCGGTAATCACGAACTCGATCTCCTTGCCTGCATACTTGGTGAGATCCTTCTCATAAGTATCGGATACCAGGCTGGCAGGCATGAACACTCTGGCTCCGTCGATGACGATGCTTAAGCCGCCATCCAATACCTGTGTGACCGGAGCGCGCAGAACCTCGCGGTTGTTAAACGCTTCCTCCAGACGCTTATTGCCCTTCTCTGCCACCAGGCGCTTGTAGGTCAGCAATACCTGACCTTCGCCGTCATTCACCTTTAAAACCTTCGCTTCCATGGGGTCGCCTACGGAAACCACGGTGGTCAGATCAACATTGGAATCGTTCGTATATTCATTACGAGTGATGATTCCATCCGACTTGTAACCAATATTCAAGATGATCTCGTCTGGTTTCACACCAATAACGGTACCGTCGACTACGTCTCCATTCCTTATAGTTTTAAAAGATTCATCCAGCATTTGTTCAAAACTCATTTCTGACATTTTTTGAACCTCCTCAATTATATTATTTGGGGTGGAAGCCCCTGCTGTAATACCTACGCTATTAATGGATTGTAGTTTTGTTACATCCAAATCATCAAGTGACTGTATATAGTAAGTATTTTCACATTCCTTTTTACATATTTCGAATAGCTTCTGCGTATTGGAACTGTGCTTTCCGCCGATCACAATCATGGCCTCTACCTCACTGGCAATCCTGCTGGCTTCGGCCTGCCGCTCCTGTGTAGCATTGCAGATCGTATTCAAAACACTTATATCATACCCTTTTTTCTCTATAATTTCAACTAAATATTTAAATTTCTTGTTATGAAATGTCGTTTGGGACACAATACAGAGCTTTGTACCCGCCGGAATCGTGAATTCTTCCGCTTCCTTAGCGTCCGAGATCACGGTTGTGCGCGACTCATCGCCCCATCCCTTAATGCCCTCCACCTCCGGATGACTGCTGTCTCCGATGATCAGGATATGATAACCATCTTCTGTATACTTCTCCACCAGACGGTGGATCTTTAAAACAAACGGGCATGTGGCATCCACGTAATCGATGCTATTTTCCTTAAGGAAATCGTAGATCTCTCTGGAAACGCCGTGGGAACGGATGATAACGGTTCCTTCCTTACAGTTCTTAAGCTGTTCCTTTGTCTCAACGATCCTGACACCCTTCTCTTCCAGGTCCTTCACCACCGCCTCATTGTGGATGATGGGACCGTAGGTGTAGACCGGTTGGCTTTTCTCCGCTGCCTGTCGGTAAACGGTATCCACCGCCCGGCGGACGCCGAAGCAGAATCCGGCACTCTTCGCTGTCCTGATTTCCATTCCATACCTTCCTTCTATATGCTTCGGAATGCCACAAGCCTATGCTATCGCCTGTCGTTCTCTGGCATAGCCTACGATAGCGTCCGTGACTTCCTGGATGGTCATATCAGAGCTGTCCACCAGCACGGCATCCTCTGCCTGACATAGCGGTGAGACATCGCGATGCATGTCCCGATAATCCCGCTCTTCAATGTCCTTGCATATCTCCTCTATATTACACGGAATTTTCTTTTCTGTCAACTCTTCAAAACGTCTTTTAGCCCTTGTCTTAACACTGGCTGTCAGATAAATCTTCAAAGGAGCCTTGGGAAGCACACAGGTACCGATGTCACGGCCATCCATGATCACATCAGCGGAAGCCGCAAGCTCCTGCTGCAGGCTCAAAAGCTTCATACGGACAGACGGATATGCACTGGTGACGGAGGCCATATTTCCAACCTCCTCCCGGCGGATAGAACCGGTCACATTTTCTCCGTTTAAGAGGATCTGCTGCTCTTCATTCTCGTATGCAATGGATACCTGAATCCCGTTTAAAGCCTCCCGTACCGTATTCTCATCGGAAGTGTCAATCTGGTTCTGCAAAAAATACAGAGCAATGGCACGGTACATGGCACCGGTATCTACATAGATAAAACCAAGCTCCTTTGCAACTCTCTTTGCTATGGTACTCTTTCCGGCTCCTGCCGGACCGTCGATGGCAATATTAAATCCCACGGTTTTTCCTCCTATTTTTTCTGAATTATATATAACAGTTCAGCCCACGCCATTCTACGGTCTGGCTGAACTGTTACCTGACACAAATCCGGTTGACCAGGCGATCTGCAGGTTAAAGCCTCCGGTCAGTGCATCCAAGTCCAGCACTTCCCCGGCAAAATACAGCCCTTTGACAAGCCTCGACTCCATGGTGGAGGGATTTACCTCCTTCACCGAGACACCGCCTCTGGTAATGATGGCCTCCTTAAAATCCCGAAATCCGGTCAGTGTCACCGGAAGTCCCTTGATCAACTGCACGAAGGCCGCACGTTCCTCACGTGTGATCTCGTTGACGCGCTTCTCTTCGGGAATTCCGCTTAAGGCTGTCATCACAGGCGCAAGCCTTGCCGGAAACAGCTTCTGTACGGCATTTTTCAAGGACTTGTTGGCATTTTCCTCAAAATCACGCAGGATACGCTTGTCCAGCTGCTGTTCCGTCAGTGCAGGCTTCAGATCGATCTTAAGCTGTAGTGGGAAGCGGTTCCAATAATCGTTCACCAGACTGCTGGCGCTTAAGAGCAGAGGACCGCTGACGCCGAAATGAGTAAACAGCATCTCACCAAATCCCTCGTACAACCGCTTGCTGTCCTTATATATGGAAACGGAAATATTTTTTAAGGAAAGCCCCTGGAGCTCCGGCACCCAGGCCTCGGCAGCTTCAAAAGGCACCAGGGAAGGGATACGTCTTGTCACCGTATGCCCCAGCTCCTTCGCAAATCGGTATCCGTCTCCGGTAGAACCGGTCGCCGGGTAGGAAACGCCGCCGGTGGCAACGATCACATGATCCGCTGTCAGTTCAGTGCCATCGGAGAGCCGGACACCGCGCACATACGGTTGCTCGCCCACCTCTGTGGTAAGAAGCCCGGCCACCGTTGTATGCAGCCGCACCTCCACGCCTTCCTTCTCCAGCCTGCGCTTTAAAGCGGCGATCACATCGGAGGAGTGGTCGGAAACCGGGAACACCCGCTCGCCCCGCTCTGTCTTGGTTTTTAAACCGTTTTCCTCAAAAAAGTCAATGGTCTGCCAGTTGGAAAAGGTATAGAACGCGCTGTATAGAAACTTGGCGTTGCGGGGCACATTTCCAAACAGTTCCTCGGTATCGCAGGCATTGGTGAGATTACATCTGCCCTTGCCGGTAATATAGATCTTTTTTCCGAGCTTTTCATTCTTCTCTAACAGGAGAACCTTATTTCCAAGCTCTGCGGCTCGTATAGCCGCCATCATTCCTGCGGCTCCGCCGCCAACTACGATCACTCGCTGCATATCGCTCCCAACTCTTCTGCCTTGCTGTCACTCCAGCTTCGCATACCGCATTTTCACGGAATCGTCAATGTGGTTGATCTCGTCATTCTCATAGACCTGATATTCGTCCCAGATATCCTCTAACATCTCCAGCGTCTGTGCGACATCGGACTGCTTCTTCATGCACAGTGCCACGATCAGCGCATTGATGACACTCAAAGGTGCCACCAGCGAATCTACGATGGAGGCCATATCGCTCTTGGCGATCAGGTTGCAGGAGGAATACAGGTTCATGGGTGAATGAACGCTGTCGGTTATGGTGATAACCTTGGCATTGCGGTTATTTGCGAACTCCATGGCCTTCAGCGTCCGCATGGAATACCGCGGAAAGCTGATGCCAATGATCACATCATCACTGCCGATGCGTACCATCTGTTCAAACAGCTCGCTGGAACTGTTGGTATGCAGCAGATGCACATTTTCAAATATCAGGTTGAAGTAAAATGCCATGAAGCTTGCCAGGGATGCACAGCTGCGGATTCCTACAATATAGATATGCTGTGCGTTCAGAATCGTGTCCACCGCCAGTTCAAATGCATTCTGGTCAATATTGTCCAGGGTATGCCGGATCTTCTCCGCATCTGCCGTCAGTACGCTCTCAAGAATCTTGGACTGACTGATCCTGCCGTAGGTGACCTCCATGCGCTGAATCGAATTCAGCTTGTTACGCACCAGTTCCTCCAGAGCCTTCTGAAATTCCGGATAACCCTTATAGCCCAGATGAATGGCAAAGCGGACAACCGTTGATTCACTGACACCAACAATCTCGCCCAGTCTGGCTGCGGTCAGAAAAACCGCCTTGTCGTAATTGTCCGTGATATAGGTGGCCAATCGCTTCTGTCCCTTGCTGAGACTGCTGTATCGCTCATTGATTCGATTGGTCAGTTCATTGGTATTCGTCATAATCTCCTCCCACCTTTTTATCCCGTACCATCTTACCACAACAACGCAAAGGGGGCAAGGACATCTTTCTCTTCATTTGCAGAAAAATATAGTCGTGACACATAGAAAAGAAATATAAAAGCGGCAGCCATGCCGATGATTCTTTCATCACAAGCACAGCTGCCACATACAATCTTGTCTTATAGAATTTTCAACTTTCCTAAACCGGATAAGCTCCCGTCTTGGTATCCGCCACATTCGGGTCTACCTTGGTCTTCTGTGCCTGACGGTACTTGAAGAACTCAGTGGCAACCTGCGGGAACAGTGCGTAGGACAATACATCCTCATCCTGCTCCTTCCACTGCGCCATCTCCGCCTCAATCTTGCCAAGCTCCGGCTCTAAGAGATCGGCCGGACGACAGGTGATAACTTTGTCGTCACCGATGACCTTCTTCACCACCTCAGGATTGAAGGGCTTTACGGTCTGACCATACTCACCTCTTAAGATCGCCTTGGTCTCCTTGGTGGCAACCTTGTAGCGTTCACCCATCAGCACATTGAATACCGCCTGGGTACCTACGATCTGACTGGAAGGTGTCACCAGAGGCGGCTCACCTAAGTCTTTACGCACCCGCGGGATCTCCTTTAACACTTCCTCATACTTATCCTCAGCGTTCTGCTCCTTCAACTGTGAGATCATGTTGGAGAGCATTCCGCCGGGTACCTGGTACAGTAAAGTCTGAATATTTACGCCAAGCACCTTGGGATTCATAAGACCTGTCTCCAGTGCGTGGTCACGCATCGGGCGGAAATAGTCCGCGATCTCTGCCAGCAGTGTCTGGTCAAGACCGGTGTCATAGGGAGTTCCCTTGAAGGTCTCCACCATAACCTCGGTGGCAGGCTGGCTGGTTCCCAGGGCGAAGGGAGACATGGCGGTATCGATGATATCACAGCCGCTCTCCACAGCCTTTAAGTATGTCATGCTGGCCACACCGCTGGTGTAGTGGGTATGAAGCTGAATCGGCAGATTCGTAGCTGATTTTAATGCGCTGACAAGCTCCTCGACCTTATAAGGCACCAGAAGTCCTGCCATATCCTTGATACACAGGGAATGGGCACCCATATCCTCTACCCGCTTTGCAATATCCATCCAGTAATCCAGTGTATATGCATCACCCAAGGTATATGCAAGCGCCACCTGGGCATGACCCTTCTCCTTGATGGCAGCTTTCACTGCTGTCTCCAGGTTTCGGATATCATTGAGGCAGTCGAAGATACGAATGATGTCGATACCGTTTGCGATGGACTTCTGAACGAAATATTCCACCACGTCGTCAGCATAGTGACGATATCCCAGGATATTCTGGCCACGGAACAGCATCTGCAGCTTCGTATTCTTGAATCCGTCACGGAGCTTCCGCAGACGCTCCCATGGATCTTCCTTTAAGAATCTAAGGCAGGAGTCGAAGGTTGCTCCGCCCCAGCACTCTACCGAATGATAGCCGACCTTATCCATCTTGTCGATGATCGGAAGCATCTCATCGGTTGTCATTCTTGTAGCAATCAGCGACTGGTGCGCATCACGCAGGACAGTCTCTGTAATCTTTACCGGTTTTTTTACTATTTCTGACATGATTTTCCTCCTTCAATATTCTAGATCCCAAAGATCGCCATAAAGGTACCTGCCGCTACGGCTGTACCGATAACACCTGCCACATTCGGCCCCATTGCGTGCATCAGCAGGAAATTGGTGGGATCCTCTTCCGCACCGACCTTCTGGGCTACACGGGCTGCCATAGGAACAGCAGAAACTCCGGCTGCACCGATCAGCGGGTTCACCTGTCCGTGGGTCGCCTTGCACAGAATCTTACCGAACAGCACGCCGGCAGCGGTTCCGAATGCAAATGCAATCAGTCCCAGTGCAAAGATCTTGATGGTCTGCAGGTTAAGGAAGGCTTCCGCGCTGGTGCAGGCGCCGACACTGGTTCCCAGCAGGATTACAACGATGTACATCAGTGCGTTGGATGCCGTATCGGTCAACTGGCGAACCACGCCGCTCTCACGGAACAGGTTACCAAGCATCAGCATACCAACCAACGGAGCTGTGGTGGGAAGTACCAGCACAACCACGATGGTAACAACAATGGGGAACAGGATCTTCTCAAGCTTTGAGACCGGACGCAGGTTGTCCATACGGATCTTCCGCTCCTCCTTGGTAGTCATAAGTTTCATAATAGGCGGCTGGATGATAGGTACCAGTGCCATGTAAGAATAAGCCGCCACTGCGATAGGTCCCATCAGACCCGTCTGCTGCAGCTTACTGGCCAGGAACAGGGAGGTAGGGCCGTCCGCTCCGCCGATGATGGCGATAGCTGCCGCTGCCTTATCTGTAAAGCCAAGCAAAATAGCGATCAGGTAGGCTGCATAGATACCAAACTGCGCCGCCGCACCCAGAAGAAAGCTCTTGGGATTGGCGATCAGCGGACCGAAATCCGTCATAGCGCCTACGCCCAGGAAGATCAGGGACGGCAGGATGGACCATTCATCTAACAGATAGAAGTAATGCAGGAGTCCCGCAGCGCCTCCATCCGCTTCTTCCAGGGTCATCATAATATCCGGGAACATGTTCACCAGCAGCATGCCGAATGCGATAGGCACCAGCAGCAACGGCTCAAAGCCCCTGGCAATTGCAAGATACAGGAAAACACAGGCAACCAGGATCATGACAAAATTCCCCCAGGTCAGGTTGAAAAATGCCGTCTGGTGAATGAGGTTTCCCATTGTCTCAACTACATAAGTCATAAAAGGTCAACCTCCTAAATTATTCGTTCATGGTTGCCAACAGTTCACCGGCTTCCACACTCTGTCCCTCGTTCACATTAATGCTGGCAATCACACCGTCCTTAGGTGCTACAACCGGGGTCTCCATCTTCATGATCTCCAGTACCAGAACTGTATCGCCCAGCTTCACCTGTGCGCCCGGCTTGGATTCGATCTTGAATACCTTTCCGGCTGCCCCGGCTTCGATCTTAATGCTGCCCGCTCCGCCTGCTGCGGGGGCCGGTGCTGCTGCCGGAGCAGGAGCTGCAACCGGTGCTGCGGCCTTTGGCATCGCAGGAGCCTTACGTGGTGCAACAGGAGCTGCTCCCTGGCCGTTTTCCTCTACGGTAACATCATAAACATTTCCATTCACTGTAATTGTATAGTTTTTCATGATTATTCCTCCTAAATGATCTTATCTTCGTTTGATGGAACGTACTACGAAATCATCCGTAGACTGTCCGGTGCTTGCTGCAATGGCAGCCGCGATCACTGCTACTAATTCAAGATTGTCTGTCTCTGCCTCTGAAATGACTGCCTCAGGAATTGCTGTTACTGTCGGCGCTGCTTCTGCTACTGCTTTCTCCTGCCCAGCCGTCTTGCGGTTCTTCAGCTTATCCTCCAGAACCGGGATAAACCGGAACAGGGAAATGATCAGGCAGATAATGATCAGCATGACAAATACGGTTCCCATACCCATAACGGTGTTTAATGCAGCCTTCTGCATTTTCTCACCGGTGGTGTACACCAGCTCCACCGTAGTGGTCTCTACCGACATATCTCTGTTCTTATAAACGATGGACATCATGACCGGCCGTTTGTCAAACTTCACGAGCAGCTCAGTGGTTGTGGTCTTCCCGGTCTTTGTGACGCTGAAGGAATCGATATCCACGTATGTTCCAGCCTCTTTGCTGACAGCGATCCAGCTCTTGATCAGGAGGTAATTCTCCTCCAGGCCTTCGTTTGCCTTCATCAGGGCGATCCGTTCCGCTTCCGACATGGCGTCGATCTCAGCAACGATCGGCTCCATCTGGCTAAGGTCCATGGACTTGATACCCTCCCATGTGGTCTTGGCATACTCTTCCAGTTCCGCATAGGTCTTTCCGTTGTAATCCACAGACTTGGGATCCGTTCCGCATGCAGCCAGGCCAAGGACGCACATGCAGATACAGAGCACTGCTATTATTCTTTTTCTCATAATCCTCATCCTTTATTTTGCTCCATGCTTCTTCATGGGTTCTTCCACTCTCTTGGTATATAACATCTCAAAGGCTGCAACCGCATACTTCCGGGTATTTTCCGGTGCGATGACAAGATCCACATAGCCTCTTCTTGCAGCAGTAAGAACATTGGACTGCAGCGCATCGTACTCCTTGGCCTTCTCGGCAATAACGTCTGCACTCTCCTTCTCATACATGATGGAGGCTGCCAGCTTTGCATCCATCATTCCAACCTTGGCCGTATCCCATGCATAGACAAGGTCTGCACCGATGGACTTGGAATTCATGACGACATAGGCGCTTCCGTAAGCGTTGCCAATAAGGATGTTCACCTTCGGGACAGTAGCGTCCGCAAAGGTTCTTGTCATTCGGGCCATCGCGCGGGCAAGTCCCTTCTCAGAGCACATGGTGGCTTTCAGCCCCTCTGTGTTGGTCAGGGTCAGCACCGGAATCTCAAAGGCATCGCAGAAGCTTACGAATTCCGCCGCCTTATTGCATCCGCCTGCGGTCAATGCAGCTTCATATTCTGCGGTCTTGTTGCCTTCCTCATCATAGTGCTCGGTGCAATTGGCCACAGCACCCACGGTCATGCCATTGAGCCTGATAAATCCGGTTACCATATCCGGCGCATAGTCCTTCTTGGTCTCCACAAATACATTCTCATCGGAAATAGAGGCAAGCAGCAGACGGGTATCCCCCTTCATTCCCGCAATGCCTTCGCAGACGCGGTTCAGATCGTCATTGCATTCACATGCACAGCCGCCCTCCAGGTTGTTCTGGGGAAGAAGGCAGACAAGCTCCCGGATCTGGCTGATGATCTCATCCTCCGTGCCGACAGCGTCAACGATGCCGCTGTTGCTGCTCTGATATTCTGCGCTGGAGGTATCACACTTCTCCTTCGTATTCCCCGGTATGGCATTGGGAGAATTCACGAACAGCTTCCCATTCTTCTCCATGTAAGTAAAATCACTTAATGCCGGAATCACGGTAAGTCCGCCGCCGCAGCTGCCGAACACAGCACAGATCTGCGGAATCACACCGCTGGCCATAGTCTGTCTGGCATAGATGGCGCCCATTGCCTCCAGGGCATCCACAGACTCCTGCAGGCGGATTCCCGCGCAGTCGATAAAGCCGATGACCGGAGCTCCCATCTTCATTGCCATGTCATAGACGGCTGTGATCTTCCTGCTGTGCATCTCACCTACGGTACCGTTCAATACGGCTGCATCCTGGCTGTATACATACACCAGGTTTCCGTCGATCAGTCCGTAGCCGGTGATCACACCGTCCGAAGGGGTGTCTGTCTGGCCCAGATTAAAGTCTGTGCTTCTCGCTGTCACCTGAGAGCCGATTTCCATAAAGCTCTTTTCGTCCAGCAGGCGAAGTAGCCTTTGTCTGGCCAAAGTATCAGTAGTGTTACTCATAGTTTAACCTCCATATATAAATTTAAAACAATTTTCACCAAGTAGCATTATAGTACATTTGGAGGTGTTAGGCAATAGGTAACAGACAAATTGTTAATTTTTTATCATAAAAAAATTTCTCAATACATAGCTGCAATACCAGCCTGCTGTCAGCCTTTGTATATTTTCTTTTATCATAACGGGATATGCTTTGATGCACTGCTCTCCCAGGTAGTAGCTTACGGTTCCGATTTGGGTTCCGGCTTTGAGGGGAGCTGTCAGTGTATCCGGGAGATCATAAAGGACATTTATCTGTTCCGAATCTTTCTTCAGAATGTTTAGTTCGGCATCTTCGATCGTTGGTGTGATGTTGGTTGGCTGATGGAGCTTCCAGTCAGCCGGGCGGGCATTTTCTACCGGAATCGGTGCAAGAGCCTTTTGGTGCTGGAACACCTCCTGATATTGATAATTGTTCAGTGCATAATTCATTAATGCTTTTGTGTCCGACCATTTATAGCTCTTGTTGTTTGGCCAGCCGCAGGCAAGAAGAGCCACCACGAAGGTGCGGCTGTCACGGCGCAGGGCTCCTACGTAACAATAACCTGCATTTCCGGTAAATCCGGTTTTTCCGGTGAGCGCGCCGTCCATCATGGTAAGAAAAGCATTGTGATTATAGCAGGCATATTGTTTCGTTCCGGCAAGGTTTGCAAAGGAATAATTGGCAGTCTGTGTGATCGTAAGAAAGGTTTCATTTTTCAGACAATAGCTCATAATCAGAGCCAGATCACAAGCCGTGGTCCCGTGAACACCACCGCTGTTTTTCGCATCCAGACCATTTGGGGTGATGAAGTAGGTGTCCGTGCAGCCGATATCCTTTGCCTTATCATTCATCATTTCCGCAAAGCCCTCTACACTTCCGCCGATATGCTCCGCGATGGCTGCGGCAGAATCGTTGTGAGATTCCAGCATAAGGGAATACAGAAGATCCAAAAGACGGAACTGTTCTCCGCCGTTCATACCAAGATGCACCTTGGGCTGGGAAGCGGCATAGGCGCTGGCGGTCACAGTTTCGTCAAGCCTTCCGCTCTCGATTGCAAGGATGCATGTCATGATCTTGGTGGTACTTGCATTCGGCATATGAACAGATCCGTCTTTTTCATAGAGTACCCGGCCGGAGTCTGCATCCATAAGGACGGCAGACCTGGCATATAGTTTAAAATCCGGTTCTGCGGATGTGGGCGGTTCCTTTAAGACAGCCGCTTTCACTTGCATGCATAGCGGCAAAATAAGGATCACAAATAATGCAAAAAATAGGAAACCTGTTTTTTTCTTCACTGGCACACATCCGAAAATACTTTCTTGAAATTATATGTGTTTATCAAACATAGCATACATAAACACGTAATTTTCCTTTGGTTAGCTCCGGCCTGCACCGTCTACAGACAGAATCTCACCCGTTACGAAGCTGGCCATATCGCTGGCAAGATACAAGAAGGCATCGGCCACCTCATTCGGATCCCCCGGTCTCCCCAATGGGATCTGGGCACAGATCATCTGCACTACGTTTTCCGGCAAAGCAGCTACCATGTCCGTCTGCGTAACGCCCGGTGCCACTGCATTCACTCGGATATGATCCTTCCCAAGCTCCCGGGCCAGGGATATGGTAAGTCCGTTCACTGCAAACTTGCTGGTAGGATATGCCACACCGGAGGGCTGTCCGTAGCGGCTGACCATGGAGCTGGTGTTGATGATACAGCCCCCGCCCTGCTCCTTCATCAGCTTGACAGTGGGAATGATGGTATACATCATGGCCTTCACGTTCAGATCAAGAACCTTATCGAAAAGCTCCGGTGTATAATCATAGATCTTCGTGCTCTCCGACACCCCAGCATTATTTACAAGAATATCGATCCTGCCGTACTTCTCCTTAACTGCGAGAATTGCCGTCTCTACCTCTTTGGCGTCTGTAAGCCTTGGCCACATACCTTCCACTGTCCAGTGTTCATTCTCTTCCTTCAAGGAAGCCACTGCTTTCTCTGCTGTTTCCTGTCTGGAACCAAACAGAACAACCTTCGCTCCATGCTCCAGATATTTCTTTACAATGGCGTATCCGATTCCACGGGTACCGCCGGTAACAACTGCTACTTTGTTTTCCAGCATTGTGCATCCCTCTTTTCTGATTTTTCGGTATTGAAAGTTACGATTTTATTCTACCACGCGCCTGCTCCTATGGCAATACGTTCCCCAGCCATATGTATTAATAATCTGCTAAAAAAGGTTACTATTCACAGACACAGATAAATCTGCCATCAGAATCGTCGAGCTTGCTCGTAAGAGGCTGATAGGCGATTTAGCTGTGACTGGAATCAGGAACCTCCACCCACATAAGCAAAACAAAAAACTGCGAAGCAGTGGCGCTAAACGTCCGGGGGACGTTTGCTTAGCGCGGACCGAAGCGGAGCGTAGACCAGACAGCTCTGCTGGCTGGTTTTGCGCATGTGCGTGGAGGTGTCTGAGAATAGTAACCTAAAAAGTTCCCTACACATCCAGCTTCAACTGCATCTCCTCTTCCGCCTGCTGCTTAAACTCCTCCAACTGTTCCTGATCCAGCACCGGCAGATCCTCCACCGACTGCACGCCAAAGCTCCTTAAGAATTCTTCCGTAGTCCCAAACAGCAGCGGCCGCCCGGGGGCATCCAGCCGCCCCAGCTCGCAGACAAGCCCATACTCCAACAGCTTGTTTACTGCGTGGTCGCAGGAGACACCACGGATCTTCTCGATCTCTACCTTGGTTACCGGCTGCTTATAGGCAATGATGGACAGTGTTTCCAGAACTACATCCGTCAGTACATATCGCTTTGGCTGCTTGGCAATCCGGATCAGATAGTCGTAGAGCTCCGGTTTGGTACATAGCTGAAAGGAATCCTCCAGCTCCATAATGCGGATGCCGCGATCCTCCCGCTCATATCGTTTCATCATGTTTCGCACCAGCTGGCATACTTCTTCCTTTGTGATCTCCAACGCATCCGCCAGCTTTCCCGCTTCTACGGAATTCCCCATAGCAAAAAGTATCGCCTCGATGGCCGCCTCATAGTTCTTTTTTTCCAATGTCTTCTCCTCCGTTACGCCGCAATATGCGAAACTATCTTGATATCGTCAAAAATATACTCTTGCGAGATTGTGATCTTTCCCATCTTCATCAGCTCCAGGATCGCCAGGAAGGTTACGATGACCTCCATCTTGCTGCGCTGAGCCAGAAGAAGTGACCGGAAGCTGAAGGCAGCATGAACGCCGGCATAGGCCTCCACATAAGCCATCTTATCCTCCAGCGGGATCTCCTCCTTCTCGATCTTGCCGAACTTGGAACGCACCGGATCGATCTTGTCCACCTGTTTCTTCATAATGGACTTAAAGATATCATTCAGCCGCGACAATGTCACATCTGATAGAAGTGCCTGAATGTCTATCGGCTCCTCATACTCCCGCACTTCCTTCGGAACAGTGGGCAGCTTGTACATTACCTTCTGGGCATCCATCTGCCGATCCTTCAGCTCCAGAGAAATGCATTTGTACATCTTATATTCCAGCAGGCGCTGCACCAGCTCTGCTCTGGGATCCTCTTCCTCCTCGTCTTCTTCCTCCGGCGGGAGAAGCATCCGGGACTTGATATCCAAAAGTGTGGCCGCCATCACCAGGAATTCGCTCATCACGTTCAGATCCTCATGCTGCATCTGAGCGATGTATTCCATATACTGGTTGGTGATCTCCACAATGGGAATATCGTAAATATTGACTTTATTCTTTTCCAGCAGGTGCAGCAGCAAGTCCAACGGCCCCTCAAACACCTGAAGCTTTACACTTAATTCCATAAATTGCCCCTTCTAACTGTAACTTGTTACATGGATTCCGCCCGTACCAGAACGAGTTCCGCACGGTTGAAGATCCGTATATGGAAAGTATGTGTTCCCAGCCCACGGCTGACGATCACCTGCTTTCCCGCGATCTCATATTGCCCGCCATCATACTTTGGAAAAAAAGTAAGCTGCGGCGAGAACAGGCTTCCCCGTCCCGGCAGGCGAATCAATCCTCCATGATTATGGCCGCAGAGCGTAAGATCTGCTCCCCACGCGGCATATTCCTCACTGTAAGTCGGATTATGTGCAAGCAGTATCTGAAAACGCTTACGGTCAGCTTCTCCCAGGACACGCTTCAGATAATCCTTCTCCAGGGGAACCTCTTTCCGCTTCTCATAATAACGAAGATCAAGCTCCAGGCCGCTGACAGCGATCTCATCCGTCCCAATTCCTGATAGTTCTGTCTCATTGCGAAGGAATATGACACCCAGCTCCTTCGCCCGTCGCATATATTCCAAAAATGTCTGGTTTACAGCCTTATTCCTTGATCGAAGCTCCCGGCTCTCATGATTGCCGAATCCATAATAGACTGGCGCAAGCTTCGTAATCCGGCATAACAGGTCATACGCTTTTTTATAGCTTTCTTCATCACCGGAAACAATCATGTCTCCCGCGATCAGGATCGCTTCGGGATGAAATGCGCAAAGCTCCCAGATCAGCTTCTCGTTGTTCTTCCCATAGGTGAACCCGTGCAGGTCTGCCAGAACCGCAAACCGTCGGCCTTCGTGCAGCTTTGCAGTAGAAAAACGGTATTCTGTCACTTTGAATTTTTTTAGTTCTATATACTGCCAGATTATACCAAGCAGGAGTACACCAAGCAGAATCCATAAAGCTGCCATTTTTTCTCCTATCATCCTATCATTTTTTTATTCTGAAAACAAGCGCATATTTTCCCACATCTTTGCTTAGAATGTAAGGAAGCCCCACGGAGGTCTTTTATGCATCGAATACTCGCTTGTCTACTATCCATCAGCCTGCTTGTCACAAGCCCGCTCCATCCCGAAAAGGAAACCGCTGTACCACAGGATAACCTGTCCATTTCAGCGCCCTCTGTTTTGCTCATGGAAGCCTCCACAGGCACTGTCGTCTATGAGAAGGACGCCCATGTGCAGCTGCGGCCTGCCAGTATCACTAAGATCATGACACTGATCCTCATCTTTGATGCAATTGCAGCCGGATCCATCGCGCTCACGGACACAGTCACCGTCTCTGAATATGCCGCCAGTATGGGTGGCTCACAGGTCTATCTGGAAGCCGGAGAGACACAGACGGTAGAGACTATGATCAAATGCATCTCCATCGCCAGCGGCAACGATGCCTGTGTAGCAATGGCGGAATTCGTAAGCGGCAGTGAGCAGGAATTTGTCGCTCAGATGAACCAGCGCGCGAAGGGCCTTGGTATGGAAAATACCACCTTTGTCAATTGCTGCGGCCTGGACGTCGACGGACACATGACTACGGCCTACGATGTGGCACTGATGTCTCGTGAACTGATCACTAAATATCCCCAGATACATAATTACTGCACCATCTGGATGGAAAACATCACCCATGTGACCAGGCGTGGTTCCAGCGAATTCGGCCTCACCAACACCAACAAGCTGATCAAGCAGTACCAATACGCTACCGGGTTAAAAACAGGCTCCACAGGGCTGGCAAAATACTGTGTTTCTGCCACTGCAACCAAGGATGATATGACCCTGATCGCTGTAGTCATGGCTGCGCCGGATTACAAGATCCGATTTCAGGACGCTGCCACGCTCCTAACCTATGGTTTTGGGAAATGCAAGGTTTATGAGGATACCAACAAGGATATCCTTCCACCACTTACGGTCAACGGCGGCACGAAAGAGCAGGTAGCGCTTCATTACGCCGACAGCTTCCGTTACCTGGACACCAAGGGTCAGAATCTTGCCTCCATCACCAAAGAAATCCAACTGCCCGAATCAACCGCCGCTCCCATCACTGCACAAAAGATCGCCGGAAAAGCGGTATATAAGCTGGACGGCAAAGAGATTGGGAGCATTGATCTCCTTTACGGCGACTCTGTGCCGGAAGCCCACTTTCGCGACTACTTTTTAAAGGCGCTGGGGTTCCTGCTGCCGTAAAGCTTTCATCCGGCATGTGCCTGTTATATTGCCTCATTTTCCATTCATGCCGCTCCTGTCAGGTTACACAAGAGGAGCCACCAGCCGCAGGACGCTCAATACCAGTCGTTTCATCCAGGATTGCCTGCGGCAGTCCTCCATGGTGATCTCCCTGGACTGTGCAATTGTGGCAACTGCATCCTCCTTTACCTTCATCACCGTGTCGGTATCGTACATCCATACCCCACACTCAAAGTGAAGGTACAGGCTGCGGTAATCCATATTGATGCTGCCGACGGTGGCGATCTTGTCATCGCACACGAAACACTTGGCATGAATGAAGCCCGGCGTATACTGGTAGATACGGATCCCACATTCCAGAAGTCTCTGGTAATAGGACTGACTCATCCAGAAAACGATCTTTTTGTCCGGGATCTCCGGGGTGACAATGCGCACATCCACCCCACTCTTTGCCGCATTGCGCAGGTACGTCAGCATCTCGTTATCAAGGATCAGATATGGGGTAAAAATATAGACATAATCCCTGGCATGCCCCAGGATGTTCATATAAACATTCTCTCCCACCTTTTCCTTATCCAGAGGCGAGTCCCCATAAGGCTGCACATAGCCATCCGCCTGAAATGGCCGCTTCATAAAGAGCTCCGGTCGATATGCCGTATAGTCTTCCGTAGTACGGTTGATATAATTCCACATTTCCAGGAACATGGCCGTAAAGCTCCAGACAGCCATGCCCTCCAGGCGGATTCCGGTATCCTTCCAGTAGCCGAAGCGCTCCCGCTTATTGATATATTCATCTGCCAGATTCAGACCGCCGGTATAGCCGACCGTTCCGTCCACCACAAAGATTTTCCGGTGGTCGCGGTTGTTCATGACCACTGACATCACCGGGCGCAGGGGATTAAAGGCCACACACTTTATCCCCATAGCCCGCACCTTATCGAAAAACTTCGGGGACAATGTGGTAATAGAACCGAAATCATCATAGATCAGGCGCACATCCACCCCCGCCTGCACCTTCTCTCGCAAGATCTCCAGTACCTGCTGGAGCATAACGCCATCGTCCAGGATAAAATATTCCAGGAAAATAAAATGCTCTGCAACTTTCAGATCTTCCAGCATATCCGGGAACATCTCTTCCCCGCAGCGGTAATACTTTGTCTCCGTATTGGTATAAACGGGAAAATCCGCCCAGTCGGTAATGTATCGGGATTGATTGGCTGCATTCTTATCCTTCCGGGCAATCTCAGATTCCAGTTCCTTGTTCGGCGGAAGGAACTGGGCAACCTCCCGGTGGACACGCTCCATCCCTTCCCTGGCTCTCTTCGTCAGCTTGGAACGGCCAAACACAAAATAGATCAGAAGGCCGCCCAATGGAAATATCAGTATCACAAAGGTCCAGACGATCTTATACGCCGGATTACTCCATTGATTGATGATATACAACACCACCACAATGGCGATGACTTCCATTACAATGTTTAAAAAATTATACTGTCTGCTGAAACGAAACATCAGAAAGAATATCCAAAAGAACTGGATAGCCACCGCCAGGGCGACGAAAACCACCCGGCCAAGCAATACTTTCTTGACTTTCTTTATCTTATTTGCAGCATCTTCACTCTTTGCATTGTCCATAATATCACCCTATCGAAATGTAAAACTCACAGTGCTCGGGAAACCCGAACTCCGCTACGCTACGTTTGGGTAGCGGGCATCCGCTTTGCGCCTGCCCTTGATTATATCATAACAATCTGGAAATGTCCACCATTCCCCAGCCCTGTTTTCTTGCCGGGAGGCCCAGGTCTACTGCCCGTTCGCAGAGGCGTAGCTTGACATCCTTCGGGGTAAAGGATGGATATTTGGATAGCAGCAGCCCAATGCAGCCGGTAACGACGGGCGCAGCCATGGAGGTGCCGCTTTTTCTGGTATAATAGCTTCTGGTATTGGCGCAGCTTACAATATTGGTTCCCGGCTCTACCAGTTCGGGCTTCATAATACATGCGCTTGTGGGCCCCTGCCCGGAGAAGTCCGGTTTCAATCCCTGCCTGTTCAAAGCCTCGTTGGTGTCATCAAAGCAGCCCACGGTGATGATCTTTCTGCTGATTCCCGGTATGGTGACGCTTCCCTGCGCGGGCCCGTTGTTTCCGGCGGCCGCCACCACCACTATGCCGTGATCCCATGCATAATCCACGGCAGCAAGAAGCTGCATCTGGTCCTCATTTTTCGCACTCAGCACCATGCCCACTGAGATGTTGACGACCCGGATACGATATTCCTCCTGGTGCTCCACCAGCCACTTGACGCCTTCCACCACACTGGTTGTATTCCCATTTCCTTTATTGTCCAATATTTTCAGCACAATAAAATGGCAGGCAGGGGCAATGCCACTGTATCTTCCGCCGGACATCCGCCCATTTCCGCCAATGATTCCGGCCACATGAACGCCATGGCCGTTGTCATCGTACATGTTTTTCTGATATCCGATATAATCCCGGAAAACCGCGATACGGCGGTCAAAATCGGGATGGCTCACGATACCGGTGTCCATCACGGCTATGCCGACACCCTCTCCGAAGTATCCTCGTCGGTATGCATATGCCGTATTCAAGATCTTCTTTACTCGGTCCATAGCACCTTTTTATTTTAAGATATGCAAAGATCGGTTGAATGGTTATTTCTTCAAGAAAACTTTGCCTGACACACCACATAAAAAAACCGGGAACTTCCAGCCAACCTAGCTGTTACATTCCCGGCTCTTATACTTCCTACCAAACATGCTCAGACACTCTGGTGTACTGACACGCTCATATCCAAACTAGTTGTTACCCTTATCCTCTGGAACGTCCTTGATGCTGAAGCTCATACGTCCCATCTTATCCTTGCCTAAGCAAACCACAGTTACGATATCACCCAGGGTAAGTACATCTTCCACACGGTTGATCCGCTGCTTCGCAATCTTGGAGATGTGTACCATTCCTTCTTTGCTTGGCGCGAACTCTACAAATGCTCCGAACTCCTTGATGCTGACAACCTTACCGGTAAGGATCTGGCCTGCCTCGAAGTCTGTGACAATGGTATTGATCATATCCAGTGCCTTATTCATCATCTCATGGTCAGTGCCGCAGATGGAAACAAAGCCTTCGTCGTTAATATCAATCTTAACACCAGTCTGCTCGATAATGGCATTGATGGTCTTACCTCTCTGGCCAACCACATCTCCGATCTTCTGGGGATCGATCTGTGTCTGGATGATCTTCGGCGCATAGGCGCCAACTTCTTTCCTTGGCTCCGCAATGGCCTTGGACATTACATTGTCCATGATGTAGAGTCTTGCCTCACGTGTTCTGGCGATAGCCTCCTCCACGATCGGTCTTGTCAAACCATGGATCTTGATATCCATCTGGATAGCGGTGATACCATCCTTCGTTCCGGTCACCTTGAAGTCCATGTCTCCGAAGAAGTCCTCAAGCCCCTGGATATCCGTCAGTACCACATAATCGTCATCCGTATCTCCTGTCACAAGTCCGCAGGAAATTCCGCCTACCATCTTCTTGATGGGAACACCGGCGGCCATCAGTGCCATACAGGAGGCACAGGTAGATGCCATAGAGGTGGATCCGTTGGATTCAAATGTTTCAGAAACGGCACGGATCGCATAGGGGAACTCCTCCTCGCTGGGCAGTACAGGAATCAATGCCCGCTCTGCCAACGCGCCATGGCCGATCTCACGACGTCCCGGTCCCCGGCTGGGCTTCGTCTCACCCACGGAATAGCTGGGGAAATTATAGTGATGCATATAACGCTTGTTTACTTCGTTCTCGTCCAGGCCATCGATTCTCTGCACCTCTGACAGGGGAGCCAGTGTCACAACGTCACAGATCTGGGTCTGTCCACGCATGAACATGGCAGAACCATGGACTCTCGGAATAATGTCAACCTCGGCTGCCAGCCTACGGATCTGGTCGATGGCACGGCCATCCGGACGCTTTCTGTCCTTTAAGATCATCTTGCGGACGGTCTTCTTCTGGTATTGGTAGATTGCCTCGCCAAGGACTGCAAGCCACTCCTCGTTCTCGGCAAAAGCTTCCTCTAAGCGCTCTGTGATCTTGCGGATGTTTTCTTCACGCACCTGCTTCTCATCGGTGAAGACTGCCTCCTCCATCTCCTGGGGAGGAACGATCTCCTTAATGGCTGCAAACAATTCTTCCGGCACGGCACAGCTGGTGTATTCGTGCTTGGGCTTTCCGACTTCCGCTACGATCTTATCGATAAATGCGATGATGGTCTGGTTTACATCATGTGCCAGGTAGATTGCTTCGATCATCCGTGCTTCAGGAATCTCATTGGCACCGGCTTCGATCATGATGACCTTCTCTCTGGTGGAAGCCACGGTAAGGTTCAGCGTGCCATTCTTCCACTGTTCCTGGCTGGGGTTGATGATGAATTCTCCATCGATCATGCCGACCTGTGTCATAGCGCAGGGGCCGTCGAAGGGAATATCGGAAATACAGGTTGCGATGGCAGAACCGATCATAGCTACCAGCTCTGGACGGCACTCCGGGTCAACGCTCATAACCAGGTTGTTCAGGGTCACGTCATTGCGGTAATCCTTCGGGAACAGCGGCCGCATGGGGCGGTCGATGACGCGGGAGGTCAGGACTGCATTCTCGGATGCCTTGCCCTCTCTCTTGTTGAAGCCGCCCGGTATCTTACCTACCGCATACAGCTTCTCTTCAAATTCTACGCTCAGCGGGAAGAAATCAATCCCGTCACGGGGCTTGTCCGATGCAGTTGCGGTGGACAATACCACCGTATCACCGTAGTGCATGAACGCCGCACCGTTGGCCTGAGCTGCTACCCGGCCGATATCCACTGTCAGTGTTCTGCCGGCCAGTTCCATGGAATAACTCTTATACATATCTTGTCTCCTTTTCTATTTGTTATGGCAGAAGACAACCGAAACTACTGATATATCCAGAAACTCTCTTCTGCGCATATCAGTGGTCTCGGAACATTCCTTCTGCCTGGGTACCTTTTGATCCATTTGCTAAAAGCAACAATAGAGCGGAACTGTCTCCGCTCTATTATCCTGTCCTGCCTTCGTGCAGCAAAGACTACTTCCGAATACCGAGACGATCGATCAGTGTACGATATCTCTCGATATCCACTTTCTTTAAATAGGAAAGTAAACCACGTCTCTGACCAACCATCTTCAGCAGTCCCCGTCTGGAATGATGATCCTTCGGATGCTCCTTCAAGTGGTCTGTCAGTTCCTGGATCCGCTCTGTCAGGATCGCTACCTGAACCTCAGGTGAACCTGTGTCGCCAGGTGTTCTGGCATACTCGGCAATAATTGCCTGCTTCTTTTCCTTCGCTATCATTACGATAACCTCCTTATTTTAAATCATCGCCCTTAAATGTGAGATATTAAGTAAAGGTCGGAGTGTCCATTTACCGAATACGGGCTAAACTCACACTTCTGCATTATAGCATAATCATTCCTGCTTGTAAACTATTTTTTCAAAGCTATACCCCTTTGTACCGGAATCCGGTACATTCTTTCTGCCTCCATCATCAGATTCCATATCGCTTCCAGATACGGTTGAATTGTGTCTGGTTGATCAACCCACACAGGAGATACTGTTTCGTGGATGATTCCAATTCAGATACCCTTCTGTCATACCAGAACCAGTCTTTCGCTTCAAAATATTTATCCGCCTCTTCCACTAATTCCTTCAGCACACCAGGCAACGGGAAATCAAGGACAACCTGGTCATCCCGGTACATCATTGCTATGATCTCCTGATCCAGCTTGTCAAGTTCTTCCTTACTCAGTTTTTCCTGATTGTTTTCTGCCATCATTTAACGCTCCCTTCCGAGTGGATCAGCAACCTGTAACATCCTTTCCTTTCGCTGCTTCAAGCTCTAACACCTTTTGAGTATACCTTGCAAGCTGGTCATATATGTTCGTCCGGTCTGCAGCCACGATCATTGGCATGCCATTCTCTTTCAAGCTCTGGACTGCAAACATCCGGACTGCCTCGGCGAAGGATGTTCCCATATCCCGGTACAGCTTTTCCACTTTCGCCTTCACTTCCGCATCCATGCGTACATTTAGTGTTGCGTCTTTTGCCATGCTATCGCCTCCTCGTTTTTGTATGACAATCGTAACTCGTTTTATGTTTTTTGTCAAGAGCTGATATCCGCCTTGTCATATCTGACTTGTTATTAATTTCTTCTATTATAAATCATCATTTGGTTGCCAGCTTGCCATCCACTACCGTATAGTTTGGGTTGGCAGAGTCTACTGTAACTGGACACCCAATCGCGTTGATCTTCTCCATCGCGTACTCATCGATCTGTGTTACACTTGCCGGAATCGTTACGCTGGTCACTCGATCCATATTCCGTTCATCCTCTACGCGAATAGCAGTTTTCTGTATCGTCGTTGTCCCATCTGCCACCGAAAGTTCTCCAGTGTATTTGTCCGGTACAGCAATCAGCGATGTGTCGTCCTTACTATAGATACAGCCGTCCTTTGAGATATAATTTGGGTTGCTGCTCTTAACTTCAAATCGGCTCACATTGGTATAACAATATAGCGCAATTGCCAAATTTGATCCTGTATTTATGTTGTCACCATCATATTCGCTGTCTCCTGGATTACAGAACCGAATCGTATAGCTGTCCGGCAGTACCAGCGTGGAGAAGTTTGAATTTCGACTGAAAGATAGTTCGTTCATAAACACTACTCCTTCCGAAATTTCAAATATATCGTTTGTAAACACCTTATTACGCGGAACAGCGATCAATGTAGTCCCATCAGCCGTATAAAGACATCCATCAACAACCTTAAAACTCGTATTTCCATCTTCAATTCTAAACTCTTTAAAGTCATCTGTTCCAAAATCATAGAATACGTGAGATTTTCCGATCTTTGTAACGTTTTTTCCAATAGTAAAGGTTTCTCCAGCATAGGCCGACATGTGATTAAAACAGAATGAACCGTATACAGTCAGGCTGGACGGAATACGTATATTGGTAAATTTATTACAACTTTGAAACATAGCTTTTGTGCTGGTCACTTTTGACACATTCCACTTGCTTAAATCCCCTATATCTGTCAGTAACATGCCCACGGAATCTGATCCGAACATCCATTCCATATCCGTTACGTTAGAAACATCCCAACCGCTTAGATCTCCAATATTTTCCAGTTTAATGCAATTCGAAAACATATGTCCCATGCTTGTTACCTTCGCGACATTCCAGTTGCCTAAGTTGCCGATGTTGGTCAGATTGGAACAGTTATTGAACATATAGGTCATATCTGTTACGTTGGATGTATCCCAATTGCCAAGATTTCCCATACTATTTATACCTTTGCAATTTTGAAACATAACGCGCATATTTGTTACTTTTGAAGTGTCCCACCCGCTTATGTCGCCGATGTCGGTCAGATTTGAACATCGAGAAAACATATAGCTCATATCTGTTACCTTTGAGGTGTTCCATTTGCCCAGGTTTCCAACGTGAGTCAATGCCATTGTGTCCAGATTCCCATTAAACATATACGCCATGTCTGTCACCTTTGAGGTGTTCCATTTTCCAAGATCCCCAACCTCTGTCAAGCTATTGCACTCTGAGAACATAGCTCTCATACTGATTACCTGATCAGTTTTCCAGTTGCTTAGATCTCCAACATATGTTAAACTGGTACATTTATTAAAGAGCCATCTCATATCTGTTACGTTTGACACATCCCAATTGCTAAGATTTCCCACACTCTTTATATCTACGCAATTTTGAAACATACCGCTCATATATGTCGCCTTTGAGGTGTTCCACCCGCTTAAATCTCCGACGCTCACCAGTGTCATTTCTCCATTATATCCCGCAAAGATCATCCTCATATTTGTCACATTCGATACATTCCATTTACTGACATTGATTTCTTTCAAAGCAAAGCAGCAGTAAAACATCCCGGAAATGTTTGTGACATTGGATATGTCAAACCGACTCACCTCAATGTTCTTTAAGGAAGTGCAATCAAAAAACATTTGCATCATATTCTCGCAATAGGAAGTGTTCAAGTTTGCTGTATCAACACTTATAAGACTCTTCTTCCCATTGAACATGGACTGACTGTCGGGATTCGCGTAGGCGGGAAAACCGCTCCGCTGTGTTGATACATACATAGTGGTTCCGTCCATCCAGGCCATGATACCGCCATCCTTTGCTTCTGAAACATCCGTCAGCGTTGCGCCCTGCGGAGCCGTTGTGTCTGTAAAGATAACCGCTGTAGTTTCCGCAGGCGTATGAGTATTAAAATTTTTCCCAGTTTCCAGGATAGGCATTGAGATCTTCCAGACTGCATATAGGGTTTTCTTTATCGTTGTCACATGATCGCCACCATAATTTAGCATTATACTATCCCCTGCCTTATAATCTGCTGTTTCCGCATTCTTATTTGCTGACCAGCCAAGAAATGCGTATCCATTCTTTTGGGGTATTGTATCAATGATGGTACATACATGGCTCTTCTTCGTGTCCCGCTCTTGCTGTACATGTAATTCATTCTCTCCGTCCATATACTGCACAGTATAAGAAAATGGAGCGTTATCTGTTAAATTGATCTGAAACTTTCCGGCTTCCACATCAGCAGCATACTTTGCCAATACGCTACCTGCCATACATAAAACCATCATGCATAATACCGCAAGCACGAGGATCAGACCTCTGTTTGTTCTCTTTTTTCCATTCTTGTTATCCATGATATTCCTCCCTCTAATCGATCTGCTCTGCATGTATTTTTACAGTTCCGGATAGTTGTTGTAATAAGGAGCTGTCCACCTTTTCGGAATCAATGATGATCTTTGCTGCATGCTCCTTTGTCCTCTCCACCCCGGCTTCAAATTCTCCTGCGTGCTCCAGCGTATATTTATATATGTTGTGACCACTATATTCATCAAGATAATGTGTACATGCTACATTCTGTCCATCGATCCGGATCTCGATTCCATCCGGCAGTTCGGATCCGGATGCAGCCTCTATAACCACGCTCGCGTCATATTCCGCAGATACCTCACAGATCTTACCATCGGCCTTATTTGTCACCGTAAACGGATACTCTACACTGTAATAGCGATCTGTTCCATCGAGGTAATCAATACGGAACTCACTTTCTCCATCTCCTGCAGCTTCAACAACGAATGCAGCCGCCTCCACCGTACCTTTGCCTTCTGCCCCTGTTATCATTTTTGCAACCACAAGGCCAGATGACACAGCCAGAAAAACGGCTACTACAAGGAAAAGAATTACGTATTTTCTTTTTTCTGTCACTTGAATTTCCATCATTCATTCTACCTTTCTTTTTCGATCTTACCGCTAAATACCCGGCTTTTTCACTTTACGCTTCAGGAGCTTTCTTGCCATATATCCAGCCACCAGAAATATGCCCCCGCAGAACAGTACCTCCAGAACATGTGACTTGATCCAGATGACCAGGTGTCCGGCAGCCGGGGATACTGCCACAACTCTTCCCAATATCTGATCTGCAGCAATCGGATCATCCGCCGTGTTGTTGGCATCCCCCTGTGTCTGGATGATGCCTTGTTCCACCGCATCCATTGCAATCACCCTGTGCATCACCATGTTTTCCCCGGCATCACTGAAACATATGACATCCCCAACGGAATAAGATTCCTGCTTATGCACCAATACCAGCGCCCCCGTCGGGATCTCAGGCTCCATGCTCCCTGTCACCACCACAGCCATCCCCCAGCCACAGACCAACGGAAGTTTGGCTCCCCTGGCACGCTGGACGACCAGGCTGATCAGCAGCACACACAACGCACAGCAAAGAATAACTACCCACCATCCCTCTCTTTTCATGTATCTTCTCATGCTCTTCCTTCCCTCTTCTGTTTAACAGTCCTGAACCTCGCAAGCCACACCACCGCAGAAAAAGAAAATGCTGCCAGAATCCCCGTCATTGCCAGAATACCAGTTCCGGGCCCGTCCCCTGTCTTTGGTGTGTTCCCGGTGCTTTCCTGTTCTCCCGTGACATTGATGTTGAGCGTGTAGGTCAGTCCGTCACGTGCTGCGATTCCGATCAGTGTATCCGCCGTGTCATCTTTCGTATCCCATTTCCATTCCAGTGTATATTCTGTTTTTTCTCCGGGAGCAAGGCTTCTTGCAACATGCTCCAGACCCGAAACATCCAGCCATGTACCGCTATCTCCCAACAAGTCATTTCCGTTTTCCAGCAGACGGTATCTTATCGGTGCCCCTGCCGGATTCTGTTCTGTGAAACTGATCTGACAGGTCGCTGCAAGTTCTGTCTGATTTTGTACAAGAAAGCTGTATATCCCTTTACTGCCGGGTGCTATAACTTTCCCATCATAATGTGCGCTGTCAAAGATATCCAACTGCTGCTTTGTATCCCAGACCTTACCGCTCTCCTTTTCTGTAATGGTCAACACGCCCGGAGCTGCTGCTGTAACATCCAGCCTGGTGGACATTACCACAAGTACCGCCACAAGCAATGCGGTAAGACACTTCCGTCCTGCTTTTTCTTTCCTCATAAGACTTTCCTCCTTGTTTTCCTTCCATCTCTTCCTCTTCCGGCAGATGCCAGGGGCCAGCCTGACAGATCGGATGGGCTCTGGCATCTGCTGGACGATAGTGCTTCCGGTGTATCAGATGCCCGCCGCCACATGCGGGCATCTGTCCGTTCCGGGATCGTCAAATAATCGCTATACGGTCTG
This sequence comes from Paludibacteraceae bacterium, assembly GCA_963628035.1. GTDB lineage: Bacteria > Bacillota > Clostridia > Lachnospirales > Lachnospiraceae > 14-2. The sequence continues at coordinate 108,176 of CAVGED010000041.1, forward strand.
TCACTCAGCCTGCATAGCCGATGACTGTAGCCGCTATCCTGCCTGTCAGTCCACCTGCGTGGCGGTGATGGCAGCTGCTATCTGTACGGTCGGAGCCGCTGTGCGTGCAGCGATCCCCAGTGCTGTATCAGAAGCATCGTCCCCCTCAAAGGCCCAACGCCAATATACAGTTACAGATTCGACCCCTGATTCTCTTGCGATGGCAATGTCCTTCTGCGCCGTATTGATTGCGGACATATCGCCGCTCCAGGTTGTCTTATCCAGGCTGTATTCGATAGGAACATCACCGACATTGGTCTCTTCCAGTGCAATGGTATACTTCGCATCCACTTCACTCTTATTCTCGATCACCAGCCGGAAGCTTCCTCCGGTACCCGGGGCGATCTTACCGTCCGTGACGTTTGCTTCCGCTGTCGCGGTATCCTCCTCGTTCACGGTCGTGAACAGGTTGAAATCCACCGTTGTCTCCGGGGATACCGCGATCTCCTTGCCATTGACCCCAATACTCCATTTTGCCACGGTGGCCGTGCTTGTCCCGGTGGTACCTGACACATACTTTGCCATTGTTCCTCCGATCATGCATACCGTCACCAGACACAGCACCACAAGCGCTGCTGTCAACTTTTTGTTACCGTTCTTTCTGTTTTTGCTGTTCTCCATTTTCTTCTCCTCCTTGAGATGGTGGCTGCTCTCTGGGGCATAATCCTGCAGCCGTATTTTTTGATTTTTATCTATGTACAACACGCCCGTGTGGCCGGACATGGATGTACCCACAGCTATAAAAGGGTGCAAAAAAGCACCATTGCGCACAATGTCCGCAATTTTACACATAGTATTAGCGTTGTTCTTAAATTACGTTTCTTTTAAGTCGGGGGTTATTGGGGAATACCCGCCATGATTAAAAAGAAATTGAAATGTTTTTACTGAATCAATATGATTATAGCAAAAAAAATACCAGAGGTAAATCTTTTTTTGAAAAAATTTATCTCTGGCAGGAATCAACCTAACACAGCAACAATCGCTTTTTATTTTTCACTATCATTCTTTACAATCTTCGCCACCAGCACCGTGCGGGCATTCTCAAACTCATAGCTGCAGGTGGACAGCGTCAGAAACGTATCCCCCTCCGCAAGCTCTGTGTCACGATAATACATGGCGTTGCTCTTGACATGGTTCACAAAGGTCTCCTGATCCACGTAAGGATTATAGATCACCTCGTCATCGCTTCGGATCAGCAGACAGGCCATGATCTCAAGCTTGCAGGTGTCCTCCGGGACGAACAGAACCGCATCGGTATGTTCATCAAAAAAATCTTTGTTTTTGAAATTCACCAGTGCCGTAAACATCTTCTTTGTCTTGGTATGATGCCCGTAGATGATATTATTGACGCTGGAGAAGTCGCGCTGTCCGCGATAATCCATGAAGGGGGTGCCATATGTGGTCTCCTGACCGTCCAGTGCACGGTGCAGATAATATTCGTTGTCCTCGCCCAGCGCAATGGGATAATCCAGATTGGTATCTGCAATGGTTATCCAGCCGCACACATCGGGATACTGATTCATCATTTCAATCAGCGAGGGATTCACCCGCGGTGTCTCGTCTTTACTAAGATCGATCTCTCCGACGCCATCCAGAATGTTCGTTGTCGGCTTAAATATCATAAATGCATCCGCTACCTTATCCGCTTTATGGTAATTCCAGAAGATCGTGATCAGCTTCACTGCACTGACGACAAAAATACAGATAAAGACCAGCATAGCAAGCTTCCACAGAATATCTGATATGCGGTTTTTCTTTTTTCCTTCCTGCATCTGCTCGTTTTCTCTATTTTCTCTAGCCATTTTTCTCATCTTGCTTTCTGATCTTGTCCAGTTCATCAAACACCACATCGTTCAACACCTTGATGTAAGTTCCCTTCATGCCGGAGGAGCGGGATTCAATGACTCCTGCGCTCTCGAACTTACGCAGTGCATTAACAATTACAGAGCGCGTGATACCTACCCGGTCTGCAATCTTGCTGGCGACAAGAATGCCTTCCTTCCCCTCCAGTTCATCGAAAATATGCGTAATCGCTTCCAGTTCAGAATAAGACAGCGTACTGATGGCAGACTTCACAACCTGAACCCGCCGGAACTCCTCTTCGTTCTCTTCATTGACGGAACGCAGCATCTCCAGGCCGATCACCGTGGTGCCATACTCGCTCAAAATGATATCGTCGATCTCGTACGAATTGTCCATCCGGTATACAAACAGAGTTCCCAGACGTTCCCCTGCAATATCCACAGGTGTGATGATGCCTTGATACCGCTTCACATCTCCGACAACAAATCCAAGCGTCTCCAGGTTGACATTCTCCTTGGTTGACAGGATGCCAAGCAGACGCTCATTCAACATCACATCGATGAAGCTTCCCACCTCATCTGTCAGCATTTCCGTGAGTTCCGGAATCTTCGGATCTGTGCCAACGCCCAGCACCTTTCCCTTCTTGCTGAGTACCAGCACATTGGAATCCAGTACGCTTGACAGCACTTCACAAAAATCATTGAATACTACCTTGGAGGAGTTGTTGTTGTGAAGTAGCTTGTTAATCTTTCTGGTCTTATCCAATAACTGAACGCTCATTTTATACCTCCCTAAGAAATAAATCTTTTCTTTTGCCGTTTCTTTTGATTTTAGCACAAAATTTCGAAATATTCAAATTATTTTCTCAATTCTTCTACATGACCGCACTGAGCGTCCGCACACACCAGCTTATTCCCCTTCTCCACCATATATCCGCCGCATTTTGGGCATTTTGTGGTGGAAGGTTTCTGCCAGGACATGAAATCACAGTTGGGATTATCCTCACAGCCATAATATTTTCTGCCTTTTTTGGTCTTCTTTAAGACAAGCTCTTTGCCGCACTTGGGGCACGGAACACCAATCTTCTCCAGATACGGCTTGGTATTCTTACATTCCGGGAAACCGGGGCAGGCCAGAAAACGTCCGTGAGGACCGTACTTGATCACCATATTACGCCCACACATCTCGCAGACCTGGTCTGTAACTTCGTCCTCAATCTTCACCTTCTCAAGATCCTTCTCCGCTTCCTGTACCGCCTGTTCCAGATCCGGATAAAAATTCTTAACAATGGTCTTCCAATTGACGGTTCCCTCTTCCACCTTGTCTAACAACGACTCCATATTGGCGGTAAAGCTTTCATCCACTATGGTCGGGAAGGCATCCTTCATGATGGAGTTCACCACCTCACCAAGCTCCGTCACATAGAGATTCTTGTTCTCCTTGGCTACATATCTGCGTGCCAATATGGTAGTGATGGTAGGTGCATAGGTACTGGGACGTCCGATTCCAAGCTCCTCTAATGCCTTGACAAGAGAGGCCTCGGTGAAATGCGCCGGCGGCTGGGTAAAATGCTGCTTCTCCTCCAGTTCCCGGAAGGAAAGCTTCGTGTTGGTATCAACAGCATTCAGCAGCACGTTGTTATCGCCCTTCTCATCCTCATCGGTGGTATATACAGACATAAATCCGTCAAAGACCAGCTTGGATGCTGCCACGTGGAACCGACTGTCTGCTGCACCGATGGTAATGGCGGTAGTCTCATACAAGGCCTGGCTCATACGGCTTGCAGCAAAGCGATTCCAGATCAACTGGTACAGCCGGAACTGGTCACGGCTTAAGGAATCCTTCACCAGAACCGGAGTTCTGGCGATGTCGGAAGGACGGATCGCCTCATGGGCATCCTGGATCCGGCTGTTTCCCTTCTTGACATTTTCCTCTGTAGAGACATATCTCTCACCGTAATTCTCACGGATATAACTGCGTGCAGCCGCATCAGCCTCTTCAGAGATGCGGACGGAATCTGTTCTTAAGTATGTGATAAGTCCAACGGTACCCTGTCCTTTGATGTCTACACCTTCATAGAGCTGCTGCGCCAGCCGCATGGTCTTCTGTGTGGAGAAATTCAGGGTCTTGGCTGCCTCCTGCTGCAGTGTACTTGTGATAAAGGGCAGCGGTGCCTTCTTCGCCCGCTCTCCCCGCTTCACTTCCAGCACCTGATAATCTGCTCCCTTCAGGTTTGTGGTGATGGCATCCAGTTCCTGTCTGGAGCGGATCTCCTTCTTGCCGCTCTCGTCGCCGTAATACCTGGCCGTCAGAAGCTTCTTCTCTCCGGCGATAGCCAGCTTCACATCCAGGCTCCAGTATTCCTCCGGGATAAATGCGTTGATCTCGTCCTCACGGTCACAGATGATGCGCAGGGCTACCGACTGGACACGACCGGCGCTTAAGCCCCGCTTCACCTTAGCCCACAGAAGCGGACTGATCCGATATCCCACCATGCGGTCCAGCATACGGCGTGCCTGCTGTGCATTCACCAGATCCATATCGATATCTCTTGGCTTCTTCAGAGACTCCTTCACAGCCTTCTGGGTAATCTCATTGAAGCTGATACGGCATGTTTTTGCCGGATCCAGCTTCAAGGCCTGGGACAGATGCCAGGAGATGGCTTCCCCTTCGCGGTCAGGGTCCGTCGCCAGATATACTTTATCTGCTTTCTTCACTTCTTTCCGAAGCTTGGATAATATATCGCCCTTGCCCCGGATGGTGATGTACTTCGGTTCATAATCATTTGCAGGGTCAAAACCAAGCTGACTCTTCGGCATATCACGCACATGACCGTTGGAAGCATCCACCTCATAATTCTTCCCCAAAAACTTCTTAATTGTCTTTACCTTTGCCGGTGATTCCACGATTACAAGATACTTTGCCATAATTGTGCTCCTTTGATCCTTAAAAATTCGTCCGGATATAATGATTTTTATAGATTTCCTTTGCACACCCGCACTCCACAAGACTGTACACAGCATTCATAGCCTCGGCAAAATCCAGTCCCGTCTCTTCTATAATACACTCCAGAAATTTAGGTGTCAAATCCAGAACACTATACACCAACCTTTCGTTTTTTGCAAGTGGAATTTCCATTAAAATTTTGTTAACAGGCTCTTTCTTCCCGCAAACACCCAGATCGATGAGAAATTCTTCCATGGAATAAAAGGGTGCTGCCCCCTGGGAAAGCAGCCAGTTTGTGCCGCTGCTTAAGCTGTCGCTGATTCTTCCGGGAACAGCATACACACACTTTCCCTGCTCCAGCGCCCGATCCGCCGTAATCAGCGATCCGCTGCGCCGTCTTGCCTCCACCACTACAACTGCATCCGCCAGACCACTGATGATCCGGTTGCGGATCGGAAAGAAAGCCTTCCTTGGCTGGCTCCCCATAGCAAACTCCGAGAGAACACCGCCCGTCTCGCAGATCTGACGGTAAAGCTTCCGGTGAGACACAGGATAACATACATCCACACCGCACCCCATCACCGCATAGGTGGCGCCCTTCCCCTCCAAGGTCCCGCGATGGGCGGCTCCGTCAATTCCAAGCGCCAGGCCACTGATAACGCTGACTCCGTGGAGGGCTAACTGCTTGCCAAGATTGCAGGCCACAGTCTCGCCGTAGGGCGAACACCCTCTGGCTCCCACTACAGCCACAGCCTTTCTGTCCGACGGCGGCAGACTCCCCTTCACAAACAGACAATAGGGCGGATCGTATATCTCCCGAAGTTTCCCAGGATATTCTGCATCGTCCCAACAGATCAGCGCTGTTTCCTGTTCCCGAAAGCTCTCGTAGGATTGGCGCCATGAATCATCTCTCCTAGCCGCAAGCAACGCCTCTCTGGCCGTAGGCGTAAGCTCCTGTACCTTCTCAAGCGCTGCCTCTGACAGCGTAAAAACCGCTTCTTCATCGCCAAACCTTTTAAGCAGAAAAAGCTTCTCTCTGGCGGATAGGGTGCTCTGGGAAGCAAGCCAGTAGCGGTATCTTAATAAATCCGCATTCAAAGGCTGTTCCTTCTCTGTACGCTCGTTCATCATCCTCTCCTTCATATCCCTCTCCTCCAAAGTGCATCGTCCATGCTCCGGTATAGGAGCGCCTCACGCATATGACTGCCCTGGATCTTGGAACTCTCCGCCAGATCTGCAATGGTTCGTGCCACCCGGATCAGCCGATAGTATGCGCGTGCGCTTAAATCCAGCTCGTCAAAGGCCTTGGAAAGCTGCTGCTTTGCCTCCTGTTCCATGGGACAATAGATGTCAATCTTCTCCGAAGGTATACGGCTGTTATAAAAGAAGTTCTCTCCCTGATAACGCTGTCTCTGGAGCTCATGCGCTCTCTGCACCCGCCTGCGTATCTCTGCCGAGCTCTCGTTCTTTCTTGGGGGTGCCAGATCCTCCAGGTGAAGCTTAGGCGCTTCAACAAATATGTCCATACGATCCAGAAGGGGACGGCTAATCTTTGCCAGATGACGCCGGACATCCCCCGGTGTACAGGTACATTTCTCACGATCCGGATAGTAACCGCAGCTACACGGATTCAGCGCTGTTACCAGCATGAAATCCGCCGGGTAGCTGTAGCTTCCGCTGTTTCGTACCAGATGGATCTGTCGTTCCTCAAGCGGCTGCCGCAGTTGTTCCAGCACCGGCTTCTCATACTCCGTCAGCTCATCCAGAAACAGAATGCCCTTGTGAGCCAGACTGATCTCTCCCGGTGACAGGATACGTCCTCCGCCCACCAGTGCCGTCCTGGTGATGGAATAATGGGGACTGCGGAACGGCCGGGCAGACAGCCTGTTCTTCCGCTCCTCAAACAAACCACAGACACTGTAGATCTTCGCCAGCTCTGTCATCTCTTCCTCCTTAAGGGGCGGAAGGATTCCCGGCAGCGCCCTGGCTGCCATGGTCTTGCCGGAGCCGGGCGGTCCCACCATCAGGATATTATGCATTCCTGCAGCCGCCACCTCACAGGCACGCCGCAAAAGGCGCTGTCCGTTGATCTCTGCAAAATCCACGTCTGCCAAAGCACCCGCATCTGTTTCTTCTATATTATAGGACATAGTTTCCAGGCTCTCGCTTCCCTTAAGCCATGCAACTACCTGCGCCAGTGATGTGGCAGGATGTATGGTGATCCCTTTCACAAAGTAGGCTTCCCGGGCGTTGTCCTTGGGCACTACCACCTCCCGGTAGCCAGCCTCCTTGGCTGCCAGCACCATTGGAAGGATTCCGCGGATTGGGCGCAGTTCCCCGCTTAAGGTGATCTCTCCTGCAAAAAGAGTATGTGCTCCCTTCCCGGTATCCAGAAGGCCGTTGGCCGCCAACACCGAGAGGGCAATGGGCAGGTCAAAGCCTGTTCCGCTCTTGCGCACATCCGCCGGATAAAGGCTGATGGTAACCTTCCTGGGCGGCAGGGAAAAACCGGTATTCCGTATCGCGGAGCGTATGCGTGCCTTGGCCTCCCGCACCTCTGAGGAGAGAATGCCAACCATCTCGAATTCCGGCATTCCGCTGCACACATCGGTCTCCACCTGTATGATCATGCTGCCGATTCCGTGAATGGCAGCAGTCGCTATTGCACTGTACAATATTCTTCCTGTTCTTCGTCGTACTTGGGGGTTCGTTCGATAAGATAGATAGTGTTATTTTAGCATATTTCACGGGAATTGCAAGAAAATTTTAAAATTTTCAGTTCAGCCATCGCATGTAACACGTGCTCATTCATGCAAGCATGATTCGCTCGTAATACCTGCGATGGCTGAACTGTTTATGGAGTACACGCACCCGCAGTAATCCTGCCGATACATGCCATATTCCCGTGACAGCTCCACAGAACGTTTATAACCATTTTTCTTTTTAAAATCAGAGACAAGATAATTCACGCCGTATTCTTCCGCCAGGGCGAGCCCGATCTCGTTCAGCTTCTGAGCATTCTTCAAAGGACTGATGGAAAGCGTTGTGGTAAAATAGTCCATGTGATGAGAACTTGCGTATTCCGCGGCTTCCCGAAGACGCAGCTCGTAGCAGCGAAAGCACCGTTCACCGCCCTCCGGCACATGCTCCAGGCCCTTCGCCATCTGATAGAAGCGCTCCTTATCAAAACGCCCCTCCACAAACCGGATGGGATATTTTGCAGGAAAACGTTTGATAAACTGCTTCTGCTCCTCCACCCGCTTAAAATACTCTTCATCTGGGTAAATATTGGGGTTATAGTAAAACACGGTAATGTAAAAATAGTCAGACAGATACTCCAGAACATAGCTGCTGCAGGGTGCGCAGCAGCTATGAAGGAATAGCGTCGGAATCTCTCCCGCGCGCTGATGTTTTGCTATGATCGTTTCCAGTTCTTTCTGATAATTGATATTCAATGTGTCACCTCAAAATTGTAACAGGTCCGCTGCATCCATTTCTGTAGTGGTCTGGCTAATCCGTTATGAACATGGCGTCCCCGAAGCTGAAGAACCGATACCGTTCCTTTACAGCTTCCTCATACGCATGCAGGATCTGTTCCCGACCCGCCAGTGCCGACACCAGCATCACCAGTGTGGACTCCGGCAGATGAAAATTCGTGATCAGGCAATCCAGTACCTTGAATCGATAGCCCGGATAGATGAATATCTCCGTCCACCCGCTGCACGGCCGGATCGTGCCGTCCTCTGCCGCAGCCGATTCGATGGTCCGGCAGCTTGTAGTTCCCACACAGATAACCCTGCCGCCTCTCTGCTTCGTCTCATTTATGATGTTGGCCGCCTCTTCATCGATCTGGTAGAATTCCGAGTGCATGTGATGCTCCTGTACATTCTCCACCTTCACCGGACGGAAGGTTCCAAGCCCCACATGCAGCGTTACCTCCGCGATCCGCACGCCCATAGCCTGGATTTCATTTAACAGCTCCGGCGTAAAGTGAAGTCCTGCCGTTGGGGCAGCGGCGGAACCGTCATACTTGGCATACACCGTCTGATACCGATTCTTATCCTCCAGCTGATGCGTGATATAAGGTGGCAGAGGCATCTGGCCCAGTTGATCCAATATCTCCTCGAAGATACCTTCGTAATGAAACTGGATAAGACGATTGCCGTCCTCAACCACTTCAAGGACTTCTCCAATGAGAAGTCCTCCGCCAAAGGATATCCGGGTGCCGGGCTTGGCTTTCTTTCCCGGCTTGACCAATGTCTCCCAGATATCGTTTTCTTTTCTTTTTAAAAGTAATATCTCAATCTTCGCCTGAGTGCCTTCCTTCTCGCCAAATAGCCGGGCCGGGATCACCTTGGTATTGTTGATCACCAGACAGTCATCCGGGTTAAGATATTCCGTGATCTGACGAAATATCTTATGCTCCAGTTCTCCCGTCTCCTTATGAAGAACCAGAAGATGGGAGCTTGACCGATCCTCCAAGGGATCCTGAGCGATCAGTTCCTGGGGTAAATCGTAATAAAAATCCTTTACATTCATTTCCGTCTCCCTGCTATTGCCGCAATTCGATTCCCATATCTTCCAAAGCTTTCAGGATCTTATTCATGGCAGCCGTGATATCCGCTTCCTCCAGAGTCTTGTCCTTCGCCCGGAAGGTGATGGAATACGCCACGGACTTATATCCGGCCTTGATCTGGGCCCCTTCATAGATATCGAAGAGTTCATAGTTTTCCAGATACTGGCCGCCCTTGGTATCGAAGACCTTCTCAACCTCGCCCACAAGAATACTCTTAGGCATAACCATACTGATATCGCGGGTGACTGCCGGATACTTGGCAATGCCCTCGTATTTCCGGTCAAAGGTTGCCAGCTCCACGACCTTTGGCATATCGATAACAGCCACATATACCCGATCCTTGATGGCATAATTGTCTGCCACCTGGGGATGAATCTCGCCGAGATAACCTACCACGTCTCCGTTGTAGAGAATATTGGCCTGACGTCCCGGATGCAGGAATGGCTTACCGGATGCGGGATCATAAGTTTCCTTGCCGTGCATGCCAACCTTGTCAAAGAATTCCTCCACAACACCCTTCATGGTATAGAAATCTCCGTCGCCGTACATTCCAAGGGTAAACTGCATCCGCTCCTCCGGGAGCTCTGTCACCGGAACCTGCTTCGGCAGATAGATGTTTCCAAGCTCATAGAGGCGGACATTCTTATTCCGGCGGTTGAAGTTGGTGGAAAGGGATGTCAGCATTCCGTTCAGGGAAATGGTACGCATGATACTGAAATCTTCCCCCAGCGGATTGGAGATCACCACAGTTTTCCTAAGTTCATCATCTGCCGGCAGCAGTAATTTATCAAATACCTTGGGGCTCTCGAAGGAATAGGTCATTCCCTGGGAGAATCCGCAGAATTCTGCGATATTCCGTGCTACTGCTTCCACACGCAGCTTGAAGGACAGCTTCCCGGTAGTGGCTTCTCCGGTAGGCAGTGTGGTCGGGATATTCGCATATCCGTAGAACCGGGCAACTTCCTCCGCCAGATCCGCCAGGCATTCCAGATCCTGTCTCCAGGAGGGCACGATCACCTCACTGGCTGCTTCGTCAAAGTCAAGGTCAATCTTCTTGAAGTATCCGATCATGGTTTCCTTGTCAATGGAGGTTCCAAGCAGTTTGTTGATCTTAACCGCATCAAAGGGTACACGTCGGCCTTCCTTCACTTTTCCATAGACATCTACAACGCCGCCGACCACTTCGCCTGCGCCCAGCTCTTCCACCAGCTGGCAGGCACGGTTGATGGCCTCCAGGGCATTATTGGGATCCAGACCTTTTTCAAACTTGCCGGAAGCGTCCGTCCGAAGACCGATCTTCTTACCGGACAGACGGATATTGGTTCCATCGAAGCAGGCTGCTTCAAACAGCATGGTGGAGACATGATCCGTGATCATGGAATTCTCGCCGCCCATGATTCCGGCAATGCCAACTGCCTTCTCGCCGTCACAGATCATGAGAACCGTATCATCCATGGTGCGTTCCTGACCATCCAGGGTTACAAACTTCTCGCCCTTTGCTGCACGGCGAACCACGATCTCGTGACCTGCAATGGTGTCAAGGTCATAGGCATGCATCGGCTGGCCGTATTCCTCCATTACGTAGTTGGTGATATCTACGATGTTATTGATGGGGCGGATTCCCTGGGAGGCAAGACGCCGCTTCAGCCATTCGGGAGATGGGCCGATCTTGATATTTTTAACCACCCTTGCACAGTATCTTGGACAAAGCTCGGTGTCCTTCACTGTCACCTTGATGTAGTCGTTGACATCTTCGTCATTTCCGGTAGCAGTAACCACCGGAGGGCAGAATTCCTTTCCGAATGTAGCTGCCGCTTCCCGCGCGATACCCAGGATTCCAAAGCAGTCCACGCGGTTGGAGGTGATCTCATACTCGAAGACCACATCATCAAGCCCCAAAGCGTGAATGGCGCTCTCGCCTACTACGGCATCTTCACCGAAAATATAGATTCCATATTCAGGCGCTTCCGGGTACATCTCACGGCTGGAACCCAGTTCCTCGATGGAGCAGAGCATTCCACAGGATTCCACGCCCCGCAGCTTTCCCTTCTTGATCTTTACACCGCCAGGTGTCCGCTTGCCGTCATGACCGCCTGCTACGCGGCCGCCATCCAGAACAACCGGGACTTTGTCGCCCTTCTTGACGTTGGGCGCACCGGTGACGATCTGAATAGGTGCTTCCGCCCCAACATTTACCTGGCAGATAATGAGTTTATCGGCATCCGGGTGCTTTTCAATCTTTTCAATCTGACCGATGACAATATCCGACAGGTCGGCATCCAGACACTCGTAGCCTTCTACTTTGGTGCCGGACAGCGTCATCGCGTCCGTGTATTCCTGGGCTGTCACATCAAGTCCGGGAACATATGCTTTTATCCATGATAGTGATGAATTCATAATTTAATCTCCTTCTCATTGCTAACGCTAAAATTGCCGTAAAAAACGTTCATCATTCTCGTACAACAGACGCATATCGTCGATCTCGTATTTCAGGAGGGCGATACGCTCCAGGCCGACGCCGAAGGCGAACCCGGAATACTCCTCCGGATCGATGCCGCTCATCTTAAGAACTCTTGGGTGGACCATGCCGCAGCCCAGGATCTCAATCCAGCCGGAGCCCTTACAGAACCGGCATCCCTTACCGCCGCATTTGAAGCAGGTCACATCCACCTCAGCGCTTGGCTCCGTAAACGGGAAGTGATGGGGGCGGAACTTCACCTTGGTCTCCTCACCGAACAGCTGACGGGCAAATTCTGCCAGGGTTCCCTTGAGATCTGCGAAGGTGATATTCTTGTCGATCACCAAACCTTCGATCTGATGGAAGGAGGGGGAATGGGTGGCATCCACCTCATCGGAACGGAACACACGTCCCGGAGCGATCATGCGGATGGGAAGCTTGCCTTGCTCCATCATACGCACCTGCACCGGTGAGGTCTGGGTGCGGAGTACGATCTTATCATTTATATAGAAGGTATCCTGTTCATCCTTAGCCGGATGATTCGCCGGGATATTTAAAGCCTCGAAGTTATAGTAATCGTACTCAACTTCCGGTCCTTCCACTACTTCGTAGCCCATGCCAACGAAGATATTCTCTACCTCCTCTAAGGCAATGGTATTGGGGTGACGATGTCCGACACGGTTCTTCTTAGCTGGAAGTGTCACGTCAATGACCTCCTTCTCCAACTTCAGTTCCCGTTCAGCAGCCTCCATCTTGGCCTTCGTCTCTTCGATGAGCCGTTCAATACTCTCTCTGGTCTCGTTGACCATCTGGCCGAAGGCGGGCCGTTCCTCCGGAAGCACATCCTTCATGCTCTTTAATACAGCTGTCAGCTCTCCCTTCTTTCCAAGGAAGGCCACTCTCACATCGTTCAGCTTCGCCAGGCCGTCGGAGCTTTCAATCTCTCGCATGGCCTTTGCCTTGATCTGCTCTAATTTTTCTCTCATAATTCTCTCCTTTTTCTTTTTTGGGGTGAGTACGATATATTTTCCTGCGAATAAGCAGCCCACAGATTGCTGTTTGTTGCATTTTCCTCTGCTTATTCGCGGAAAAAAAGTCCCTATGTCAAAACTGACATAGGGACGAAATATCCGCGGTACCACCCTGATTCCCGGTTCTCCGGGCACTCTTGCTGCGTAACGTGCAGTATACGTCGCTTCCTACTTCTGTATCGGATCATAATGGATCACCCTGATTCGAAGGGCAAAAGGTATTATATCCTCTCATTCGATTCCGGTATAGTTTCAAAAACGCGGCTCCAGTGTGAAATTCGATCCCAACCTTTCCCGAGAAGACTTCCAGCCGATGATCTTCTCTCTCTGCGGGGTGTGACAGGGCTCTACTGTGCACCTTCCTTGCCTTTGCTCTTTCCTATGGCAATCATTCTAACATGAAGAGGAAGAAAAAGCAAGGATTTTTTCTGCCACAGGAGCTATCCCCTTTTCCAGCATTATCTCAAACATCTTTTTGTAATACTCCTTCTGCACTGCGGTGATAACTTCTATTCCATAGGCAGACGTTGGAATCTCATCTATGATTTTCCGTACCTTATCCATATCCAGCCGCTCATGAAAACGTAAAACTGCAGCAGAACAGTCCGGATTCTCCATTCTTTTCATATATTCAAATGGATGCAGATGTTTTCCTTCTTTGTCTGTAAAAAAAGATGTTCCGGTTCCGATTGCATCCTGCTCTATATCAGACTCGCTTTCTAAACGACGCTCGGCTACAGAGGGATTTCGCTTATTGAAAAGCGCATTTCCATTATCGTATACCGGTGCAAGGGAGGCGGTTCCGTCTCCATTTATAAATACTCCCCAATTCCCGTTATTTCTGTCATTATTGCGAATGAATGCATCCACAACAAACATATCCCAGAACCGTTCTTTTATTCCGGGTGTATCCTGAAGAATATCGGATACTTCTATTACAGTAAGCACATCTTCCAGAGCCTCACCTTTTCCATGCGAGGAACTTCCTGTGAAATTTGCTTCACTTTCAGGAATAGCATTCTTGAGTTTTCCAAATTCTATCATTGCGCGGTAAGGATCAAAGTCCCGACAGGCAACTACAATCTTTCCGTCTCTATATCCAAGCATGGTTTCATGCACAGGTATCCCAAGAGATTCATATATCTTAGAGCCGATATATTCACTGATCGGACTTGTTGTGTAGGAAGGAACATGATGATTTGGCTTTTCTCTTCCTGCAAATCCTTTTGTATTCTCTGGGAATTTTACCATCCACCGTGCTCCATCAATAATAATTCCATATTTCGAACCTGACATACCGCCGTATAATCCGAAACGATCCTTTTTATACATATTTAAATCGCGAATCTCTATCATACCGTCACACCTTCTCAATCATTTGTATTTCAGAATCGAGGCCGTCTCGTTGTGAATCGCGGACATTCCCTCCGCCACCACAGTTCCATCCAGCGCCCAGGTGCTTTTCAACAGCTCTTCGGAACTGTTTAATGCTTCGGTAAGATCGACCCAGCCGGAACCGTCTACTGCGTTTAAAAACTCCTCTGCTATCTCATGATTCGGAATGAAAACCTCCTCTGATTTCTCATCATAGGCTAAATAGCCCAAATGAACCAAAAGTGTAAGCACATCATCCTTCATTTCAAATGTAGTCATATCATTCTGGAATTTACGGGTGTCAATCTTACCGCGTCCGCCACCAAGCATTTCAATAATGGCTTCCTTAAGGCCATCAAAATTCATATCAATATAAACCTTTAACGCTTCGTGGGTTTCAGTCTGTATCCAGTAACTTTGGAAATTCTTCCAAGTCAATGCATCTACTACAGATTTGGGATTATAGATATGAAGACCACTCAGACGATAGCCATCGTACCACTTCTCCATCTCATGATAATCCATGCCATACT
>CAVGED010000042.1:0-23847 GCA_963628035.1 Paludibacteraceae bacterium
ATGCTGATTGACAGCTGAAAGTACTAGGTTTTGAGAGAAACGACGGAAGTCAGGTTTCATAATAATCCATCCCTTCGATTTTTAATTTAACACATACTTTACCACAGGGCAAATTAAAATGCAAGAGTAAATTTTTATAAATATTTATACGTTTTGCATATTTATTCGTCACAATTCAACCAAGCCGGATATCCTCCAGCTCCTTTGCCATATCCTCCGGGAGCTGCTCCAGCAGATAATTCCTCCCGCCATGGCTCCGCCGATCCGCAAGTTCTCCCCGTATCTCGATATTCGCAGACTCGACCTCCTGCCGCAGACCCTGGGCGGACATGCGCTGTGCCCCCTGTCCCAGGATGATCACCTGCTCCAGTGCATCGGAGGTAGCCACCGTGACCTTGTTCTTTCTGGCAATCCGGTGCGTTACCTTCTCGATATACTGATCGGCGGTCTCCGCCTCCTTGGTGTATACCACATGAATATTATGATAGTCCTGCGCCGAGCCGGGATTCCCCTCAACTTTATAAGCATCAAAGACAAGGATCAGCTCCACCTTCCGGTAACCCTGATAATTGCAGAGGATGTCCATCAGCCGTCCTCTGGCTGCCCCGATATCCAGCCTTGCCAGGCTGCTCAGTTCCTCCCAGCCAAAAATAATGTTATAGCCATCCACCAGAAGATATTCCTTCTCAGCTTCCGCTGCACTTCCGTCTTTTCTCTGTGCATATGTGCTTTTCTGCGCATTTGTATCTCCCTGCGCACGTGTGTCTCTCTCCGGGCGGGCTTTCCCCGCTTCGACAGCGCGCCCGCCGCGATAGGTTGTCTTGTGCGCCCAGCCCTTGCGCTCCTGCTTTATATCTCCATAAGTTCTCCGAAAGATGGCATCCAGCTCCTTATCGTCATGGAGTCCCGGTACATAGCTGCTCTGGGGCTTTTCGCCGGCTTTTATACCAGCTCTCATATCGGCTCCTGCTGTTGTCCTGCTTCCTGTCCCTACCGCCTCGGCTTGCCTGCTGCCATCTTCCCTGCTTTCCTCCCGGTTCCCGGAATCCTTATCCCTTTTCACCAGCATCCCATCCAGGTGCATGTAATCATATACCCTATCATACTCCACCACAAAGCCTGCGCCATGTGCGCAGAACACCGAACCGGTGGGGTTCTCAAGATCCCGCTCCGGCTCATACCCGATGGCCGCAATAACCTCCTCCTCATTGTGGCAAGGCTCGTACCCCTTCAGACTGCAGGACAGACGTCCTCTTCCTCTGGTATAGGAGGTCACCTCCCGCTGATAGCCCTGCATAGTGGCTGCCGGAGCCGTCCCGGCGAGAATCACCATCCCGGAGGACGCCCCCATAGGATTGGCTGCATCTATAACATCATTCTTGCTATGCGCTGTCCCACCGGACGCTGCATCAACGAATTCCGGTCCCCGGAAGCTTCCATGCATCCGCTGAATGTCTGCCATCGCTCGCCCGGCCTGATCCGCCGGAATCTCCAGGCGGTATTCATACACCGGCTCCAGCAGGCGGCACTCTGCCATCCGAAGGCCCTGACGCACCGCCCGGTAAGTGGCCTGCCGGAAATCGCCGCCCTCCGTATGCTTCGGATGCGCCCTTCCGCAGAGCAGTGTTATCTTCATATCTGTGATCTCAGAACCGGTCAGCACGCCACGGTGCTGCTTCTCCTCCAAGTGCGTCAGCACCAGCCGTTGCCAATTCCTGTCCAGTACGTCCTCGCTGCAGGCAGAAGAAAATGTAAGCCCACTGCCCGGCTCCCCCGGCTCTAACAGCAGATGTACCTCTGCATAATGGCGCAGCGGTTCGAAATGCCCCACCCCTTCTGACGGTGCGGTAATTGTTTCCTTATATACAATGCTTCCATTGCCGAAGACTACCTCCACGCCATATCGCTCCCGGATCATTGCACGCAAAACCTCGATCTGCACTTCCCCCATGAGCTGTGCATGAATCTCCCCGGATTCTTCATCCCAACGAATATGAAGCAGCGGCTCTTCCTCCTCCAACTGCCGGAGATTCTTAAGCAGAACATGAGCATCGCAGCCCTCCGGAAGCTCCAGCTTATAGTTCAGCACCGGTTCTAAGATGGGCTGATCGATATTCTCTTCCATCCCCAGGCCTTCTCCTGCATAGGTCTTCGTCAGACCCGTCACGGCGCAGATCGTACCGGCAGCCGCTTCCTTGACCATCTCATAGCCCGTACCGGAGTAGATGCGGATCTGATCCACCTTCTCCTCCCAGCCCGGCTGTCCTGCCCAGTGCACGTCCCTCGAAGCCTCCGTCCCCGCCCGCTCCGTCGGGGCAGTTCCATTCCCACGCACAAGCTCCTTCACCCGCAATGCACCACCGGTAATCTTCATATGGGTAAGCCGATTCCCCTGGGTATCTCTTGTGATCTTAAAAACACGTGCGCCAAAAACCGCCGGATATTCCGGGCTTTCCGTATATCGCGCAAAGCCTTCTAGAAACTCCGACACGCCAGTAAGCTTCAAGGCGGAACCAAAATAGCAGGGAAATACCTTACGTTCCCGAATAAGCCGGATGGTCTGCTGCTCCGTAACCGTTTCATGCTCCAGATAATATTCCATCACCGCTTCATCGCATAGCGCCAGGTTCTCCCACAACTGCCGCTTCTGTGCCGGGCTTCCCTCATCCATGCTTCCCGAAAAATCCAGGCAGTTCCCTGAGAGCCGTGATTGCAATTCCGCCAGAAGAGCTTCCGGGTCGGTTCCCTCCTGATCCATCTTATTTATAAATAGGAAGACCGGGATCCGGTAGCGGGCCAGCAGCTTCCACAACGTCTCCACATGTCCCTGGACACCGTCCGCACCGCTGACGATCAGAATGGCATAATCCAACACCTGCAGCGTCCGCTCCATCTCCGCAGAGAAATCTACATGTCCCGGTGTATCCAGCAGTGTAATATTCCAATCCCTGATTTTTAACTCTGCCTGCTTGGAGAAGATCGTGATTCCACGCTCCCGCTCCAACGCATCGGTATCGAGAAATGTATCCCGGTGATCCACCCGCCCCAGCCGACGGATCTGACCGCTTAAGTAGAGCATGCTCTCCGCCAGGGTCGTCTTGCCCGCATCCACATGAGCCAGGAGACCGACACAAATATGCTTTTCCGTTTTCACAATAACACCTATATTCCTTTCATTATCATTGTCCGTTTTTCAGGACATCCAGGTATACCCGTAGGGTGTTTCACTCCAGCAATCTATCATGCTTACAATCTGCGTACTATTCCGCCGTCAATGCTGCTCTGACATGTTTTATCATGCCAAGCACCTCTTCGTTTGCATGCAGCGGTATCAGTTCAACTTCCGGATATTTATTCTGAAATACCCGAAATACTTCGTCTGCAAATCCCTGCCCCATAAATTCGATTCCGCTAAAATCCAATTCTACCTGGCGAAATTCTTCCAACCGATATACTACACGCCTTGCCTGTGAACGCGCAATCGGTTCTCCATATGGACATACCTCTTTCAATGGAATATTCGTCTTAATAAACCCCTTTTCTATCGGCGCATACATATCAAACACCTCCTTCGGTTTTCTGGTGGTCTGATTCTCCAATTTCATGATCAGCATCGTCCCAATGCTGTTTATTTTCGTAAAATACGCAATCAGATGCGATTGGATCAGTGATTCTTTATCCATGCAGCCTGCAGTGTATACTGCTGCATCCGACCAGATCACAAGCTCCCGGAGCATCTTGGACGAAAAGAAGATTCCTTCCCCGGAATGTCCCGTCGGGCTGGTGGTAAATTTTCCTTTGTGCAATTCCAGGATCACATCATGATAATCCACATCCTGCCCCTGCTCTTCTGCAAAAAAATCCCGGATCTTCTTAAAAATCCCAATCCCATCATCAATAATTGCTATCTCCGTATAGAGACAGTCCTGCTTCACGTGACAGAATATCTTCTTCGCCCCGGAATGTTCTATGGCATTATTCAGCAGCTCCATAAAAGTGTATCCCCAGATTCTTTCGGCTTCCGGCGAAACCTCACGAAGAAGCGGCTGAATATCTGTATAATATATCTTATCCTCCTGCAGCCCCTCAGCCGTTTCATATGTGAATTCATATTCCTTTGCCGCCAGCCGATATCCCACAGTCCTCTCACCGCAAGGTATAATGATCCCATCTGCGATGCAATCGTTGATATACCGTTTTACAGATGTTACCGATATCTGGAAATTTTCTGCCGTCTTTGCAATGTACTGTTCATCATCCATTCTGATCTTCTCAAGCATATAACGCTTGATACTGTCTCTTTTTTCCGTTGAAAATGACATATTCCTCTCCCGGACTTTACGTCCATTGTTCAAAACTATATTTTTTACTTTTTAAACTATAACATGCTTTTTCAAAAACTTCAATATCTAAATATGGATTTATAAAAAACTTCAGCGCTTTCTTTTCCCTCCCTCCCGTTTACTTTCCATCCAAAAACGGTTATACTAAGGATAAGAACGCAGACAGCCCGAAGGAAAGGAGTACACCATGACCGAATCCGAGATTCAGAAGATTGTCGCAAAGCAGCGCCAATACTTTGCCAGCGGAGCAACACTTGACATACGCAGACGCCTCCAGGCCCTGGAGAAGCTGAAAGCCTGCATCACAAGCTGCGAGAGCCAGATCTATGAAGCCCTCAGAGAAGACCTTGGCAAGAGCAGCTTCGAGAGCTATATGTGCGAGGTGGGGCTTTCCCTCAGCGAGATCACCTACATGCAGAAGCATGTGCGTGCTTTTTCCAGGGAGAAAAACGTCCGTACACCGCTGGCGCAATTCCACGCCAGGAGCTTCAAGAAACCCTCGCCCCGCGGCGTAACGCTGATCATGAGCCCTTGGAATTATCCGTTCCTGCTGTGTATCGATCCCCTGGTGGATGCCCTGGCCGCCGGAAATACCGCTGTGCTTAAGGCAAGTGCCTACTCGCCCGCCACAAGCAGGATCATAGAGAAGATCATAACAGAATGCTTCGATGAAGCGTACGTGGCCGTCGTCACCGGCGGACGTGCCGAGAACACCTGCCTTCTTAAGGAACGCTTCGACTATATCTTCTTCACCGGCAGCCAGGCCGTGGGAAAAGAGGTCATGCGCCACGCAGCCGAGCATCTGACGCCCGTTACCCTGGAGCTGGGCGGCAAGAGTCCCTGTCTGGTGGAAAAGAGCGCTAACCTGAAGCTGGCGGCCAGACGCATTGTCTTCGGCAAATTCCTGAATTGCGGCCAGACCTGCGTAGCACCCGATTACATTTACTGTGACAGCCGGATCAAGGACGCCCTGGCCGCTGAGATCAAGAAAGAAATTCTCCGGCAATTCGGGGCCGCCCCTCTTGCCAATCCCGATTACGGCAGGATCATCAACGAGAAGCATTTTCACAGGCTTCTGGGACTGATGGACAAGGAGAAGGTGATCCATGGCGGACAATCCGATGAAAGCAACCTTAAGATCGCGCCTACTGTCATGACTGACGTTACCTTCGAAGATTCCGTCATGCAAGAGGAGATCTTCGGTCCTCTCCTGCCGATCCTCACCTACAACACTCTGGACGAGGCCATCAGCCGGATTCAAGCAAGGCAGCACCCTCTTGCCTTATATATCTTCACCCAGGACAAGAAAGCTGCGCGAAAGGTCACAGCTTCCTGCGGCTTTGGCGGCGGCTGCATCAACGACACCATCATCCACCTTGCCACCAGCGAGATGGGCTTCGGCGGCTTCTTAGAGAGCGGCATGGGCTCTTACCACGGGAAGGAAGGCTTCGACACCTTCTCCCACTATAAGAGCATTGTGGACAAGAAAACCTGGCTGGATCTGCCTATGCGATATCAGCCTTATCAGGAAAAATACCGGAAATTGTTGAGGCTATTTCTGAAATAATTTGCTAATTCCTGATTTTGTGGTATAATAGCTTCTGCTTGGCGAGGTGCTTTCGAGCCTAGCAGAACTAATACCTAGCCACTTGACGAGGTGTTTTCGAGTCTAGTGGATAGGTGGAATAAGGAAGTCAGTCAATTCAGAAAGAAGGATATTTATGAAAATCAAAAGAGATGATATACGTAACATAGCGATTATTGCCCACGTTGACCACGGCAAGACTACGCTGGTGGATGAACTGCTGAAGCAGAGCGGCGTATTCCGCGCCAATCAGGCAGTGCAGGAACGCGTCATGGACTCCGGCGATATCGAGCGGGAGAGAGGGATCACCATTCTCTCCAAGAATACCGCTGTTTTTTATAATAATGTAAAAATTAACATCATCGACACTCCGGGCCACGCAGATTTCGGCGGTGAGGTGGAGCGTGTCTTGAAAATGGTTAACGGAGTAGTTCTGGTCGTGGATGCCTTCGAGGGTGCCATGCCCCAGACCAAATTCGTACTGATGAAAGCACTGGAACTGAATCTTCCGGTGATTGTCTGCATCAACAAAATCGATCGGCCGGAGGCTCGTCCCAACGAGGTGATCGACGAAGTGCTGGAGTTGTTCATGGATCTGGACGCTTCCGACGAGCAGTTGGACTGCCCCTTCATCTTCGCTTCCGCCAGAGACGGCTATGCCATTCGCGATCTGTCCGATGAACCGAAGGATATGACACCGCTGTTTGAGACGATCATTGACTATATTCCGGCACCGGAGGGCGACCCGGATGCCAACACCCAGGTGCTGATCAGCACCATCGACTACAACGAGTACGTGGGACGTATCGGTATCGGCAAGGTAGACAACGGCTGCCTGCACATCAACCAGGATGCTGTAGTAGTCAACCACCACGAGCCGGACAAGCAGAAGCGGGTACGTATCAGCAAGATGTACGAATTCGACGGTTTAAATAAAGTAGATGTGACAGAGGCACGGATTGGCTCCATCGTGGCTATTTCCGGCATTGCCGACATTCATATCGGAGATACCATCTGCGACCCGGAGGCACCGGTGCCGATTCCCTTCCAGAAGATTTCCGAGCCAACCATCGCCATGAACTTCATTGTCAACGACAGCCCACTGGCCGGCCAGGAAGGGAAATACGTCACCAGCCGCCATATCCGTGACCGCCTGTTCCGGGAGTTGAATACCGATGTCAGCCTCCGCGTGGAGGAGACAGACAGCGCGGACAGCTTCAAGGTATCCGGGCGCGGCGAGCTGCATCTGTCCGTGCTCATCGAGAACATGCGGCGGGAAGGCTATGAATTTGCTGTCAGCAAGGCGGAGGTGCTCTACCACAAGGATGAGCAGGGGCGCAAAACAGAACCCATGGAGCTGGCCTACGTGGATGTGCCGGATGAATACTCCGGAGTTGTCATCGATAAGCTGAGCCAGCGAAAGGGCACTCTGATCAACATGGGAAACATCAGCGGCGGCTATACCCGTCTGGAATTCGACATTCCGTCCAGAGGTCTCATCGGCTACCGGGGCGAATTTCTCACAGACACCAAGGGAAACGGCATTATCAATACCATATTTAACGGCTATGCCCCCTACAAGGGCGATATCCAGTACCGCAAGCAGGGCTCGCTGATTGCCTTCGAACCAGGAGAATCCGTGACTTACGGCCTGTTCAGTGCTCAGGATCGCGGAACACTCTTTATCGGTCCCGGCGAGAAAGTATACTCCGGCATGGTAATCGGGCAGTGTGCGAAGCCGGAAGATATCGAGCTTAATGTATGTAAGAAAAAACATCTGACTAACACGCGTTCCTCCAGCGCTGATGAAGCGCTGACGCTGACGCCGCCTCGGATCTTAAGCCTTGAGCAGGCGCTGGACTTCATCGATACCGATGAGCTCCTGGAGGTCACGCCCAAGAATCTGCGGATGCGCAAGAAGATACTGGATCCGCTGCTACGGAAAAGATCACAGCGGAAATAACGGGATTGAAAAAGTCCATGACGTTTTGAAGAACTTTTTGTTTTCTGAAACGTCATGGACTTTTTATTTTTCAAATCAATATGACGTTTTGAAGAACTTTTTGTTCTCTGAAACGTCATGGACTTTTTTACTGTAATGGTACATTCAGCTCTTCCGTTCCCTCCACCACGAACTTTCCGTCAAGGATCACCGGAAGCCTGCGCCCGTCCTTTGTGATGGCAACGATGCTGTCCAGCTCATCATAGGGAATGGTAATGTCCGTATGGCAGTTGAAATATGCCTTCTGCGGATCCTCCTTACGAAGCAGAGACACCGCATTATCCCTGGCTACGATCTCCTTGCCGTCTGGATTGTACACCGGCGTATCCTCTGCCCAGCTATAGCAGGTATCCCCTACTGCAAAGTGCGGTCCTGTCTTCTCTGCAATAAGAATCGGCAGTCTTGCACCGATCTTATAATCTCTTCCCATCTTATATGCCGTAGTGTTGGTACCGATGGCAAATTCTCCCATAGGAAGGCTCTCGTGATGGTGCAGGAGATTCTCCTTTAAGAATTTCCGGTTCTCCTCCTCCACTGCAAAATTCCCGCAGCGATATGACGCGATCATCCCATCCGTGAACTGCAGTTCCAGATCTACGTATTTCAGTTGATTCAGATATACCTGCGTCACATGAAGGATCCCATTGGTTCCCGCAAGCTGCGGCGAGGTAAATACCTCTCCCACCGGGATATTCACGTCTGCTACACAGTTCTCGAAGGCCGTCTCCTTCGCCGGATCCATAAGCGGCCGGATCGCCACCGTAAGATCCGTGCGGTTCTCCCCGCGCCCCTTGATATGCACGTACTCTGCCTGATCCAGCACATCAATGATCTTCTGCTGCATCCGCTGGTACTGTGTGTAGTCCAGGTTATTCAGCTCCACGGTTTTTGCAAAGATCTCTTCAAACTGTGCGCCGATCTCTGGAACCGGATAGGCGATGATGGTGAAGCTGCGCTCCTCTCCCTTGATATACTGATTCGTTAGCTGACCGGCCATACTGGACAGATAGACGTTCAGCTTCTGCTGCTTCTCATCATATTCATAGTTCGACTGCTTGCTCTCCGGCGTAAAGGGCTCCTGTCCAAAGGTCTCAATCACTGCCGGCCCGGCATAGCCTGCCGCCTGCTCTTTATGTGCTTCCCAGCTTGTGCGCAGACACTCCAGGCGTCGCTCCACATAAGCTTTATCCAGGAAAGCTGCTGCATCCGCCTTATGGTCAAAGTCATACTGCGGGTTAGGCGAGGAAGCATAAACTCCAAACCGACCGTCACCCCGGCGCACCACCACAGACAGTCCCAGCTTCTTAAGATTGCCGATGGCCGCCCGAACCATGCGTTCAAAGCCGATGGGATAATAGATCTCCGCCACCTTCTTTTTGGACAGATCCTTTCTGGTAACCTCAAAACCGATCCGGTACCCCTCCGTGTAGGTGTCCGCCATAGCCTGGATCTGCTCCTCTGGCATGCGGTTTAAGAATTCTGCCATCTTCCGTTCATTCTCGCCGATATAATGTCCGTACCGATACAGATAGCGCAGATCGTTAAGATCCGCCTGCATGATGATTCCGGCAAAGAAATCGTCCTCTGGATTCACCTGTCTTACGATATTACGCTCCACAAACACTTCGCTGTAATCATGGAAAAACCAGTAGATGATCTTGCCGATCTCCTCAGGGCTGGTACCCTCAGGATCTTCGAAGCAGTTATAGATCTCCACAAACAGTTCCCCATATATCGTCATCTCATAGGCTGCATTCTCCGCTGCATAGCCCGTCATCTTGCGGATCTCAGCGTAGAGCATGGAGAGAAGCTTCCCATAATCCTCTCCCAGAGTCTTTACCGCATAATCTGGATTGGCATAACTCTCCTCGTAATGCTCCGGCAGAATGTCCTCGTAATTCTTCCGGTTCTGCTCCTCAAGCTCCTCCAGCGTTTTCTTATAGTATGTCCCGGCAGCAATCTCCTGCTCGATATTATGCATTTGCATAATAAAAAGTGCCACCCGCTGAAAATAGTCACGGAATGGCTGCTCCACGGTTTCCTCCGCGGGTATCTCGGCAATCCTTTCCATCACCAGGGGATATCGTTCCTCCACCTCCTGGCGGTATGGCTCATACAATTCTTTATAACTCATCTGATTAACTTCCTTTCCGGCTTTTAAGCGCTTAAGAATCCCACAACATAGACAGCAACCCAGCCGCCCAGGGCAATCACCCCGGCCACAAGTCCGGCCACCGGGTACAACTTGTAGCTCTTATCCTCACGCATGCTCAAAACTGCCAGGACAAAAGCGATCACCGCCAGCAGCAGCCCCAGCATACCAATGCTTCCCAGGTATACACTGCCGCTGCCCTTATGTGCAAAGGATATACCAACCATAGCTATCCCCAGGGCAACGGAAACAATAGCCAGCACCAATGCCAGGATTCCTCTGCGGGAATGGGACTTCTCCGTAAATGTATAATTGTAAGATTTATGATGTTTTCTCATGAATAGAATCCTTTCGTCTCCTGATCTTATCGAGAACTGCAAACAACAAATACCCCAGCATGCCGCCAATGGTATTTAGGAGCAGATCGTCCACGTCAAAGCTCCCGACCTTGCACACTAGCTGGATCGTCTCCACCACCAGACTGAATTCAAAGGTCAGAAGTGTCATGTGCAGAAGGCTGCGATATCGGCGGCTCATCATGGGAACGATCATCCCGAAGGGAAGAAAGGCCGCAACATTCCCAAAGAGATTCAGAACCACCGCCTTCATACCCAGACTTCCCCGGTATGTGATAAATCGCTCAATCTCCTTAAACAGGATCAGATTATACTGATAGGTGCGGCCTTCGCTGGTTCGCCCCGTACTCTCTGCAAAAAACAGAAAATACGTCAACATGATAATATACACTCCGAATGCAGCCTTCAAGCCTGCCCGGAGCAGCTTTCTATGCTTATCCTTCAATTTTACATTCCTTATAAAATAGTATCAGGTCTATACTATTCACAACGCTTTCTGTCGGGTCTACTTTGCTCCATATTGCTCATAATAACTGTCAATGGCTGCTTTGCATGCATCATCTATATAGATATTTCCCTTATATGGCTTATTATACAGATGCTCCACCACTTCAGCCATAGTCACAATGGCATTGGCGTCAAATCCGTAAGTCTCCTTGATCTCCTCTAATGCACTCTTCTCGCCCTTGCCCCGCTCCATGCGGTTTAAGGAAACGATCAATCCCTTGATGGTCACATCCCCCTGTGCCTTCACAATGGGAAATGTCTCCTCGATAGATTTCCCGGAGGTCGTCACGTCCTCGATGATCACCACCCGGTCACCGTCCTTGATGGGGCTTCCCAGCAGGATCCCGGTATCGCCATGATCCTTGATCTCCTTACGATTGGAGCAATACCGGATCTCCTTACCGTACAATTCGCTGTATGCGATGGTGGTAGCCACACTTAACGGAATCCCCTTATATGCCGGGCCGAACAGAACGTCAAAGTCGTCTCCGTAATTGTCGTGGATCGCTCTGGCATAATACTGTCCCAGCCGCCGCAACTGACTTCCGGTGACATAGCCTCCCGCATTCATAAAAAACGGGGATTTCCGCCCGCTCTTCAGGATGAATTCGCCAAAGCGAAGCACACCGCTGTCCACCATAAATTCAATGAATTCCTCTTTGTACTGTTCCATATTGTACATCTGCCTCCTGTCTATATTATGCATTTGCATATTTGCATTTCAATTCTGCTTTCCGAATCTGCATGTAGATATTCGCATCGTCCCTACCGTACTGCTCCGATCAGCTCATTGATATCCTTAATATCCTGAGCCTCCATATATTCCCGGATACCGTCAATGATCTCCACAGTCGCCTGGGGATTGGCAAAATTAGCCGTCCCGACAGCCACCGCCGTGGCTCCTGCCAGAAGCATCTCGATGGCATCCTCCGCCGTAACGATCCCGCCCATGCCGATGATGGGAAGCTTCACCGCCTGCGCCACCTGGTAGACCATGCGCACGGCTACCGGATGGATCGCCGGCCCGGACAGGCCGCCGGTACGATTCGCCAACGCAAAGGTTCTCCTCTGAATATCGATCTTCATGCCGGTGATGGTATTGATCAGCGACAGCACATCCGCGCCTCCCGCCTCAGCCGCCTTCGCCATGGTAACGATATCCATCACATTGGGGCTCAGCTTCATGATCACCGGCTGCTTCGCATACTTCTTCACCTCTCTGGTGATGGCCTCCACCGCCTTCGGATCCTGACCGAATGCGATTCCGCCCTCCTTCACGTTGGGGCAGGAAATATTGATCTCCAACAGATCCACCGGCTGATCGGCGAGACGTTCCACCACCTGACAGTAATCCTCCGTGGTTCTGCCACATACGTTTACGATGATCTTCGTGTCGTACTGGCTTAGGAACGGGATGTCCCGCTGCACAAACACATCGATCCCCGGATTCTGCAGTCCCACAGCATTCAGCATCCCGCCGTAGGTCTCGGCGATCCGCGGCGTATCATTTCCGCACCAGGGGACATTGGCGACACCCTTAGTCACCACTGCACCCAGCCTATTCAGATCCACAAATTCCGCATATTCCTGACCGGAGCCAAAGGTTCCGGAAGCTGTCATTATGGGGTTCTTCAAAGTAACTCCCGCCAGCTTCACCTTGGTATTCATCAAAGCTCTACCTCCTCTGCCCGGAAAACAGGGCCTTCCTTACAGATCCGCTTATTGTTCACATTGGTATGGGCATCCTTCTCCCTGGACTTGCACACACAGGCCAGGCATGCACCGATGCCGCAGGCCATCTTCTCCTCCAGAGACAGCCAGCACTCCATATCCTTATCCGCCGCATACTGCTTGATGGCACGAAGCATTGGTGTCGGACCGCAGGCATAGATGATATCCGCTGTCAGTCCATTCTCCCGGATGGCATCCAGCACATTGCCCTCTGTACCACAGCTTCCATCCTCGGTTGCGACATAGACCTGCCCCAGCCGCTTGAAGTCTTCCTTTAAAAACAGCGCATCATCGCGGTACCCCAGGATGATCTGTTTCTCACAATCCAATTCCTTTGCAAGCTGCAGCATGGGGGGAATCCCAATCCCGCCGCCGATCAGAAATGCCCTTTTCTCCTTATGGGGAAAACCGTTTCCCAGCGGTCCCACGATCTGTAGCTCTTTCCCGGTGCCAAGGGAAGCGAACTCCTCCGTCCCTCTTCCCGCTACTCGGTACACCACCCGAAGTGCCCGATCCGCCTGATCGATCTCACAGATACTGATTGGCCGCGGCAGCATTCTGCTCCTGTCCCTGCAGTATATGGAGATAAACTGACCCGCCTTGGCGCAGGCTGCGATCCGGTCTGTCTTCAGCCACATACTGTATATGCCGTAGGAAATCTCTTCCTGGCGGATGATAACCGCCTGTTCCCTGAATTTCTCTGCCATTATGCTCTCCCCTCCAGGGCTCCCTGAATGTCCTTTCTCATCTCCTCCACGGCTGCCCTGGAAGCGTCCGCGAAATGCTCCGGGCCAAAAGCGGCGTACTTCTCCTGCTTATAGGCTGCAATGATGCCGCGGGAAGAATTCACAATGGCTCCCAGTCCGTTCTCGTCAAAATAATGTACCAGATCCCCGGCGGTTCCGCCCTGTGCTCCATAGCCCGGAACCAGAATAAAGCTCTTAGGCATGATCTTGCGAAGAACCTTTCCCATCGCCGGATATGTTGCTCCCACTACGGCACCCACGTAGCTGTAAGCTTCCCCCATGAAGTCTTCTCCCCACTCGGCTACCTTCTCACCGACCCACTCATACAGCGGACGTCCATCCACCATACGATCCTGGAAGTCCCCGCTGGAGGGATTGGAGGTTTTCACCAGGACGAACATCCCCTTCTTCTCCTCACGGCACACATCGATAAAAGGCTTGATGCTGTCAATTCCCATATAGGGATTCAGTGTGACGAAATCCTCATGGAAGGGCGTATACTCCCGGCTGCCTACCCGGATCCTGCCCACATGGCCTGTGGCATACGCAGCCGAGGTAGAGCCGATGTCACCGCGCTTGATATCGCCGATCACCACGAGATCCTTCTCCTGGCAATAGGCCACCGTCTTCTCGAAGGCCGCAAGTCCCGGTATACCAAACTGCTCGTACATGGCGATCTGGGGCTTCACCGCCGGGATCAGATCCCAGGTCTTATCCACGATCTCCTTATTAAACTGCCAGATGGCGTCCGCGGCGCCTTCAAGCGTCTCCCCGAATTCCTTAAAAGAACGCGCCTTGATGTGCTCCGGCACATAGTCCAGCATGGGGTCTAAGCCTACCACAATGGGGGCTTTCGTCTGTTGAATCTTTTTTACTAACTTGTTGATCATTGTTGTCTCCTTTTTGTTCTGTGTGCGAACTATGCCTCGTATACGATATTTCCACCCAGGATCGTTGCCATCACACGGCCCTTTACCTTCCTTCCGTGAAATGGCGTATTCTTCCCCTTGGAGCGAAACTGCTCTGCGTCAATGATATATTCTTCCTTTGGATTGAAAATGACTATATCTGCAGTTTTCCCCGGTTTCAGGGTTCCTTTGTCGATCCCGATGATCCTTGCGGGGTTATAGCTCATCTTCTCCGCCATCTGAAGAGGCGTCAGATAGCCCTTGTCCACCAGCTCCGTCATAGTCAGTGCCGCTGCCGTCTCCAGTCCTACGATGCCGAAGGGGGCATTCCGCATGGAGTCCTGCTTCTCCTCACGGCTGTGGGGTGCGTGATCTGTGGCGATCACATCCATAATTCCTTTTTTCAGACCATCGATCAGCGCCTCCACGTCCGCTCTGGTGCGGAGGGGCGGATTCATCTTATAGTTGGCATCATCCTCCCGGATGTCCTCCGATGTCAGCGTAAAATGATGGGGGCATACCTCCGCCGTCACCGGCAGCCCCTCCTGCTTGGCCAGTTCCACCATCCGCACGCTGTCCCTGGTGGAACAGTGGCACAGATGCAGCCGTGCACCAGTCTCCTTGGCCAGCAGGATATCCCTGGCCACGATCACATCCTCCACGGCGTTGGTAATGCCGGGCAGGCCCAGCTCCTCCGCCTTATCGTCCTGGTTCATGACTCCGCCGTGAACCAGATTAATATCCTCACAGTGCGCCATGATGGGGATGTCATACTTTTTCGCCAGCATCATGGCTTCCCGGTACAACTGAGCATTCATGACGGATTTGCCGTCCTCGCTGAGTGCCGGGATCCCTGCATCCACCATATCTTCGATATCGGCAAGCTCCTCGCCCCGCTGACCTCTGGTGATGGCCCCGATCTGCAGGACGTTGGCAAGCCCCACATCTTCGGCCTTATGGAGCACATAGCGAACCACATCGGCATTGTCCACCACCGGCTTGGTGTTTGGCATGGCGAGAATGGTGGTAAAGCCGCCCCTTGCCGCCGCCGCAGAGCCCGTCTCAACCGTCTCCTTATATTCATATCCGGGATCCCTCAAGTGTACATGCAGATCGATAAATCCCGGCATAACAAAGCATCCGTCTGCATCAAGGACCCGGTCTGCCTCCGCTAAAATACCGGGCTCAACCGCCCGGATCCTGCCTTCTTCCATAAGAACATCCGCGATGCCATCCGTCCCGGTGGCGGGATCCAATACCCGTCCGTTTTTTATTAAAATCGTCATGGGAAACCTTCCTTTATTCCAACTCATATACGCTGCCTTTCCCGCAGCCATCCAACTCTACTTTCCTTATAACACAATCCTTGCCATAAAATGCTGCTCCATAGCAAAGTACCTTTTTATAACCTTTCAGATATTTTCTGGCATACATCTTCAGATCTATCTGCCGCAATGCCTCCCTGCAATCTGTCTCCATCTGCTCTTCCGTCTTGGAATGCTTGGCTTCCACAATGATTGCGGCGCGGTTCTTCCGATCCTTTACCACCACATCCGATCTTCCAAGCCCATTCTCCGAATTGGACGTCACGATATAGCCTGCTCCGGAAAACAAGCCTGCCACAAAGGCATGATAGTAATCTTCCTTATAATCAAAATAACTGATGGAATCACTCAGGATTTCCGCCACCGCCTCCGTAACGGTTCTCTCATCGCCCGCCCACCAGGCTGCAAACAGATCCTTGCGCTCCTGCGCTTTTACGGGTGTAGTTTCCCGAAACCATTCCACGATGGTATCGCCGAAGATCGTCCTTATCTCTCTATTTGGTATTCTTAAGCACAATTCCCCGGTTTCCGGCTTTTCCTTCTGCTCTGCCTCTCTGTCTGTCGTCAGATATCCTGTCAGATAAAGAATCCCCCAGAAATCACTCTCTGTTGCCGTCTCAAAATCATAGGTACACTCCTCACTGACATTTACTTTCACATACCCTCCGGCCAGAAGCGTTTCAAATTTATCATTAACGTCAATGCCTTCCCTGCCAATAAAGCGCTTGATGATATCGTTATGGCTGGTGTCCTTCCAATAATTTCCCGGCGGCATGCCCGGATCTGCCTTAAGATCACTTATATAGTTTAATACATCCCATGGACAGTAGATATCATATGCGCCGAAATGATATCCATCATACCATTCCTTCATGGCAGAACCGTGAGCAGTAAGCCCAGCCGTCTTAAGTATCTGCTCCACTTCATCTGCCGTAAAACCAAAACAATCGAGATAATTCTTTCCTGTTACCGAATTCGATTTGAAATGGTTCGTTCCTGTAAAAATACTCTCCCTGGCAATCCGAAGGCATCCGGTCACAACGGCAAACTTCAGAAAATCATTTGTCTTAAAGGAGGTACTCATCACGCTGCGGATCACATCCAGCATCTCCGGGTAATAACCATACTCGCTTGCCTTTGCCAGAGGCACATCGTACTCATCGATCAGAAGCAGCACTTGCTTCCCGTAATGCATATACATCATCCGGGTGAGCATGAACAGACTGTTTTCCACTTCTGCTTCTGTAGCTGTGCCATCTCTCAATCTAAGGAACCGACTGCGGTCACCCTCATCTACTTTTTCGCTTTCAAGCAGATATGCATGTTCGATACACAGGCTCGAAATATTATAAGCAAGCTGATTATAGGAGCCGTCGAACTTACTTTTCGCCACATCCTTAAAGCTGATAAACAGCACCGGCCACTGATTCATCCATTCCCTGCACAAATCCTCATGCTTTGTAATTTCCAGTCCTTCAAAAATCGCTCTGCTGTCTTTACGGATATCAAAGAAGTTCTTCAGCATACTCATCGCCAGTGTCTTGCCGAATCTCCGCGGACGTGTGATCAGATTAACTTTGAATTTATCTTGAAGTAATTCCACAATCAGTTTCGTCTTATCTACATAATATCCTCCGCTTTCACGGAACAGTTCGAAATTCTCCTCTCCAATAGGTATCACAATATTTGCCATGATCTTCACACGCTCCATATACTCCAACAATAGAAAGCACGCTTTGCGAACTTTCTATTGTCATAAATTAAAAAATCCATCACACCAAGTATCTTTTCCTTAGTATAACGGATTTTTATCAGAAATACAATCACCAATTCTTTGCTAGACAGATAATGACAAGTGGCTTATGTCTCTATTCTTTGGATTCATGTATATGCTCGCAGAATATGCGACCTTTACTCTTGCAAATATGATTGCGAATGCAAATTCGCCTTACGTAAATTTTGAATTTCGGACACCGGAGCTTTCCATGCTGCTCATCGGCAGTAGCATCTCCCTGATGGGTATGGGGATCGGTGTTCTGATAAAATTGATGGTTGCGCGAAAACGGCGGGGTAAGGTGTATGGATAAATCCCTTTCATCGGGCTGCAGATCTGTTCACAGTTTCAAATAGACACCAGAGAATCTATCGGTATGTGCTGGTGCTTCAGATGCTACGCCGACAGGGACTAAGTCAACGCCCCCCTGTATGGCTCGCGAAAGTCGCACCTGCACATACCGACAGACTTCTCCGGCTGTCCATATATCTGTGAACAGTGTCATCATAAGAACTTTATAGGAAAATTACTACTTCTCATTCTTTTGGCGATATAGAGCATCGTAGAATTCATCGATCACTTCTTTCTGCGAATCTGTCACAAATGCTCCTTCCGAGAATGACACTCCTTTTACAAGCTCCATCAAATCATTCTGATCATACCCTGCATCCGCATCCAGATACGCCCCATAGACAGGCTTCATTCCCTCCTTCGCCCAGAAAGCATACCAGCATAATCCTTCCCCTACATATTTTGCTTTACCTGATTCATCATCGACATATTTCTCGTAAGAGTACAGCGAAACAACACATGGAACATCTCCTCCATCTACTGTCGTAAATCCTTCAAAGTATGAATGATTTGCAATAGCACTTACCTGCACCAAACGACCATCTTCAAAAAATGCCTGTGTGCTCGGATAAATTCCTACTGCACCTATCGTATCACCGTTTTCATTCAAAATAGGATAGCCACCATAGCTTAAGTAAACATCAAATTTCCCTATTTTCATTTCTTCCGGCAGGCTGCATTCCAAATGCCCCAATAGAAACTGCTGCATATATTCCGCATCGCTCTCTTCCATTTCCTTCTGTATCTGTTCTATCTCTGGGTCTGCTTCCGGTTTCTGCGCGACATTCGGTTCTTTTGCAACATCTGTCCCGTCCTCAATCTTCGTGTCATTACCTGTATCCGGATTTGAAGTCCCCTGTTCGATTCTATTCTTCTTTCCCCCACAACCTGCAAGAACACAACACAGCACTAATAGTGTAATAAGGCATCTTTTCTTCATTGGCATCATTCTCCTTTGGTATAATAGAAAATATTTCGTCACTTCAGTATCGATTCTAAGTATTCCTTAATCGCGTCCATCTCATCCTCCGAGAGTTTCGTGATTTTTGCCCCCTTTATTGCCGTTTGATCATGAATTGAAATCGTCTCTCCATTAAATTCAACAGCAGATGTTTTTTCATTTACAGCGGTTGACAAGAAATATTCACCAAACACACCGTACTTTTCAATACTGCTAATTTTAACTTCCATTGAACCGTCCGAATTAATAATTTCATCGAATGTCTCCGGCAGACGGTTCATTGTTATATTCCAATTATGAAAAAACTGTTCTCCTGTTTCCCAATCTTCACCAGTACATTCATATAAATTTACATTTGTAATTTTCTGGATTGCTAATGCTGCTATGTATGCATTTAATCCAGCATATTTTCCATTGTAATAACCTTGTTCTATCACTTTAACAGCAGGAACCCCTAATTCGACAATGTTATCAAAGTACTCATTATTGATATAATCGTACGGATTAGAACTCATAGCTTGTTCCATACTCAGCTCGGACAATTTTGTAAAGTTTTCCTGCACTTCTGCCGCCAAAGAAATCGACTCTCTCGCTCCAACCACCATCGCCCCAAACGCCATGACAACCACCGCAAGCAGCGCAACCGCAGTCCGCTTGCTCCAGTAAATAGGATGAAGAATCTTGTTACGGCCTTTCGCTGTCTTCTCATCTGTTTTCTCGGCTATCTTGGCATCTATCGTATCATCTGTTTTTTCTTCTGGCTGCGCACCCGGATATCCGGCATTATTTATTTTATGATAGCGCAGCAAGCGTCTCATTTTCCTCTGGAGCCGCTTGGAAGGAACATATTCCTGTCCTTCACCGATATGCGCAAGCTCACGGTACTCCTCTTCCGCGATCTCATTACAGCTCTGTCTGATCAGCTTATCCAATGTTTCTTCATTCATTGATAACACCTCCTTCAGTTAATACCTTTTTCAGTCAATGCTTTTTTCAGCTTCTTCCTTGCTCTCATGGCAATATGGCGGACATTATCCGGGGTTTTTCCCAGTAATGCGCCGATCTCCTCTGCACTCCGTTCCTGGTAAAATTGCAGCATAAGTACACTCCGGTAAGGCTCGTGTAGCTCACGGATCAGTGCAGTGAGCATATCCTGCTGCTCCTTTCGCAATACACGTTCCTCCAGATCCTCTCCGAATACTTCCTGCTCCTCCCAGTCTTCCTCCATCAGCGGACATCTCTTTTTCTTATGATAGAGATTGAAGGATTTATTCTTTGCGATAGTGACAATGTAATTCCAGGTCTTCTGGTCGAGGTTCCGGTCAACCTTGCCCAGATTATCGCACAGCTCCAAAAAGGTTTCGTGAACAATATCCTCTGCATCGGAAGCATTTCGGAGAATGCCAAACGCAACAAAGTATATTTTTTCCATATATTTCTCATACAGCGCATGAAGGAATTGCCGGCCTTCCTTCTCCGCCATGCTTTGTATCTCCCAGGGCACGTTTTATCTCCTTTTTCTCCCTTCTGATAGTAGTAACAAATAAGGTGGGCATTTTATGACACTTTTTTTGAAAAAAAATTGAAAAAGTTTTCAAAAAAATTTTAACATAGGAAAAGCGGCTCTTCAATAAGAACAGAAATTCTTATAGCAAGCCGCTTTAAAGGGCGTGATTTTTTGAACCGGAATTTTCTCTTATTGCCGCCGCATCTGCCGCAGAAAGCACAGGATTGCCGCCGCCATCGCCGCTGCCGCGTACCCAAGTACCCAGAAGATATGCGGGAAGATTCCTGCGTAATTTCCGCTGAGCACCGCACGCTCCAGCTCCACTGCATGCACGAAGGGCAGGACATCTGCGATCCGCTTGAAGGCGCCGCCCACAAGCTCCAGGTCGAACCATGTCCCCGAAAACCAGGCTGTCAGGTTCGTCAGCAGCGCGCCGCAGATACCACCTACCTGCTTGACATTGAGAAGACTCCCGCAGAGAAGCCCCAGCGCAATGAAAAACAGTGACACCGACAGAATGAACAGCACCGCGTAGACGATGGTAACCGTCACCTGCAGTCCGAGAATGATCGCGGTCAGATAACAGATCACGGTCTGCGCCACAGCAATGGGTATGATAGGCAGGACATATCCGAAGATGAAGTCTGATGCCGTCAGCGGTGTGGTATAGAGCCGTGTAAGCAGCGCGCTCTCCCGATCCTTTGCAACCAGGGTGGCCGCAAACAAGGTCATAAAGGAAAGTCCGAACACCGTGATTCCGGGTGTAAGCCGATCGATCTCAAACAAACTGACCGGAACATTCGCCTGTATCGCGCTGAGTAACAGCAGAAGAACCAGTGGAAATCCCAGCCCGAAGCTTACGTTCAACGGATCCCGCAGGATCTCCTTTGCCGTCCGTTTGGAAAAAGTAAGTAATCTCATTTCGCCGCCCCCTTTACCAGCGCCACGAAGGCGTCCTCAAACCGTTCCGTTCCTGCCTGATGCTTCAGTTCTTCCGCTGTTCCCAGAGCCAGGAGTCTTCCGTCCTTCATGATCCCGATCCGATCCGAGAGAGCTTCCGCCTCCTCCATATAGTGCGTGGTCAATATGATCGTGATATGCTTCTTCAGCGCCCGGATGGAATCCCACAGATCACTTCTTGCCAGCACATCCAGTCCCTGCGACGGCTCATCCAGGAAGAGGATCTGCGGCTCACTGATCAATGCCATGGCGATGCTTAAGCGTCGCTGCCAGCCGCCGGACAGCTTTCCTGCCTTCTTGCCGCTGATTCCCGTCAGCTCAAACTGCTCCAGCAACTCCGTCGTCTTCTCTCTCCCCTTGTCCTTGGAAAAGCCGTGGACACCGCACATCAGCTCCAGATTCTCCTTCACAGTCAGATTCGGAGCGACGGCTGTCTCCTGAGGTGAAACACCAATGATCCGTTTTACTTCGGCGGCTTCTGAGACAACACTCTTCCCATTCAGATAAGCGTCCCCGCCAGTGGGCTTCGTCAGGCAGGACAGCATCTTGATGGTGGTGGTCTTTCCTGCACCGTTGACACCCAGCAGGGCGAACAGTTCTCCCTGCTCCACCGTCAGATCCAGACTGTCTACCGCGGCAAGGTCCTTATATTTCTTCGTCAGTTGTATGGTTTTGATCGCTTCCATCGGTTCTCTCCTTTTTCGAAAGCTTTTAGCATCACGCATTGCGCAACTTATGTTACCTATTATATTCAGTTTACGCTTTGCTGTCAATAGCAATGTGCCTTGCGCGAAGCTGTGGGAAGATAATCAGAAGGAAAAAGATTTTTTTAAATTGAAAAGATGATACGAATCAGCTATAATCTTTATGACACAACAGACGTTTTAAGAGTAACCAGCAGCACCCGAAGGAGAAATTGCCATATGCCGCCGAAATTCTTGTTTACAAGGGAAGAGATCACAAACGCAGCCCTGCGTGTAACCAGTGAGAAGGGAATCTCCGGTCTCACAGCCAGAGCCTTGGCTGCCGAGCTGGGCTGCTCCGTGAAGCCGATATTCGGTCTGTTTAAAAATATGGAAGAAGTGCAGCAGGAGGTCTTAAAAGCTGCGGATAAGCAATATCAGAGCCGCATCAGGGAGGAGATGTCCCGCGGGACATACCCGCCCTATAAGGCCAGCGGCATGGCCTACATCCGCTTTGCCAAGGAGGAACGGGAGCTGTTTAAGCTGCTCTTTATGCGTGACCGTTCCGGGGAGACGCCAGTGGAGAATAAGGAAGAGATACGACCTCTGCTGGAACTGATTCAGAAAAATACCGGGCTTAGTGAGAAGGAAGCGTATCTCTTCCATCTGGAAATGTGGGTGTATGTGCATGGCATCGCCACCATGATCGCCACCGCCTATCTGGACTGGGATTCGGAGTTTATCAGCCAGGCACTTACAGATGGATATGTGGGATTGAAATATCGGTATTGCGGAGAAGAAAAGTAGTTCTGATGTCACCGTTGATGGCAACCGCAAAAAATAAGGAATCCGCCGCCCCTTAAGAGCCTCGAATTCCTTATATTCCTGCGGATAACAGGACTTGAACATTTCGTTCAAAAGTCCAGTAAATCCGCTGTTTTCAAGGCTCCCATCTCCCCACAAAATTGCTTATGGGGCAGAAATGGGGCAGAACGTAAAAATACCCCGGCATTACGCCGGGGGAGTGCAACTTTATGTATTGTCTGATGGTTTCGTCAGATTATCCGTTATTTCCTCGATTTCATCCAATTCATCAATCAATCTCATTAAAGCGGTAAATAACTCTATTGTAACGTTTCCAATAACCATATAATCAATGCTGTCCTTATCGAAGTAATAGAACTGTTCCGCTTTTATATAT
Source organism: Paludibacteraceae bacterium (assembly GCA_963628035.1). Classification (GTDB taxonomy): domain Bacteria; phylum Bacillota; class Clostridia; order Lachnospirales; family Lachnospiraceae; genus 14-2. The sequence goes on from CAVGED010000042.1 coordinate 23,093, forward strand.
CCACCTTTCGTGTTTCCCGACGGAACATTCGTACCATCATGTGCCACTTCGAGATTCCCCGGATATGCAAGTTTTCTTTTCTTCTGCTCCTCGTCCTTGAACGAAGACATGACATTGCATATTAAATCGTAGTCCAATCCCCTGACTGACCCGCCTTCTGTACTTAAGACAACAAAAGAATGCCTTGACAGTTCCTTGTTGCCATGTTTGTATTTGTTGACTAATATAATGTCTCCAACCTTACACATACTTACTCCTCAGTAGTTACTTTTTTAAACTTACCGCAACCTTCTTATCTCCAAGTTTTATCTCGCTGCTCCAATCTATCGGAATAACATCTTTCAGAGCCTCGCTACTAGAGACAACCTTGGTTTTTTTCTGCCTAAGCTTATCAACGCTCAATGCTGCAAACTTCTGCATTTCTTCCATAAAATCATCTCCTTCTATTAATCGGTTACATCGTAACTGTGTAACTTATAATTTCAATTTACAAGCAACCTTTCCAGATGTCAATAGTTTTTGTTCAAATTTAACAATTTATTTATATTTTCATAAATATGTAGGACACCACTTTTCTAATTCAAATCAAGTATTATGCAAAAAAATAGGCCCCGGCTTATCGCCGGGGCTTGTCTATTATCTAAGCAGCGACAGCGCCTTTTCCCAGCACTTCGGGCCAAACGAACTATCCGGCTTTCCATTCGTGCCGCACTCTGGATACTTTTCCTGAAAGGCGTTGCAGGCGGCTACACATT
>CAVGED010000043.1:0-32579 GCA_963628035.1 Paludibacteraceae bacterium
CACTCCGCAGAGCCCTGCTCTCTGGATCAGATTGCGGCGCATTTTTATATCAGCCGCTCTTATCTGACCCAGATCTTCAAATGCGCCACAAGCTTTACGGTGTCAGAATCTCAACCAGGTCTTTCTATTCCGGTAAGGTCAACTCCATTTCAAGAAATTTGCATTCATACGCGCTCAGATTAATCGTAATTTTCTGCTGCTTTGCAATAATCTCCGTTGTCTGCATGCTATCACTGTTATTTATCACTGCAAGTATTTTTGCCTTTTCAAAATAACTGCACTCTATATTTTCATTCGTTGCAGTAATGATTTTTCTTTCATCTTCCTGCGTCCCGGATAATATAATCCGCCGCAACAAACTTGTTGATAACGAATTTACTTTAAATTCAGACAGATATATACCATTGCCTGACCCAAATTTATTCCAGGTAATGGCAATTCCATCCGGTCCGTCTGCCAGAACTTTTACCGCCTCATCTGTGATAAACAATTTTTCTTTTCCGACAGGCAAATACTCCGAAGGAATGATATCACTGCTCCTGTCTACAGTATACTCCCATTTTCCGTGGTTCACATGTTCTCCAAGATCAAGATCAACACCAAGGACATGAGTCATAGAAAATGTTGTATCCATTCCACGCACCGCAGACGGTTCATTCACACCTATAAAACACCCGCCTTCGGCTACCCATTGTGTAAGAGCTTCAATAATTTCCGGATCCTTCCAACGAGCGCCCCCGCTCCAGGCATCGCCCATGGTCCCCGCATTGATAACAACCTGCACATTCGACAATACGCCGTTTTTTATATCATCAAAATCAATAAACCGTACCTCCATAGGAAGACCTGACAGGCTCTCGTTTATGTGGATCAAATCATGCATATATGTTTCATGGAAATGTCCTGATAATGTCCATGAACGGAGCGATCCCCAATAGGTTAAAACTGCAACCTTGGACTGGTATTCTTCCGGGCGGCATTGCTCATGAAGCCACTTGATCTTGCGAAATTCCTCTGCAATTCGTGTAATACTATCCACAAATTCTGGGAAGTCCTCCGTCAGATGAAGATAGCCTCCCAAACCAATTCGCTGTACCGGCTCGCGAAGTAATGCTCTTCTTACACTTGCCCAATATTTCTTCGCATCCAGCGCCGGATTTCCTCCCTCCATAAATGTTGGTGCGCCACCCAATCCCACTGGGAAGAGATACGGATGAAGCCTCAGCTCATGAACCTCTACATCCACCCCTGCGCATAAGCGTGCCTCAAATCCCGAAAAAACACATTTGATAATTCCGTCAAATCCAAACTCTTTAAAGTCCTCTGCGTAGGGTTCCATCCCGACCCAGCTGTCATCATAAAATACATACGCTAATTTGTCATGCCGATGTACAATATCGATCAACTGCTTTCCAAATCCCACAACAAACTCATGTATAAATTCCATCCAGTCACGCTTTTTTCTATCTGCAGGCATATGCGTCACATGCAGCTTGCCCTGATTTATAAAATCTTCCGCCGTCAAACGATATCCATATTTCTTTTCAAAAAGTCTTAAAGCCTCAGGGCTTACCGTAAAATCATAGGAAGCCCAGTCGGTAAACAAATTGCGGTTTCTACTACTATTCCCCCATATCCAAACAAAATTATAGAATAGGGAAGTAAATCTTACAACCTTGGTTTTTTTGTGCTCTGCACACCAATTTTCCATCCATGCCACAAGATATTTTCTCGTCTCCTCAAGCATTGGATCAATCGGCACTAAATGCTCACTTTTCCAACCATTTGTCACATGATTATACATGGAAATTTCTTCCCAAATGCGGTAAGCCATGAAATTGACCGTATACTTATGCCAGGGAATAGTGTCTTTTATTTCAACCTGCCCCGCTTCCTTATTGTAGCTCCATTTTTCCCGTTTTACCAAGATATTTTGTGTTCTGTCATAGACCTGCCAATAACTCATTGCCTCAGCAGAATCGTTTATCCGAAATTGCTCTTTAAAATATCCTTTCATCAAATCAATTGTCAGTATTTTTTTCACTGCAATCTGGGGCTGAGACATCAAAAAAGTCTGCTGCAATGCCTCGGGATGCTTTTTCGCCCAATCATTATGGCCTCGAATGACGCACACTGTGGAATATATGTCATATCCCGCATCTAACAGTTCCTCAGACAATAACGTACCATCACTGTCCCGAATCACGTCAGCGCCCCATTTTTCTGCCAATTTAACGGTTAATTGTTCATAGCCTGCCTCTCCCGGCAAGGTAAAACTGCCTGTAAGTTGATTCAAAATATCTTCCTCCTGAATAAATATATCGTTTCCTAATTTGAAAGAATTGCTTCCATTCTTCGCAATTCATCGTCTGAAAATGCTAATTTGTCCAGCGCCCGAATATTATTTCTAATCTGTTCTTTTTTACTCGCCCCGATCAAAACAGATGTGACTCTGTTTTTTCTCAGATTCCAGCACAAAGCCATTTCAGCAAGCGACTGGTTGCGTTCTTTTGCAATCTCATATAATTTTTTTACTTTATCCATTTTATCAGCTGTAATATCGCTTTCCTTCAAAAAATGATTTCTTGTTGCTCTGCTTCCCGCCGGAATACCATTGATATACTTATCTGTTAAGATTCCCTGTGCCAGGGGTGAAAAGCAGATACTGCCTGTTCCAATCTCTTCCAGCACCGAAAGCAGACCATCTTCCTCACACCAACGATCAAACATATTATACCGAAACTGATGGATCAGGAGAGGAGTTCCATTTCTTTTCAATATTTCAGCCGCCTTTCTCGTTGTCGCTGCATCATAGTTGGAAATTCCAACGTACAGCGCCTTCCCCTGTTTCACCATATCAGATAGGGCTCCCATCGTCTCTTCCAGCGGTGTTTCCGGATCCGGACGATGATGATAAAAAATATCTACATAATCTAACCTCATTCTTCTAAGGCTTTGATCAAGGCTTGCCATCAAATACTTCCTGGAACCGCCGTCACCATAAGGCCCTGACCACATATCATACCCTGCTTTTGTGGAAATAATCATCTCATCCCGATAAGGATGCATGTCCATTTCCATAATACGCCCAAAATTCTCCTCTGCCGCACCGTAAACCGGCCCATAATTATTTGCCAAATCAAAATGAGTGATTCCATTATCAAAAGCTTCACTCACCATTTCCCTCTGATTATCAAAGTTGTCACATGAGCCAAAATTATGCCAAAATCCAAGTGCAACTCTTGGTAAATACAGGCCGCTGTTTCCACAGTGTAAGTACTGCATTCTTTCGTATCGATCTGTCTTTGCCTGATACATATAGATTTACCTCTCTTTCACGTATCCCCTCTTATTGCGCTGCTCATTACCCCTTTACTGCCCCTAGACACGATCTATGATCAATCCATAGTTTTCGTGCTACATAAATAACTGTAATCAACTCAGCTACCGGCATCGCCATCCAAAGCATACTGCTTCCAAACAATACCGGGAAAATCAGGATGCAGATTCCACTGACAATCAAGCCTCGCTGTACAGAAATAATAAATGCAGTTTTTGCTTTGTTCACGGACTGAAAATAGTACCCCGCAAAGATGTTGACCGGTAGCAGCAGGTAAGAAAAGCTATACTTCCTGATTATATCCGGTGCAATATTCAGGATCGTATTCTCCGGTTTCATAAAAAGGTATATATACATATTTGGGGCTATTTCACTGATTAAAAACCAGAACACGCCAAACACAAACGAACTGATCAATGCATATTTCAACAACTTTCGAATCGCATTCCGATTTCCTGCCCCATAATTTTCCGACAGCAATGGCTGAGCAGCCTGACCGACACTATAACCACAGCACTGAACAAACGTGCTGATATTGATAATCGTGTCATAAACCGCCAGGGAATTCAGATCCAGATAACGAAGAACCTGCCTGTTAAAAAGAAAGGTAAGAATCCCCATCGATATATCACTGAAGAATGCCGGAAAACCGGAAACAGAGATGCTACGAAAGTACCTGTCCAAATGACCAACAGCTTCTATTCTCAGTGTATTCTTCCTGCTGAAAAAATGTGAACACATCACCAAAAGCGAAAGACATGCTCCCATAGCAGTCGCCAGACCCGCTCCGAAGATTCCCATGTTAAAAATAAATACAAGGCAATAATCTCCGACCATATTAAAAATACCACCGACCAGGACTCCCGTTGTAGCCAATATAGGATTACCGTCATTACGCAGAAATGCTGCCAGCATCTGATTGAACATGAAAACCGGTAATACAATCTTTATTGGGAGGAAGTAACTCTTTGCTAAAGGCAGCAGACACTCATCTGCCCCCAAAAAGGTTAATACAACTCCATCAAATAATCCCAAAATAATCCAGCAAACGACAGAGAGTATAAGAGTGAAAATAACTGCCGTCGTAAAAAAGTCATTTCCCGACTTATCTTCCCGCTTCCCTCTCTCAATACTGAAAAGTATGGAACCGCCTATCCCCATCATTAATCCCAGGCCATAAATCAGATTCCAGATAGGGGCAATGACGGCCAATGCCGCCACCCCCTGTGTTCCGACATATTTTCCTACAATCGCCGCATCGAAAATACTGTAGATTGACAGTATAAATGCACTTCCAAATGCTGCGGTCAAATATCTTAGAAACTTGGTTCTTATTTCATTTGATCTGCTTTTCATTTTGCCCTTTCAATTTCATACTCTTCAGTTGCTTCGATAACATAATGAATATTCTGATCCGGTGTCTTATCATTTAAGGAGCAATCACTGCTGATCAGCAGACCAATCCGCCCGGTTTCCTCAATCAGCTGTTTTGTGTAATCCTTGATTTCTTTCTCGGTTCCTGTCACGATCAACTTCCCTGGACGTACATCAAATCCGCCCATAACGCTTTTCACTTTGGTAAAGTATTTTCTTCCCTCTGCAAGCGACAGATTTCTTTCAATATGGACTCCCCAGTTTGCGCACATATGGTCATAGTCCTTCCAGACGCATACGTGATTTGGCTCGCATCCCCAAGAACAAAGGTGGGAAATAACAAAATCAAAATTTTCATTCACCTTTTGAATGAGCCTCTGATCCCATGGAGCCATCCATTCCATGTACTCCTCCGGAGTGAATCTCCATTCTTCTGCATTCTGGAAGGATATTGCTGTTCCAAGAATACCACTGCCTTTCAGCATATCCAAAAGCAATGCATTATCTTCCTCGATCACCTTCATTGCCTCCACAATTGCAGTCGGATTCTCACGAAACATTTCATTTACTTTTTCCTCGCCCCCGATGGTATGCTTGATTGTCGAATATGGCGTAAACAAAGAATAAAATGACGCACACTTATCTCCCATCTTCTCCGCAATTCTCGCCGCCCGGTCATACTGCCCCTGAAGATAACGATCTTCCTTTTTATGTGGACGGATTTTTCCCCAGTCTTCTGCGGTATTCAGTGGTTTATCACTGGCAAATTCCATATACCCGTCTGTTCCGATTGTAAGAAAGTCCATTCCCGTACCCAGTGCCCACTGAACCTGTCCCGTCACGGTGTTATCGCTTTGATCCGGGAAATGTTTCAAAAATCCAACCGGAACACGATCAACCTCTTTTGCCATCATTGCATTTTTCACTCTTGTTATTGCATCCATGAAAATACCTCCACAATTCAATATTATTCAAGAAAACTCTTGATAACGATATTATGGAGCATATTTTATGGTTCTTCAACGCTTTCTGCATATCTTACATTTTCATCGAATTAAAATGCAAATACAATGGTATAACTGTATTTTTATATCCCGAGTTTTTCATTTAATAGCTTATAATATGTTCTGCTGACCGGAACCTCCTCTTTACAATTATTGACCTTAATATTGTAAGTACTGTTGAACATCGGATATATTTTCGTAATCTGCCGGAGATTAACAAGATAGCTCTTATGGCACCGTATCCAGTTATGGCCGGATAGTTTTTGTTCCCAGTAGCTAATGGTATGATTCAACTTGTATTCACCTGTTTTTGTTCGCAACATTACATTTTTCCCCACTACCTGAATATAACAGCCATCCTTGTATTCGATCACAAAGAGATCCTCATTCATTTTTGCCAGGAAGCAATCCATGGAATCCTTCCCGGCAGTGTTCTCTATCTTTCCCAGTTTTTTCAACTTTTGAATGGTCATTCTCAATTTCTGCGTTGTGATTGGCTTTGTGATAAAATCTATGGTATTTGACCGATATGCATCGATGGCATAATTTCCATATGCAGTCACAAAAACAATCCTGGTTTCCGGTGAGATTTCAAACATCCGCTCTGCGAATTCAAGCCCGTTCATCTCGGGAATCGATATATCTGTGAAAATCACCTCCGGTCTTAATTCTTCAAAATGTTCAATGATTTCAACAGGACTGACCGTGCTTTTAATAACCTCAATCTCATCAAATTGCTTCATGATATATTTAAGCTGCTCTAATACCAATTCTTCATCATCGACCAAAACTACCCTCATCTCATCCCTCCTGCTACAACCATAAATCGTTCTATTTTTTACTTGAAATATAGAACGAAATGGATGTCCCTTCTCCTTCCTTCGATTCTATCTCTATGTTTTCCTGATAATAAAGCTGAAGTCGCTTTATTACATTCACAAGACCAAATGACCGGATCCCCACACCATTTTTCAGCATTTCGATTACATCAGGCGTCATTCCCGCACCGTTATCTGTAACGCAGACAAAGAGGCCATCCTTTGTTTCATTGATCTCAATATCAATCCTGAGAACCTGATTTGACACCCTTCCATGCTGCACACAGTTTTCAACCAATGGCTCGATCATCAGTGGTAAAATGGGAAACTCATCACTGCATTCCTGGATAATCTCATACTCCACCATCTTATGGAATCGGATCTTTTCGATTTCCAGAAAGGCGCGGATCAGCTCGATTTCTTTTCCGATTGGAATTACCGTGTGCAAATTGCCTGCAAACAGATTTCCTCTTAAATATTCAGCAAAATACTCTAAGGTCGAATACGCCTTCTCCGGTTCCTTTAAACACAATGGCATAATAACACTAATCGCATTAAAAATAAAGTGCGGATTCATTTGCGTCTGTAGGAAATCAGCTTTATACCGGTCCAATTCCTTTTCTGCCTGCTTTATCCTCATTGCATTATGAATCTCGTACAAAAGCTGTCTCCTGCTGAAGGGTTCCACCAAAACACCGTTGAATCCTTCCACCATCTTTTCCTCATTATAGTCAAATTTACGGTTTTGAATTAAAAATACCGGAAGCTCTACCAACGTAAATTTTTTTCTAATCTCATCACAAAACATATTATAGACCCACCTTGACAGAATATTGTCAATCAGAACAACAGCAATGTTTGGCGTTGTTGAGATATATTCCAGGGCATTCTCCGTACTGATAAAAGTGATAAGATTAATTTTCTCCTGTGCCAGATAACTCCTGATCAGACCAAGCTGACTCAGCTGATTACTGACCAGTACCACCTTGGGAAATGTGTTGCTCTCTAACTGGCTGATTTGTTCGGCCTGACTTTTTTCTGACTTTTTCCCTACAATTGGGAAAGAAACCTCTACCGTAAGTCGATAATCCTCTATTTTTGCATGAATTCGCCCTTTTTGCTGAAGGATCGCATTTTTTGCGATTGTAAGCGGAAGATTTTCCATCAACGGTAGTTCTTTTGTAAAATGATAGTTCTTAAGCAGCCTCCATATATTTTTTATTCGCTTCCTGTTGTCATACATATAAGAAACAGATATTGTTGTCTGAATCCACCCATCACTACCGGAAGACTCAATATGCATCTCTTGCGTTTCGTCCACCCGATGCAATTCACGAATCAGCTTTATAAGCGCCCTTGACACATAGTATGGATCACAGCAGATCAGATATTTCATATCCGGTATCCGGAAACTGATATGATTCGATAAGCTTCCTTTGTTTTTTAAAGCCAAATTAACGTCATGAAGTATGGTGACGTACTCAATATAAATCCTGTCAAAAGAATAGATTCCCTCTACATACTGCTCCTGCTCCTGCAATGTCTTCAATGTCTTTTCGATCCGTTCCAGCTCCACATTATTTGCCTGCAGAGTCTCAAAACACAATGTCATGTCAGGTTTTCCCTTAATGCCAAGTATCATGTCATTAGTTTCCTTCATTTTCCTTACAGGACTGTCGATCACCTCGATAATCTTACTTGCTATCTCATACCGATACTGATTTGCAAAAGAAATCTGTCGGTTTACATCTTTACTGAGAAGAACCTGCTGCCGGTATTTGCTGAGAATCCAGAAAAACAAAACACTGACAACGAAAATAATAATCACATATAACAGCATCATCTCCCTTCCGGCAAAGAGTAACAGATTTGATGTTGTTCTCATGGCAAAATACAGACAGATCATGGCAATGTTTCCGCTGCATACCAGGATTGCTGCCATTTTCTCCGATGTAGACTGCTCATGAAAATGATTTATTTGCCAAAAAAGTGCGACAAGCCATTCCAGACCGGCAGCTGCAACAACGATATAAATTCCAATTTTATGAGAGGACACTGCCAATATGACAACCGCAAGCAGCTGAACTATATTTTGAAAACCATTGATTATTTTTTCTCTTTTCACATAGGCATCATCCCGGAAGCTGTATAGAAGGGATGACAAAAAAAGGAGCCAGACAATATCCCCTTGATGGATCCAAAACCTGCGACTAAACGTTGAGATATAAAACATTGTTTCGTATTCCCAGAGGCTGCATATGCAGGCTGCGCCCAGAAAAAAACTCTGCGCCAGCTGCAGGAATTGACGCTGATTGATGATCGCTATATACACAAAATAGCTATAGATACCCATAACCACAAACACAACAGCGACGATTATCTTGGGAAATAGATTTTTTGTGATTATGGTGTCTGCATTTCTATTTCGGCTATAAAAATATAGCGCTTTATGAAAAGCAGTGATATCTTGATGTGAAATAAATATCACTACTTCAATCGCTATGCACAAGAATAAAAAGCAAAAAATGTGTTGTACATATTTTTTGTCTGTCATCTATTTCAATCCCTCTTTTCTTAAAGCTCTGTCTTTTTTATAGCACAATTCCGGAGTCTGATTTCTCAGGCTCCGGACAGTAAAATCCAGGATTATTATTTTGCTGTGGTGAACTTGTTATCCAAATCTGCAGCAAATTTGTCAAAATCAAATGTGTCTTTCATCGCATACTGCTGCACTGTCTCGGCAAATATGGAAACATACTCGTCACTGAATCCTTCCGTACCAGCTGTACTCAATCTGTGATCCTCCGGAATATCAGCTGTTTCCTTTAGGGGCGCTGAGAAAGAAAAGTCAACATCTGGGCAGCAAGACAGCTTATTTCCCATTGTAGCATAGTTCTTGCAGGATTGCTTGCTAATGACGAAAGAAATAAAATCTTTTGCAGCGGCAAGCTTTTTCGCATCATCCGAATTATATACCACAAACGGATTTCCTGCTCTGAAAATTGCTCTGTCACCTGATACATCTTCCGATGTCGGAAGCGGACAGAAACCAAGATTCAAATCTGGATTCTTCTGTAAGAGACTGTCGATGGTCCACGTTCCATTGACCGTCATTGCAGCAGTCCCGTTTGCAACCATATCAAGTGCCGCATCATTATTGGTTCCGAACGGGTCAGCCCCCCAGTATTTTTTATAACGCATCATTGCTTCCATGGCATTTTTGAATTCTTTATCATCAGAGAAAGAAGATTTCAAATTTTCTTTGTCTTTAAACCAGTCCGTGCCGCAGTAGTTATAAATATACGGTTCATATACCATCATCATGCACCACAACTCACCGAAACCATACGCAAATGGCTGAATTCCATTCGCTTCCAGCACTTCACATACATGATCCATTTCGGACAAAGTTTCCGGAACTTTAAGGTCATATGTAGCAAAAATATCTTTATTGTAAAACATACCAAAGGCGTTCATGTCTACATTGACACCATATTGTTTTCCATTATACTGCGAATCTGGAAGGATTGTTGGATCAAGGTTTTCAAGGCCTTTAATATCACTAAGGTCTGCCAGATGTCCGGCCTCCGCATATTTGATCAGATCTGCACGGCCTGCATACGCATCAAAGATCATAGGCGCATCATCCGACCCAATCTTTGTCTGAAGTATCTGGGAATAGCTATCAGAGCCAACAACCTCCTGCGTTACCTTCACATTGGAATGCTCTTCATTGTAGGTATCTACACAGTACGTTATCCATTCCTGGATTCCGGGCTCCGTAAAGTGATGGAACCAGGTCAGTTCAATCTGATCACCAGACTTATCCCCTGATCCCCCTTCCGATGTTGCACCCGCTCCACATCCTGTGAGCATCGCTACAATTGTGATTCCTGCCAATACTTGTTTCCATTTTTTGTTCATTTTGAACTCCTCCTTTATATTTTTTATAAATTTATTTTTAACTCTTAACCGCACCGGATGATATTCCTTCCACCAGGTAGTTCTGTGCCAGTATAAAGAAAAGCAACACCGGAAGCATACACATAATCGCAGATGCGAATGCCATACCATACTCAGTTGCATACTGACCAAAAAAATAGAACTGTTTTACGGTCAGTGTCCGAACCTCTTCCTTTTGAAGAACAATCAGAGCAATATTAAAATCGTTCCATAACCACATGACATGTAGCGCAGCAACTGTTGCAGTGACTGGTTTCAGCAACGGGAAGATAATTTTAAAAAAAACGGTATACTGACTTGCCCCATCAATCAGAGCAGCCTCCTCTATCTCTCGCGGAATTGATTTTGCAAAACCGAAATACAAAAAAGTAGAATATGCAATACTGGTTCCAGTTAGCAAAAGAACCATTCCCAAAAGAGAATTTTGCAACTTCAATACCTTAAATATCTTATAAACCGGAATCATCATACTCTGAAACGGAATCATAAAGGATGCAATGTAAAGCCTGTCTATCAACCGAAAGACTCTACTTGTCTGATATTTCCGGCAAATACTGTATCCTCCCATCGATCCGCACAAAACTATTAGGATAACAGATGGAAATGTTACAAGGCAGCTGTTGCGCATGGAACGCATAAAATTACTTTTTTCGATTGCCTGCTTATAATTATCAAAAGAAATCTTTTCCGGCAAGTGAAACACGGATTGACTGATTTCCGCATTGTTTTTAAAGGACGTAACCACTGCAATATAAATGGGACACAGGAATAATGCAGCCAACAAAATCACCAGAAAAATATTTACTTTTTGAGCCCGTGGAATTCTTCTACTCATCAAAAATCAATCTCCCTTCTTCTGAAGAAAGCTTCCAAAATATAGGATAGGATTGCTATCACCACAATAAACAATATCGAAATCGCCTGCCCATATCCCGCTTTTCCATATCTATAAAGATTTTCATAGATATAAATAGATATCGTTCTGGATGCCCCTGCCGGTCCGCCAGAAGTACTGGCAAGCGTCATTGCGAATTCTTTCATAAAGCCCGTCAATGTAGATGTAATACAAATCGTAAATGTCGGTGCCAATAGCGGTAAAGTAATATATCTGAAATTCTGGAGCCTGTTTGAGCCATCTATGACTGCCGCCTCATAAAGATCCTCCGGAATGTTTTTCAACCCAGAAAGATAAATCAGCATATTGATTCCGCAGGTATTCCACAGATTCATTGCAACGATGCATATGATTACCAGCTTCGTATTACCCAACGGATTCTTTACCGACATAACACCCGGAATAATTACTCTAAATATAAATCCCCAGATATAAGCAGTCAATATCGCACTGAAACATACCGGAACAAAAAAAGCTGTCCTTGAAATCGTTGTTACGAACTTAAATTTTCTTTTAACCAATAATGCCAGTCCAAGAGAAATCACTGTATTTCCAACCACACCTAGCAGCGCAAACAAGAAAGTGTTCTTCACCGGCTGAACAATACGCAGATCTTTAAAAATGTCAATAAAATTCTGTATGCCATTATAATTGCATGTCTTACTTAAACCATCCCAATCGGTAAATGCGATATTGATTCCCATAAGGAATGGAATGGCAATCGCAAAAGCAAAGAAGCATAAACCTGGAAGTAAAAACAGATAATACGCAATTTCTCTGTTTCCAAAGACTTTTTTTCTAAGCATATCACTCACCCCCTGTTTTGAATATGCTTAATTATTACTCTTAACCATCAAAAAATTCAACTAAATGAGCACAACTTACTATTCTGACGTAATAACTTACATAATGCAGGGGTGGAAAATAAATTGCCCCTTCGAGGGGGCAGTGCTTACGTGTTCCAATTATTGTTTCCTTCGTAACGCCTTCCCGCAGTGTATGATAATTTGAATTCGAATAATCATAATCAAGCAATATCGTCTTGTATTTATTCACTAGCAAAATCAAAGACACCAGAGTTAATCAGCAGACGCTAGATAAGCACGAAGCCGAGCAAATGGTAGAATTCATACGGGAAACCGTAAAAGATAATTGGGAGCGTTTGGCCACAAAATACGGTATCGGCAGGGCAAAGATTGAAGATATGCGACCTGCATTCTCCGAATGCTATTTGCGTTTTTAGACCGAATAATTGTATTTCAATTGCTTTCTCCACTTTTAGGTATCTGCATCATTCAATTTGTAGTAAATTTCGTTGTCGGTCCAAACGCCATCCTCCAGAATAAAGCCTCTGCGTATCCCTTCAAAAAGATATCCGTTTTTCCGTACTACCGCTTTTGATGCAGGGTTGTCAAGATTTATATGCGCTTCCAAGCGATGAAATTTCAAAATATTAAACCCGATTTTCGTCAACGCTCCCACAGTTTCCGTGGCAAAACCTCTGTTCCAGTAATTATTAAAAATTGTGTATCCGATCTTTGCAAACTGAAAATCCTCTCGAAAAAGCGTTGTAATATCGCAATATCCGATGGAACGTCCATCCTCATTCGAGAAAATATTTAGCAAATAGCAATAATCGTTTTCGGCCTCAGCTTGCCTTCTGGACAACAGCTTGGAATACCATCCGCGCGTCATATAGGAGGTGTCAATTTGCCCATCGTCGAAGCGATTTTTTGACGGCAAGCTGCCTTGGTAACCTGCAACAAATTGCGCATAATCACCATCTTCCAAAAAGCGAATGGTACATCTTGTTGTTTTAACACTTATGTTTTTCATGCAAATCCCCACAATTCTTTTTCAATGCATCCATTATCTCTCATCCTTTCTTCCCGGTACGGCTTCCATATCAAACATGGCGAGTGCTGCATTGACCTTGTCCATCCGAACGGTTTCCTTTCCCTGTTCAAGTTCACGCACAAAACGAAGTCCTAATCCCGAACGCATCGCGAACTCCTCTTGCGTGAGTCCTGCTGCTCTTCTGTTCTTCTTTATGAAATCGGCAATTTTATTCATTTACAGTATTGCCTCCTTGTCTTAAATTATACCACTATATTATACCCTTTCAGGTATAAAGTCAAGAGGCGAATGTATAAATTGCACCCCATCGGGTGTATTATTATACTTTCGCCTCATTTTGTACCCTTTCGGGTATATTATAGGAATCTCTTCGAGAACCCTATAATCATGTATTATAGGAACTTCTTCGAGAACCCTATAATCATGTATTTTATTGTTATTTAAAGTTCTTCCCTGCATTCACACTCTCCGCAACCCTTTGGGAAAATGATTCTTCACGATACCGCCGCTTTGTTTGCCCCAGCCAATGCTGTAGCCGTCCACGCTGATCAGATACCAGCCCTTCTCACCTTCCACATTCAATGTCTGTCCCTTCAGATACTGCATGATCTCCTCAGAGTCTGCCGCAAGATCAAGGGTATGCTTCACTTCATGAGGCATAAGTGCCAGAGCCAGGGCATGCGCAGGCTCAAAGCGATTCTTCTTTACCGTGCCAAGGTGAAGGCCGGGACGTAGCACTCGCATTTTGTTCAAGGAGGGTAGCTGCTCCGGTGCCAGGTAGAGTTGATCGCCGAATCGAATGAGCATACCATTAAGCGCAGTGTCAAGATTCTCCTGCCGAAATTTCAGATATTCCGGGCAATCCTTCTCTCTGATGCCCTTTTCCAGGGGGATGCGGCTGTGTCCTGCGCCGTTTCCCGCGTTGGATACCTGCCCTTCCCTGTATGCTTTCCCTGGCTGGCATGACGTCCTATCGACAGTGTCCTCGTTGGCCTTGCGAAGTACCGCTATGAAATGTCCCTCCCCTTTCAGGAGATGCGGCCACAGGCGGATGGTATGCTCCAAATTGGAATGCCGCTCCCCATCCGCATCGCGTCCTGCTCTATCATATGGCGGCCTGTCCGCGGATTCTCCACTCCACTCCGGCACTCCCGGTGCCATACCGGGAAAGCGCTCCACCGGCACAATCTCAAATTCCGGGTGCCGCTTTAAGAAACGTGCAACGCTTCCTTCATCCTCCTGCGGCGCAAAGGTACAGGTAGAATACACCAGCCTGCCGCCGGGAACCAGCATAGCCGCCGCATAATCCAGAATCTCATCCTGCCGATCTGCGCAGAGCTGCACATTCTGCGGACTCCACTCCTCACAGGCTTCCTCATTCTTGCGAAACATCCCTTCCCCGGAGCAGGGTGCATCCACCAGGATCCGATGAAAATATTCCGGGAATGCCTGCGCCAGCCGTCCCGGTGTCTCATTGGTCACCATGGCATTTCGGATTCCCATACGCTCCACATTTTCCGAGAGGATCTTCGCCCGGGCAGGATGTATCTCGTTGCATACGAGAAGTCCCTGCCCCTGCATGGCCGCCGCAATCTGGGTACTCTTTCCGCCGGGAGCTGCACACAGATCCAGGATCCGTTCACCGGGCTGTGGCTCAAGATACACTACAGGTGCCATAGCACTGGCTTCCTGGATATAATAAACGCCTGCATCATGATAAGGATGACGGCCCGGCCTGTCATCCTTATCATAATAAAATCCATTTGGCTCCCATGCCACCGACGTAAGTGAAAACTGCGCCTGCCGCAGGAATGTCTCTCTGTCACCCTTCAACGTATTCACCCGCAGCGAGTGATACGCCTCCCTGTCATAGCTTTGCAGAAACTGTGGGTAGTCCTCTCCAAGCATCTGCTGCATCCGCTCCGTAAATCTCTCCGGTAGCATATTTATCTCCTAATCCGTACACGTTCTTCTTCAGCAAACTCTCATGGCTATACGCCTGCCTGTGCAAGCACCCGCTCCGTTTAGCCATGGAGACTGGACTTTTATAACAAGGAAAATATATCCTTAATCTCTTCCACCGGGATCTTCGTATACTCGGATAATTCCCGTAGAGACGGCTTTTCCCCTTTTTCCTTCGTCAGGTATTCCTGAGCCTGGTGAACCAGCGCCACCTTGCCTATAATAGTCTCATTTTCCTGGTCTTCACCGCATTCTTCGCCAAGGTACTGCTCCATGGATTCCCGGACGGCGCCCCTTAACAGCTCCGGCACATCCGCCACAGTGACCTGTTTTCTTGTGCCATCACTTTCCTGCCCCTTGGACAGCACATTCAGCCCCAGAAGCAAGCCAATATTACCTTCCTGCACCAGATCGTCCAGAAGCACGCCTCTGCCCTTGTATTCCTCCGCGATGGCAACCACGCGCTTCAGCCACTGGTGGGAAATATCCTCAATCACAGCGACATCCCCGGAAAGCAGACGCCGATAAAGCTCCTTTTCCTCGGAATCCGCAAGCTGCTTAAACCCCTCGACCTCGTCAAGGTACATCTGAAAATGCGGCGTGCTGTGCCAGGCGGTCTTTGTATCCGAAGCCGCTGTTTCCCCGGCATCATGCACATTCTCGTCACCCGATGCTGTTTCCCCGACACCATGCACATTCTCATCACCGGAAGCTACTTCCCCGGCATCGTATACATTCCCGTCACCCGATGCTGCTGCCTCCTCGGCATCGCGCACATCTTCCTCATCTGGAACCGCTGTTTCCTCCTCCGGCAGCATCAGAAATTGATAGACCATCTCCTGCTGCTCGGCGCTTAATTCCATATCTTTAAAATAAGACAGCGCCGTCTCCCGGTCCATAGGCTCCGTAGCCGTCTTCGCGATTTCCTGCACAAGGTGCAGGGTTTCCATAAATGTATTCTGATCTAACATATACGCTCCCTTATCGTTCCTCCGCCCACAACCATATCGTCCTGATAAAACACCACAGCCTGTCCCGGCGTAATGGCACGGACAGGTTCATCAAAGCGGCACTCCACCAGATCCTCGCCAAGTCTTCGAAGGGTGCAGGGCGCTCCCTTATGATTATAACGTATCTTAGCTGTCACCCGCAGGCCGCCATTTGCATTCTCCCCGGCACAGTTTCCGGATTCCGTGGCGATACCCTCCAGGCTCTCCGCAGTCATAAAGTTCAAATGATCCGCAGTCAGCACCGTCCCAAACACATCCTCAGACTCTCCGATCACTACCTCGTTGGTATCCGGCCGGATCTGGGTAACAAACACCGGATGGCCCATCGCGAGATTCAGTCCCTTCCTCTGGCCAATGGTATAATGCGTGATTCCCTTGTGTCTTCCCAGAACGGTACCGTCCGCCGTTACGAAGTTTCCCTCAGGCGGGACCTCCCCGGTCACTTCCCGGTCAATAAAGCCTGCATAATCCTTGTCCGGGATAAAACAAATCTCCTGGCTGTCCGGCTTACCCGCCGTGCGAAGACCAATTTTCTTTGCTATAGCACGAATCTCCTCCTTGGTATATTCTCCCACCGGCATCAGGGTGTGGGCCAACTGAAACTGTGTGAGATTATATAGTGCGTAGGTCTGATCCTTTGCATCCGTGGCCGACTTTCTTAAGGCATATCTGCCGTTTGGAAGCTGTACGACCCTGGCATAGTGGCCGGTAGCGATATAATCTGCCCCGATGTCCATGCTGCGCTTAAGGAGAGACTCCCACTTCACATAGCGGTTACAGGCAATGCAGGGGTTAGGCGTTCTGCCCTTAAGATACTCCTCCACGAAGTAGTCCATGACATGTTCCCGGAATTCCTTCTTAAAATTCATGACATAGTAAGGAATGTCCAGGGCAGCAGCCACCCGGCGGGCATCGTCCACGGCACTTAATCCGCAGCATCCGCCGTTCTCTTCCTGTACCGTCTCCTCTTCGTCCTGCCAGATCTGCATGGTCACTCCAATGACGTCATACCCCTGTTCCTTCAGAAGATATGCCGCCACGGAGGAATCCACACCGCCGGACATGCCGACTACTACTTTCTTTTTTATCATAATAATGCCTCTCGGACGTTCTTGTTTAATACTCCTCTTCCTCTTCGCCTTCGCTGATGTCGGACTTCGGCTTCTTCAATCCTTCAATCTTGATGCCGTTCTTCTCCGCGTAATCCCAGAGTGCCGCATGAATCGCCTCCTCGGCCAGCAGGGAACAATGTATTTTCACAGGGGGAAGCCCATCCAGAGCCTCCATCACTGCCTTGTTGGTGACCTCCAGCGCTTCCTGTATGGTCTTGCCCTTCACCAGCTCCGTAGCCATACTGCTGGTAGCTACCGCAGCGCCGCAGCCGAAAGTCTTAAACTTCACATCCCGGATAATTCCGTTGTCGTCAATATCCAGAAACATACGCATGATGTCGCCGCACTTTGCATTTCCGACCGTTCCGACACCACTGGCATTCTCAATCTCGCCCATATTCCTGGGATTTTTAAAATGGTCCATCACTTTTTCACTATACATGATCAATTCCTCCTGAATCTCATTCTCCGCATTATTGATGCTTCTTCACATAATCTGCGTACAGTGGAGACATCTCCCGCAGCTGTGCGACAATTCTCTTGATTGACTCTATCGTAAAATCAATATCTTCCTTGGTAGTGTCTGCACCCAGCGTCAGCCGCAGGGAGCCGTGTGCAATCTCATGCGGCAGTCCGATGGCCAGAAGCACATGGGATGGATCCAGGGATCCCGAAGTACAGGCCGATCCGGAGGACCCGCATATTCCATCCATATCCAGCATGATCAGCAAGGATTCTCCCTCGATGAACTGGAAGCAGAAGTTGACATTGTTAGGCAGCCGGCTGGTTCTGGAACCATTCACTCTGGTAAAAGGAACCTCTTTCAGAATTCTTGTCATCATATAGTCCCGAAGCTCCCGCTCCTTGTCCGTCCGCTCCTTCATGGATGCCAATGCCAGCTCGGTGGCTTTACCCAGTCCTACGATGCCCGGCACATTCTCTGTCCCGGCCCGACGCTTGCGTTCCTGTGCTCCGCCATGGATGAAGGAACGTATCTTCACACCCTTGCGGATATACAGGAATCCGATGCCTTTGGGACCGTTCAGCTTGTGACCGCTGGCAGAAAGCATGTCGATATGCATCTCATCCACGTTGATGGAAACCTGCCCGAAGGCCTGTACCGCGTCTGTGTGGAACAAAATGCCATGCTCCTTCGCGATCTTTCCCACCTCGGCGATGGGCTCAATGGTACCGATCTCATTGTTGGCAAACATGATGGAGATCAGGATCGTGGTAGGACGGATGGCCGCCTTCAGTTGATCCAGCTTAATTACGCCGTTCTCGTCCACATCCAGATATGTCACCTCAAAACCATTCTTCTCCAGATACTCGCAGGTATGCAGGATGGCATGATGCTCGATCTTGGATGTGATGATGTGATTCCCCTTATCCTTGTAAGCCTCGGCAGTTGCCTTCAATGCCCAGTTATCGGACTCGCTTCCGCCTGCGGTAAAATAAATCTCGTTCTCTTCTGCGCCCAGCGCTCCTGCGATGGTCTCTCTGGCCTTGGAGATCGCTTCCTTGCTCTTGGCTCCAAGATCGTACACCGTGGAGGCATTGCCGTAATACTCCGTAAAATACGGCAGCATGGCATCCACCACTTCCGGTGCTGTCCTGGTTGTCGCTGCATTGTCAAGATAGATTATTTTCTTCATTTTCCTTCACCTCTATGCTTTTATTCCTGTTTTTACTTTCCTTTACCAGCTCACCGATGTAAATGCTGTCAACGGTGTTGTTGATGCTGTCGTTGATCCGCTTCCAGACGATCTTGCTGACGCAGGTTCCTGAGCCTGCACAGTGTGCATCCTTGCCCGGATCGATGGCCGCGCACTCTACCGGATTCAGCTCGCCCTCCAGAGCCCTGAGCACATCCCCAACGGATATCTCATCCGCCGGACGGGCCAGCCGATAGCCTCCGTTGACTCCCCGGACACTCTCGACAAGCTCTGCCTTCTTAAGCTTCGCCATCAGCTGTTCCAGATAGTTCGGAGAGATATCCTGACGCGCTGCGATACTGGTCAGGGAAACCGGCTCCTCTTCACCCCAGACAGCCAGGTCGATAAAGGCTCTCAGGCCATATTTTCCTTTCGTTGACAGTTTCATAATTACCTCACCTTTAAATCCCTAGTATTTTAGTTGGGTTTTAAATTCATATGAATAATACCACGGCTTTTCGGTTCTGTCAAGCAAATCATTTTCATATATTGAAAAAGAACATGCAAAGGAGAACACCCTTGAACAAAGCCACTTTATCAAAGCATCCGCTTTTAACCGGAGCGATCCTTCTGACTCTGGCAGGACTTCTCTCCAGAATGATCGGCTTCTTCTATAGAATATTCCTGTCGCATACGATCGGTGCAGAAGGACTTGGCATCTACCAGCTGATCTTTCCCATCTATGCGCTGACCTTCTCGCTGACTGTGGCAGGCATACAGAGCGCCATTTCCCGGTATGTGGCGGCAGTGTCAATCCGGAATCCGGCAGGTACTCACCCGGACCGGCACCCCGGCAGCATCACCTATCTCTATGCCGGGCTTGCACTCTCTCTGCTGCTTTCCTTCCTGTGTACTTTTTTCCTATATCGGTACGCAGAGCCACTTGCCCTATATGTGTTGAAGGAGAGCCGCTGTGTGCCGCTGTTAAAGATCCTCTCCTTCACGGTACCCTTCGGAGCGGTTCATGCCTGCATCAACGGCTATTATTACGGGCTTCAGAAGACCTCGGTTCCTGCCGTCTCCCAACTGCTGGAACAGCTTGCCAGAGTAGGTGGCGTCTATCTGATGTACTGCGTAGCCTCTGAGCAGGGGAAGCCGGTCACCATCGAGATGGCGGTTTGGGGACTGGTCATCGGTGAGATCGTATCGGTTCTTTACAGTGTCACCTTCACTCGCTTTCATGCGTCCCGCGGGGGACTTTCCAGTGCTATGGGACAGCTCATTACCATGGCTGCTCCGTTGACTGTAAGCCGGGTGCTCATCAATCTCTTCCAGAGTGCAGAGGCTATCCTTATACCGGGAAAGCTTCAAGAATTCGGCTACCGGGCTGACGAAGCCTTAAGCGTCTATGGCGTTCTCACCGGAATGGCCATGCCGATGATCCTCTTTCCCGCAGCCATCGCCAATTCCGTGTCCGTCATGCTGCTGCCGGCCATCTCAGAAGCCCAGGCCAAGCAGGATCTTGTGTACATAAAAAAGGCAGTAAAAAAGAGTTGCTTTTACTGCCTTGTCCTTGGTCTTTCCTGTACTTTTATTTTCCTTTTGCTCGGGCGCTTCCTGGGTCAGATCATGTTCGCCAACCAGTTAGCCGGAACCTTCATCATGGTGCTTGGGTGGATCTGTCCCTTCCTGTATCTGACTACTACCCTAAGCAGCATCCTAAACGGCCTGGGCCGAACCGGCACCACTATGCTTCTAAACCTTGTAAGCTCCGGAATCCGCATCTTCTTTGTCGCATTCCTGATTCCCTCCATGGGGATCAAAGCATACCTGTTTGGCATGCTGGTGAGTCATCTTTTTGACTCCGGTGCAGCGATATTGATTCTGAGAAAAGCGATAAGGAAAATGATCTAAATATCTGCTGCTTCCCATGAACTACCCATTGTCTTAATCCAATGAGCTTCCTTCTTCAAGTGCGGGGTTCTCAGTCCTCATACCCATTGGGGTTATTGCTCTGCCACCGCCAGGAATCCGCGCACATCCGCTCGATGCCGTACTCCGCTTCCCAGCCAAGCTCCGCCTTGGCCTTGGAAGCATCCGCATAGCAGGTAGCGATGTCGCCGGGCCTCCTGGGCTTGATGACATAGGGGATCGTCTTGCCGCAAGCCTTCTCGAAGGCCTTCACCACCTGGAGCACGCTGTAGCCATTCCCGGTGCCCAGATTGTAAATGCTCACCCCGGACTTATCCTCAATCTTCTTCAATGCCTTCACATGGCCCTTCGCCAGATCTACCACGTGGATATAATCCCGCACGCCGGTTCCGTCCGGTGTATCATAGTCATCCCCAAACACGCCAAGACACGAAAGCTTTCCAACTGCAACCTGTGCGATATAAGGAAGCAGATTGTTGGGAATTCCCTTGGGGTCCTCCCCGATCAGGCCGCTCTCATGAGCTCCGATGGGATTGAAATACCGAAGCAGCACTACATTCCATTCCGGATCCGCCACATGAAGATCCGTAAGGATCTGCTCCAGCATAGACTTCGTCTGACCGTAAGGATTCGTGATCTTTCCCTTGGGGCAGTCCTCCGTAATAGGAATGAAAGCAGGATCCCCGTACACCGTTGCAGAGGAGCTGAAAATGATATTCTTTACATTATGCGAACGCATAACATCGCACAGCAGGAGCGTTCCTGTAATATTGTTATGATAATATTCCAGAGGCTTCGATACAGACTCGCCCACTGCCTTCAGTCCGGCAAAGTGGATAACGGAATCGATGCTTTCCTTCTCAAAGATCTCGTTCATGCCCTCCCGATCCAGAATATCTACCTTATAAAAAGGAACTTTCTTCCCGGTGATCTGCTCTACCCGTTCCAGGGACTTTTCGCTGGAGTTGCACAGATTATCCAAAACTACAACGTCATAGCCTGCGTTAATAAGTTCAATACATGTGTGGCTTCCGATATAACCGGCGCCACCCGTCACTAAAATAGCCATAAGGCACCTCCTAAAATATTTCTACTGTAACAGATTCTACCACAAGGTCTTTCCTGTTTCAACCTTAAACTTCAGCGCGTATCCCCAACAGAATGTCCGGCCGATTGGTGATAATGCTGTAGCAGCCCGCGTGGTACAGTGCCCGCAGCTCCTGCGCTGTGTCCGGCGTATAAGGACTTACCCCAACTCCCATCTGTGCCAGCCGCGGAACAAGTGTATCATCCATCAGCACTGCATGATATTCCGGGTGCAGGTAATCCATCTTAAAATCAAGTCCTTTCACATAGCTGACCAGATCTTCCTGCTTCTTCAGCCACACAGCCGCCTGCTGCATGGTGGCTCCCAGCGGCAGAAGCGCTGCACAACTGTGTATCAGCTCCAGAATAGCTGCCTTGGGACTCTTGGCTACAATATCAACCCCCGTCATGCCGGCCAACATCTCCTCTGGAAATGCCAGATCCTCCATGGTAACCTCCGACAGCGCCCGGTCAGACGGAAGTATCTTCAATAACACGTCAAACATCGGATTCTTCGCCATGCCTGCGGAAGCCGTCAGCCCGCCGACCCGCAGTTCAGGGCAGAGCTCCTTCACCTGACGCAGCAGGCTGTGGTCGAAGGCAGAGATCAAGGTCTGCTCCACCATGTCATGTGCCTTCACTGCCTCCACCACCATCTTGACATAAGGAACTGTCCGGTCTACCGGTGCCTTCAGTTCAATGTTCACCAATGTAAGCGGACGGGTCACCTCCAGGCATTCGTCCAGGGTTGCGATCCGCTCCCCGGCAAATTCCGGTCCCTTATGACTCCCGAAATCCAGTTTCTTCAGTTGTTCCAGCGTCATGTCGGCAATCTTACCGGTGGCATTGGCCGTGCCATCCACCGAATAATTGTGGTGAATCACCAACTGATGATCTGCCGTCACCTGTACGTCTGTCTCGATTCCATCGGCTCCCAGTTCGATGGCCTTACGAAAGGCAGAGAGTGTATTCTCCGGAGCGCAGAAGGACGCTCCCCGATGTGCTACAATATAAGTCATTTTCTTTCTCCTCCAATTCTATAATGAATTTTCTGGTTGATTCAGTCGTCTGCTAATTCAGCCGCCTGCCTGCTTCCTGTCATGTTCCACTCAGTCATCTGCCGCCTCCACGGCCTTTGCAAGTGCTTCCTCATCCTCATCGCTCATCTTCTCGCCATGCTTCACATTGGAGACACAGATAATGGCAATAGCCATAGCGATCATGCAGAATGCCTGCACTGTATTATATGTGCCACTGATACCTACCAGAAAGCCAATCACGGTAGGACAGATAACCGCCGCCGTGAAGGTTGCCGTATAATAATAGCCGGTAAACGCGCCAAACCGGGCCTTGCCTCCGATGGCCAGCATGATCGGCAGCGTATTGATATTCACCAGAATAAAGCCGGCCGCATAGACGAAGTTCAGGACGGTCAACGGTATATCCACACTGGTGATACCGGTATAGGGAATCAAAAACATCAGTCCATGGCAGACGGCCACCACCGCCAGTCCGATGGTGATGGATTTCTTTCTTCCAAGCTTACGTCCCATGACTCCGGCCGGAACCGCCAGAAGCACCGCGCCAAGCGTAGCCACAGTTCGGATCAGCGTAGCCTTCGCTGCTCCCATCCCTAAGAGCTTCGCCGCATAGAGCGTGAAATATGTTCCGAATCCGTCACTGGAGCCTGAGATACAGAACAGTGCGAACATCATAATGAACATACTCCGCTTCACATCCTTCGGCAGATTCAGATTCCGAAGAGATTCCCGCTTCTCACCTTTGGCATTGTCGGCCTCTGCTCTGACAAGCTGTTCCTTGCGGTTATCCGGCCATTTTACGAAGAACAGGATGATCAGAAGGAACAGTACACAGACGATGGCTCCGAATACGAACACCGATATGTAATCTCCATCGGCAATGGCCTGCTTAAAGCCCATGGCTCCGAGGATCGTTGCCGATATGGTAGCGATAATCGTCGCCACTGCCGCCACCATGTTCACCACTGCATTGCCGTCACTCTGATACTCATCCGGCACGATATCCGGCATGATAGCCACGCATGGAGCCCGCCAGGTTGACATAACGAAATTAAATATGATGATAACCACCATCATCAACAGGATCCCGGTCAGGTCCTCGATCCGCGCCATCACCGGTATCAGAACAAAGAGCAGCGCACAGACCGGCACACCGATCAGCAGATACGGCATGCGCTTTCCGAAACGCGATCTTGTATAATCCGACTTACGTCCGAAGATCGGTTGGAAGATCAGACCAAAGAAATTATCGATGGTCATGATAAAACCGGTGAGTGTGGATATCACAGTGGCCGACAGCGCCACACTGCTAAGACTGCTGAGCTTTGCCTCCAGGATCAGCGGAACATATGAATTGTAGATCGTCCAAAATACCATGACCGCACCGAAGCCTAAGCTTGCGATCACAAGCTGTCCGGTGCTGTATCCTCGTTTCTTTTTTGGTTGCTGTGACATTTTAAAACCCCTTTCTGCTTGACTTTTATTTATGACAACAGAAATGCAAAACATGCTTTCTATTGTTTACGAACCGCTTTACTATCCATTTTAGGAACATTTTGTACCTCAGACCTCATAGTCCATACAATACCTGCTCGCCGTGTACGGCCGCACCTTGCCATCCGCTACTGCCACATGCGCAGGATGAACCGCATAGCCCTTCAGTGCTGCCTCATCCGTAAACGTGGAATCCAACATCAGATCCACGTTGGAGCTGGGCAGCCCGCAGGTATTCACCTTGATCTCCACAAGTCCCGGAATCCTGCCTGTCAGAGCCTCCAGTCCTTCCTTGATACCAGCCTTGATCTGTTCCTTCTCCTCCGCGGAAAGCTCCTCCTTCAGCTTCCACAGGATCACATGCTTAACCATTCTCTTTTCCTCCTTATTTCTGCTTCTTCATCCGCCGCTTCCCGGTAACCTCCTCCACCGTGAGCTTGAACACCGTGGTCTTCGGCACAACAGCCTCATTAAACGGGAAATCTTCCCGGCGGTAATGCTTCATCAAAATACGCAGCGCCCCATACTTCTCTTCCTCCGGCACAATCTCAACAATGCCGTGGCCGACAACGCTCTCATACTCCATGGTACAATTCCCCTGCTCCTCATCCAGCACCAGGCGGTGCGCACAATCCATCTCGAAGCCTGCACGGTTATCCTGCTTCATCAGCTCATATTTCCGTCCTTCCAATGCTCCGTGAAAATACAGGGTGATCCGACCATCCCGCACCTCCATGCCGAAATTCAACGGCAGGATATAGGGGTAGTCTCCATCGTGGAGCGCCAGCCGGCATACATCGCACCGCTCCATCACTTCAATCATTTCATCAAAATCTGTAATCTCTCTGTCGCTTCGCCGCATGTTGTTCCTCCCTAACATTTGCTTTACTATAAGTTTCTGGATATCACTTAAATGTATGCCGTGTATGCTGTAAAGACAATAGTGACTTTCGAATCGGCTCATACAACTCCTCATGCCCTATTGCCTGTAATACTTTGCGATCAAACATTTCTCGATCTATATCCCACAGTTCGTCCTCCACATTCATAACATTGCGCTTCTTGACATTTTCGAACAGACAGATGATTTCCGTCTCATCATCTTTCGAAATCTTTTTTGGATCGATCATATACACCCTTTTAAACTTTGTACTACTCGCGTCCAGCACGCCTAATCCTCTCCCAAATCCTAATGCTTCAATCACGAACATGCCATATATAGAATTCAAAAGTGCATGTATCAAATCCGAGGATATGTCCTCACGTTTAAATAGTAGCCTTGTAAATCTTTGATCTACAAAGGTTCTTTCAGCAAATTTGGATACAAAAAGCCTTTTTCCAGGATTAACGGCCGTTACCATATCTGCTTTCGTTGCATCATCCATTTCATACCAAAAGCGGCCAGCTCTCTTTAACTTTCCCGGCACCGTCTTTCCACCTTCCACAAGATTTTCAAACTTTTCAATCCAAGACAAAGCTCCAACATGCCCCCATTGCTCCAGTTCCCTTTTCGAAGCATGACAGCAAAAAGCTTCCATATCAGCCACGGCAACGAAGGATTTTAATGATGCGGGTTTCTTCAGAACTGGGCGAATATAATCCCTCTCTATTTCATGATCTTGTTCAGGATAAAATAATTCATTTTTTCCTCTGCGTTCCCCTCTCTTAACCTCTAATATTTCTTCAATCGGCGCCAAGCTGTCTGCCATATCTTCAACCCATGATACATCATGAAACAGCGCATTAAGAGAAATACCTTTTTTCGCGATTTTTTCAATCATTTCCAGTGAATACGCCTTAACAGAAGCTATATTTTCGTCAACCTCCTCTCTTAGCACTATACTATTTATGAGTGCTTCCTTTTCTTGCTCTTCAAGATTATATATATCTCTCTTGATCAGCCAAAAATCAATCCTCGCATTTCTGTCCGGTATGCAAATTTCTTTTTTCTGTATTATCAATATAGAAGCTACAACATCAGCATTTTGAAACCATCTCTTACAATCACTGACAGCAACTGAAATAATTTCATAATAATATTGCAATGCGTCAAAAAACTTCTTTCCGATATCTGTTCCTAACCACGAATTAGACAATATGATACCAAGACGTCCTCGTTCTGCCAATAATTCATGCAGTTTAAACGGCAGGTAATTATATAAATCCGTTTTCCCTGAAGTAAAGTCAATACCTGTATTACTTTTTATTTTCTGCCGATACTCATCAACAAATTCTCTTTCGTCAGCGGCAATCTTGTTATACTCAATAAATGGCAAGTTTGAAACAATTGCACTAAATGCTGGTAGCTCCTTTATTATTCTACTTCCGTCAATCGGGCTCTTCAACTCTATTTTTTGGCCTTTAACAACACTAAACACATCCGCTTGAAACATATTCAGCGGAATGTTGAGCGCCTCAATACTTGTAATAGCAATATTAGCAATCTGCAGTGGATATGCATATTTATCAGCAACCCATGTTGTCTTAAACGCTTGCTCCGGGTCTTGTATTCGTTCTGTTTTATTTTGAATCAGCGCTTTCGCAATCGTTCCGGTTCCTGCGCATAGATCCGCACATTCTGTATGCCAATCATGAACTGTCATTTGACATAATAAATCCGCCAGACAATATGGCGTAGCATACTGCCCTCTAATTTCCCGTTTCGCGGTATTAACAGTTTTCTCTAATATCTCTTGCAAAACAGTCTGATCTACTCGCTCTATCTTATTATCAATCAAAAATTGATTGTAATCCACAATATCTATCCAGGTATCTTCCGGTATTATTTCATTATATTCTAATTTTTTAAATACATTGTAAAAATCACCTTGCTCTATGATCTCATCAATAATCTTATTTCCATCTGTTGGTGTTGATGTATTATCAATACGATTTATTATATAGGCACAATTATGATACTTCTTTATCGTGTTAGCGAACATAATCCTGTTTGTCCAATTCAACAGAATAGATTTTGCATATGCAGAGTACATGTTATTCTCATCTTTATCATATTCTTCATGAGAAATCCTCCACCATGCTTTTAGCCGACTCTCCATTGTCATATTTTTGCCAACTTCCAAAATCAGTTTTTCGGCAACAATATCTTTATTCCTTTGGATTATTTCTGTCATAAGACCATCCGATACCGTAGCGGCAACAGGCGAAGCCGAGATCGTCCCATTAAGCAAATACTCATTAACCGTCAACACAATATCCTTAATAATAGGTAACCATTCCGATTTGAAGGTCATTACATCTTCACGATTTGCTTTCGGGCTTATTCCACTCCATACTCTGGCTTCTTTAAAATCTCCTCTTTCATTTTTTACATAAAGTTTTCCATATATAAAGTTCCATATCACAAAACTATTCAGGCCAAGAGCAACCGCCTTTCTTGTAGCGTCTTTTATCAACGCTTCATCCGTGATCGGTACATCCGGCATTTTAAGTTCCCATCCTTGCAGGATTTTATTTTGAGCTTCATCTTCATACAACAATACATCCGGGAACATACTTTGCTTATTTACAGAAAGCGTACTCTCCCCGCCAGCGCTTTTTATCTTAATGTTCAACCCTTTCAGCATCGAACGTATCTCTGAAATAATAACGATTGCCCAGCTTCTTTCATTTCGTCTTATAATAGTGCTCATATGCTCGTTACCTCTCTTCAAATTCCGAAATCAGATTCTGCACTTTGATGTATTTACGCGTTTTTTTGTCTAATTGCTCCCAGGCCAGAAATAATCTTCTTTTTGCTACATCTATATAATCTATTTCTTCTCGCTTAAACAGTGCGACATTTTCATTTTTTTCTATACCAATAAAATTTCTCCCTTCCATCAGTGCTGCAACTAAAAACGATCCGCTCCCAAATGTATTATCCAACACAACATCGCCAGGATTCGTATACGTTCGTATCATATACCGACCAAGCTCAATCGGTTTTTGTGTCGGGTGCAGAACAGCCCCTTCACACTCGGCAGTCTTCACATATACAATATCCGTCGGATAACGTTCGCCTTTACTGGACACATGGACAGGATCAAAATCACCATAATTTCCACATAGTTGATCCTTTCTGGTACCTTTATCATAAGGCTCTCCCTGTGTCATTTGCGGATGATATGTTGGTTGCTTTTTATAAAAAACACATACATCCTCATGCTTTCGAAGCGGCTGCTTCTTTGCATTCAAAAAATTTGTTGGCTTTGATTTTTCCCATACCCATTTATATTTATATATATCTGGCTGACTCAATATCAGCTTTGCGGTAAAAACACCATTTGAGGTCAATACAATTGCCCCATTTGGCTTAATAATTCGATTATACTGTTTCCATAATTCATCCAATGGTATGTAACAATCCCACTCATTCTGCGTCATGCCATATGGAAGATCGCATAATATCATATCTATGCTCTCATCTGGAATCTTACCCATATATTCCAGACAGTCTCCCTCAAATAATCTGTTTATTACTTCATTTAAATCAACTGTCTCAAAACTTTCCTTCTTCATACCAATCTCCTATAACGCTTTTCTCCATATTACCATAGCTTTCCATCGAACGCAAGTTCGTTTTTGTGATTTTACAAAATTTGATACCTTTTTAAATTGATTGTAGCACATGTCGTTCCTCTTTGCCAGCAGAACCTATGGAAATCCGCTCCTAACTTTCACCGAAAACAAGGCGTACCGCTAAATGCTTGGAAACAGCCGATGCAAAATTGACCTAACCACTTTCCAAAATGATATGACGACATTTGCCTCCAGGGACGATGTTCTTACGCTTCTTGTCCACCTTGGAATAGTTTTTCCCCGGAGATGGGGCTGTCCAATCATAATTGAGTAGCCCCATCTTCATTCGCATAAGCTATTTGTGTGAAAACTCTGCAATACGATGGGAAATATTGGGAATATATTTTTATGCAAAATTCCCTCTTCCATTTCTCTTCGTTTTGCTGTATGATAGTAATTAATTTGGCACCACATATTGTGTTTTTACCAAAAATCAATGACGAGATATAGTATATAAAGAGAGGAAACGAAAATGGGTACAGAGGTCCGGACAAACGTGATCAAGAGAAATGGGGAGGAAGTAAAGTTCGATTCTGAGAAGATCGTAGGCGCTATCCAGAAGGCCAACCACGAGGTAGCTCCGATTTACCAGATGAACAACTACCAGATCGAGGCAGTGGCAGATAAGATTGCCGCCATGGCGGCGGAGTCCACCCACGCAGTCAATGTGGAGGATATTCAGGATATGGTGGAGCGCGGCATCATGGAGATGCGCGGCTATGAGGTGGCACAGAAATATGTGCGTTACCGCTACAAACGGGAGCTGACCCGTAAGTCCAACACCACAGACAACGGGATCTTATCCCTGCTGGATCATTTAAATGAGGAAGTGAAGCAGGAGAATTCCAACAAGAACCCTATCATCAATTCCACCCAACGGGACTATATGGCCGGAGAGGTCAGCAAGGATCTGTCTAAGCGTGTGTTACTGCCGGAGGAGATCGTGCGGGCACACGAGGAGGGAATTATCCACTTCCATGACTCGGACTATTTTGCCCAGAGGGAGCACAACTGTGACCTCATCAACCTGGAGGACATGCTGCAGAACGGCACCGTCATCAGCGAGACCATGATCGAGAAGCCCCACAGCTTCTTTACCGCCTGCAACGTAACCACGCAGATTGTGGCACAGGTTGCCAGCAACCAGTATGGCGGCCAGTCCTTCACGCTGGCGCACCTGGCTCCCTTCGTGGACATCAGCCGTCAGAAGCTTCGCAAGAGCGTCATCGAAGAGCGCAAGGAGTGCAATGAGCCGCTGGACGAGGACATCATCAATAAAGTTACAGAGCGCAGACTGCGTGAAGAGATCAAGAGCGGGATCCAGACGATCCAGTACCAGCTCATCACACTGATGACCTGTAACGGGCAGGCCCCCTTCGTAACCGTATTCATGTATCTGGACGAGGTTCCGGAAGGACAGATCCGTGACGACCTTGCCATCATCATCGAGGAAGTGCTGATCCAGCGGATGCAAGGTGTCAAGAACGAGAAGGGCGTATGGATCACCCCGGCCTTCCCGAAGCTGATCTATACCCTGGATGAAGACAACATCACCGAGGGCTCCAAATACTGGAAGTTGACACAGCTTGCTGCGAAATGTACAGCCAAGCGCATGGTGCCGGATTACATTTCCGCCAAGATGATGCGGGAATTAAAGAAAGGCAATGTTTATCCCTGCATGGGCTGCCGCTCCTTCCTGACCGTGGAGGAGACCCAGAAGAACCCGGATGGCAGCTACAAGTTCTACGGACGTTTCAACCAGGGCGTTGTGACCATCAACCTGGTGGATGTCGCCTGCTCTTCTCATGGCGATATGGATAAGTTCTGGGATATCCTGGACGAACGGCTGGAGCTATGTCACCGCGCACTGCGCTGCCGCCATGAGCGTCTGTTGGGGACTGTGTCCGACGTAGCTCCGATCCTGTGGCAGAACGGTGCCCTTGCCCGTCTGGAAAAAGGCGAGAAGATCGACAGGCTCCTGTTTAACGGCTACTCCACCATCTCTCTGGGGTATGCCGGTCTCTATGAGATGTGCATGCGGATGCTTGGTAAGTCCCATACGGATCCAGAGGCAAAGCCCTTCGCCCTGAAGGTCATGCAGCGCTTGAACGACAAATGTGCAGAGTGGAAGGCTGCTGAAAACATCAGCTATTCCGTCTACGGGACACCAATGGAGTCCACCACCTACAAGTTTGCCAAATGTCTGCAGAAGCGTTTCGGCATTATCAAAGGGGTAACCGATAAAAACTATATCACCAACAGCTACCATGTACATGTTTCCGAGGAGATCGATGCCTTCAGCAAGCTGAAATTCGAGTCAGAATTCCAGAAGCTGTCGCCGGGCGGAGCCATCAGCTATATCGAGGTTCCCAACATGCAGAACAATATCCCCGCCGTGCTGTCTGTTATGCAGTTTATTTATAACAACATCATGTACGCGGAGCTGAATACCAAGAGCGACTACTGCGAATGCTGCGGTTACGACGGCGAGATCAAGATCAAGGAAGACGAATCCGGCAAGCTGATCTGGGAATGTCCCAACTGCGGGAACCGCGATCAGTCCAAGATGTCCGTTGCACGCCGGACCTGCGGCTACATCGGAACACAGTTCTGGAATCAGGGACGTACCCAGGAGATCAAGGACCGGGTACTACATCTGTAAAATAAGAAAGTGGGGACAGAGCGAACATTATGAATTATGGAGCCATCAAGGATTATGATATTGCCAACGGCCCAGGTGTGCGGGTAAGCCTGTTTGTATCCGGCTGCCGCCACCATTGCAAGGGTTGCTTCAATCCGGAGACCTGGAACTTCCAATACGGCGAACCCTTTACGGAAGAGACAGAGGCTCGGATCCTCGAAGCCCTGTCCCCTTCCTATATCCAGGGCTTCACCCTCCTGGGTGGGGAACCCTTCGAGCCGGAGAACCAGCAGGTTCTGGTGGGATTACTGAAGAAGATCCGCGTAGCTTATCCCGCCAAGGATATCTGGTGCTACACCGGCTATCTCTATGATATAGACTTACCGGAGGGCGGGAAAGTACACACCGAGGTGACGGACGAAATGCTCTCCTACATCGATGTCCTGGTGGACGGCGAATTCGTGGAAGCTAAAAAGGATATTACGCTGGTCTTCCGCGGGAGCAGCAATCAGCGAATTCTGGACATAAGCAACCGTTCTGCCGAACTGAAAAGCGACGATAAATCGTGAGGTAAATCGTGATAAATTGTCTTTGAAAAAAATAGTTGACATTTCATGTTTCCTATAATATAATAAGGGTTGTGTCACGGAAAAAGCGACTCCGGGGTGTGGCTCAGCTTGGCTAGAGCGCCTGGTTTGGGACCAGGAGGTCGCAGGTTCGAATCCTGTCACCCCGATTGACATGCGGGTGTAGTTCAATGGTAGAACACCAGCCTTCCAAGCTGGACACGTGGGTTCGATTCCCATCACCCGCTT
>CAVGED010000044.1:0-22864 GCA_963628035.1 Paludibacteraceae bacterium
CCGCTAAATTCGTGCAAGCACGATTTATCGTCCTTTTTCGGTCTGGCTGAACTGTTACTTTCCATTTACACATATTTTGATTCAGTATTGGGATTCTGTTCCCATTGTTATAGCGGACGATACCGCATTTTGCACAGAACGCTCTATGGCTGCTCTGTGTCCGGTTCCGCGCCCTTATCAGAGGCTGCGGATCTCATCAAATCTCAGTTCGCGCAACACCCCCTTCTCATCTGTCACGTAATCCCGCATGAAATTACTGCTGTCCTTCACGCAGAGGGCATCCGTGACCGTCAACGGACTGCTTGGAATCCCATCCAGAAAGATGGCGATCCCCCGGTTCTGGATATTCTCCAGTTCAATCAACAATTTTTGCTTCTCCAGCCCATTCTCATTGTTCATAAAAATCCTTCCTTCTCGTTTTCTCACAAAGAGGCCGCTCTCATTATGCATGACAATAGAAAGTTTGCAACGCGCACTTTCTATTGCCTTCCGTGATATATTATAATGATTGCTCTTTTTGGCAGACGCAGCAGCCTGCCAATAACGGAACGGATATCCGCCCGCAGCATCCTTTACACCAAAGAATGTAAAAAAGAAGTTTCTCTTTTGCTCACGCAAAACGGATCTTCCATAAAAGGGATGCTTTTTACCTGGACCTTACAGGCACGACGACATTTTTTTATTTCTATCTTATCTTCAAATAACGCTAAAAAAGTGAATATATCCGAGTTTCCCATATTTTTCAATAATCGTTGGATATAGTCGTAATATGCGCGTTTTCTCCAGGGACATAAGCTGCCGACGACCAGCTTCCTGCTGCAGCGCATGAGCTCCTCCCTGGCGCTTCTGCTGTCACACCCCAGATCCAGGATCATGTACTCATAATTCATGTTGTAAATAAATCCCAGATCCCTGGACGTGGCAGCCGGAAAATAGTCCACGCCATCCCGCCGGAAGTTCTCCGCAACCCCCGTCGCAGAGAGCCCGGCCAGTGTGTCGCGTTCGCCGTATTCCACCACCGCCGTTCTGGCATGCAGCCAGTGCGATGTGTAGTCAGCCAGCGCAATGGACAGGTGCGTGACGCCCATCCCGTGCTCATACCCCATAATGCCAACAGAAACCTGCGGCTTTACCTCTTTTACGCTTCTAATCCGTATCACCGCCCCCTCCTTTCCTTTAAGATTTCCTCGAACAGGCGCTGTTTCTCGCGGGTCTGCACAAAGGGATCCTCATCCAGCGGAAAACAGAATACCTTCCTTCGAAAGATCCCGGCATACCTCCTGGCCATCTGCTTGCCATTGTAATTGCAGAGCAGCACCAGGTCTTCCTCCCCGGACAATCTGTCATATGCCCGGATGGCAGCCTCTACTTCCCAGGGGCGGGTTCCAAGTACCAGAAGGATCAGGCTCTCGCCCTCCGCCTCGGCAGCAGCCGCAACGTCTTCTCCAAAATCCTGCACTACCATGTGCGGTTCTATTGCCTGCGCCTTCGGCTGATCGTTGAAAACAGCCCGAAAATCCTGATATTTCAGGATCCCGTTCTCCACCGCCGTCCCTTCCTTATAGGCCAAAAGTGACGGCAGCATGTCTTCCCCCTTTGGTTCATAGAAAGCCTGCGTTCCCCGGCAATTCAGCCAGCTCACCAACCCGATGGAAATGTGGGTGGTGCCAACCCGCTTCTGACTTCCTGTTACGATAATTTTTTCCAAGAGATGCACGCCCGGCCTGCGGCCGGTCCGACTAAGCGATACTTTTTTCAGCTGTTCCCG
Organism: Paludibacteraceae bacterium; assembly: GCA_963628035.1. Taxonomy (GTDB): domain Bacteria; phylum Bacillota; class Clostridia; order Lachnospirales; family Lachnospiraceae; genus 14-2. The sequence continues at coordinate 1,769 of CAVGED010000044.1, forward strand.
AAGCTGGTCAACATGGCTATAACGAAGCTCCATCCTCGGAGAAACGGCTTTTAAAATGATTTTTTTGAAACTGTTGGAACAATATTTCGGAAATGACAGCGTGTTCTGCAAAAAAGATGGTAATCCCTGACCTGTAAGCATATAATAGAGTATCGCACCGATTCCAAACACGTCCGTCTGCTCACTGCACGGTTGACCATTGTACTGCTCCGGCGCCGCAAAACCACGTGTTCCGCAGCACTGGTATGGATTCCCACCTTCGCCGACAGTTGTTGCAATATCAAAATCGATTAATTTCAGCCGATCTCCGCATAATATAATATGTTCCGGCTTCAAGTCCAGATATAATATGGGGTTCGGCTTCTGCTGATGCAGGTACGCGATGACCTCGCACAACTGGATGCCTAATTGAATAACTGTTTCCTGGGAAATATTGTCTCGATTCTGCACAAAGGCAGCTAAGGATTCACCCTGAATATATTCCTCAATGATATAGAAATACGTGTCATCTTCTTCAATGTCATAAATCATGGGGATTCCAGGATGTTTCAGACTCATCAGGAGACTGGCCTCCGGATACCCGGAAGCGTCCCGGACCGAATGTTTGGGAATACACTTGATGGCCCGGAAATGGTTCAATTTCATGTGTTCCGCCAGGTACACGCTGCTGCTGCCGCCACTGCCAAGCAGTGACAGAACGTGGTACTTCTGGAACAAAATTGTATTAATAATGCTGATTCGCTCCTTCCTGCTGCTTAGACGGAGCGGCATCTCTTAACTAGATATATACCACAAAACTGCCATGCATTGCAACACTTTTTTGAAAAAAAATGCATTTCCTAAATTTTTTGTGAATTTATCGGCCCGTCACTTGACGAAACATCCGAAGTTGTTTATACTTTGTGTACTCAATCATGTAGCAGTTTGCAGACGTTGAAAAAGGAAGTGATCCTATGAAGATAGAAAAAATTAGTGAGAATCAGATTCGTTGCACATTGACCCGCGAGGATCTGGCCGACCGCCAGATGAAGCTCAGCGAACTGGCATACGGCACAGAGAAGGCCAAGTCCCTTTTCCGTGAGATGATGCAGCAGGCCGCTTATGAGTGCGGATTTGAAGCGGAAGACATCCCTCTGATGATCGAGGCGATTCCGCTGTCATCAGACACGATCATATTAATCATAACCAAAGTTGAATACCCGGAAGAGCTGGATACACGTTTTTCCCAGTTTTCACAGGGAAGCGACTCCGATGAGCCGCTGCGGTACAGTGAAGGGGAATCTCCCTTCGAGGCAGTGGGCGCCGATGATATCCTGGACTTCTTCCGCCGGATACAGGAAGAGCGTAAGAAAGCCGAGGAGAACATCAAGGACGATACGACGGCTCCTTCCAGGCGGAAGGTGCGCAAGCCTGAATCCGGTGCGCAGAGCGAGGATGAGCCGATTGTGCTGGATATCACCAAGCTCTTTGTTTTCAATCAGCTGGATGAGGTCAGTCGGCTGGCCCATGTTCTGAAGGGGTTCTATAATGGCTGTAATGTATTATATAAGAATGTCAGCACCAAGAAGTATTACTTAGTTGTCCGCAAGAGCCAGCATACGCCGGAAGAATTCAATAAAGTCTGCAATATTCTTTCCGAGTATGCGAAGCAGGAGAAATATACTTCTGCGGTGGAGGCTTATTTCGAGGAGCATTATGAGACGCTCCTGCGCGAGAATGCCTTGCAGGTGCTGGGAGAACTATAAAGACTGCACTGTTACAGATTTCGGGTGTCGGTATATACCGGCACCCGTTTTAATTCATGACAACAGAAGGTTCACAATACATACTTTCTATCGTTTCAACGTCTATGCCTTCGGCTGCCACCTGGCCGGGCATACCTCATCTCCGTTTTCATAGACAAACTGGCAGGCTCTTACTCTGCGCAGCAGCTCGTCCACATTTCGGGCCACATTCCCGGCAGTCACTTCATATGCCGCAATCCTTCCTTCCGGATTGATAATGAAGCTCCCCCGCGCCGTCATTCCTGTAGACTCCGTCAGAATCTCGAAGTCCCTGGCGAGCATATGCGCCGGATCTGCCAGCATAGGATATTGAATCTTCTTGATGGATTCCTCATTATCGTGCCATGCCTTGTGCACATAATGCGAATCACAGGAAACTGCGTAGATCTCGCAGCCCGCTTTTCGGAATTCCTCATATTTTCCTGCCAGATCCTCCATCTCCGTGGTACACACAAAGCTGAAATCTGCCGGATAGAAGAAAAACACGCTCCATTTTCCAAGAACATCCTCTTTTGTTACTGTCGCAAATGCATTGTTCCGGTACATTTGTACCGAAAAATCTCCGATTTCTTTGTTCAGCATTGACATACTTGTTCCCTCCCTGCATTTTTATGAGCACGCTTACAAATCCGCCTGTCGGTGTATGCGCGACTGTGAATCGTTACTTGTATTTATCATACTACGCGGTGACGGGCGGCTCAAGATTTTCGAAGGGACTTTGGCGGAATCTTAATAGGGCTATGAACAGTCCAGCATGAATAGCTTTTTTGATATACACAAAATCCCCCCAAAAATTTTATATTTTGTCCCCTGTTTGGGCTTTTAGATTGTTGTATTATAGGCTATGTTAATTTTGCATAACATAACCGAATTCAGAAGAAAGGAGAAAACGAGAAAATGCAAAAGAATACAAACAGAATTTTGGCAGTTTTGTTAACATTATGCTTAACTGTACTTTCCTTTTCCAGTGTTTCTAATGCCAGTGGAATCGCGCCATTGTATAATAATGCAGATGCGGTTTCCAGCTCTGTAACTATTAGCAGTAGTGGTCTGATGAACATTTCCTACCGTTATATGGGATCCTCTTCCGTAACAACGAAAGCTGTTATCACCACCTACATCGAAAAGAAAACGCTGGGGTTATTCTGGACACGTGTGGACATTGACCAGCCAAATAATCAGTGGGTTGATACCATTAATAATTATCGTTATAGTGGCTCACGTACCTTCCAACTGTCTTCCAAAGGCACCTACCGTGTTACAATCACCTATAAAATCTACGGTACTGGCGGAACAGTTGACGAGATTCCTTTTGAAATCGAGAAGAAATACTAAGACCTCATTCAATGTCACAATAGAGGAGGGGTATTGTTGCACCCTCCTCTATAAACCAATCCTTATTCTACAGATAAGATCATTTCTTTTAACATGTCCATATCAATGTTTCCATAACAGGCAATATTAAACAGATAACCACTTTTACACCAAAATGCAATTTTATTTTCCTTATGCTCATATATTTCTACACTTACATCATCCAACGTTACCGTATATATACGCCCGTGTTCATTATCAACAAAAAACGGGGTGTCCTCCGTGAGTGCCTGCGAAAATTCAATGATATCACCAGTGTCGTTTTCATAAACGGTTATGATAACAGCATCGCTTTCCTGCTTATCCGTTTGTACAAATCCATCCGGCAATTTCCGAAGAGAATACTCATAAGCAATCTTATCTACCGTATCCCCTTTAAAGAAATATTCAATGTGATCTTCGTAAAAATTTGTCAGTATTTGTGTCATCGGCTCGCGAATGGCTCTTACATTACATACGGCGGTAAAAAATAAGAGCAGAACGATACATACAGTTGCCACACGCCTTGAAGCTGTATTGATACATCGCCAGTATACTTTTTTCTGCGACCGGATCAACTTCTTCATTTTCTTGTTGAATCGCTCCGTGAAAGTATAATCAATACTGTTTTCACAATATGGAATATTTACAAATTCTGAGGACACCACTTCTCGGAACGCTTTTTTTAATTCAAACTCACTCATAGCCATAGTCTCACCTCTCATTTTCAAGCATGCCCAAAAGCATTTTCTTTCCTCGCACCAATTGTTTTTTTACCGTTGCTATTTTTTGATTGAATAATGTTGCAATTTCTGTCACTGTCATTTCCATAACGAAATGGCAGTATAAAACATCCCGATATTTCTCACCAAGCTTCTTTATCGCACATATAGCTCTGGTATAGTCGGCTCTGTCACATATCGCTTCCAAAAACGTATCATCTGACAATTCTTTTATTCCGTCTACGTCAAACTCCTGAACCGTATCAAGTGAGATATGTTTTTTCTTTTTCAGCATATTCAGTGATGTATTTTTCGTTGCCTTCAACATATAATTTCGCAGATCTGTATCATTTTTTATCCTTCGCAGCACTCCCATATTTTTCGCAGCTATGCGAAAGAAAACATCATGGACGGCATCCTCTGCATCCTCCGGGTTATGTAGAATTGATATTGCAAGCGATACCATCTGCTTACTGTAACAATAAAACGCATTCTCCAGCAAGCTCTTATCATTATCATCAGTTGGGTATGTCATAAACAAAAAAATCATAAATGCTACTTCCTATCCCTTTTCTATTTTATATGTTCAAAATAGCTTTTTCCTTGGCATACAATCACACGATATCTACGCATTGCCCATCGCGCATCATAAAGACTGTCGCACATTGCGCCGCCACCTGATCGTCATGTGTTATTATAATCACAGTTTTGCCCTGTTTGTTCAATTCCTTCAAAATATTCATGATACCTTCAGCATTTGCACTATCTAAAGAACCGGTGGGTTCATCCGCCAATATGATATCCGGCTCATTTATGATGGCTCTTGCAATAGCCACCCGCTGTTTCTCTCCACCGGACAATTCCCTGACATAACGGTTGGCAAATTGACCCATGTTGAGCCTTTCCAGCAGCGCGACCGCCTGTTTTTTCATCCCCGTAATCTTTCCTCTGCCAAACATTAAAGGGAGATACACATTATTTAGAACCGTTTCATGCTCGATAAGCCCGTAATCCTGTAATACAAATCCGAACACCTTATTTCTTAGCCGCGCCAGGACTTTCGCGCTTGCCTTTGTGACATTCACGTCGTCTAATCGGTACTCGCCGGAAGTTGGCATATCATTACACCCAATGATATGGAGCAACGTTGATTTTCCCGCACCTGATGGTCCTTTCACCGCAACGAGCGCCCCCTGCTTTATCTGTATATTTATATCTTTCAATGCGTGAACCGCCGTATCACTTCTCAAATAATAGTCTTTTGATATATTGCTTAAAATAATGTCTGGCATATGCATTCTCCTTCACGATCCGTCTTCTTAATCTATATTTCTATAGCTTTCGATTGGATTTGACTTTAAGATTTTTCTTATGAAAAATATAGAAGTTATCATGTAAATCAAAATAATATACGCAGCCACAATTGCAAACGTATATCCATCAGCCGTAACATCATCAGACAAAAGTGTATATCGAACTGCTTTTATCCGCAATACAACCGCCGAACCTCCCCAGGATAAGCCCAACAGGAGGAATGCCCGTATTGCCTCGATACAGGCACACTGCTTCGAAGTCATACCCAGCATATAATAGATTGCAAACTGTCTTTTATTTTTTATGTATTGCACACCGTTTTGTCCGCCAATTCCAAATATGGTCAACAATGCAAAAATAAGAAATACGATTCCGTTTCTTATCATGAATACGCGCACTTCTTCCCAGTGTAACGACTCCAGGCGTGCCACACTGGTGACTGCTCCATAGTCCTGAAAAGCTTTGTATACTTCATCATCACTGACATTCGGTTCAAAAAACATTAATTTTCCGTTTTGTTCCATGCGCATAACCAATTCACTCTGATCCAGACAGGATTCCGGAGCAATAAACAACTCTTGCCGAACCTTATAAGACATATCGCCGAATGATGAATTATTTACACTTCCTCCATTTGCAAACGAAATAATATGGGAATTCAAAGGCATTGTTCCAACAATTCTCGTTTTCCTCACACGATTGCTTTTAGAACCAAAGGAAAGATCTACCGTATCGCCTGCTTCAAAGTTATCCCCGATATAAATTAGCGGTATCGAATCTTCGCTGTCGGCCTCTGACAAAAACCATTCCCCTTCCTTAAGCGGCAGTTCAATGTTCCCGATAATTGTATCATTATATAAAATGCATGAATAAACCCTCTGCTCGTCATATGCCGGAAGGTCGCTGATGACACCAACACCTTTACTCCCCTCCATCTCATCGACTTTCCGGTAAAATTCCTCCGGCATTTTATTTTCTGCCATAACATATGGATAAGCATACAGATAAAATGAATTCGTTTTTATAACAGAATCATTGATAAACATGGTATTAACGACCGTCTGCAGCTTACCTATCAGCCCTAACAACATTAATATTGAAAAGATCGTTTCCAAAACCAATACAATAAATGCACGCTTTTGCTTTGCCAGCAATCGAATAGAAATTAGAACATATCTCATATCATTCACCCTGAATCCTGTAGATAGAAATCTTATTTCGGTATTTTACACTGATAATCAAGGATAATATAACCGCTATTGCAATCGCAATCAGAATTATTATCGCAAAATCACGATATTTCAGCAGCTCTATTATCTCATACGCATAAATAAACGGTCGAAACACCATAAACAAACCTATCCCCAACACAGTAGATAACAATATGATATGCAGGTTTGTCATTACCAATATCAAGGTCAACTGTCTGCTCCCACAGCCTAACAGCATATAAATGTCGAATGTCCGTGTATTACTGTCAATCCAATAGATGACCAGCCCGAATATATTCAAAATGGATAGTATAAACACCAATACAGCCTGCATAAAAATGCGACGAAAATCAGAAGACGAAAAAGGCTCGGCCTCTTGTGGAAGTTGATAGGTGCGTACCCACTGATTGTTATCCAGAATTTCCGATATAGCTGTTCGCTCCTCTGGCGACAATAGTTCTGTGAACTCTAGCACGATATATTCTGCTTGAAAATATTCTGCGAATTTGCCATAAGGTATAATAAAGCAAGTTAACAGATCGCTGACCGGCAACGCTCCTATGATTTGAAATGGGGTATCACGGATCGTTATCGTTGAACCGATCGGCTTGTTGTTTCTCAGAATTTCCAATGCCGTAAATGTTCCTACAACAGAATCCTCTGTCTCTTCCACAGAAACATAACGACCACTCACAACACCACTGTCACCTGTGAGCAATAATTCTCCAACCACCGGAATATCCGTAACGTCAAAAATACTTGCCTGCGCAAGTTCCGTTGGAGACTTCTCATAAAGCGAGAGCCGCTGTGTTTTGTTATCCCGGAATACATCTTTAAAAAGATCCTTTAATTCTAACAATTGTTCCCGACTTACGTCATCTTCCAGATGGACTACAACCTTCTTTTCCTCCAAAGAAGCTGCATCATAATATGACTTAGCAAAATAGCTGGCGTAGAACAGGATACCGAATATCGAAAAGGCGAAGCCAAACATTACTATGACAAATAATGCCGTCTTTTTGGTGTAGAAGGATCTGAAAATTTGCAGTGATAAAATCAGTTCTTTCATCCGAGTGTACCGCCCCGCTTTCGTATAATAAACATGGATAGTAGAAAATCATGTTATCTCACCATATATTCTTCAAAAAAATTTCAACAGTCTGCACTCTATTTTGTGAGCACTGGATAAAAGTGCTTCATGGGGTACTTTGACTGATTGCTGTAACTTTCCGTTGCCGCTATGTTTCCTGTCGCCTTCACAACGCCAGCCATCTGCTTGTTTGTGCAGAAACTCCAGCCCTCAATAATCTTATAATCATCCCGGATTGTCTCCGTTGTTGATTTGGAATTATTGTTTTTATTATACACCGTAACTGTGGCTTTTGCATACCCATCATTCGTATAATAACTGCCAAGCGTCACATACGCAGAAACCTCATCTTTTAACAGGGGGACAATATGGAATTCGCCTCTAAGCCCCCCTTTCTGTGCACCAGCAAATGCCGTTGTTGCAAACAAAAGCATTACCGCCAAAGATACAAATATAGCCATCCTTTTTCTTTTAAACATCTTCATTTTCCTCCTCTTCCCAGTAAATGACAACATAATTTTCTACTATCACATTGTTTTATCATAGGTTATTTACCCATTACATATATACAACAACGGAGAGATAAAAGTGGTGACAGATTTTGTTTTTTTTCAGTTTTCAGAAATAACAAAAAAGTGCCGATCTCCCACGTCCATGGGCTATCAGCACCTCATCGTTTTCTTTGCAGAACAGCAAGCTCGCTCACATCATCCACAAAGCTTATTTTGCCAGGAAGTCGTTGATCTTATCTACCAGCGCATCCGGATCAATGCCATGTACCATAGCAGCTTCCTCGATGGTCTCCATCTGGGAAGAGGGGCATCCGAGACAATGCATACCGATTTCCAGCAGGATCGGAGCCACATTCTCATCGATCATAAGCAGCTCACCGATCATGGTGTTCTTTGTAACCTGTGCCATTGTATTTTCCTCCTTTATTTTCGGTGTGTTCATTCCAAGTATAATACTATTCTTCTTATTATGCAACGAATTTGTAGAACTATTCCAGCCAATTCCAGCCATGTACTTGAAAATATACTTGTAATTACCCCCCGATTGTATTAAAATAGAAACCGAAGCTACCAATACATAGCTTTATATTTCGAAATATTATTTTAAAGGAGGGCTCTAAGATGGCATACGTTATTTCTGATTCCTGCGTTAGCTGCGGAACCTGTGAGGGAGAATGTCCTGTAGGCGCTATCGCTGCTGGCGACGGAAAGTACGAGATCAATGCAGATAGCTGCATCAGCTGCGGAACCTGCGCAGGAGCATGTCCTGTGGGCGCTATCGCAGAAGAATAATTTACAACACAAAGCGGTCGATATATCTTCCGCAGACAACGGTACAGACCATGATCGGTTCTGTACCGTTGTTTTTTTGCATTTTACCCATTACCCACCCATTTCCACTTTGCAAAACATTTTGGATTTTCGGGAAATTTCTCGTGAATATTTTTGGGATTTTCGGGAAAAACACAAGAAACAAAATTGAAAAATTCGGGAATATGCCCGGTCGAAGTAAAATCCTCCTCTGTATATGACAATGTGCTTATAGTCCGCTCCCCTCATTGCAAGTATCATGTACTCATTTATGCAAGTACATGATACTTACGATGACTAAACCATTACATTCCCAGGTTTGGCCTCAGCTTCTTCTCTTTCCTGGACAACTTCTCAGCCTTCTGTGGCTTGTCCGCCGGGAGCTTACGACCGCTCTTATGGGTACGGATCGCAGCGTCCAGCCTGCGAAAACGCTCCTCCTCAGCCTCGTCCTGCACCCGCATGAGATAATTCATCTCCTTAATGACCTTGTCGCCAACCTGGCTGCCAACCTCCCGACCCAGAGCATAATTGTTCTCCTCCAGGGCATTTCGCACGATACCTGTCATCATATTCTGGAACTGCTCCAGCTTTATGGCGTTCTGTGTGAGCTTGTCCGCCACTACCTCCTTATGTACCGCCTCTCCTGTAGCCAACTGACCGGCCGTTTTTGTCCCTGCCATTTTACTCATCCTCTCCTCCTGCACCAGCATGCGAATTGCCTTTAATTGATACCCCTGCTCCTTCCATTCCCGAATCCTCATGAATTCATTGATATTTTCTTCTGTATAGTAACGGTGTCCCATCTCATTTCTGGGGATATCCAATTCCAATTCTTCTTCCCAGTAGCGTAAAACATGCGATTCTACATTGACCAGACTTGCCGCGTCCGAAATCATATAGCGTATATTTTCCACCTTTCTGCCTCCTTCCTGAATATCTGTTACCGTAAGCTTGCAGCGCACTGCTTATTGCTTTCCCATACAGTATATACCTTATTTCTATTCACTTACAATCACTTTTCATCGTGGAATAATGACAAGAAAAAACAGATACCCACCTTTCTCGAAGGGTATCTGCTTTATTCTACAGGAATCGTTATTTAGCAACAGTTCAGCTCGCGCCCATTCGCTTCTTCGTCGGGCTTCTGTAACAGTTCAGCTCGCGCCATTCGCAAAACCGTACCTTCGGTACTCTCCACTGCTTTCGCAGTTCCTTTTGCTCATGATCGGGCGCTCACTCAGACCTTCATCAGTCCGTCAAATTTGTGCAAGCACAATTTGCCGTCCTTCTTCGTTCTGGCTGAACTGTTACTTTTCCATGTTTGCAAACTTCGTATACTGCGGCAGCCATACCAGGTTGACGGTTCCGATGGGGCCGTTTCTCTGCTTGGCAATGATGATCTCCGCGATATTCTTATCCGGCGTATCCTTATTGTAATAATCGTCCCGGTATATAAACATAACTACGTCCGCGTCCTGCTCGATGGCTCCCGACTCACGCAGGTCTGAGAGCATGGGACGGTGATCCGGCCGCTGCTCCACGGCACGGCTTAACTGGGACAGCGCGATAACCGGAACGTGCAATTCTCTGGCTAACCCCTTTAAGGAGCGGGAGATCTCTGAGATTTCCTGCTGTCTGGAATCGGAATGTCCGGAGCTGCTCATCAACTGCAGATAGTCGATGATGACCAGCTTCAGGTCATGCTCCAGCTTGTATTTGCGGCACTTGGAGCGCAGCTCGGAGATAGAGATGCCGGGGGTGTCGTCAATGATCAGCTTGGAACGGCCGATGGTTCCGGCTCCCTCAATGAGCTTCTCCCAATCCGCATCCTCCAGATTACCGGAACGAAGGAGCTGGGCGTCCACTCTGGATTCCAACGAAAACAGACGGTTCACCAGCTGCTCCTTGGACATCTCCAGGCTGAAGATGGCCGTTGCCTCATTACTATGAAACGCCACATGCTGGGCGATATTCAGTACAAAAGCCGTCTTTCCCATAGACGGACGTGCTGCGACAAGGATCAGATCCGAGGGTTGAAGCCCCGCTGTCTTATAATCGAGATCCAGAAACCCGGTGGCAATTCCGGTTACATTTCCCTGTGTCTTAGCGGCCTGCTCGATCTTCTCCAGTGCATTGATGACTACCTGCTTGATGGGCACATAATCTCCGCCGCCCTTGTTCTGGAGAATACCAAAGATCTGCTTCTCTGTGTCCGCCAGGATATCTTCCACGCTGTCACTGCCCAGATAGCATTGATTGGCAATCTCTTCATTTACCTTGATCAGGCGGCGCAGGATGGCCTTGTCCGCCACGATATTGGCATAATACTTCACATTTGCGGAGGTTGGCACAGCCAAAACCAGTCCTCCCACGAATTCCATGCTGCTGATTTCCGGGGGCACATTCTTCTCCCGCAGACGATTCTGCAGTGTGACGACGTCCACCGGCTGCCCCTCGTTGTAGAGCTCCACCATGGACTCAAATATCACCCCATAGGACTGCTGGTAGAAATCTTCCTTTGTCAATGTCTCGGAGGCGATTACGATCGCCTCCCGGTCCATGATCATGGCACCGATCACCGACTGCTCCGCCTCCAGGCTATTGGGCATAATCCGCTTAATGAGCGCTTCTTCCATCCGGAGTCCCTCCTGCTATTCCTCTACCACATGTACCTTCAGCGTAGTCGTCACCTTAGGATGAAGCTTGATGGGTACCTCATGGACACCCAGGGACTTCAAACCCTCGGTCAACTGCATTTTCTTCTTGTCCAGCTCCAGATCAAGCTGTTCCTTAGCCGCTGCTGCAATCTCCTTCGTGGAGACAGAACCAAAGATCCTTCCGCCTTCACCTGCCTTGATCTTAACAGTAACCTGCTTGTCCTTGATCTCTCCTGCCAGCTTTACGGCCGCCTCATAATTCTCCTGCGCCACCTTCTCGGCATGCTGGTTCTGAAGCTTCAGATCATTTAAGTTCTTGCTGGTGGCTTCTACCCCCAGCTTCTTCGGCAAAATCATGTTTCTGGCATATCCGTCGCTTACGCTTACAATCTCACCTTTTTTTCCCAGGGACTTTACGTCCTGCAATAAAATCACTTTCATACGTTGATCTCTCCTTCTTCTATCATCTGATCCAGGGTATTTTCCAATATCATCAAAGCTTCGTTCACAGTACAATCTGTAAGCTGTGCACCCGCCACGTTCATATGTCCGCCACCGCCGATCCGTTCCATGATCAACTGCACATTGATCTCATCAATGGAACGGGAGCTGATATACACCTTCCCGTTGTACTCCGTCAGTACGAAGGATGCCTTGATCCCCACGATATTCAAAAGCTCGTTGGCTGCCTGGGCGCCTACGATGGTCGGGCTCTCTATGCCTTCGCTCGGGCAGACAGTAATAGCGAACACGCCCTGGTAGACCTCCGCCTGGCGCACTGCCTCAGCTCTCGCCTTGTAGGCATTCATGTCATCCCGCAGCATCTTCCGCACCCTGGTGACCTCTGCACCGCACCGTCTCAGATAGGCTGCCGCCTCAAAAGTACGCACACCTGTCTTGGTATTGAAATTATCCGTATCGATCAGGATCCCCGCATAGATACAATCTGCCTCCTGGGGCTCCAGATGGATATTTTCTGTAAAATACTGCAACACCTCAGCCACCATCTCACAGGTGGAGGAGGCGTAGGTCTCAATATAGGATAATACGGCGTTGTCGATAACATCGCTTCCCTGTCGGTGATGGTCAAACACCACAATGGTCTTTGTCCGTCCCAGAAGCTCCGGGCACTCGGTATAGCTTGGGCGGTTGGTATCCACCACCATCACAAGCGCATTGTTATCCACCAGATCCTTGGCTGCCTCGCTCTTTAAGAACATGTCATGGGGATAGCCGCGCTCCTCCGTGAACAGCTCCTTAAAGGGCCGCAGGGATGAAGTCACCTCGTTCAGAACGATGTTCGCCTTCTTCCCAAGCACATGCGCCGCGCAGTATATGCCAATGGCAGCACCAAAGGAATCCACATCGCTGATACTGTGTCCCATGATAACTACCCGCTCTTTGCTCTCTATGATCTCCCGGAGTGCATGCGCCTTCACCCGTGCCTTCACCCGTGTCATCTTCTCCACCTGGCGGGTCTTGCCGCCGTAGTAGGAGATCTTCTCGCCCTCCTTGACCACCGCCTGGTCGCCGCCCCGGCCCAGAGCCAGGTCTATGGCCATCCGCGAATACTCATAATTCTGATTGTAGCTTGCACCGCCGTTTCCGATACCAATGCTCAATGTCACGGCCATCTCATTTCCGACCTTGATGGTCTTCACGTCTTCCATAACGCTGAACTTGTCTGCCAGCAGATCATTCAGGTACTTCTGGCGGAACACCACGAAATACTTGTCCTTCTCCAGCTTCTTTACCAAGCTGTCACGCTCTGTAAAGTATTTATTCACCTTCCGGTCCACCAGCGCTACCAGCAGGGAACGCTTCACTTCCTCGATACTGGCCAACGCCTCCTCGTAATTGTCTATGTATACAAGACCGCAGACCATCTTCTGCTCCCGGTTCTCCACCATATACCGGTGAAGCCGCGTCTCATCGAAGAGGTACAGCACTGTCAGGAACTGATCGCTCTGCTCCACCGAGATCACAGCATTGTTGTCTGTGACCGCATCAAAGTAGATCTTGTCCATGCTGGCCCGAAGATAGCGGTTCTGATCCGTCAGTTCCATCTGGAAAGTTCCCTGATTCTTCTGAAGTACCTCCCTGGTAAGCGTCGGGAAAATGCTGGTGATAGACTTGTGATAATCCTTGTCCTTTCCGGTCAGCTCGGCAAACTGCTTGTTCACCCAAAGGATCTTACCATTGTAGTCCAGCAGCGCATAGGGAAGCTCGAACTCATCCAGCAGCCTCTTCTGGACAGTGCCATACTGGGTGGCAAAATTGATCAGTTCGTTTAAAAGAGCTGGTTTATTGCGCATGTATGCGATCAGGACAATGACGAAATAAAGCACGACAAAGCCGGAAAATACTGCTCCCAGCTTGACGTTCAGGAAATAGATCGGCACGTTCATGATTGCCAGCAATATGGTAAGAAGCAGGGGCCAGTACATATAGCTTCGCAGTCGGCCCTTCAGCTTGATCTTTGATTTCATTTCAAATACCTCCTGAGGGGGTTGGGGTTACTCCGTACATTATACCCCGAAACAGAAAAAAAGTAAAGTCGGGTAATAAAAGAATGCCGCTCCACAGCCAGATTCCAGCCATTTCACGACATTCTCCTCATTTACTTCTTATTCCGCTACATAAGGCATAAGAGCGATATGTCTTGCTCTCTTGATTGCCACGGTAAGCGCTCTCTGGTGCTTCGCACAGTTTCCGGTGATTCTTCTGGGAAGAATCTTACCTCTCTCAGAGATGTATCTCTTCAGCTTGTTTGTGTCCTTATAATCGATCACATTGTCTTTGCCGCAGAATACGCAGACTTTCTTTCTTCTGCGGATACCGCCTCTGCGCTTCATGGGCGCATCGCTTTTGTCAGCTTTATTGTAAGCCATGTTGGTTACCTCCTATTTGACTAGTTAAATGGTAATTCTTCATCAATACCATCCGGAATATTCATGAAACCATCCCCGGCTGCTGCGCTCGGTGCCGGCCGATCCGCCGGTGCGAATCCGCCGCCCTGCTGATAACCATTGTTATCGCTGGCTGCCTTGCTCTCAGCAAATTCCTGATCCTCCACAACCACGTCAGTGGTATAGACCTTCTGGCCTTCCTGGTTGGTATAGCTTCCGGTCTGGATCCTTCCGGTGACTACCACCTTAAGTCCCTTGCGGAAATACTTCTCCGCGAACTCTCCGGAGCGCCCAAAGGCAACGCACTGAATGAAATCAGCCGTCTGCTGCTGGTCGCCGCCGTCGCGTCTTGAGAATCTCCGGTCTACCGCCAGCGTATATCTGGCCACCGCTGTGGAATTCTCCCCCTGAGAATAACGAACCTCAGGGTCTCTGGTCAATCGTCCCATAAGTATTACTTTGTTCATACGTTCTCCTCTTTTCTATCTACGCCTCGTCTTGTCTAACGCATAAGAAACGAATCACATTGTCCATGATACGAACGCTGTTCTCCAGCTGTCCCGGACAATCTGACTCTGCATCGAACTGGATGAAGTAGTAGTAACCTTCTCTCATCTTCTGAATCTCGTAAGCAAGTCTCTTCTTACCCCATTCATCAACGTTGGTTACGGTACCGCCAAAACGCGTAATATACTCGATGGCTTTCTCCACCGTTGCGTTTCTGACTTCATCTTCGACTTTCGCATTAACAACAAGTGCTAATTCATATTTGTTCATGCTTGTCTACCTCCTTGTGGTCTCTGGCCTCCTGACTGGCAGGAAGCAAGGAATATAGAAAGCCCCTTTATCAGGCTCTCTATTTCTTGATTTATAATATATCACGGATTCCTATAATAGCATATTTTTTCGGGGGATTCAAGAACTTTTTTCCGATTCCGGCAAAATTCTTCGAATCCCCTTGGTATTTTTCTCCACCAGCTTGCGTGCCACCATGATCTGGTGGCCGCAGCCCAAGCATTTCAGCCGGAAGTCCGCGCCTACCCGGAGCACCTCCCACTCGAAGCTGCCGCAGGGATGCTTCTTTTTTAATTTTACGATATCACCAACTGCATAATCCATAACGCTCTGTTCCTTTCCCAACCATAAACATAGCTTTTCTCACTCGATCGCTCCCAGCACTTCCCCGATATTTCCCTGGATCAGAAGATCTGCCCTGCGGTCCATGGGCGTTGCGTCCCGGTTGATCAGCACCAGCTTATCGCCGCTGTAATAATCGATAAGCCCTGCTGCCGGATAGACTGCAAGAGAGGTGCCGCCGATGATCAGGATGTCCGCCTTGCTGATATAGGCGATGGCTTCCCGCATCACATCCATATCAAGGCTCTCCTGATACAGCACCACGTCCGGCTTGATCCTGCCGCCGCATTTCTCACAGACCGGAATCTCCTGCGATTCCAGGATATACTTCGCATCATACAACGCATGACATTTCTGGCAGTAATTGCGGTGGACGCTTCCGTGAAGCTCCAATACCACTTTGCTTCCCGCCTGCTGATGAAGCCCGTCGATATTCTGGGTGATCACAGCCTTAAGCTTCCCGGCCTGCTCCAGCTCGGCCAGCTTCCTGTGGGCTGCATTGGGCTTAGCTGTAAGACAGAGCATCTTATTTCGGTAAAAACGATAGAATTCCTTCGGGTTCTGCACATAAAAATCATGGCTTAATATCTGCTCCGGCGGATAGTCGTACTGCTGATGATACAGCCCGTCCACACTGCGAAAGTCCGGTATTCCGCTCTCGGTAGACACCCCCGCTCCGCCGAAAAATACGATGTTGTCGGAACCATTGATCCAGTTCTGTAAGGTCTGCTGTTCCTTCATGGCATTTCCTCCTATAAAAAATGGATGCAACTGAAACTCGTTGCATCCACCGTACATATATTAGTCCCACGAAAAGACATTCACCGAAAACTGCCATTTTGTTCGGCATCAGCCGTCTGTCTTTTCTTGTTGGAACTAGTATAGCACAAAAGATCAAATAAATCAAGAGGTTTGAGCATTTTTTTGAAAATTTTTTATTTGTTTTTCGGAGTACAATGGTTCGGTTATGCTGCTTCCTCCTTTGATGTTTATAATTAAATTCATGTCTTCCGTTACACGAATTGAGGACACTAAATAACGAACGATGTTGTCATCATATTCCTCAAAAGACACATCTTCTTCGCTCAACCACTCTTCAATTCGGCTCAATGTAGAGTGATAACTATCACTGCTTTCAAACCGGTCTTTCAAACTTTTCAGTTTTTCTCTCATATTAGAAATCGTCTCGTAATACTTTTTGATTTGCTCCATATACACTTCTTTGTTTCCCTCTGTTCGGATACACATCAACTCAGCTTCATTTGCTTTCCCCTGCATTTCTTTAATTGCTGTCTCCATTGACTTATATTCAAGTAAAGCCTGATCTCCCGACGTAGCATAGACGAGCATGGTTTTCACAAGATCCTTCGCAGTTCCTTTATCCGGAATACATTTAGTTAAAGCTCGACAGATCGCTTCATGAAGTACGGATTCCTTAATCCCCTTATTCTGTGGACATCCGTCGTTTCCCAACTCAATATGAGAAAGGCAGCGCCAGTAGATCTTCTTCTCACCGTTTCTGGTCAATGTTCTTCTCCTGTACGGACCACCACAAACATCACAAACCAGCAATTCGCTAAGAGCATATTTGCCGCTGTACTTACCCAACTCGGTAATGGCATTGGCTGAAGCACGTCGTTTCGAGCTTCTCCGAGCCATCTCTTTTTTTACAAGCCAAAAGGTTTCTCTATCAATGATTGCGGGATGATTGTCTGTCACTAAATAACGGTCAAGCTCGCCCCGGTTGATTTTGGTTTTCTTGCTGATACAATCTGTACGGAAGCTCTTTTGAAAAATAATATCTCCCACATATTTTTCGTTTATCAGCATAGAACGGATTCCATGTTTATCCCATTTTTGTTTCCCATGAAATGTTTTGATACCGTTCTCTTCCAAATAAGATTTGATCTGGTCTAAACTTGAACCTTGAAGATACAAGCGGAATATTCTTTTTACTATCTCTGCTTCTTCGGGTACAATATAAATTTCCTTTGTTTCTTTGTCTCTACGATAACCAAGCAAATTAACCACACATGCATAGGTTCCGTTCTGCATTCGCTTGTTGATACCCCATTTGATATTGGCACTGATATTTTCACTTTCCGATTGTGCCATAACTCCGTAAATACCAATATATACCTCACTGTCCTCAGTAAGCGAATTGATATTCTGCTCTTCAAAGTAGATGCCTATCCCAAGTGCTTTGAGTTTACGAATATAGGAAATACAATCAACAATATTTCTTGCATACCTGGAAACCGATTTAATCAAGATCAAATCGATCTTCCCCTTTTCGCAGTCAGCGATCATACGGAGAAATTCGTCACGTTTTTTGACAAGAGTACCGGAGATACCCTCGTCAGCATATATTCCGGCAAAACGCCATTTCGGATTCTTTTTTATGAATTCAGTATAATAATTTTTTTGTGTTCGGTAGCTATTAAGCTGATCCTCATCGTCCGTAGATACCCGGCAGTATGCCGCCACTTTGAGAGTCCGATTCGAATCATATTTTTTTGACAGTGCCGGATTGGCGGCAATTTTTGTTACCATCTTTGTACAACTGTTATTCATTCTCGTTGCCCCCTTCTGATAAAACAACGGCGTCATTGGCAAAACGAAGTGAGATCTTTCCTTTTGCATCAATCTGAATTTCCGATAAAATCACTTTAAATAACGGAACATCAATCGTGCCGATTTGCTCTCGACCTTTCAGATATTCGATCAATGCATCTGTCACGGCTCCTGACCTGTCCATTTCGCAGCAATCAAATTGCACGCATAAGAGATCAAAAAACGCTTTTTTTACAACCTGAAAATTCAACTCTTCCTGCGATAATATCCCATTCAATGTTCTCTCATCACGCTGAACCTGAATCGTCGGTTTGTACAGCACATCTTGTTTATTCGGTATTATCAGAATTTCCGGATCGGTTATAGCAGTGTTTACCGTAGAAATAATCTCTTCGAAAAACACTTTATCGTCGATATATCTCATAGTCTTGCAACCGTTGGTACATAGCCAACGTTCCCTTGTTCCGCTGTAATGATTGTGTCTGGTACAGCGTCCGCTGCATTGTGCACACCGTGTATGATATTTCAGATAGTGAATCTCTTCGCTGTCTTTTTCCCGAGCTCCGCCCTTTTCAAGGCGAAGTTTTCTTGCTTTATCAAATGTCTTACAGTCTATGAGTGCAGGATACTCTTCATCGCCGGTGTAATGTGCGTTTTCCAAAACCCGCCTCACTGCCTGCTTTGACCAGTTTGTTCTGTCCTTATAATAGGCAATGTTTTCTTTGCTCAAACCGTTCCCAATCTGCAGCAAAGTTTTGCCTGACAGATATTCTTCAAATATTCTTCTTACGATAGCCGCTTCGCTATCAACTACGAAATACTCAAACTGATGTTTCTCATATCCGTACAAAACAGTTCTCAATTCCATGCGATCGCCTCCCTCAGCCTCATGCCGCTTTTTAAGGTGAAGGTCAGCGTATCATTTGCTTCAACCGTTACTCTCTCAACAAGCGTGTCAAAAAGGTTTTGATCAAACACGAGGATTGCCTTTGGTGCACTCTCCAGTTTGTTTCTGAGCTGACGTATCTGATCAACGCCACGTTCATCCTCGTCCTCACAAAGCAACTTTTTTCGCTGATCTCTCAATCTTGCAAGCTGTTTGTCGGTTTTCGCAATTGATTCCTCATAGGTTACTGCATCCATCAGTTTCTGTTCGCAAAGTGACTGATAGATAGTGTGCTGCTGCACCAGTTCCCCTATCCTACGGTCAATATCCCCAATTTTAGAATTAGTACAGGTGATTACCTTTTTAATTTCTGTTAGTTTGGTGACGACACTTCTAAAAAACATATTCTCGTGCAGTCGCAGACGATTATAAAAGTTGACAAAAGTTTTGCAAAAGACCTCTTCACTGATTGGCTTTGTATCACACCGTTGTCCCGCAGTACCGTCCTTTGTACATACCCAATAGATAATTTCATTCTGCACCTTATGTTTGTAAGCCCATCCACAAGAAGAACAGAAAATTTTACCACTCAAGTTGTATTGACGAGGTTCTGCCTTTTGTGCATGCTTTTCAGCATTGCGGCGAAGCATTTCCTGCACAGCGTAAAAAAGCTCCTTTTCCATTATCGCTTCGTGAGTTCCCTCTATATAATATTTATCCACTTCACCGCGATTAATGCGGTTTCTGAAAGGCAGCTCGCTTGGTGTGAATGTTTTTTGATATATACTGTCGCCAATATACTTTTCGTTGGAAAGAATATACCGAACACCTTCTTTCCCCCATGGTTTACCGACCACATCAGGATCGGCATTCAATCCCATTACAATTTTGCTTACTCCCATACCGGATAGATAATCTCTGTAGATACGGACAACAACCTCTGCTTCTTCAGGAATTGGTATCAGTGTGCTGTTTTCCATTTTGTACCCAAATGGCGGTGTAGTAAAAGTATAGTGTCCCCCCTCAGCTCTCATTCTGTTGGCTGTTCTCACTCTTTTGGAGTTTGTCATGGATTCTGCTTGAGCAAATGCACTTTTAATATAGAGTACAAGTTCCGAATTAAGCGTCTTAGTATCAATGCCGTCATTTTCAAAGAAAACCGAAACACCGTATTCCTGTAATGTTCGAATACTTTCAAGACAATCCAAAGCGTTTCTTGCAAAACGCGAAACGCTTTTAACATAGATACGGTCGATTTTCCCTTCCTTGCTATCCCGAATCATCCGATTAAATTCATTGCGTTTGGCAAGGCATGTTCCTGTTATTCCCTCGTCGGCATAAATATCGACCAATGTCATGTGCTCTGCTTGTTGAATAAAGCTGTAGTAATAGTGCATCTGTGCCATAAAGGAATTCACCTGATCCTCTGAGTCAGTGCTGACACGGCAATATGCCGCCACACGCAATACTTCCTCAGCAGAAGCTTTATTGGCTTTGATGACTTGAACTGTTTTGCTTTTCATTTTGGTTCTGTCCCCTTTCGCATTTTGGAGTTGTCTCCATTATACGGGTTTTCCTGTTTCCCGCAATCATGCGAAATGATAGGATCGCATACTTGATAGTCGGCCATCACTATGCTTATATTCTCAAGCTGTTTTATATTCAGTTTGTTTTTGCGTACAAGTTTTTTGAGCAATTCATAGGAAGCGGCATACGTAATCCGATTGATCACGTATTGTTCCATAAATCCTCCTAATTGATTATATTCTGACCGTCCCAGCACCCCGTTCATTTCTCCTCTTCCAGCAGGAGAAAAAAGAACGCCTATCCGTTAGGATAAGCGTTCGCAACACCTTACAATCAACCTTTTCCCCGAAGTCGAAATACAGGCAGTTGCGGCGCACCCTCACGGATTCGCTGAAACCAATCTTGAATTTCTCCTTCTTAAATAAGGCTCATATATAATATGGTACAGTTTTGAGGTCTTGTCAATAGCTATGAAAAGCTTTTATTACAACTTCCTACATACCGATTCATGCTCTGCTTGCACAGTGAAAAGACAGGTCGAAAATATTCTGTCAGGATAAACTTATAAAATTACAAAAATGTTAAAGTTATTGGAATGGGAATATTC
>CAVGED010000045.1:0-86045 GCA_963628035.1 Paludibacteraceae bacterium
GTACACAACTACAATGACGGCGATCTGATTGCCTGCTTTGACGAAAACATTCCGGACAGCGTCATCAAGACGATTGCGAAGCGTCAGCCGCTGCGTGCTGTATTCCGTGACAGCAGCTTTGCCAATAGTCCATCCAAAATCAATGTGACCCAGATTTTCAAGGAGCTTGCACCGGATACTTCCGTGAAAGTGCTGTAAGGAGGGGTAGAGTATGAGCAAAAACGAAATCACCCCGATTAACCAAAGCTTTTTGGAAAGTGTTTCCGATGTGCTGGCGCAGGCCAGAAAGAATGCAAAAACCGCAGTTAATCTCGCCATGGTCTACGCCTATTACGAGATCGGCAGAATGATTGTGGAAGAGGAACAGCACGGCCAGAACAGAGCTGCCTATGGAAAGCAGATTTTGCAGGAATTATCGAAATTCCTGAACGAGAAATACGGAAAAGGCTTTTCAACGACAAATCTGAGGCAGATGCGGAATTTCTATATGGTTTATTCGCAGGATCAAATTCAGCAGACGCTGTCTGCTGAATTCGAGAATCTACCGGCGGTCAGTACCGGCAGGAAGTTTTATCTGAGCTGGTCGCATTATCTCAAGCTCATGCGGATTGACAACATTGACGAACGCCATTTTTACGAAATTGAATCCGTGAAAAACGATTGGAGCCTCACGGAGCTGAAACGGCAATACAATAGTTCACTCTATGAGCGCATTGCTCTCAGCACGGATAAGGACAAGGTTTATCGTTTGGCGCTGGAGGGACAGAAGGTTGAGACAGCAAAGGATGCCGTCAAAGACCCGTATGTATTGGAATTTCTTGGTTTGAAGGAACTGCCGGAATATTCCGAGAGCGAGTTGGAAAGCCGCATTATCGACAATTTACAGCAGTTTCTGCTGGAGCTTGGCACCGGCTTTGCATTTATTGGACGGCAGGTGCGTTTCACCTTTGATGAAGAGCATTTCATGGTGGATCTGGTTTTCTATAACCGTCTGCTGCGCTGCTTTGTGCTGTTCGATTTGAAAATTGGCGAATTGAAGCATCAGGATATCGGACAGATGCAGATGTATGTTCACTACTATGACCGGAAGGTGAAACTGACGGACGAGAATCCCACGATAGGAATTGTACTGTGCAGAGACAAGAACAACGCCGTTGTGGAGATGACTCTGCCAGAGAATAATACGCAGATTTTTGCAAGTAAATATGGGACAGTACTGCCGAGTAAGGAAGCCTTACAAAAACTGCTGGAAGAACAGTTGTCGGATGAGAATGGAGGCGAAGACGATGAGACTACAATTTAAACATCAGAAATTTCAGGCTGATGCAGCGAAGGCCGTGGTGGATGTTTTTGCAGGACAGCCTTATCTGACCCCTTCTTATATGATGGACAGAGGCAACGGTTTTTACCAGCAGACACTGACCGATGAAGAGGATTTTACCGGTTGGAGCAACCACAAGATCGTGCCGGAGCTTTCCGACCGTATCATTTTGGAAAACCTGCAAAAGGTGCAACGGATAAATCAGATCAAGCCGTCAGCGAAGCTGGAGGGGCATTTCAATCTGACCATTGAGATGGAGACTGGTGTCGGCAAGACCTATACCTATATCAAGACCATGTATGAGTTGAATAAGCATTATGGTTGGAGTAAATTTATCGTGGTTGTGCCGTCTATCGCCATCCGTGAGGGAGTATACAAATCCTTTCAGGTAACACAGGAGCATTTTGCTGAGGAATATGGCAAAAAGGTACGCTTCTTTATCTATAACTCTGCGCAGCTGACAGAGATTGATCATTTTGCGTCGGATAATTCCATCTGTGCCATGATTATCAACTCGCAAGCGTTCAATGCCAGGGGCAAGGATGCAAGACGTATCAGCATGAAGTTGGATGAATTTCGGTCCCGCAGGCCGATTGATATCATTGCCAAGACAAATCCGATTCTGATTATTGATGAGCCTCAGTCTGTGGAGGGCAAGCAGACCAAGGAGAATTTGAAGCAGTTTTATCCACTGCTGACCCTGCGCTATTCCGCGACTCATAAGAGCGACAGCATTTACAATATGGTTTACCGTCTGGATGCGATGGTGGCATACAACAAGCGGCTAGTGAAGAAGATAGCCGTAAAGGGTATCTCAGAATCCGGCAGTACGGCAACGGAAAGCTATGTATATCTGGAGAGTATCAACCTTTCCAAGGCTGCGCCTACGGCAACGATTCAGTTTGATTATAAGGGTGCAAGTGGTATTCGCAAAATTACCAGTACCGTTTCGGAAGGATACAATCTATACGATAACTCCGGCAGCATGGAGGAGTATAAACAGGGCTTTGTGGTGTCCCGCATCGACGGACGCGATGATTCTGTGGAATTTCTGAATGGCATCAAAATCTATGCCGGCGATGTGATCGGCAAGGTCAGTGAGGATCAGTTGCGCCGCATTCAGATCAGGGAGACGATTTTATCTCATATACAGAGAGAACGGGAACTGTTCTATAAGGGTATCAAGGTGCTCTCCCTGTTCTTCATTGATGAAGTAGCAAAATACCGCGTCTATGATGAAGCCGGACAGGCAGCAGACGGCATTTATGCACAGATGTTCGTAGAAGAGTATAACGACATCATCGGTAGTTTGCAGATCGGTATCGGCGAGGATGACTACATGAAGTATTTGCAGGCGATTCCTGCTGAGAAGACTCACACCGGATACTTCTCCATCGACAAAAAGGGCAAGATGATTGACTCCAAGGTGGGGCGCAAGGAAACCACCACGGATGATGTGGATGCCTATGAGCTGATTATGAAGAACAAGGAACTGCTGCTGGATCGCGATCCAAAGCGTTCGCCGGTTCGCTTTATATTCTCCCATTCTGCTCTGAGAGAGGGCTGGGATAACCCGAATGTATTCCAGATCTGTACCTTGAAGCAGAGCAGCAGTGAGGTGCGCAAGCGTCAGGAAGTTGGGCGTGGCTTGCGCCTCTGCGTTAATCAGAACGGCGAGCGTATGGACACCAATGTGCTGGGTGAAGACGTACAGAATGTCAATGTACTGACCGTTATCGCCAGCGAAAGCTATGACAGCTTTGCAAAAGGCTTGCAGATGGAAATTGCCGAAGCAGTGGCTGACCGACCTCGTGCGGTTACGGCAGAATTGTTTGTTGGCAAGGTGATTAAGGATGATAAGGGCAATGAGCAGGTTGTAGATACAGACACGGCAAGAGCTATTCATTTTGACTTGATCGTCAACGGCTACATCGACAAGAAAGGAATCCTTACCAATAAATACTATGCCGACAAGGCCAATAATGAGATCAAGGTTGCCGAGGAAGTGGCGGATTCTGCGGCTTCTGTTATTGAGATCATTGACACCATCTATGACGGTAAGTCCATGATGCCGGAGAATGCCCGCAGCAACAATGTGGAGCTGCATGTGGATGAAAATAAGCTTGCTATGCCTGAATTTAAGGCACTGTGGGCGAAGATCAATGCCAAATCTACCTACGTGGTTGACTTTGATACCGAGGAGCTGATCCGCAAGGCTGTTCAGTCCCTTGATCGTAAACTTAGAGTATCCAAAATCGTATTCAAGGTGGAAACCGGAACCATGGAGACAATCAAATCCAAGGAAGAGCTGGTATCTGGAGCCTCCTTTGTGAAAGAGGAGTCCGCAAGCTATGGCCATACCATAACTGCCAGCACGAATGTGAAATACGATCTGATCGGCAAGCTTGTGGAGAAAACAGGGCTTACTCGCAAGGCGGTCATTCAGATTCTGAAGGGTATTCAGCCGAGTGTGTTCAATCAGTTTAAGGATAATCCGGAGGAATTCATTATTAAGGCTGCGGCTCTCATCAATGATGAAAAGGCCACGGCGATTATCGAGCACATTACCTACGATGTGATGGATGATCATTATGGAACAGATGTTTTCACTGATCCGACCATCAAAGGACGTCTCGGTGTGAATGCCGTGAAGGCGAAGAAGCATCTATACGACCATATCGTATATGACTCCAGCAATGAGCAGAAATTTGCTACGGAACTGGACACGAATACAAATGTTGCGGTCTATGTGAAGCTTCCGGATGGGTTCTACATTTCGACACCGGTAGGGCATTATAACCCCGACTGGGCGATTGCTTTCTATGAGGGAACGGTCAAGCATATCTATTTTGTGGCCGAAACAAAGGGCTCTATGAATTCGATGCAATTGCGTCTGATCGAGGAATCCAAGATTCACTGTGCAAGGGAGCATTTCAAGGCAATTAGCAATGGAGAGATTGCTTACGACGTGGTGGACAGCTACCAAAGTCTGTTGGATTTGGTGACGAAGTAAGATGGCATGCAACAATAGTAAAGCTGCTGATGGCGTGGATTGAGTGGCAACTTGAGACAAAGGCACTGTAAGAAAGGCAAAAAGCAGGACGGCTCATTTACAGCCGCACCTGCTGTGAATCGTAACGCTTTTGCTTTAGTACCCGAAATCCCCACCGATCAGAATGATCTTGATACGTCCCGGTGTGCCGCATCTTCTTGTAACGACGGTGTGGCTGCAGATACAGTCCGGGCTGTAGCAGTCCCCGCAGGCTCCGGTCTGGGAGCAGGGAGTATTCCTGCTAAGTCGAATGGCGTTGGCGGGTGAGGCAACATTCTTTACTCTGCGGTAGGCGTCCTCAAGAGTGGGACAGACCTTGTTCATGCCGGCCAGGATGATCACCTGCTTCGGCCCCCAGATCAGTGCGGCTACGCGGTTGCCGTTGCCGTCGATATTCACAAGCTCACCCTCCAGAGTGATGGCGTTGGTGCTCATGAAGTAGGCGTCAGCGTTAAAGGCACCTGCATAGATATCCCGCATCTGTTCCGGTGGCACGCAGGTCCGGTCCAGTAACCGGATATCTTCTTTCGCACGGAGTGCGGGAAGCATACCCGTCTCCTCCAGGGTCATGGAGCCGCCGAAGCTCACGACGCTGTCTTTTTCCAGGAAAGAGCAGGCCAACTCCACGGCCTCCTTAGGGCTCTTGCAGTAGTAGCCCTCCATCTGACGTTTCTTTAAGTTCTTGATGATCGTGTTTGCTGTGATCTCATAATATGTTTCCTTTGGTGTCATATGAGTGCCTCCTGTTATCGTAATTATTTTTCGTATAGTATAGCACAATTTCTCAAAATGTGCTATACTAACAAAGACTGCGAAGCAGCGATACGGCACCCAAAGGCAGCAAAGCAGCGTTTGGGTCTCCCGAAATTCCGCAACAGAAGGGAGCCTGACAGGCTATGAACCAAAAACTGAAAAAGCTTGCATCCTATTACAGGCCATACCTGGGTCTGTTTTTTGCAGATATGTTCTTTGCGATCCTGGGAGCAGCCATCACGCTGGTGATTCCTCTGATCGTGCGCTATATCACAGGGAATGTAATTACGCAGGAACCGGATGCGACTATGCTTAAGATCATCCGCCTCGGCATTTTTATGCTGATCCTGGTTCTGGTGGAGTGCTATTGCAACTATTTTATTTCCAATTACGGCCACATCATGGGCGCTAAGATCGAATATGACATGCGTGCCGAGATCTTTAGCCATTACCAGAAGCTGTCCTTTTCCTTTTTTGATAATCAGAAGGTTGGACAGCTTATGTCACGTATCACCAGCGACCTGTTTGACATCAGTGAGCTGTTGCACCACGGCCCGGAGGATCTGGTGATCTCTGTCATTAAGATTGTGGGATCCTTTGTAATCCTTATGTGTATTGACGTGAAGCTGACCCTGATCGCCTTTCTTTTCATTCCGGTGATGCTTCTGTATGCCGCTTACTTCAACAAGCGCATGAAGCGTGCCTTCAAGCAGAACCGGGCGAAGATCGCAGACATCAACAGCCAGATTGAGGACAACCTCTCCGGTATCCGGGTGGTGAAATCCTTCGCCAATGAGGACGTGGAGATGCACAAGTTTGAGGAGGGCAACCAGGGATTCTTAAGGGCCAAGAAGAACAGCTATTTATACATGGCCGGCTACAATTCCGGTCTGGGAGCCTTCACGACGCTGATCACCATCGCGGTGCTGGTGTCCGGTGCGGTGCTGATCACGAAGAATCAGGTAAATGTTACGGATCTTATCACATTTCTGCTGTACATCAACACGTTTACGGATCCGGTGAAAAAGCTGGTGACGCTGACGGAGCAGTTCCAGAACGGCTACAGCGGCTATGAACGTTTTATGGAAATGATGGAGATCCAGCCGGATATTGTAGATCGGCCGGGAGCCGGGGAACTTACCGATGTGAGAGGGGACATCAGCTTTGAGGATGTTTCCTTCCAATATGAGGAGAATAGTCAAACGGTGTTAAACCATATCAATCTGGAGGTGACAGCCGGTTCCTACATGGCGCTGGTGGGATCCTCCGGCGCGGGGAAGAGCACCCTGTGCAGCCTGATCCCACGATTTTATGAGGTCAGTGGCGGTGCCATCCGCATTGACGGCACCGATATCCGGGATATCACGCTGAAGAGCCTTAGGGATCATATCGGCATTGTGCAGCAGGATGTGTATCTCTTTGTGGGCACGGTGGCGGACAATATCCGCTACGGGAAGCCCCAGGCAACCTTCGAAGAGATCGTGGAGGCTGCTAAGAATGCCAATGCCCATGACTTTATCATGAGCCTGCCCGATGGGTATGATACCGACATCGGCCAGCGGGGGGTGAAGCTTTCCGGCGGGCAGAAGCAGCGATTGTCCATTGCCCGTGTATTTTTGAAAAATCCGCCCATACTGATCTTTGACGAAGCAACCTCGGCGTTGGACAACGAGAGCGAGAAGGTGGTGCAGGAATCCTTGGAGAAGTTGGCGAAGAACCGTACTACCTTCGTCATTGCCCATCGGCTGTCCACCATTAAGAATGCTGAGAAGATACTGGTGCTGACTGACAGCGGAATCGAGGAGGAAGGCACCCACAAGCAACTGCTTGAGCGGGGCGGGATCTATGCGCACCTCTATCAGATGCAGTTTGCGGATTAGAAGGAGGTTTTATGGAGATTCCATTTCGAAAGGTCGCGTTTGCGGATAAGCCGCTGATCGACCATTATCTGGCGATGAATACACACAAGAGTTGTGAACTTAGCTTCGCCAATATTTATCTGTGGAGCCGTTTTTATCCCACGGAATTTGCAGTGGTGGAGGATACGGTAGTCTTCCGCAGCTTTGTGGAGGATAACGGCATGAGCGTCAGCTTTCCGGCCGGTGAGGAACCGCAGATCCGAAAGGCATTGGATACACTGTTTGTCTATTTTAAGGAAAAAGGCTGTCCGGTGCGTCTGCACCTTGTACAGGAGCAGGATTTCGCATTGCTGGAGCAGTGGTATCCGGGGCGCTTTGCTGTTGTATATGATCGGGACGCCGCAGATTATGTCTATGAGACAGAGAAGCTGACAACCCTCGCCGGGAAGAAGCTTCACGGCAAGCGGAACCACATCAACAATTTCAAGAAGCAGTATCCGAACTGGAGTTACGAGCGGATCACTGCGGCCAATCAGGAAGATTGCTTCGACATGGCCATGAAGTGGCGCCAGGGGCATGTGTGCGAATACAGCGAGGATGCGCAGGACGAGGAGAAGCGGGACGAGATGTGTGTGACATTAAATGCCCTGCGGCTTCGGGAAGAGCTTGGCCTTATCGGTGGTTTGATCCGTGTGGATGGACAGGTGGTGGCCTTCTCCATCGGCGAGCCGTTGAATCCAGACACCTTCGTGGTGCACATTGAGAAGGCTTTGGCAGATGTGGAGGGCGCTTATCCCATGATCAATCAGCAGTTTGTTGAGCATGAGGCGCAGGCGTTTCAATATGTGAATCGGGAGGAGGACACCGGTTCCGAAGGGCTTCGGAAGGCAAAGCTTTCCTACAAGCCGATATTTTTCGTAAACAAAGGTATGGTTCATGAGAAAAAGGAGGAAGATTGACATGACCAAAATTGATATTATTTCAGGATTTTTAGGTGCAGGAAAGACCACCTTCATTAAGAAGATGCTGGAGGAGGTATTCCAGGGCGAGAAGGTTGTTCTTATTGAGAACGAGTTCGGCGAGGTCGGTATTGACGGCGGATTCTTAAAGGATTCCGGCATTGAGATCACGGAGATGAATTCCGGCTGTATCTGCTGCTCACTGGTGGGAGATTTCGGCAGGAATCTGCGTGAGGTGCTGGAGCGCTTTGCACCGAACCGGATCCTCATCGAGCCCTCCGGCGTAGGCAAGCTGTCGGATGTGATGAAGTCGGTGAAGGATGTGGAGAATGAGCAGAGTGTGAAGCTGAACGGCCTGATTACCGTGGTGAATACGTTAAAGGCAACCAAGCAGATGCGAGCCTTCGGTGAATTCTTCAACAACCAGATCGAATATGCCACCACCATTGTCTTAAGCCGTACCCAGAAGGCAACGCCGGAGCAGTTGGAGACTGTGGTGAAGGCCATTCGGGAGAAGAATGATAAGGCTGCCATCATCACAACACCCTGGGATGAGATTGACGGAAAGCAGATCTACAAGCTGATTGACGAGAAGAAGTCTCTGAAGGAGGAACTGATGGAGGAGGCTCTGCGGCATGCCCATGATCACGAGCATGAACATGAGCATGACCACGAACATGAGCATGAGCATGAGCACGATCATCATGAGCATGAGCACGATCATGATCACGAACATGAGCACCACCATCATGAGCATGGAGAAGGCTGCACCTGCGGCTGCCATGACCACGACCATCACCATCACGATCATGAGGGTCATCATCATGCGGATGATGTGTTTACCAGTTGGGGTGTGGAAACACCGCACAAGTTTACAAAGGAAGTCATTGAGAATGCCATGAAAGCATTCTGCGATACCGAGGATTATGGTGTGATCCTTCGCGCCAAGGGCATGGTTCCTGTTGAGGATGGATCCTGGATCTACTTTGATATGGTGGACGGCGAGTATGAGCTGCGTACCGGAGAGCCGGATTATACGGGACGGCTCTGCGTGATTGGAACCGATATTGTGGAAGAGAAGCTGAATACACTGTTCGGTCTGAATTAGAAAGGCGGAATGATAGAGATGGAAGTACCAGTATACTTATTTACCGGATTCATGGACAGCGGAAAGACCACGCTGATCCGCCAGACACTGGTGGAAGAAGACTTTGGCGAGGGTGCGAAGACACTGCTGATCGCCTGTGAAGATGGGGAAGTGGAATACGATGAGAACGAGCTCTTAAAGGCAAACACCAAGCTTGTGATGATCGAGAAGGAAGATGATTTCAATGAGATCACTTTAAAGAAGCTGGATGACACCTACCACCCGGATCAGGTATTCCTTGAATATAACGGAACCTGGGAGGTGGCAACGATCCTGGAGATGAAGCTGCCGAAGAACTGGACCCTGGTGCAGTCTCTGGCTACGGTAGATGCGACAACTTTTGAGGTGTATTTAAACAATATGCGAACCATGATCATGGAGCAGTTGTTTGCGGCGGATGTGGTGATCTTCAACCGCTGTGATGACGATACCCCCAAGGGCAAGTTCCGCCGGGTCGTCAAGGCCAAGAACCGCAAGGCTCAGATCGCCTACGAGCGGGCGGACGGTACGGTAGATGATGGGGAGATGGAGGAACTGCCCTACGACATTACCCAGGATATCATCGAGATCACAGACATGGATTATGGTATCTGGTATCTGGATGCGCTGGATGATCCGAAGAAATACGAGGGCAAGAAGGTGCGTTTCCTGGCCTTGGTCTATCGGCCGGAGGGGAAGCTTAAGAAGGGCGTTTTCATTCCAGGGCGTTTTGCCATGACCTGCTGCGCAGCGGATATTTCCTTCGTGGGCTTCAAGTGCAAGTATGACCGCGCCTCGGAGATCCCGCATCGGTCCTGGATCACCATCACTGCGGAGATGAAGACGGAATTTGCCATAGAATACAAGGGCAAGGGACCGGTGCTGTATGCCATCGACTGGCAGCCGGCAGAGAAGCCGGAAGAGGAATTGGTGTACTTTAATTAAAGGATCAGCCGGGAAAGGAGGCGCAGCCAATATGGAAAAATGCAGATATGAGATCATGCACGGCCAGCAAACGGTAGCTTTGATTGATCTGCAAGGGCATTGTGAGGTATATGAGAAGGCGTTTATGCCATACGCCCTTTATCTGGAGCCGGATGCAGAGGATATTGATACTTTGGTAAACAATGTCACGAATTTTTATTATTGGTGTGCAAACCGGATACTGACTTTAGATCGGACCTATGCGAAAGAAATCTTAAATAATATCGGCGCTGCCCAGGCAGTGACGGATCGGGAACGTGCGCAGATTGCACTTACCTATCGTTGCCTGTCATTGACGGACATCTATTGGGTAAGAAAGCAGGGGGATACGGTCTCTTACGATGAGGTCAATCTTTATGAGAACCATCTGAGCAATGCATTTGTTGATGTTTCCCTGAGAGGAAAGCAGATGACAGTGGAGAACCAGGGGCTTATCCGGGATCTGTCTACGAACGGCTGTTTTCCGAAAGCCTGGCTTCGAAGAAGGGATGGATTTTATCTGCTGAAGGGCGGCGGAGCGGAGATTGTGGAGCGGGAGGTGCTTGCCAGCCGGATATGTCAATGCTTTCGTTGTCGGCAGGTTGTTTATCAGGAGGAGATGTTTGAAGGGGAGAAGGTGTCTGTCAGCAGACTCATGACCTCCCGCCAACAGAGCATCGTCTCAAGGGAAGCGTTTGAAATCTATGCCGCAAACCGGGAACTGGATCCGGAGAAATACATTTTGCAGTTGGATGGTGAATCATTCTATCGAATGAATATATTGGATTATCTGATTGGAAATACGGATCGCCATTGGGGCAACTGGGGCTTCCTGGTGGATAACCGTACAAATCAACCCTTATATCTTCACCCATTGATGGATTTCAACCAGGCATTTCATGCCTATGATACCGCAGAGGGGGCAGGCTGCCAGACCGTAAGAACCCTGAGAATGACCCAGAAGGAAGCAGCCCTTGTCGCTGTTAAGCAGGTGG
Source organism: Paludibacteraceae bacterium (assembly GCA_963628035.1). Classification (GTDB taxonomy): domain Bacteria; phylum Bacillota; class Clostridia; order Lachnospirales; family Lachnospiraceae; genus 14-2. The sequence continues at coordinate 11,029 of CAVGED010000045.1, forward strand.
GGCTTGGCCAGATAAAAGAGATTGAAGAGGAATGGTTTTCCGGGAAAAAGCAGGAATATGAGATGTTTCAGAAGAGATTGGGGATTTTGAGGGAATGTGAATAAAAATTGTCCGACCTTATGATGGAAAGAAAAAGAGGAAGATCCATATGAAAAAGAAATTATTTGTAATCATAGCTGTCATGGCGGTGTTGCTCCTGACCCTGACTGCCTGCGGCAAGGAAAATACTTATAAGCGGGAGATCGAGGATGCCTGGACGAAGACCAACGGCTATGAATCGGCAAGCTATTCTTACCAGAACGGCTACAACGATGAGGATGGCAGCAGTGTTATCAAGAGCATCGAGGGAGCCTATAACCGCACAGAGGAGGCGTGGAGCCAGGTCAGTGATTACGGAAGTCAGGGAAAGGGGAAGCAGGAAGAGGTGATCTCCCCGGACGGGATCTATATGCGGTATGATCTGAATGACGAAGGCTGGGGAGCCTGGACGCCGATCAATGGCGAACTGCCGGAGTATGCCTCCTATCTGAAAACCTTGTTTGCACAGGAAATCTCCTATGAGAATATTGCTTCCATTGAGAAAACGGAGGAGGATGGTGAGTACCTCTATACGCTGACATACAAGAAGAGCTATATGCAGAGCCGTGTGGCAGATCAGTTGGAGGCCGCCAGATCCTATCTGGAGATATATGAAGATACTGCGTCCAGCATGGGAGAATTGGATGAGCTGAAGGCAAAGATCGAGAATCTTGAGAAGATGTCGAATGCTACCGGAGCGCTTCTTTATTATGTGGATAAGGAAGGAAATCTTACGGGGCTTGGCAGTCGGATGGAGATGGAAGGCGAGAATGCTACCTATGCCATGCTTAAGTTGTGGGATTTTGACAAGGTATCCTTCAAGGGATATACAGAGAATCCGTGAGCATAGCTATCCGGTAAGATATCTTAAGAACAAGAAGAGAGGAGTTCGCTATGTTGCGGATCGGATGCCATCTGTCTTCCTCCAAGGGCTTTTTCGCCATGGGAGAGGAAGCGGTAAAAATAAATGCCAATACGTTCCAGTTTTTTACCAGAAACCCAAGGGGCGGCAAGGCGAAGGAACTGGATCTTGAGGATATTCAAGCTTATATCACATTTGCAAAGCAGCATGATATCGACCATATCCTGGCGCATGCGCCCTATACCCTGAATGCCTGTGCCAAGGATGAGGGACTGCGCGGCTTTGCCAGGGAGACCATGGCGGATGATCTTATGCGCCTGTCCTATCTGCCGGGAGCTATGTATAATTTTCATCCCGGAAGCCATGTGGGGCAGGGCGTGGAGCAGGGCGTTGCCTATATCGCAGAACTGCTCAATGCGATCATCAAGCCGGAGCAGAAGACCACGATTCTCTTAGAGACCATGGCCGGAAAGGGCAGCGAGGTAGGAAGAAGCTTCGAAGAACTCCGCAGTATCCTGGATGCGGTTAAGCTTACGGAGAAGATGGGCGTCTGCCTGGATACCTGCCATGTGTACGATGCAGGCTATGATATTGTGGATCATCTGGATGATGTGCTGTCGGAATTTGACCGGATCATCGGTCTCGATCGGCTGAAGGCCATCCATCTGAATGACAGCAAGAATCCCTTTGCCAGCCATAAGGATCGGCATGAGCGGATCGGCGAGGGCAGTATCGGTCTTGCGGCCATGGTGCGTATCATCAATCATCCTGCGCTTAAGAATCTGCCGTTTTTCTTAGAGACGCCAAATGAGCTGCCGGGATATGGAGCGGAGATTGCATTGCTGCGGCAGCGGTATCAGGGATAAACAGGGAGGGTCAGATTCGCACTATCTCGAAGGTGCCAATCGTATTCCTGTCGTCAGCCTCCGATAATATGAATATTGTCATGGCTATGAACATGGGCGGGGACGATTTTATTCCGAAGCCCTTTGACCGGAACGTACTGATGGCTAAGGTGCAGGCGATTCTGCGGCGCACCTATGACTTTGGGACGGACGCCGCGGTGTTGTCTCATCGGAATGCCTTTTTAAATACAGCGGATGCCAGTCTTGTCTATCAGGGACAGAAGATCGAGTTGACCAAAAACGAGAACCGGATCCTGCAGATGCTGATGGAACACAAGGGAAAGGTGGTTAGCCGGGAAGCGCTGATGCAGCGGCTGTGGGAGACGGACAGCTTCGTGGACGAGAATACCCTTACGGTAAATGTGACAAGACTTCGGAAGAAGCTGGATGCTGCCGGGAGCTTTACTTTCACTGTGGAATGGTCTGCAGTGATAAAAACAGTGATCCTGATTGGGGCTTACTATCTGGCGGTCAGTATTGAACAGCCGGTGGAAGCCATGGTGTGGTTTTTTGTCGCAGTTGTCATGGTGATCCTGGGGACCTATCTGCTATTTATCGCAGGTTCGGTGACGCTTTGCCGCCTGCTGCAGAAAAAGAAGAAGTATTATTATAAAACCAGCCACTTTGTGTCGGTATCTTCCATGGCATTCCGAATGAAGCGGAATGGAGCGGGACTGGCTTCAATCTGCATCCTGTCAACCATGGTGCTTGTGATGATCTCGTCCACTGCCTGCCTTTTTATGGGGCGGGAGAGCGCTCTTCGGAACCGTTATCCCAGGAATATTGAGCTGGAAACCTACAGTCTGGATGAGAAATATACGGAGCAGGTCCATGAGATCGCCGGGGATGTGGTTGGCAGTCACGGACAGCTACAGGAGGATCTGCTGGATTATCAATATCTGGACATTGCCGGTTATCAGGTTGAGGATCAGATCATATTCGATGAGAATAGATGGGATAGTTTTTCTCTGACCGAATATTCCGATTTAAAACAGTTGTTCATTGTGCCGCTTAAGGATTACAACCACTTGATGGGAACGTCTGAGAGCCTTGCGCCGGGACAGGTGCTTTTATATAACACCAAGGGCGGTACCTATACCTATGATACCATAACCCTTCAGGGATGTGAGCCTATGCAGGTGAAGGCAGTGGTGCCGGATTTCGTTGATAACGGTACGGATGCCATGCAGGTCATACCGTCCCTATACGTGTTTGTTTCCGATGATCAGGTGATGGAGGAGATCTATCGGGGCGCTTCCGTCGGTTATGAGAAGGCACGCCCCATTGTCCACGATTACTATGGCTTTGATCTAAGCTGCAGCGATGAGGAACAGCAGCAGATATTCAGTGAGATTGAAGAACGTATCCGCGACATGGAGCTTACGGACAGTCAGTTTCCCGTAACCAGTAAGGAGTGCGTTGCAAAGGAGCGTGCCTCCCTCTATTCCCTGTATGGCGGTTTCTTCTTCCTGGGGATTCTTCTGGGACTGGTATTCCTGCTGGCGGCTGTGCTGATTATCTACTACAAGCAGGTTTCGGAAGGGTACGAGGATCAGAGTAGGTTCTTCATCATGCAGAAGGTGGGTATGACGAAACAAGAGATCCGAAGGAGCATCAATTCCCAGATCCTTACCGTATTCTTTCTGCCGCTTCTGGCGGCGGGAGTGCATGTGTCCTTCGCCTTTCCGATGATCCGAAAACTTCTGCTGTTGCTGGGACTTACGGATGTGAAGCTGTTCGTGATGGTGATGCTTGGAAGCTATCTGCTGTTTGCAGTCTTTTATGTATTGGTGTACCGGATCACGTCCAGAGCATATTACTCGATTGTGAGCGGCAAGGTTTACGAATAGCGAAAAACAATGGCGAAATAAGAAGAAAAAGGTTGATATTTTGACACCCCTATATTATGATATAGGGGTGTTACATTTATTACAACGGAAAGTTCGCGAGGCGTGCTTTCTGTTGTCGTGCAAAAAAGTATATTAAGGAGGCATATATGTATCCAATCATAAAGGCGGAGCAGCTTGCAGATAAGATATTTCTTATGGATGTGGAAGCGCCGAGAGTTGCCCGGCATTGCCAGCCGGGACAGTTTATCATTGCTAAGACCGATGAGGCAGGAGAGCGGATCCCACTGACGATCTGTGATTATGACCGGGAGGCAGGGATTATCACCATCGTGTTCCAGATTGTCGGGGCATCTACCAAGCGTATGGCGCTTTTAAAAGCAGGAGATTCCTTTGAGGATTTCGTAGGGCCGCTGGGACAGCCTTCGGAATTCGTTCGGGAAGATCTTAACGAGCTGAAGAAGAAAAAAATATTGTTTGTGGCAGGCGGTGTAGGAACCGCACCGGTGTATCCGCAGGTAAAGTGGATGAAGAACCACGGCATTGATGTGGACGTTATCGTGGGAGCCAAGACCAGGGATCTGCTGATCCTGGAGCAGGAGATGCGTAGTGTCGCGGGCAACCTCTACATAACCACCGACGACGGAAGCTATGGCACCAAGGGCATGGTCACCGGTGTCATTGAGGATCTGGTAAAGAACAAGGGCATCCAGTATGATGTCTGTATCGCCATCGGCCCCATGATCATGATGAAGTTTGTCTGTCTTCTGACAAAGGAGCTTGGGATCCATACCATCGTGTCCCTGAATCCGATCATGGTGGACGGCACCGGCATGTGCGGTGCTTGCCGTGTGACCGTGGGCGGCGAGGTGAAGTTCGCCTGCGTGGACGGGCCGGAATTCGACGGGCATCTGGTGAATTTTGAGGAAGCAATGAAGCGGCAGCAGATGTATAAGACGGCGGAAGGCCGTGCCATGCTAAAGCTCAGTGAGGGCGATACCCATCACGGCGGCTGCGGACAATGTGGAGGTGACAGATAATGGACGTAATGAAGAAAGTTCCTGTGAGAGAGCAGGAGCCAAAGGTGCGGGCTACCAATTTCGAGGAGGTCTGCTACGGATATAATAAGGAAGAAGCCATGGAGGAGTCCACAAGATGCTTAAACTGCAAAAATGCAAAGTGCATCGAGGGCTGCCCCGTTTCCATCAATATTCCCGGCTTTGTCGCACAGGTGAAAGAGGGGAACTTTGAGGAGGCCTACCGGGTGATCTCCCAGTCCTCAGCGCTTCCGGCTGTCTGCGGGCGCGTATGTCCTCAGGAGAGCCAGTGTGAGGGACGCTGTATCCGGGGAATCAAGGGCGAGCCGGTTTCCATCGGGAAGCTGGAGCGTTTTGTCGCCGACTGGGCCAGAGAGAATCAGATCAAACCGGAGCCGGCCAAGGAGAAGAATGGTCATAAGGTTGCAGTCATCGGCTCCGGCCCTGCAGGATTGACCTGCGCCGGGGATCTGGCGAAGCTTGGATATGATGTCACGATCTTTGAGGCGCTTCACGAGCCGGGCGGTGTGCTGATCTACGGCATCCCGGAATTCCGTCTGCCCAAGCAGAAGGTTGTAGCCAAGGAGATCGAGAATGTCAAGTCTCTTGGCGTGAAGATCGAGACGAACGTGGTGATCGGGAAAGCGACTACCATCGATGAGCTGATGGATGAAGAGGGCTTTGAGGCTGTGTTTATCGGCTCAGGAGCAGGACTTCCCAAGTTTATGGGAATCCCAGGGGAGAATGCCAACGGGGTATTTTCTGCCAATGAATATCTTACCAGGAACAATCTGATGAAGGCTTTCCGGGAGGATCATGACACGCCGATCGTCCGGGGAAAGAAGGTAGCCGTGGTAGGCGGCGGAAATGTGGCCATGGATGCGGCCAGAACTGCACTGCGGCTCGGTGCCGAGGTGCATATCGTATACCGCAGGAGCGAAGCGGAGCTGCCTGCCCGTGTGGAAGAGGTTCACCATGCCAAGGAAGAGGGGATCATCTTTGATCTTCTTACCAACCCGACAGAGATCCTTGCCGATGAGAACGGCTGGGTGAAGGGGATGAAGTGTGTCCGCATGGAGCTGGGAGAGCCGGATGCTTCCGGGCGGAGAAGACCGGTGGAGATTCCGGATTCCGAGTTTACGCTGGAGTTGGATACGGTCATCATGTCCCTGGGAACCTCGCCCAATCCGCTGATCTCATCCACCACCGAGGGCCTGGAGGTCAATCGGCGCAGATGTATCGTTGCCGATGAGAACAATGGTCAGACCACCAGGGAAGGTGTATTTGCAGGCGGAGACGCCGTGACCGGCGCAGCCACCGTTATCCTGGCCATGGGCGCAGGCAAGGCCGCCGCTAAGGGGATTGATGAATATTTGTCTAAAAAATAGGGCGTGTGCTGAACTGACTGTGAATAGTACCGAAAGGAGCGTATTATGAAGAAAGACACATATATTTCCGATAGTATCCGTTATATCGGTGCGGACGATGCGGATCTTGATCTGTTTGAAGGACAGTACCATATACCGGGCGGTGTGGCCTACAATTCTTATCTGATCCTGGATGAGAAGGTTGCCGTCATGGATACCATAGATGCCCGGCGAACCGGGGAGTGGCTGGAGCAAATGGAACAGGAGCTTTGCGGGAGAACACCGGACTATCTGGTGGTTTCCCACATGGAGCCGGATCACTCCGCCAGTATTCAAATCCTGGCGGAGAAATATCCCGGACTTAAGATTGTCGGCAATGCCAGAACCTTTACCATTCTCGGCCAGTTCTTTGATATGGATCTTAATGGGCGCACGGTCACGGTGAAGGACGGCGACACCCTTACGCTGGGAAGCCATACGCTGAACTTCATTCTGGCTCCCATGATCCACTGGCCGGAGGTGATGATGACCTATGAGCAGAGCGAGAAGATCTTGTTTGCGGCAGATGCCTTTGGTAAGTTCGGCATGCTGGCTACCGAGGAAGAGTGGGTAGATGAGGCGCGCCGCTATTACATTAACATCGTCGGCAAATATGGCGCACAGGTGCAGGCGTTGCTGAAGAAAGCCGCAGCTCTGGACATCCGAACGATTTGCTCTCTTCATGGCCCGATATTAAAAGAAAATCTTGCTTACTACATTGAAAAATACAACATCTGGAGCAGCTATGAACCGGAGGAGAAGGGCGTTCTGATTGCCTATGCCTCCATCTACGGCAATACAGGAAAAGCGGCGCTTGCGCTGGCAGAGCTCTTAAGAGAAGCCGGTGTTTCTAAGGTAACGGTTGCAGATCTTGCCAGAGATGACATGGCGGGGACTCTGGCAGATGCTTTCCGGTATGACCGTATGGTGCTGGCGGCTTCCACCTATGACGGCGGTATTTTCCCCTGCATGGAGGACTTCCTTCATCACCTGAAGATCAAGAATTACCAGAAGCGCACCGTCGGTCTTATAGAGAACGGCAGCTGGGCGCCGGCTTCCGGGAAGCAGATGAAAGCCCAACTGGAGCAAATGAAGGATATCACGGTTTTGGAACCCATCGTAACCATCCGTTCCGCGATGAATGCAGACAGTCGTAAACAACTGGAGGCATTGGCTGAGCAGTTAAAGTGAGCGTGCCGTGAGACATTCATACAACAGCGATTATATCCGTTTTTTCGTTTTTGTGATAACAATTTTTGCAGGATGCAGTAATAATAAAAAAGCTGTAAGCGCAGATTCGCTTGAAGTCAGAAACAACGGCGAATACATATAATGGAGAAACGGCGATGACGAATGGCACAATTTGGTTAGCCTTGATGAAATCAGAAGCAAATCAAATGATGGCAAAGACGGTGCAAATGGCAAGGATGGCGTAGACGGAAAAGACGGCACAAACGGCAAGGACGGTGTTGATGGTAAGGACGGAATGTGCGCAGGATATTTTGCCGCAAGCGGCGAATCGACAAGTTGGGGACCGCTTTCATTTACCGTAAATAAAAGCAACGGCGGTTTGATTTCTTATAACAGTTCAAGCAAGGAAATCACGCTTTCAAAGGGTCATTCATACAGCTTGGTATTCAGTGGAACTGTTTCGGTCATCGCAAAAAATGATGACGCTAAATGCGGAGTATCCCTTATTGACGGATACGATAGCAGCAACAGCATATTTTATGCGACACAAACTTATATCATCGCACCCAAAAAGGACCAAACCAGCAGACTGACCGTTGCATATAACACAATATACACAGCGACAGATGACATTACTTTAAAATTTCAATATAGTAATATGCTGTTTCAACAGACCAATTTCGGAGGGAGCAGATACAGCATAACAATTATTGCATTAGACGAATCTTTATCTATAAGAATGTGACGAGAGTTCGAGCACAGACACCAAAAATATCTCTATTGTGTGGTTTTCACAATAGAGATGTTTTTTTGTAGATTTTTCACAAAAACCGTGTATGAAAACTGTGAAAAAGGCCAAAAATAAAAATAACTATTGCTTTTTTGATAAGAACCGGATATACTCTAAGCATAGGGACTGGAAACGTTACCGGCAACGTAACCGGAGACATAACCAGACCGATGCAACCGACAATAGAAAGTCAATGATGCGAACACTCTATTGTTATCAATTCAAATCTTTAAGGAGGATGTACTATGAAAAGAAAGCTTGTATCACTTATGTTAGTGGCCGCTATGGGTGCGGCATTGCTTGCTGGCTGCGGAACCAAGGATTCCGGTAACCAGGGCGGCAATAAGACTGCTTCCGGCAAGGTGTATCTGCTGAATTTCAAACCGGAAACCGATGGGGCATGGCAGGATCTGGCGAAGCTCTATACGAAGAAGACGGGTGTGGAAGTGAACGTTCTGACAGCGGCAGAAGGACAGTACAGCACTACCCAGCAGGCGGAGATGGCCAAGTCAGGGGCGCCTACCATCTTCAATATCGGTAACGCCACAGCAGCGGCTACCTGGAATGATTACACCCTGGACCTGAAGGATACTGCTCTGTATAAGCATTTGACAGACAAATCCCTGACCATCAATTATGATGGGAAGGTTGCCGGAATTGCCAACTGCTATGAGAGCTACGGCATCATTTACAACAAGAGCATTATCGCAGATTATTGCACCATGGACAACGCAGTGATCTCTTCTGCCAAGGACATCAAGGACTTTAAGACCCTGAAGGCAGTGGCTGAGGATATCAACAAGCGGGTCGATGAGATCAACGAGAAGTTCGGATATGAGCTGCGGGGTGCGTTCTCTTCTCCGGGACTTGACAATGGTTCCAGCTGGAGATTCTCCGGACATCTGGCCAATATGCCTCTGTACTATGAGTTCAAGGACGACGGCTGCGATCTCATTGCAGGAGAAGCTACCATTAAGGGTACTTACCTTGACAACTACAAGAACGTGTGGGATATGTATGTATCCACCACGGCTGCGGATCCCAAGACTCTGAACTCCGGCGCACTGAACGCTGAGACAGAATTTGGTATGGAGGAAGCAGTGTTCTACCAGAACGGCGACTGGGAATTCTCCCCGCTGACCAGTTCAGAAAACGGTTATCTGGTAACCGAGGAAGATCTCGGCATGCTGCCCATCTACTTCGGCGTGGATGATGCAAACCAGGGCTTGTGTGTAGGAACTGAGAATTACTGGGCTGTGAACAAGAAGGCTCCTCAGGAAGATATCGATGCAACCCTCGCTTTCCTTGAGTGGGTAATCACCTCCGATGAGGGCCGTGACGCCATCACCAACAAGATGGGCCTGTCCGCTCCGTTCGATACCTTTACCGGAAAATACGAACCCACCAACCCGTTCGCGAAGGATTCCGCTGCACTGATGGCAGACGGCAAGACTTCCGTAGCATGGAGCTTCAATGCAACTCCCAACGTGGACGATTGGCGTGCAGATGTAGTTGCTGCTCTGACCGCTTATACCGACGGTACCGGAAATTGGGATGCTGTGAAGACCGCATTTGTAGACGGTTGGGCGAAGCAGTGGGCGCTGGCGCATGAGAACGATTAAGTGATAGCGGGACGCAAGTCCGGCAGTGCAAAAGGAGGGTGAGTGAAAAAACACTCACCCTTTTCAAAAAAATGAAGGAGAAAAGTTATGGAGAAAGCAATAAAAAAATATTTTCCAATATTTGTTCTTCCTACACTGATCGCATTTGCAATCGGCTTTATCATTCCTTTTGTGTATGGAATCTTTCTGTCATTCTGCAAGTTTACGACGGTGACGGATTTTAAGTGGGTGGGACTTGAAAATTATAAGAGGATCCTGTTTGTGAACGGGGAACTCGATACGACTTTCCTGCATTCTCTTTGGTATACAGCTTTGTTTGCGGCGGTTTCCGTCCTGATCATCAATGTGGTGTCCTTTGCCATCGCAATGCTTCTGACCAAGGGGATCAAGGGAACGAACCTTTTTCGAACGGTCTTTTTCATGCCGAACCTTATTGGCGGCATTGTACTTAGTTATATCTGGTTAATGTTATTCAACAGTGTATTGCAGCATTTTTCGAAAACAATCGTCTCGACGCAGTGGTATGCGTTCTGGGGACTGATCATCGTGGTCTGCTGGCAGCAGATCGGCTATATGATGATCATCTATATCGCAGGAATCCAGAATATACCGGGAGAGCTTATCGAGGCGGCTAAAATAGACGGCGCGGGTCCGTTCCAACTGTTAAAGTCTGTGACGATTCCGTTGCTGATGCCAACCATCACAATCTGTACCTTTTTGACTATGTCCAACGGCTTCAAGCTCTTCGACCAGAACCTGGCGCTCACCGGCGGTAATCCGGCCAAGATGTCGCAGTTGTTGGCACTGAATATCTATGATACCATGTATGGCACTACCGGCTGGCAGGGCGTGGGCCAGGCAAAGGCAGTGATATTCTTTATTCTGGTGGCGTTGATCGCATTGGTGCAGAATAAGATAACAACAAGTAGGGAGGTGCAGCAGTAATGGCGAAGAAAGCAAATGAGATGACCTCGGTTCGTAAAGCAAGACACAGCGGCCTTTTGACAGCAATCTTTACCGTGTTGTCCCTGCTGTGGATATCTCCGCTCTTTGTGGTGATCCTGAACTCCTTTAAGCGAAAAGCATATATCTTCCGAAATCCGTTTGGAATCAGTACAAACTCCATCGCGGATGGGTGGGATAAGTTCATTGCGGGGGCGCAGAAGATGATGTGCGGCCTGCTGAACTACAGAAATGCCGTCGATAAGACAGATTTCTTTCATGCATTCGGATATTCGCTGTTCATCACGGTGGTGTCTGTGATCGTGATCATAATCTGTACCTCCATGTGTGCCTGGTATATCACCAGAGTGCATAATAAGTTTACGAAGGCTATGTATACCATGTGCCTGTTTTCCATGATCGTACCTTTCCAGATGGTGATGTTTACATTGTCCAAGTTTGCCAATATCCTGCATCTTGGAAATCCGGTCGGGATCGTGCTGGTGTATCTGGGCTTCGGCGCAGGGCTTGCGGTATTCCTGTTTACCGGGTTTGTGAAGGGAATCTCCATAGAGATCGAAGAGGCGGCCATGATCGACGGCTGTACACCGATTAGGACGTTTTTCTCCGTGGTATTTCCAATCTTGAAGCCAACAGCCATCACGGTGGCGATCCTGCAGGCTATGTGGATCTGGAACGACTACCTGCTGCCCAGTCTGGTGCTGGACATCAACAAATATAAGACCATCCCCATCGCCATTCAGTTCCTGAAGCAGAGCCACGGGCAGGTGGATTGGGGGGCGATGATGGCAGTGCTTGTGCTGGCGATCATCCCCATCGTGGCATTTTACCTGGTTTGCCAGAAGTATATCATTGAAGGTGTGTTGGCGGGCGCGGTGAAAGGGTAATAACGATTGACCGCCGCTAAGATTTCGTATATAATGTCCACGAAAGCAATGAGCAGTGCCAAGCTCGCACTGCTCAGTCATAAATAGAATCTGGATGTGGGGAATGTGAAATGCTGACCATCAAAGATATTGCAAAGGAATCGGGATATTCCGTGAGTACGGTTTCCAGGGTTCTGAATAAGCGCCGGGACGTGAGTCCGGAGGCGAAGGAGAGAATAGAAGCAATCGTTAATGCGCACCGTTTTGTGCCAAACACAAATGCAAAGCACCTGAAACAGACAGTCAGCAAGACGATTGCAGTGCTGGTCAAGGGAACCTCAAACATGCTGTTTGCCAGTATCGTCGAGGAGATTCAGGCCATGATAGAGACTACAAAGTACAGCCTGGCGGTGTCCTATATCGACGAGGATGCCAACGAGTTGGAGCAGGCGCTGATCATCTGCCGGGAGAGAAATCCGCTGGGGCTGCTGTTCCTGGGCGGGAATATGGAATATTTCCGGGAACAGTTCGGATTCATCGATGTACCCAGCGTCCTGGTGACAAATCAGGGACAGGATCTTTCCTTTCCGAATCTGTCCAGCGTAGCCACGGACGATGTGGCGGCGGCCAGATGTGCCATCGATTATCTGATATCCCAGGGACATGAAAGAATCGGGATCCTTGGCGGTGATCGGAAGCTTTCTCACACCAGCAATCAGCGTTACCGGGGATGCATGGAGAGCTTTCAGGCGCACGGTATTACATTTGATGAGGAGAATTATTACAGCAAGTCACGATTCTCCTATGACAGTGCATACCGTGCCATGAAGCGGCTCTTGAAAAATGCAAAGGATATGACCGCCGTGTTTGCCATGAGTGATGTGACGGCCATCGGTGCGATCCGGGCACTTAGGGACGAGGGACTTCGCGTTCCGGAGGATATTTCCGTTATGGGCTTTGACGGTATTACACTGGCGGAGTATTATAATCCGAAGCTGACTACCATACAGCAGCAGTATCGGACACTGGCCCAAAGAAGTGTGAGAATTTTATTAGGCTATATTGAATTACATACCAGTGCAGTATATGAGATCGTGCCCTTCAAGCTGGTGGAGGGCGAGAGCGTGAGAAATATCGCACAGGGATAGAAATCAGGAGGTGCTTATGCGAAGCAGTGGAATTTTAATGCATATTTCCTCTTTGTCCTCCCGCTACGGGATCGGGACGATGGGAAAAGAAGCCAGAAAATTTGTGGACTTTCTTGTAAAATCAGGTCAGACCTATTGGCAGGTGTTGCCGATATGCCCCACCAGTTATGGAGATTCCCCCTACCAGTCCTTCTCGGCTTTTGCGGGAAATCCTTATTTTATCGATCTGGACTATCTGGTGAAGGAAAAGCTTCTTACGAAGAAGGAATGCGTAAGCTACGACTGGGGCAAAAAAGCGCAGGAGGTTGATTACGGTCTGCTGTATCAGAATCGTTATGACCTTCTTAGAAAGGCATACCGGAGATTTTTGAAGCATACGCCGGAGGATTACGGGGAATTCTGCCGGGAACAGGCAGACTGGCTTTCGGATTATGCGCTGTTCATGGCATTGAAGAATAAAAACGGCGGTGTGGAATGGTCGAAATGGGATCATGACTTAAAGCATCGTGTGCCGAAGGCCATGGAAACCGCCAGGAATGAACTGGCGGAGGAAATCCGGTTCTACGAGATGCTGCAGTATCTGTTTTTCAAGCAGTGGTTTGCGCTGAAGGCGTACGCCAATGAACGGGGAATCCGGATCATCGGTGACACGCCCATCTATGTGGCGGGAGACAGCGCGGATGTGTGGGCGAACCCGGAACTGTTTTATCTGGATGAAAACCTCACCCCCATTGATGTGTCGGGGTGTCCGCCGGACGCCTTCTCCGATGACGGTCAGCTATGGGGAAATCCGCTGTTTCGCTGGGAGGAGATGAAGAAGGACGGATATGCCTGGTGGGTTCGCCGGATCGCACAGATGGCGAAGCTGTTTGATGTGGTGCGGATCGATCATTTCCGTGGCTTTGATTCCTACTATGCCATTCCGTACGGAGATGCCACGGCAAGAAACGGCCAGTGGCGTACAGGACCGGGAATGGATCTGTTCCATAAGATTGAAGAGAAGCTTGGGAAGGTCGATATCATTGTGGAGGATCTGGGCTTCCTGACAGACTCCGTGCGGCAGTTGCTTTCAGATTCCGGTTTCCCAGGAATGAAGCTGATCCAGTTTGCCTTCGACAGCCGGGAGGATGGAGATTATCTCCCGCATAATTATAAAAATCACTGTGTGGTCTATACAGGAACGCACGATAATGATACAATAATGGGGTGGATGAAGACGGCACCCAAGGACAGCGTGAAATTTGCCAAGGAATATCTGCGTCTGACAAAGGAAGAAGGCTACAACTGGGGTATGATGAAAGGCGCCTGGAGCAGTGTTGGCGACCTGGCTATCGTAACCATGCAGGATATTCTGGGATTGGGCAGTGAGGGAAGGATGAATACGCCCTCCACGCTGGGGAATAACTGGAAATGGCGCATGAAAAAGGGGGCCATAGATGACAAGCTTGCCGGCAAGATCCGCAGTAATATGCAGTTGTACGGACGTATGCCGGAATAAAAAGGATACATCTGTCAGCGGCAGAGAAGAAAGGCAGGGGTCAGATGTATTACTTTATCGTGAATTTGACTTCCCGGACCGGGAAGGCCAGAAAGATTTGGATTGAAATTGAAAAGGAATTAAAGAAAAGAGAGGTGCGCTACGAGGCCTATATCACGGAATATGAGGGACACGCCAAGGAACTGGCCGAAAAGCTGTGTACCAAGGGCGTTTCTCTGATGGAGAAGCCTGATATCCGGGCAGCGGCGGAGGAGGAAACAGAATCCTCCGGGGAGTCTGTTTGTTTAGTGGTGGTGGGCGGCGATGGTACAGTCAACGAAGTGATCAATGGAATGCACCATTTTGAGAATATCTGCTTCGGATACATACCCACCGGCTCAGGCAATGACCTGGGGCGTGGACTTCGCATCTCCAAGGATCCGATGGAAGCCTTGAATCGAATCTTAAATGCGAAAGAGGTTTTCCCAATGGATCTGGGGCGGGTGACAGACGGAGACGGCAAGTCCCGTTACTTTGCCATCAGCTCCGGCATCGGCATCGATGCAGATGTCTGCCGTGATGCGCTGACATCGAAGCTGAAGGTGTTTCTCAACCATCTGCGGCTTGGAAGCCTGACCTATGTGCTCCTGACGGTGAAGGCATTGTTCACGATGCCCACTACGGAAGTGACCGCCCGCTTCGACGAAGGTGCACCAAAGAAGATATCCAAGATGATCTTTGTGGCCGGCATGAACCATCCCTGGGAAGGGGGCGGTGTTCCCATGTCCCCCAGAGCAGATGCGCAGGACGGGAAGTTGTCCGTATGCTGTGTCTATGGGATTCCGCGCTGGAAGGCATTTTTCCTGCTGCCGATACTGGTGATGGGAAAGCATGAAAGGCTTAAGGGGTTTGAATTCTTTGACTGTGAGCACTATGAGCTTACCCTTGCAAGACCGATGGTACTTCACGGAGACGGGGAATATCTTGGGGAGCATACCAGTATTCAGTATACCTGTGAGAAGGGAAAGCTGCTGGTGCGAAAGTAAGCTTAGGTAACAATTTAGCCAGACCGAAGCGGTGTGTGGGCTGAACGGATACAAGCTTAGTGCTTCCAGGAATTCACAGATTGCTCTGTTGCAATGCAATTCGCACAATTCTATCCTATAACACAAAACCTTCTGCATATACTAAAAACAGTAGATGCAGGAGGTTTTTTTATGGACAATGTCAATACAACCGCATATGATCTTTATAAAGATATCAGTGAGCGCACCAAAGGCGAGATATATCTGGGAATTGTTGGTCCCGTGCGCACCGGAAAGTCCACATTTATCAAGCGTTTCATGGATCTGATGGTGTTGCCGAAGATGGAGGATGTACATAGCAGGGAGCAGACGCGGGATGAACTGCCCCAGTCAGCCCAGGGGAAGACCATCATGACTACGGAACCAAAATTTGTGCCGAAAGAGGCGGCTAAGATCGCGCTGGCGGATGATATCAGCGTCAATGTACGGCTTATCGACTGTGTGGGCTTTATGGTGGAGGGCGCAACCGGCCATCTGGAGGAAGGGGCGGAACGGATGGTGAAAACACCCTGGTTCGATTATGAGGTGCCTTTTACCCAGGCGGCAGAGATTGGCACTCAAAAGGTCATCAAGGAGCATTCCACCATCGGTGTCGTGATCACCACGGACGGTTCCTTTACAGAGCTTCCCAGGGAGGCATATGTGCCGGCGGAGGAACGTACGGTTGCAGAGCTTACCAGACTGGGAAAACCCTTTATCATTCTTCTAAATACGCCCAGACCCTATGGGGATGAGGCGGTGCGGATGGCGGAGGGACTGCAGGAAAAGTACAAGGTGACTGTGCTTCCGGTGAACTGTGAGCAGCTACGGAAGGAAGACATCCACCACATCCTGGAGAGTATCCTCTACGAATTCCCCATTGCCCGTGTGGATTTCTTTCTGCCCAAATGGGTTGAAATGTTGGAAAACGGTCATAAGATCAAGGCCAGCATGATCGAGAATGCGAAGAATATCCTTCAGGGAATTTCCTTTGCGCGTGATATCAGGAAGCAGGATTTTACGCCTGTGGGGGAGTACGTGAAGCGTATGAAGCTGGATAAGATGGATCTGGCCAAAGGGCGTATCAGCGTGATCATGGACGTGGATGATGCTTATTATTATGAAAATATGAGTGAGATGACGGGGGTTCCCATTCAGGGGGAATATCAGCTGATCTCCATGGTGAAGGAGATGGCTCAGATGAAGCAGGAGTATGGAAAGGTTGCCAGCGCTATGGAGTCGGTGCGCCAGAAGGGGTATGGCGTGGTGATGCCACAGCTTGGAGATATTGAGATCCAGGAACCGGTGCTGATCCGCCATGGCAATAAATTCGGAGTGAAGATCAAGGCATCGTCGCCCTCTATCCATATGATCCGGGCTAATATTGAGACGGAGATTGCGCCCATCATCGGGACAGAGGAGCAGGCCAACGATCTGATCTCCTACGTAAAAGACAACGGAGATTCCGGGGAAGGGATCTTTAAGACGAATATCTTTGGAAAGTCGGTGGGTGAGCTGGTGGAGGATGGAATCCGCGGGAAGATCACCATGATGGATGATGAGAGCCAGATCAAGCTGCAGGATACCATGCAGAAGATCGTGAATGACAGTAATGGCGGGCTGGTGTGTATTATAATTTAACAGTTCAGCCAGAACGAATGGGCGTGGGCTGAACTGTCACAATCACAGAAGGATATCACGGCTATGCAGACACCTCTCCGGGCGGAGAGGTTGCGCTATGAAAGGCCGTGACACTATTTGAAGCTTGGAAATGAATAGCCGGAGGAGTCTATTGGTTAGTGTAGGTGTGACTTTCGCGAGCCGTACAGAAACTTGGTCTTACGGGAACCGAAAATAGCAGCAAAATTTCCGCTTACCAGGCGGAAATTTTAGACGGGTAATTGTCTGAGGAAAATAGGCATCAAGCCTATTTTCCGAGTTGCCCGCGGCTGATATTTTCAGTTTTTGGAAGCTTAGTTTCTGTAGGCACAGCATCTGGAACACCAGCGCTAACCGCTAGACGCCCCGGTGTCCATGAACAGCTCGCTATTAGCCATATCCAAAGTGAAAAAACATCAATTTGATTAATATTCGCAGCAAGGCGAATAATTCAATTAAATAAGTGACGATGTTATGTTATTATGCTATAATAAATCCAAGAAAGGCGGTGTACTATGGCAGGATCAAAACTTCGAGATCTATCCACAGAACATCTACACGGCGCAGGAGAACACAAAATGAGTTATCGCTTTGAGTTTGCCCATAAAAAAGAGCTTGAAAATATACTTCCGCAATTATTTGATATTTTATATAGTAATATGAGTTTAAATTATCCAACAGGGTGTACACGCGAAGAGGATTATCGTATTTGGAGTAATAGTTTTATTTCTTCAATACAAGACGAAGCACGACAACTTGTGCTTATGCTTTCGGAAAATACTATCATCGGTTATTTTCAATACAGCGTCGTTGGTAATATGTTAAAAATGGAGGATATTCAAATAAAAAAAGAGTTTCACAGCAGTGGAGTGTTTGGTATATTTTATTGTTGGTTAGTTAAACAATTACCGCGGGACATTCAAAAAGTAGCGGCCTTTACAGATAAGAGAAATATAAAGGTGCAGGGTATTTTAGAGCATTTAGGGCTGGTTAACTGCGGCGAAAATAAAAATGGTATTAGCTACCATTATAAAGGCGATTATAAAAATTTGTTAAACAAATACCTATGATAACCAATTAGTCTGGACTTCAAAAAGGTAACCAACGAAATGTTATCATTAAGGTGAAGGACAATATTTCTGTTTAGGGCTAGATAAATCAGAATTGTGAGGGATGACAGATGGTACTATACTTTTCTGCGACAGGAAACTGCAAATATGTTGCGACCCGTCTTGCGCAGGCAGTCGAACAGGAAATTGTGTCAATCGTAGATTGTATCAAAGAAAACCGCTATGCTTTTGAAGATGAGATGATCGGCATTATATCGCCCACTTACGATTGGGGGTTGCCGAGCATTGTCAGAGAATTTCTGGTAAAGGCATCTTTTCAGACGGATTATCTGTACTTTGTTGCCACTTATGGTACCACCCCAGGTGCTGCCGGATATATGGCAAACAAGGCCATACATGGTCGCATAATAAATGCATACTATTCCGTTCGGATGGTGGATACCTGGACGCCGATCTTTGATCTTTCCACCCCGGAAAAGGTTGCAAAGTACACAAAGACAACAGAAGCGGAAATCGATGGTGTAATTCACGGCGTCAGAGACCGTCATACAAACAAGCATATGTCTCCGCGCACACCGGCGATCATCACCGAGTTGATCGCGCAGCCGCTTTATGACAAGAAGGTGCGCCGCACATCGAACTTCTGTGTCGAGGATAGTTGTATCGGCTGCGGACTGTGTGCAAAAAAATGTCCGGTGCAGGTTATTGAAATGCAGGATAAGCGACCGGTGTGGGTCAGGGAAAAATGCGTGATGTGCCTCGGCTGCCTGCATCGCTGTCCGAAGTTTGCCATTCAGTATGGAAAGAACACAAAGAAACACGGACAGTATATAAATCCAAATGTAAGACTAGTATGACTTTTTCTGTCAGAACGGTGATGGAGCACCCAAACTGCTTCGACAATATCAACGGTGCCTTTGGAGAACATTGCCGTCGCGCTTGCATTGTCCTTGATCGTCGGTTCTGTGGAGGAATGTGTTTTCGCAAGATCTAAGACAAATCCCGATTGAGGAAAGGCAATAAAAAAGATATAATCAATTAAAGTTTACTTCAAAGAGGTGTGATGCTATGAAAAAAGTTCTGTCATATTTAGGGTGGGTTTTATTCGCCGTTACTTTAATAGCATTGTTCTGAGTTGCGAAACCAGAAGATACAGTCGATTTTAGGGGTGTTGTAAAATCCATTGAATACAACGAACAGGAAAAATGCACTTATTTCACAGCATCCATGATTCATGATGTTTATTCAAGTGTTATCATTAAGGCGAAGGAAAGTATTTCTATTAAAGAAATTACCGGAGAAAAAATGAAAATTGAGGATATCGCAGTTGGAGATTTAATTGAATTAGATTATAAAGGGAAAATAGACGGAAAGGGCAGTATTGTAACAGCTAAGTGGATAAAGGTTGCGAAATCTATAAAGACTGGCAAACCGTAGATTCACTGTATAATGAGGGTGACAAAAAAATATGGTATAATAACGAGGAAAATGGCGGTCATGCTTGCATGCACAGACATTTGACGAGTATCTCCATCGAGACGTTAGTCGAGATGGTATAATCCGGACAACTATTAAAAAAGAAGACATCAATCTGCCGACAAGCTTCTTATAAACGCTTTGCTTTCCTATATTCGGACGGACTATTATTGCACCATTTTCGGAAAACCTCCGCATAATAACTACTTCCAGAAAAACCGACGGCTTGTGCAATTTCAGTTATAGTCATATCCGTGTTTTTCAAATACCAAGTGCTTTGATGTAATCTGTATTGAATTAAATATGCATTAGGAGTAACGCCGATATATTTATTAAACAATTTGCAGCACTTACTTTGACCGACTGCGCCTGCCGTCGCAATATCATCAAGTGTTATTTTTTCACGATAAAATTTCTGAATGTATCCTATCATATTTTTAAGAATAGTGAAATCGCTGTTTTGATTTTTTAAAGACACAGAAGTATTTGAGTTTTCAAAAATAATCGACCATATTTTCAGAAACAAAGAGGAGATTATTAGCGGAGCCACCGGATTCTCCTTTGCGTGATACATACTCAGAATGCAGCGCAACAGCTCCTTTTTCCACTGTGTATCGGCAGACAGTTTTATGTATGGTACATTCTGATTTTTCAGTAAAGGTACTACATATTTTTGCTCAATGGACTGAGATACACAGAGCATCAGTGGGTGTATCAGAATACAAATAAAATCACATTCGGTTTTTGTTTTTGAAAAGCCGTAATGAAGCTGCCTTGAATTTATAAATACCCCTTCGTTTTGTCTTACGGTAATGATTTCACCGTTAATGTTATAGTTCATTTCACCCTGCAAAACGGCTATAAATTCAATGTCATCGTGCAAATGAGGCGGAGCCTCAAAGTTATTGTAGGACGAAAGCAATGCTTTTCGTACATAAATCGGATAATCTTCAAAATCATAATGTACAATTTCAGATCGGTCATCTGTTAAGTCAACTGACGGCATATTTAATCCTCCTCGCAGGATTGTTATTGAAAAGTGTAGTATAATGGTTGAAGCACGCTTACACACACAATATAATTATAGTGTGTAGAATCAATTGTGTCAACCGGAGGTGGGGGCTGTCTGCCGTATCTCTTGCAAGCCAAATTACATTTGTGGAAAATTTGTTTCTTGCAGCTATGACTATCGGTTTTTCCATACTTGCGGCTGGCTGTATATAAGCACTACAAAAAATACTTGTGGGTTAAGGATTTAACTACGAAAACGGAGGAATGAAAATGTATAAAAATATAAGCGAATGGGAGAGAATGGTCTCCGGCAAGCTCTACAATTCTTCAAGCAAAGATATTGAAAAACAGCACAAAGAAGGAATGTGCCGCTGTGACCGCTTTAATAAGATATCCGTGCGACGAGCAAAGGCAAAACAGCGTGCTTTGGAAAAGCTGATTCCGTCGGCAAAAGGAAATGAACTTGCCGTCTTTACTCCGTTTTACTGCGAATACGGAGTGAATATTTATGTCGGTAAAGGTTGTTTCGTGAATTATAATTGTACTTTTCTTGATGTGGCACCTATTACTTTGGAAAACGGCGTTTGGATCGGTGCGAATGTAACATTTGCAACGCCGAATCATCCGTTCATCGCAGAGGAACGCTTGCCTGCCGATTATCCCGACGGAAATCACGACCTTGAATACGCTTCGCCGATAACGGTAAAAGACGGATGTTGGATATGTTCAAGTGCAACGATTTGCGGCGGAGTGACAATAGGCAAAAATAGCATTGTTGCGGCGGGAGCTGTGGTAAACAGAGATGTTCCGCCTAACAGCATTGTAGCCGGCGTTCCGGCAAGAGTAATTCGTGAAATAGATGAGGGCGATCGGATAAATGTATGGGAAACATATCTGAAAAATGATTTTCCTGTTTCGGCAAGAAAAAAACATATCTCTCCCGACGTTGTTCAGGACGGAAGCTGCGTATTTGAGAATATCATTGGGGGATAAAGAAAATGGAAGCAGAAAATAAAATGGCATATAAGCCAATCAACAAGCTAATATTACAAATGTCCGCCCCACCGCTTATCTCGATGTTTTTGCAGTATTCATACAACCTCGTAGACAGTATGTTTGTTGCCAAAATCAACGAGCGGGCACTCGCTGCGGTTTCACTTTCATTCCCGATTACTACACTGATGAATGCTCTGTCCATTTGGATCGGTGTCGGTGTGAATGTTCTGATTGCCGGATATTTAGGGCAAAACAAGCAGGAAAAGGCAAATTCGGCGGCAACACTCGGACTCCTGTTATCTGTGTTGGTCGGTGTGGCAGTAAACATAGCAACTCTTTTTGCCATTAAACCTTATTATGTAGCATTCACTCAAAACAGTGAGATTTTTGAATACGGGATATCCTATATGAAGGTCTGCGCATATATGCAGATTCCCAATATGGTACATATTGCGATTCAAAAAATGCTGCAGGCAACAGGTAATATGCTTGCACCGATGTGGTTCCAAATTGCCGGTGTGCTGTTTAACTTCATTTTCGACCCACTGCTTATTTTTGGTATCGGACCTTTCCCCGAAATGGGAATTGCCGGTGCTGCTCTCGCAACGGTTTTAGGGTATACGCTGTCAATGCTAATCGCATTGATTCAGTTGTTTTTTACGAAGCAAAAAGTCAAGCCATTGTTGAAAGGGTATCATTTTGAACCGCAGATGTTCAGAATGCTCATTTCCTACGGGCTTCCGTCGTTCATTATGAATGCGTTAGGCTCATTTATGGTAAACTTCGTAAATGTGTTTTTAGTCAAGTATTCCGATACGGCGGTGGCATTTTTCGGGGCATATTTCAAAGTGCAGCAACTGATTGTTATGACGGTAAACGGACTCATACAGGGATGTCTCCCGATTATGCGGTTCAACTACAGAGCAAAAAAAGAGGCGCGTCTATGGCAAACCTACAAGATTGGAACGCTTATTGCGACGATTATGATGCTTGCGGGAACTTTTTTGCTGTTGTGCTTTCCAAACGGAATACTCTCCCTTTTCTCTGCGTCGGAGGAAATGCGCACACTTGGCATCTCCGCAATGCGCATTATGTCGCTTGGCTTTGTGTTCAGCGGGTTTTCTACAATGATTGCAACCTATGAACAGGCAACGGACAGAGTTGTGCCGAGTATGACGATTCAACTTCTACGCCAAGGTATTTTGTTGGTTCCGTTGATGTGGCTATTGAACCATACCTTGCAAATTTCCGGGATATGGATTGCGTTTCCTGTTACGGAATGGCTGGTATGCGTTATGGCTGGCGTCTTTATGAAAAGAGATCGGAAGCGTCAATTTTCAGGAAGTAACATCGGCACATAATAATCGACAGAAAGATCGTATGTGTAATTCCTCACTAGTTGCATCCAATGTCATCATTGACCGATTGAACAGGAAGTGTTATGATAATAAAGCAAGAAAATTATACAAAAGGAGAAATCGTCCATGAAAGAAAACCGCAAACTATTGCAGGAGATTATCGCTGATATTCAGCACGATATGACTGATGAGGAAGTTTTGAACTTGCTTGCAGACAGCAAAATTGCCGTGAATCCGGAAAAGGAGAAGCTCAAATATACACTCGGTCAGCGCGCAGCGGATGCGATTGCAAAATTTGCCGGAAGCTGGGCGTTTATCTTTTCGTTTACTGCGGTGCTGATTCTGTGGATGGTGATCAATACGCTGCTGGCAACAAGTGCATTTGACCCATATCCGTTTATACTGCTGAATCTGGTGCTTTCCTGTGTGGCTGCCATCCAGGCGCCGCTTATTATGATGAGTCAGAACCGGCAGGAGGAGAAGGATCGTCGTCGTGCGGAGAATGATTATAAGGTTAACCTCAAGACGGAGATCATGATAGAGGATCTGTATGACAAAGTCAATACGATTCTGAGCAAACAGGCTGCACTTGAAAAGCGTATGCAGGCACAGGAACCTTTCGAAGAAAAGAAACATAAGGCATAGAGAGCGCTGTTTCATGTGATCCAAATTAAAAGGAGGACAAGCAAATGAATCCAACATACGAAAAACTCATGCGTTGTTACGAAAGCTTTCAGCAGAAGATAAATTTTAAACCGGAGGTCGCTCTGATCCTTGGCTCCGGCCTTGGCGATTATGCGGAGGATATTCAGGTGGAGGCTACCTTGGATTATCGGGACATTGAAGGGTTCCCGGTGTCTACGGCACCCAGCCATAAGGGAAGGTTCATCTTCGGTTATGTGAAGGATGTTCCGGTGGTGATCATGCAGGGACGTGTACATTATTACGAGGGCTATCCCATGCAGGATGTGGTGCTGCCGATTCGCCTGATGAAGCTGATGGGTGCGAAGGTTCTGTTCTTAACGAATGCCTCAGGCGGCGTTAACACCGACTTTCACGTAGGGGATTTCATGCTGATCACCGGACAGATCTCAAGCTTTGTTCCGTCACCGTTAATCGGCCCTAATATCGATGAACTTGGTGTGCGGTTTCCGGATATGAGCCAGGTGTACCGGAAGGATCTTAATGCTATTATCCGTGCGGCTGCAAAGAGGTTGGATATTCCGCTTCGTGAGGGAACCTATCTTCAGTTTACCGGACCGGCCTATGAGTCACCGGAGGAGATCAAGATGGCGAGACTTCTGGGCGCGGACGCGGTCGGCATGAGCACCGTCTGCGAAGCGGTGGCGGCCAACCATATGGGGATGAAGATCTGTGGCATTTCCTGTATCACCAACATGGCCTGCGGAATCCTTGACCAGCCTCTGACTCAGGAGGAGGTAGAGGAGACCGGAGCGCGGGTAGCACCACTGTTTAAACAACTGGTGACGGAATCCATTGTGAATATATATAAGAACATGAAGGAATGAATTTCTCGCAATGGTTTGTAAGAAAAACACATATGGCGTAAATATGGAAAGAGAGAATTAGAATGAATATTCGTTTTTATAATGCAAAAATACTGCTTACCAAGGAGGATAAATCCTTCGAGATCCTGGAAGGGGAGCTGTGGGTCAAGGGGAATGAGATCTGCTATATCGGTGATGGAAGCCGGGAGGAGAAGGTCTATGAAGGGCTTGCACTTCCGGTGATACTCTGGGATCGGGAAATCGATGTGAAGGGGAATCTTCTCATGCCAGGCTTTAAGAATGCACACACCCATTCGGGAATGACATTCCTTCGTTCCATGGCTGACGACCTGCCTCTGCAGGAGTGGTTGTTTGAAAAGGTATTTCCCAAGGAGAACCAGCTTCAGGAAGAGGATCTGTACTGGCTGACAGCACTTGCCAACCTGGAATATCTGACCAGTGGGATCACCTCCCAGTTTGACATGTACTTTTTCCAGGAACAGGTGGCAAAGGCCTGCGTGGACATGGGCTTTCGGGTTGTCCAGACCAAGGGACTCAACAATTTCGGCGGTACTGTGGCGGAACTGGAGGAGATGTATCTGAAGCTGAACGACTACCACGAGCTGAGCTCCTATATTCTGGGCTTTCATGCGGAATACACCACCAGCAGGGAGCTGATGGAGGGGGTGGCAGGACTCGTTCAGAAGTATCGGGCGCCTATGTTTGTGCATAATTCTGAGACGAAGCGGGAAGTGGAGGAATGCCGGGAACGGTGGGGCATGAGTCCTACCCAGCTCTTCGATTCTATGGGAATGTATGATTTCGGCGGCGGCGGTTATCACTGTGTATGGTTCGATGAAAAGGATATGGATATTTTTGCAAGAAAGAATCTTTCGGTTGTGACTAATCCCGGCTCCAACGCCAAACTGGCCAGCGGAATCGCACCGTTAAAGGAGATGTGGGAGCGTGGAATCAATATTGCCATCGGAACCGACGGCCCGGCCAGCAATAACTGTCTTGATATGTTTAAGGAGATGTTTCTGGTGAGCTCCCTGACCAAGCTTCGTGAGATGGACGCGGCTGCGATGAACGGGGACGATGTGCTCTATATGGCTACCGTCGGCGGTGCTATGGCCATGGGACTTTCCGACTGTGATCGTCTGGCTGTTGGAAAGAAGGCGGATATCATCATGATCGACCTTGCGCAGCCCAACATGCAGCCGGTGAACAATATTACAAAAAATCTGGTATACAGCGGCAGCAAGCAGAATGTGAAGATGACCATGATCAATGGCCGGATCCTATATGAGGATCAGAAGTTCCATGTGAACCTGGATGTCCCGGAGATCTACCGGAAGGCCAATGAAGTTGTGACGAGGATGAAGTAGGAATTGAGAAAATGGATCAAGAAAATGTAATCGCCTCTTGCAATGAATCCATTCCTATGCTATCATAAATTTTTAACAGGAGGTGCTAAAAATGCCAATTTTAGCAAGCTTTATACAATATGTCGTAACCTTTCTCGTCCTGGTCGCCGTTGCGGTGGGAGGCGTTTTCTTCGGAAGGTTTTTACGCAAGAGAAAGAATGCAAAAGAATCATAGAGGTTGGAGGAACAGTTGTGAAGAAATATGGAGTAAACGAACTGCGCCGGATGTATCTGGAATTTTTTGAGAGCAAGGGACATCTGGCAATGAAGAGCTTTTCACTGGTACCGCATAACGATAATAGCCTGCTCTTAATCAATGCGGGTATGGCTCCCTTAAAGCCATATTTTACCGGACAGGAGATTCCGCCCAGAAGGCGTGTGACTACCTGCCAGAAATGTATCCGTACCGGAGATATTGAGAACGTAGGTAAGACTGCACGGCACCTTACCTTCTTTGAGATGCTGGGTAATTTCTCCTTTGGCGATTACTTTAAGCATGAGGCAATCGCCTGGTCCTGGGAGTTCCTGACCCAGGTCATCGGCATGGATCCGGAGCGTCTGTATCCGTCCATTTACGGTGAGGATGAGGAAGCCTTTGAGATCTGGAATAAGGAGATCGGGGTTCCGGCTGAGAAGATCACACGTTTTTACCGGGATGAGAATGGAGAGTGCGATAACTTCTGGGAGCACGGCGCAGGCCCATGCGGTCCCTGCTCTGAGATCTATTATGATCGCGGTGAGAAGTATGGCTGCGGAAAGCCCGACTGTAAGGTGGGCTGCGACTGTGACCGCTTCATGGAGGTGTGGAACAACGTATTTACCCAGTTTAATGGGGATGGACACGGGAACTATGAGGAGCTCGCCAACAAGAATATTGATACAGGTATGGGGCTGGAGCGTCTGGCCGTTGTTGTACAGGATGTGGATTCTGTATTTGATATCGATACCATGAAGGCTATCCGGGACAGAGTCTGCGAGATCGCCGGCGTTACCTACCAGACGGATGCCTTGAATGACGTTTCCATCCGACTGATCACGGATCATATCCGTTCCACAACCTTTATGATCTCCGATGGGATCATGCCCTCCAATGAGGGCCGTGGCTATGTGCTGCGCCGTCTTATCCGCCGTGCCGCCAGACATGGAAGGCTCCTTGGCATTCAGGGACAGTTCCTGGCAAATCTGAGCGAGACGGTGATTGCGGAGAGCAAGGACGGCTATCCGGAGCTCTGGGAGAAGAAGGACTTCATTCTGCGTGTTCTGTCCCAGGAGGAGGAGAAGTTCAACCGGACCATTGATCAGGGGCTGTCTATTCTTCATGAGATGGAAGAGAAGCTTACCAAGGATGGCGCCAGGGTGTTGTCCGGCGAGGACGCTTTCAAGCTGTATGATACCTATGGATTCCCGCTGGATCTGACGCAGGAGATTCTGGAGGAAAAGGGTTATACCATTGACGAGGCCGCCTTTAAGGCCTGCATGGAAGAGCAGCGGAATAAGGCCAGAAATGCCAGAAAAGAGACCAACTACATGGGAGCGGATGCTACGGTATACGATGAATTGGATCCCTCCATTACTTCTGTATTTGTGGGCTATGATCATCTGGTTCACCAGTCTAAGATTACTGTTCTGACGGTTGAGACAGCCGATGCGGAAGGCTCAGACGAAGCAGCGAAGGCCGCCGGACTGGAATTGGCAGAGGCTCTGACGGATGGACAGAGAGGTTCTATCATTGTGGAGGAGACACCCTTCTATGCCACCATGGGTGGACAGACGGCGGACACCGGGGTTATCACGATAGGTGAGAGTGTCTTCCAGGTTGAGGATACCGTGAAGCTGCCGGCCGGAAGGATTGCTCATGTAGGGACAGTTCTGAAAGGAATGTTTACGGTGGGTGATATCGTTACGTTGTCGGTGGATGCGGAGAAACGCGCACTGATCGGAAGGAACCACAGTGCTACGCATCTTCTGCAGAAGGCTCTGCGGGAGGTACTTGGATCTCATGTGGAACAGCACGGATCCTATGTGAATGCGGACAGGCTTCGCTTTGACTTCTCTCATTTCGCAGCGATGACGCCGGAGGAGCTTGCCAGAGTAGAGGCGATTGTCAACGAGAAGATTGCAGAGGCACTTCCGGTGGTGACGCAGGAGATGTCCCTGGATGAAGCAAGGAAGACCGGAGCGATGGCTCTGTTCGGAGAGAAGTATGGAGAGACGGTCCGCGTGGTGCGGATGGGAGACTTCTCCGTGGAACTCTGCGGCGGTACTCATGTGGCGAATACCAGCTCCATCGGTGCATTTAAGATCATATCAGAGTCCGGGATCGCGGCGGGCGTCCGGCGTATCGAGGCATTGACCTCCAAGGCAGTGTTTGCGTACTATGACAGACTGGAGGAGGTAGCCAGCGAAGCAGCGAAGCTTCTTAAGACCAATCCTGCAGGACTGGTGGAGAAGATCGAACACCTGATGGCAGAGCTGAAGGCTGTTCAGAGTGAGAATGAGTCCTTGAAGAGCAAGGCGGCCAAGGATGCCCTGGGTGACGTGATGGATCAGGTAGTGGAAGTGAATGGAGTGAAGCTTCTTGCTACCAGTGTGTCCGGAGTAGACATGAATGGGCTTCGGAATCTTGGCGACCAGTTAAAAGAGAAGCTTGGCGAGGGTGTTATTGTACTGGCTTCCGACTGTGACGGTAAGGTGAATCTGATTGCCATGGCTACTGAGACTGCGCAGAAGCGCGGTGCGCATGCAGGCAATCTCATCAAGGCCATTGCGTCTAAGGTCGGCGGTGGCGGCGGCGGACGTCCGAATATGGCGCAGGCCGGAGGCAAGAACCCGGCAGGCATACCGGATGCTGTTGCGGCGGCCAAGGAAGTGTTGGAAGGACAGATTTCGTAGAATATAACAGTTCAGCCCACAGATTGAGAAGAAGTCTGTGGGCTGTTTGTTCATTACAGCTTGTTCATTACGGCTTGTTCGTTACGGTTTCTGTTTAAAAACCGGATCCGCTGGGTATCCGCCGGCACATTTCTGCATGCATCGCTGGATGCTGTCAGCGGAGTTGCCCCAGTCCTTGTCCTTGTTGCGGTAATCGTTCTTATCCACGAACCAGGTTACCTCCTTTTGCAGGCGGTCCAGGTTTTCCTGCATGAGAGAGAAGGTTGTGGCGTAGAAGTCATGCTTCTCCTTGTCGCTCAGCCGATCCTCGGCACATTCCACCAGGTCGCCGAAGTGGGGGAGGCAGAAGCCTTTACTGTGCTTAAAAAGCTTCTGGAACTCCGAATCCTTCCGATAGAGGTCAAAGAAGACTTCCAGGTAGCGGTTATAGATGTCCCGGAAATGATTGCAGACATAGCAGGAATCTTCTTTCTGCCGGATCCAGGCACCCAGAGATGTCTTCGGGGCAGCTTCCGCGTCCGGGCGTTTCATGCGCTTTAAGAGACCGGACTTCCCCGGCGTGAAGCCGGAAAGCTCTCTGGCCAGTTCTTTGTTGAATTTCTTCAAATGTGTGCTCAGGATAAGGGCACTCCCCAGACGGTTTCCGTAATCATACATCATTTTATAGTGATGACGGCAGAAGCCGGTGTTGTCTGTTTTCTCCCGGATATCGTCCTCCATGTAGGCGGATCCCAGAATAAATGAAATGGCGTGTTGTTCCGCCTCCCGTTCCAGGTAGCAGAAGGGGCATTCATCCTCTGCCTGGAAGGCCTTGATCAATGGAATCGTTTCAATATGTTCTTTCATCATGTGTTCCTTTCCGTGCAAAATCACCAATCAGACTTTTTCGATCAAGCTCGACGAATCTGTTTGCTGACGTATGTGTGGCTGTAAATAGTAGCGTTTTGTATCAGTATACAGGATTTTTTGGACTTTGAAAAGAAAAATTGTCCCGACGGCATAAAAATTTGCAGGAAGTAGTTGACGAAACGAATTTTTATGTTATAATATTTTCTAGTGCAATAAAATATTACCCAAACAGTTGGTGTGCACAATACGCAACTGGAGGGAGGTTAGGTGTGAGACTATGTCAAATGTAATCGTTAAAGAAAACGAGACTTTGGACAGCGCTTTACGCAGATTTAAAAGAAACTGCGCGAAGGCTGGAATTCAGCAGGAGATTCGGAAGAGAGAGCATTACGAGAAGCCAAGCGTAAGACGCAAGAAGAAATCCGAAGCCGCAAGAAAACGTAAATATAACTAAGCAGAAGAAGGGCTGTCACGATATATGTGATGGCCTTTTTACTATGAAAGCCCGGTCTCAATGCTTATGCATGAAATGCGGAGCAATCCGAGGGCTTTCATATATAGTGGTGTTTACAGAGTAGGCAGGATTGCATGCCACCAACAAAGGAGGAAGACCGGAATGCATGTAGAAGAATATATCGAAGGCCGCCTGTTTGAACTTAGGGATCCCGGTTACCGGGAGTTTCACAGCAGGCTGATGCCAACCATCGATAAAGAAACCATTATCGGTGTGCGGACGCCCCAGCTTCGGAAGCTGGCCAAGGAATTCGGCAGGATGCCGGAGTCGGCGGAGTTTCTTAAGAAGCTGCCCCACCGCTACTACGAAGAAAATAATCTGCATGGGTTGCTGATTGAGACGATCCGGGATTATGAGGAGTGTTTGCAGGCTGTCAATGTGTTCCTTCCTTATATTGACAACTGGGCTACCTGTGATATGCTGTCGCCGAAGGTGTTTGGCAGGCATCTTGCGGAATTGCTCCCGCAGGTGAAGGCCTGGATTGATTCCGGGAAGACCTATACGGTGCGTTTTGGGATTGGAATGCTGATGCGCTTTTATCTGGATGAGGAATTTTCGGTGGACTATGCCCGGCTGGTAGCGGGGGTTAAGTCCGATGAATATTATGTGAATATGATGGTGGCATGGTATTTTGCCACGGCGTTGGCTAAGCAGTATGAGGAGGTATTGCCATTTCTTAAGCAGCACTGCCTTGCGAAGTGGACGCATAACAAGACCATCCAGAAGGCAGTGGAGAGCTATCGGATCACCGATGAGCAGAAGGTTTACTTGAAGACATTGCGGGTTTAGGGCGGAGATTGCTTTAGGAGGAGACACCATGGCAAAGAAGAAAAAGAAGATGTCCAAAAAGAAAAAACGGCAGCTACGGAAAGTGATAACGCTGGCGATATTGATGCTGCTGATGATCCTGCTGGCGGGTGTGATGCTTGTAACGCTGTTTGTGCAGGACAAGTATGCCAAGCTTAATAAGATATCCATCATCAGCGGTGATCTGAAATTCAACGATCTGGATCCCGGAACCCAGGAGGTTATGAGTAAGTACCGCACCATTGCGTTGTTTGGACTTGATAACCGTTCCAATGGGAATTTTAAGAGCGGAAACAGCGACACCATCATTATAGCCAGCATCAATGAAGAGACCGGGGAGATCAAGATGGTCTCCGTCTACCGGGACACATACCTTGATATCGGGAACAATAGCTTCAACAAGGCCAATGCCGCATACAACAGGGGAGGCCCCAAGCAGGCCATTGAGATGCTGAATAAGAATTTTGACCTGCATATCACCGATTATGTCACTGTGGACTTCAATGCACTGGTGACTGTCATCGACGAGCTGGGCGGTATCGAGCTGGATATTACCGGCGAAGAGGCGGAATATATGATCGGATATATCGACGAGATCAACGAGATGACAAGGCATAACAGCGGCTATGTTTCCAAGGGAACACAGACGGTGGACGGTGTACAGGCTACCGCTTATGCAAGGGTGCGCTACACGGCAGGCTGGGATTACCGACGGACAGAACGTCAGCGGACGGTCATTACCAAGATCTTCGAGAAGGCGAAAAGGGCGGATCTGATGACCTTAAACCGCATTCTTGACAAGGTGCTGCCGAAGGTGTCCACAAGTCTGGAGCTGTCAGAGCTTCTGTCGCTGGCCGCAGATGCAGGAAAATACAGCATGGGAGACAATGCGGGATTCCCATTTGAGAAGGAATCTACAACGGTTGGGAAGCTGACTTACATGGTGGTGGCGGTGGACTTCGAGGCGAATGTGAGGACGCTGCATGAATTCCTGTTCGCCAACGAGGAATATACGCCCTCCAAGACCGTACAGAAATTGAGTGAGACCATGAAGAATAATACCGGGTATTAAGAAATTGAAAGTCTGCCGCAGCAGCCGGGTATGGTTTGGTATAATAAATGGAATTGTGTAGGAAGAATCGGAAGAGTTACATCTTCCGATTTTTTTGTCATAAATCTCTTCTGACCTCATATATATGTTTATGGGACAAGAGAGGGGAAGGATATGGAAGAGGTATGGAATATTTTTCCACCGCATCTGCGGGAGTTCATCAGCGAATGCTTCCGGCAGCCACAGCAGCCGGAGGAGATCCGTATGCGCATTGGGCAGCCGCTCCTTATGGATACAGGCAGCGGTGAACTGTTCTGGGACAAACCTTGCGGAAGGCTGACAAGATCCATAGAGGGGGCGTACATCGTGTCTGACACGGATATCCGTGAGGTTGTGCTTCACATGAGCAAGTATTCCCTCTATGCCTTTGAGGAGGAGCTTCGGGCAGGCTTTATGACCATACAGGGCGGACACCGCATCGGCATCGCCGGAAGAGCGGTGTGTGAGGGGGGAAGCATCCGCACCATACGACAGATTTCTTTTTTAAATATACGTATTGCAGGGGAGAGAAAGGGCTGTGCGGATCCGGTGATTTCCCATATTCGAAGTGGACAATCCGTTTTCAATACACTGATCATATCTCCGCCGGGGGTTGGCAAGACTACGCTGCTTCGGGATTGCCTTCGACAGTTATCCTTGGGCGACAGCGGCCATCCGGGATTGAAGGTAGGGGTGGTAGATGAGCGAAGCGAGCTTGCGGCCTGCTATCTGGGACGGCCGCAGAATGATCTTGGCCCACGCACGGATGTGATGGATGCATGCCCGAAGTCGGAAGGAATGCTACTTCTTCTGCGATCCATGTCACCACAGGTCATCGGTGTGGACGAGTTGGGAGGAGAAGCGGACTTTGCGGCAGTGGAGTATGCGCTGCACTGCGGCAGCCGTATCCTTGGAACCATTCATGGGGAGAATCCGGAGGAGATGAGGTTGAAGCCGTATCTGTCCCGGTGGCTCGCCCAGGGATTCTTTGAACGGTATCTGCTGATACGCAGAAAAGCGCAGAAGGAGCGGGAGATATTGGTGTTTGATGAAAGGCTGGAATTGGTATGCTGAAGGTGATTGGGGCCGGTTTGATCCTGTTTGCGGCAACCGTGCTGGGATTTCAACTGAAGCTGCGGGTTGCGGAGCACCTGCGTCAGCTCGTCGGTTTAAAGGAAATGCTACTTATGCTGTCCGGGGAGATGAGTTATGGCAGGACGCCGCTGGCGGAGGCTTTTTCCCATATTGCAGAACAGGGCAAGGCACCCTATGACCGCCTGCTTCTTGCTGTCTCTCGGCGTACAGAGCAGGAGCAGGAACTTGCGTTGTCACAGATCTGGCAGAGCGAAGCAAAGAATCAAAAGGAGTATTTTCTGTTGTCTGACGAAGAATTTCAGCTGCTTCTTGGGGTTGGGGAGAATTTTGGTTATCTGGATCTCACGATGCAGCTTGGACATATCGCACTGTCCATACAGCAGGTGGAAAACAGGATCGTACTGGCACAGGGAGAACTTTCGGCCAAGCAGAAGATGTATCAGTATCTCAGTGTGATGTGCGGACTGTTTCTGATCCTGATACTGATCTAGCAGGAGGGATTATGAGTATAAATCTGATCTTTAAAATAGCAGCGGTTGGTATCCTGGTGACGGTCATTGGCCAGGTGTTAAAGCACAGTGGCCGGGAGGAACACGCTTTTCTTACAAGCCTGGCGGGACTTCTGATCGTACTGTTCTGGATCGTGCCTTACATCTATGAGTTGTTTGAGACCATCAAAAGCCTGTTTGCGCTGTAGGGGGAGCTATGGATATCATTAAGATTGCTATGATCGGGCTGGCAGGGGTTCTCCTGGCTATGCAGGTGAGGGAGGGAAGGAAAGAATATGAGATATACATCACCATGGCCAGCGGACTGTGTATTTTCTTCTTCCTGATCACCAAGCTGGAGGTGGTCATTGATGCACTGGGCAGGATCCAGGGATATATCAAGATGGATTCCAAATATGTGGCGATCCAGCTTAAAATGATCGGAATCACCTACGTGGCGGAATTTTCATCCAATCTGTGCAAGGATGCCGGTTACCAGGCGGTGGCAGGACAGATCGAGATGTTTGCCAAGCTGTCCATTCTGGTGCTGTCCATGCCGGTACTGCTGGCATTGTTGGAGACCATCAGCCAGTTCTTAAGTTAACAGTTCAGCCAGAACGAAGAAGGGCGTGGGTTGAACTGTTGCAATTTTCGGGATCGGAGGCGAAATGAAAGGAAAGAAGAGAAGCGGCAGATGGGCGATCCTGGTACTTTTGAGTGTGATGTGTCTGCTGGAATGTAAGATGCAGGCGGCTGCTTCCGGCACGATCGACACGGGGAATGCCGGATCAGCTGACACAGGGAGAACGGAGCCGGGCAATTTGGATATCTCCATGCTGGACGAGGTGGACTTCTCGGATATTGATGACTTTCTGGCAGAGAACAGCGTTACCGAGGATTTCAGCTTTAAACAGTTGGTGCAGCAGCTCATCAGCGGGGAGGATATTGACAAAGGCTGGCTGCTTGGACGGATCAAGGACGTTTTGTTTCGGGAGGTCAGCGAGAGCAGGAGCTACATGGTACAGATGGTCCTTCTGGTGGCGGCATTCGCTCTGCTCTATAACTTTGCCAATGTGTTTGAAAATGCGGCAGTGACAGACATCAGCTTCTATATTGTATACATGATTCTGCTGGCGCTTCTGATTAAGTCCTTCCTGGTGATGAGCGGCATTTTAAGTGGGGCGCTGCAGGCGGTGCTGAATTTCATGCAGGCGCTGATGCCGGCATTTTGCATGAGTATGGTGTTTTCCGGCGGGACAGCCTCGGCCATGGGATTTTATCAGTTGACATTGTTCCTGATCTACATCATCCAGGGGGTGCTTACTTACGGCCTGGTTCCGGCCATCCACGTCTACATCATCCTGGAGCTTTTAAATCACCTGACCCGTGAGGAGCTGATCTCCAAGATGACGGAGTTGGTGAAAATAGCAGTGGAATGGACCCTGAAGGCGCTCTTTACCGTGGTGGTAGGCATCAATGTGGTGCAGGGGCTTCTGGCTCCGGTGATCGACAGCTTTAAAACCACCATGGCTGCAAAGACGGCTGGCTTGATACCGGGCGTTTCAGCTTCCGTCAGCGCGGTAGCTGAGCTGATGGTGGGAAGTGGGATCATTATCAAGAACGGCGTAGGGATCGCCGGAATCCTGGTGCTTCTTTCCCTGTGCGCCGGGCCGCTTATAAAGGTTGGGGTCATGGCACTCATGTATAAGCTGTCGGCTGCGGTGCTCCAGCCTATCGCGGACAAGCGCCTGGCGGGATGTATCAGTGGTATGGGAGAGGGAGCCGGGCTGATGGTCCGGGTACTGGTATCGGCCAGCGCTATGTTTTTTCTGACCGTTGCACTGGTGACGGCCTCCACCACCTGGAATCGGTGAGAAGGGAGCAAAATTGAACATCTTATATGGATGGGTGAAAAATATCGTGGCCTTTTACATACTTATGACGGCAGTGCTCCATCTGCTTCCCAAGAGCAGCTATCAGAAGTACGTCCGCTTCTTCGGAGGTCTTCTGCTGGTGGTACTGCTTCTGACTCCGATCCTTCAGTTGTTTAAAAAGCAGGATACACTGCTTGATCATGTCTCTTACGAGTCCTTCCGGCAGCAGATGGATACCATACAGTTGGACACCCAGGGGCTGGAGCAGCATCAGAGGGAGCTCTATCAGAAGGAATACGGGAAAGCCATCGGCGGCGATATCACACTGATGGCTGAGGAAGAGGGGCTGACTGTGCAGAAGATCCAGGTGGAACTGACGGAGGATTATGAAATTGCGACTGTTACTATGCATGTGAGCCTGACAGGCCAGCAGGATGGAATCTTTATTGAGAAGATTACGCTTAAGGACAACAGCCGGGAATATCCGGCGGTGTTAAAGTTCAAGGAGAAGCTGATGGATTTCTACAAGATTGGGGAGAGCCAGATACAGATCACGGTGAAGGAGGAGTGAGATGAAGCCGAAATGGAATATTAGCCTGGACAGTCTGAAGAAGATAAACAAAACCTATCTGATCATCGCGGCACTTGTTGGAATCCTGCTCCTGGTGATCGTCATCCCGGTGGACGGCGGGAAAGCGGAGACACCGAAGACGACTAAGACGGGGGAAAACACAGCTACCTTGGAGCAGATGAGCAGCGACGATGCCTATCGGAAGAGCCTGGAACGGCAGTTAAAGCTTACACTGGGCGCTATGGATGGCGTTGGGGAGGTGGAGGTCATGATCACCCTTAAGGACAGGGGAGAAGCGGTGGTGGAGAAGGATCTGACCAGGAATGAGGAGCAGACCAAAGAGGAGGATCAGGCAGGCGCGAAACGGGAGAACAGCGTAACAAGCTCGAAGCAGGAGACCGTATATGCGAAGGACGGCTCCTCCGACAGTACGCCCTTTGTCGCGAAGTCCATCAATCCCAAGGTGGAAGGCGTTCTGGTGGTGGCCAAGGGGGCGGACAGTCCTGTGGTGGTGAAAAATATTTCCGATGCTGTTTTAGCATTATTCCCGGTGCAGGCACATAAAATAAAAGTAGTTAAAATGAATTAGGTGACAGGAGGATCTCGCCTTGAAGAAAATTTTTCGAAAGAATCAGGTTATCATTACAGCCTTGGCATTGATGATTGCGGTAGCAGGCTATTTACAATATACCGGAAAGCTCAATGACAAAGACGCAGCCAAGGAGGCCGGTACAGGCTCGTCCGAGGATACATATGATGTTACCGATGAGAATCTGTTTAACGCGAACGATATTTTCACCGATACGGAGGACAACAGCGCGGCTGCTTCCACAGATGGTACGGCAGGTGGCGGTGAAGCGGCGCAGACGGATCCCGCTCAGACGGGAACAGATCCCATCGATAATCCGGGGGAAGCGGTGCTCACCAGCTCCAACGTGGAGAATCTTAACTTTGCTGCCGAAGTGAAGCTGAACCGGGAGCAGATCCGCTCGAAGAATAAGGACTCTCTGCTGGAGATTATCGACAACACCGGATTGACAGACACCCAGAAGCAGGATGCAGTGAATGCGATGATCAGGCTGACGGATGTGGCTGAGCGGGAAGCCGCTGCAGAGATGCTCCTGGAAGCCAAGGGCTTCACCAATGTGGTAGTGAGCATCACTGATGACAAGGCGGATGTGGTGTTGAACATGGGGGATGTTACGGACGCCAAGCGTGCCCAGGTGGAGGATATCGTGAAGCGTAAGACGAACATCGCGGGGGAGAATATCGTGATCACGCCGATCCAGGTGAAGGAGAAGTAGGAGAGGCAAGGGAAAACAGACTTTAAGGCATATTACCTTACGGTCTGTTTTTTATTATTATTTTTAGTGCAAACCATCAAAAAACTATTCGCAGTGACAATGTACAGTGTAGGCTTTCATTACCGCTGCCGTCTCTCACAGCCCGCATTTCGAGGCCTTTGACAACTTGCGGTTGTCGAAAAAGCAATCGCTGATTGCTTGACGGTATATTGCGTAGGGGGTATTCTTAATTGAACCTCTCATCACTAAAGTGACAAGATTCTTGCGAACAGAATCCTAACAGATCCTTATTTAGCAAGCTAACCCCGTAGTTCCTACGGTTTTCACGAAGAATGACGGTTCATTCTTACCTTGGATATTTTACGCACAGAAGGAGCTTTGTTTTCGCATTCAATTTCTCTGTGCAACCCTATATATCCAGTTGTCAATGTACTATCATTGTATAGATTGTATCATATTCT
This sequence comes from Paludibacteraceae bacterium, assembly GCA_963628035.1. GTDB lineage: Bacteria > Bacillota > Clostridia > Lachnospirales > Lachnospiraceae > 14-2. The sequence continues at coordinate 48,735 of CAVGED010000045.1, forward strand.
AAAAAAATTTGCAATTCATCTCATGACTTAAGTCACGAGTGTTCTTGCTTAATTTATAAAAAATGGAATATACGGAGCTATGTTTGTTGCCGCTGCGCTTGCTACGGCCTCGGTAACGGACAATATGGAGGATATTATACTGTCCGGTCTTGCTGAGGTGCCGCATACATCACGGTTTTACGAGGATGTTATAAGTGTGGTTGACGGGTATAAAAACGGTGTTTCACAGAAAGAATGCTTTAAGACTATCCACGAAAAATACGATGAACACACCGGCTACGGCTGGTGCCACACGGATCCAAACGCAATGATAGTTGTCGCTTCTCTTTTATACGGCGAGGGGGACTACGGAAAATCGATATGCATGGCGGTTGAAACCGGATTTGATACCGATTGCAACGGCGCAACCGTTGGCTCGATTTTAGGAATGGCAAATGGAATCGGAAGCATTCCGGAGTATTGGCAGAAACCTATAGGCAACAAGCTTCAGACATCGATTTTCGGAGTCGGAACCGTAAGTATATCGGAAAGAGCCGAAAAAACAATGGCGCAAATCGGAAGGATGTAGTTTATAAAATCTATCTTCATGACCAGGAAGAAACTGCAGCGGGGAAAGAGCTTTTGAGGTGGGGGAGCGGAGTGAATCATTAAGGTAATCATTACCATACAGTCTGTTTTTTGTATAAAATAAAAGTCAATCGTATGCTTGCGTCCGGCCTGGGTCTGTGGTATTATTTTAACAGAAGTAAGAAATAAGAAAGCGAGAATACGATATGGCACAATTATGGGGCGGACGCTTCACCAAGGAGACCGACAAGCTGGTCTATAATTTTAACGCGTCCATTTCCTTTGATCAGAAATTTTATAAGCAGGATATTGCCGGAAGCAAAGCGCATGTGCGCATGCTGGCGAAGCAGGGAATCCTTACGGAAGAGGAGGCGCAGGATATTGTTAAGGCGCTTGGGGAGATCCAGCAGGAAGTAGAGAGCGGGCAGCTTGTCATCACCGATGAATATGAGGATATCCACAGCTTCGTGGAGGCGAATCTTATCAAGCGTCTGGGAGACACAGGGAAGAAGCTGCATACCGGAAGGAGCCGTAACGATCAGGTAGCGCTTGATATGAAGCTGTATACCAGACAGGAGGTGCTGGATACGGACGAGCTGCTGAAGGCGCTGCTGGCAGTGCTCTTACGGATCATGGAGGAGAACATCGATACCATCATGCCGGGCTTTACCCATCTGCAGAAGGCACAGCCCATCACCTTGGCGCATCATATGGGAGCATATTTTGAGATGTTTAAGCGGGATCGGCAGCGTCTTCATGACATCTATGCCAGAATGAACTACTGTCCCCTTGGCTCCGGGGCGCTGGCTGGGACTACATATCCGCTGGACCGGGAATATACGGCAGAGCTTCTGGACTTTTACGGACCAACCTTAAACAGCATGGATTCCGTGGCTGACCGGGATTATCTCATCGAGTTTCTGGCGGCGTTGTCCACGATTATGATGCACTTAAGCCGTTTCAGCGAGGAGATCATCATCTGGAACAGTAACGAATACCAGTTTGTGGAACTGGACGATGCCTACAGCACCGGAAGCAGTATCATGCCCCAGAAGAAGAACCCGGATATCGCGGAGCTGGTACGGGGCAAGACGGGACGGGTCTACGGCGCGCTGATGTCGCTTCTTACTACCATGAAGGGGCTTCCGCTGGCTTACAACAAGGATATGCAGGAGGATAAGGAGCTGACCTTTGATGCCATCGACACGGTGAAGGGCTGCCTGGCGCTTTTTACCGGGATGCTGGATACGATGAAGTTTCAGAAGGAGCGCATGCGAAGGAGTGCCAACAACGGCTTCACCAACGCAACTGATGCGGCGGATTATCTGGTGAATCATGGAGTGCCTTTCCGGGATGCCCATGGCATCGTGGGGCAGATCGTGCTCTACTGCATCGAGAAGGGCATTGCCATCGATGACATGTCCTTAGAGGAGCTGAAAGCGATCAGCCCGGTATTTGAAGAGGATATTTATGAGGCCATTTCCATGGAAGCCTGTGTCAGCAAGCGACTGACCATCGGCGCGCCCGGCAGGGAGGCTATGGAGCGGGTGATAGCGATCCAACGGGAATATTTGACGAAATGATATTCCATATATAAAAAGTGCTTGCATTTTTTGCTCAGAAGTATTACTATATCTACCGCAAATACATTTGTCCGCGACAAACGGACACGAAGACATATCCGGTATTGTTTGCGGCAAGCGGACATAAAATAACGGATAAGAGAATTCAAGAGGAGATCAGAGAAGATGAGTCAGAAATTAAGAGTTGGAATTTTAGGCGGAACAGGAATGGTAGGACAGCGTTTTATCGCGCTGCTGGAGCAGCATCCGTGGTTTGAGGTGACGACCATTGCGGCAAGCCCCCGTTCTGCAGGCAAGACATATGAGGAAGCTGTCGGAGACCGTTGGAAGATGGATACGCCCATGCCGGAGGCTGTTAAGAAGCTGGTGGTTATGAATGTCAATGAGGTGGAGGCGGTTGCTTCACAGGTGGACTTCGTATTCAGTGCCGTGGATATGTCCAAGGAGGAGATCAAGGCCATCGAGGAGGCTTATGCGAAGACAGAGACTCCGGTGGTTTCCAATAACAGTGCGCATCGGTGGACACCGGATGTTCCCATGGTGGTGCCGGAGATCAACCCGGAGCATATGAAGGTCATTGAGTTTCAGAGGAAGCGGCTGGGTACCACCCGCGGCTTTGTGGCGGTGAAGCCCAACTGCTCCATCCAGAGCTACGCACCTGTGCTGACGGCATGGATGGAGTTCGAACCGTATGAGGTAGTTGCGACCACCTATCAGGCAATTTCCGGTGCAGGAAGGACCTTCAAGGACTGGCCGGAGATGGAAGGAAACATCATTCCCTTCATCAGCGGAGAGGAAGAGAAGAGCGAGAAGGAGCCGCTGCGTCTCTGGGGCGAGATCAAGGATGGCGTGATCGTGCCGGCAGAGAGCCCTGTCATCACCTGTCAGTGCATCCGCGTACCGGTGCTGAACGGCCATACTGCCGCTGTATTTGTGAAGTTCAGAAAGAAGCCCACCAAGGAGCAGCTTATCGAGAAGCTGGTGAACTTTAAGGGACTGCCTCAGGAGCTTATGCTTCCCAGCGCTCCCAAGCAGTTCATCCAGTATCTCTACGAGGATAACCGTCCTCAGGTTACGGCGGATGTGAATTATGAGAACGGCATGGGTATCTCCATCGGGCGTCTTCGTGAGGATACCGTGTATGATTACAAGTTTGTGGGTCTGTCTCACAATACTGTGCGTGGTGCCGCCGGCGGAGCAGTGCTGTGCGCGGAACTCTTAAAGGCGCAGGGATACATAGCTGCGAAGTAGAAAGACGCAGTCAGGTTTCCCATAAAGGCATAGTCGGGAGACAATTTATGCATTAATAAGGAGAACAGCATGCTGAATCAGGATACCATCACATTGACCATAGGAAAACAGAAGAACATTGCGCTGATCGCTCACGACAGCAAGAAGGCGGAGATGATCGCATGGTGCGATGAGCATCAGGACATTTTAAAGCAGCACTTTTTATGCGGAACCGGAACTACTGCCCGGATGATCACGGAGAAGACAGGTCTTCCTGTGAAGGGCTACAACAGCGGCCCGTTAGGCGGGGACCAGCAGATCGGCGCCAAGATCGTGGAGGGCGTTGTGGACTTTGTGGTGTTTTTCTCTGATCCGCTGACTGCACAGCCTCATGATCCGGATGTGAAGGCGTTGCTGCGTATCGCGCAGGTCTATGATATTCCCATCGCCAATAACCGGGCCACAGCGGACTTTATGATCACGTCGAAGTTTATGACGGAGGAATACGACCATACGGTCATCAATTTCAGTAAAAATATCAGAGACCGTGCAAATACACTGTAGGCGGTGAATGATGTCAAAGGAATGTCAGATATCGGCAGGAACTATTGCTGAAAGAAACGGATTGTAAGGGGGAAGGAATGGCGAAGTCTTTATATATCGCAGAGAAACCCAGCGTTGCGAGAGAATTTGCGAAGGCGCTGAAATTGGATATGAAGAATCATGACGGCTATGCGGAGGCGCCGGAGGCCATCGTCACCTGGTGCGTTGGCCATCTGGTGACGATGAGTTATCCCGAAGTCTATGATGAACGCTTGAAAAGGTGGAGTTTGAATACCCTGCCTTTTTTGCCGCAGGAATTCAAATACGAGGTGATCGGAAGCGTCAGCAAGCAGTTTCGGATCGTTTCAGGTCTTCTAAACCGGCCGGATGTGGAGACAATCTATGTCTGCACCGACTCCGGGCGGGAGGGAGAGTACATATACCGACTGGTAGCACAGATGGCCGGAGTGAAGGATAAGGAACAGAGACGTGTCTGGATCGATTCCCAGACGGAGGAGGAGATCCTGCGTGGCATCCGCGAGGCCAAGAATCTGTCAGAGTACGATAATCTCTCGGAATCCGCTTACCTCAGGGCTAAGGAGGATTACCTGATGGGAATCAACTTCTCCCGGCTTCTGACCTTGAAATACGGTCAGTCCATCTCCGCCTTTCTGAATACGAAATATACGGTAGTCAGTGTTGGCCGGGTCATGACCTGCGTGCTTGGCATGGTGGTGCGGCGGGAACGGGAGATCCGGGATTTCGTAAAGACTCCTTTTTACCGGGTTCTGAATCGTCTGGACATCTGCGGACAGGAGATCGAGGGAGAGTGGCGGGCCGTGGAGGGTTCCGCTTATTATGGCTCTCCGAAATTATACAAAGAGAACGGCTTCTTGAAAAGAGAGGATGCGGAAGCACTGATCCGGGAACTGCGCACGCCGGAAGGAATGTTGGAGCCTTTGCCGGAAGGCGGGACAGCACCGGAAGCATTGTCGGAAGGCGAGGGCGGGACCGTGCCGGGCATCGGCCAGGCAGTGGTAGCCGGACTGGAGAAGAAGAAGGAGAATAAGAATCCGCCGCTTCTCTACAACCTGGCAGAGCTTCAGAATGACTGCTCCCGGATGTTTAAGATCAGTCCGGACGAGACACTTCGGATCGTCCAGGAGTTATATGAGAAGAAGCTGGTGACATATCCGAGAACCGACGCTCGTGTGCTCTCTACCGCGGTGGCTAAGGAGATCCACAAGAATATCGGTGGCCTGAAGGCGATTCCGGGTGTGGCCGGATTTGCACAGGAGATCCTTGATCATGGAGCATACAAGGGGATCGCCAAGACCAGGTATGTCAACGATAAGCAGATCACGGATCATTACGCCATCATTCCAACCGGACAGGGCTTCGGAGCTATGAAGGGGCTGGCGCCCACAGCGCTTCATGTGTATGAGACCATCGTGCGTCGTTTTCTGGCTATTTTCTACCCGGCAGCGGTTTATCAGAAGGTCAGTCTTATTACACAGATGAAGCAGGAGAAGTTCTTTTCCAGCTTTAAAGTACTGAAGGACCCCGGATACCTGAAGGTGATGGAATACTCCTTTTTTAAGAAAAAAAAGGAGGCAGATCAGGAACAGAAGAAAAAGGAGTCGGATACGGTTTCCGAAGATACGGAGTGCGATCAGACATTTTTAGAGCAAATTGCCGCACTGAAAAAGGGCATGACGTTGCCTGTTACGGACTTAAACATCAAGGAGGGGGAGACCTCGCCGCCCAAACGTTACAATTCCGGTTCCATGATCCTTGCCATGGAGAATGCAGGACAGCTCATCGAGGATGAGGAGCTGCGGGCGCAGATCAAGGGTAGCGGCATCGGAACCAGTGCCACCAGAGCAGAGATATTGAAGAAGCTGGTCAACAACAAGTATCTGGATCTGAACAAGAAGACACAGGTCATCACGCCTACACTTTTGGGGGAGATCATCTACGATGTGGTGAACGGCTCTATCAAGTCTCTGCTGAACCCGGAGCTGACCGCCAGCTGGGAGAAGGGACTCACCTATGTGGCGGAAGGAACGATAAGCCCCGGAGAATACATGGATAAGCTGGAACATTTCATCCGCTCAAGGATCAGCGGGGTAATCGGCCTTAACAACCAGCATGTCCTCAGGGGACAGTTCCAGCATGTGGCCGGGTATTACCGGAGCAGCGGACGGACGTCTGCGAAGGAAACAGAAAAAGCAACACAGGAAAAAAAGGCAGAACAAGGCGGAAAGAAAGCGGAGAAAACTGTGTAGGGGAAAGTAATCTGCATTATTGATAGAAGGAGATTTGTATGGAACAGTGTAAAATTAAGAATTTGTATAACTTAGAGGAGACTATCGCTAAGGATCTCTTCGCAAATGCGGAGTATCCATGGGAGGTATTGCCGGACATCGAGGCGTTTATCATGAGACTCGGAGCAAGTCTGGATGAGAACATTTATGAGAAGCGTGGAGACAATGTCTGGATCGCGAAGAGCGCCAGGGTGGCTCCGACTGCCTGCATCAACGGGCCGGTCATCATCGATGAGGAGGCTGAGGTTCGTCATTGTGCCTTCATCCGGGGCAATGCCATCGTGGGAAAGAATGCAGTAGTCGGCAATTCCACCGAGCTGAAGAATGTTGTCCTCTTTAACCGTGTTCAGGTTCCGCACTATAACTATGTGGGCGATTCCATTCTGGGCTACAAGTCCCATATGGGGGCAGGCTCCATTACCTCCAATGTGAAGTCCGATAAAGCACTGGTCGTGATAAAGGCTGCAGAAGAGACTATCGAGACAGGTCGGAAGAAGGTAGGCGCCATGCTGGGGGACGAGGTCGAGGTCGGCTGCGGAAGTGTCTTAAATCCGGGAACAGTTATCGGGCGGCACAGCAATATTTATCCCCTTTCCAGTGTCAGGGGCGTTGTGCCGGAGAATTCCATTTACAAAGCACAGGGTGAGGTCGTAGAGAAGCGGTAAGTGTGTTTTTTCTGTTTTTTTACAAAAAACCACTAGACGAATCCGCCAAAATGTGCTTAAATGTGAGTTAGTGTGTGAAATATTACATAACGATATAAGAAGGTTGAAAGGAGATCCCACATGATTTATTCACATGAAGTTGAAACAATGTGTCCGGTGGCTCAGGGCGTGAATCACGGATGCGCTCCCATTCCTCAGGAGGGGAAATGGACGAAAGTAAAGGAAGTAAAGGATATCAACGGTTTGACACACGGCGTTGGCTGGTGTGCTCCGCAGCAGGGTGCCTGCAAGCTTACCCTGAATATAAAAGAGGGTGTGATCCAGGAAGCGCTGGTTGAGACCATCGGATGTTCCGGAATGACGCACTCCGCAGCTATGGCAGCAGAGATCCTTCCGGGAAGAACTGTGCTGGAGGCTATGAATACGGACCTTGTCTGTGACGCTATCAACACCGCTATGCGTGAACTGGCTCTGCAGATCATCTACGGACGTTCCCAGAGTGCATTCTCCGAGGATGGCCTGCCGATAGGCGCTGGTCTTGAGGATCTGGGTAAGGGACTTCGCTCCCAGGTTGGTACCATGTATGGCACCTTGAAGAAGGGACCTCGTTATCTGGAAATGGCAGAAGGCTATGTGACCGGTATCGCACTGGACGAGGATGATGAGATCATCGGCTATCAGTTTGTAAGCCTTGGCAAGATGACCGACTTCATCAAGAAGGGTGACGATCCCAACACGGCATGGGAGAAGGCTAAGGGTCAGTACGGACGTGTGGACGATGCAGTGAAGATCATCGACCCGAGAGCAGAATAAGGAGGATAAGAAAATGGCATTATTTGAATCATATGAGAGAAGAATTGACAAGATTAATTCCGTGTTAAACAGCTATGGAATCGCTTCTCTGGAAGAGGCGGAGAAGATCACCAAGGATGCCGGTCTGAACGTCTATGACATGATCAAGGGTATCCAGCCCATCTGCTTTGAGAATGCATGCTGGGCATACATCACAGGCGCAGCCATCGCCATCAAGAAGGGCTGCACCAGAGCAGCAGATGCAGCGGCAGCCATCGGTGAAGGCCTTCAGGCTTTCTGTATTCCGGGCTCTGTTGCCGATCAGCGTAAGGTTGGTCTTGGCCATGGTAATCTTGGAAAGATGCTCCTGGAGGAATCCACCGAGTGCTTCTGCTTCCTGGCAGGACATGAGTCCTTCGCAGCAGCGGAAGGTGCCATCGGTATCGCTGAGAAGGCCAACAAGGTAAGAAAGAAACCATTGCGCGTAATCTTGAACGGTCTCGGCAAGGACGCTGCACAGGTAATTTCCCGTATCAATGGCTTCACCTATGTGGAGACAGAGATGGATTATTATACCGGCGAAGTGAAGGAAGTATTCCGGAAGTCTTATTCCACCGGACTTCGTGCGAAGGTAAACTGCTACGGAGCCAACGATGTTACCGAAGGCGTAGCTATCATGCACAAGGAAGGCGTGGATGTTTCCATCACCGGTAACTCCACCAACCCCACAAGATTCCAGCATCCGGTTGCAGGTACCTACAAGAAGGAATGTATCGAGCAGGGCAAGAAGTACTTCTCCGTGGCTTCCGGCGGCGGTACCGGACGTACCCTTCACCCGGATAACATGGCTGCAGGTCCCGCTTCCTACGGTATGACGGACACCATGGGCCGTATGCACTCCGATGCCCAGTTCGCAGGATCTTCTTCCGTGCCCGCGCACGTGGAGATGATGGGTCTTATCGGTGCAGGAAACAACCCGATGGTTGGTATGACGGTTGCAGTTGCCGTGTCCATCGAAGAGGCTGCCAAGGCAGGCAAATTCTAGAAGAAGTTATATGTAATCATGAAGGAAAGGATGACTCCCATGAACAGGAGAGCGTTTTCCATACTGGTGGAGAATACCCCCAACGTGCTCAGTCACGTATCCGGTCTGTTCAGCAGACGCGGGTACAATATCGACAGTATATCGGCAGGTGTGACCGCAGATCCCAGATTTACCAGAATAACCATTGTGGCCAGCGGGGATGATCTGATCTTAGAACAGATCGAGAAGCAGCTTGCCAAGCTGGAGGATGTGGTTGATATCAAGACCTTGAAGGACGGAGATTCTGTGTGCCGTGAGCTGATCCTGGTGAAGATACGTGCCAAGGATACGGATCGCCAGGCCATCATCTCCGTGGTAGATATCTTCCGTGCCAAGGTGGTGGATGTGACGCAGAATTCCATGGTTATCGAGCTTACCGGCAATCAGAGCAAGCTGGATGCTTTCCTTGGACTTGTGGAGGGCTATGAGATCCTGGAACTGGCCCGCACGGGAATTACCGGACTTAACCGCGGCATTTCCGATGTGAGGTATTTTGATTGAATACAGAAGAATCATGATTCATTAAGGAGGAAATAAAAATGTCAGAAGCAAAGATCTATTATCAGGAAGATTGCAATCTTTCCTTACTGGAAGGCAAGACCATCGCAGTGATCGGCTACGGCAGCCAGGGACATGCACATGCCTTGAATGCCAAGGAGTCCGGCTGCCATGTAATCATTGGACTGTACGAGGGAAGCAAATCCTGGAAGCGTGCAGAAGAGCAGGGCTTTGAGGTATATACAGCGGCGGAGGCAGCCAAGCGGGCAGATATCATCATGATCCTCATCAACGATGAACTGCAGGCCGATATGTACAAGAAGGATATCGAGCCTAACCTGGAGGCAGGCAATATGCTGATGTTTGCGCACGGCTTCAACATCCATTTCGGAACCATTGTTCCGCCTAAGGATGTGGATGTGACTATGATCGCACCTAAGGGACCGGGTCACACGGTACGCAGCGAGTATCAGGCAGGTAAGGGCGTTCCGTGTCTGGTAGCTGTTCAGCAGGATGCCACCGGTAAGGCTCTGGAACTGGCACTGGCATATGCATTGGCTATCGGCGGTGCGCGGGCCGGCGTGCTGGAGACCACCTTCCGCACGGAGACAGAGACAGACCTCTTCGGCGAGCAGGCAGTGCTTTGCGGCGGCGTATGTGCGCTTATGCAGGCAGGCTTTGAGACACTGGTTGAGGCTGGCTATGATCCCAGAAACGCTTACTTCGAGTGCATCCATGAGATGAAGCTGATCGTAGACCTGATCTATCAGTCCGGCTTTGAGGGAATGCGTTATTCCATCTCCAACACTGCTGAGTACGGCGATTATGTGACTGGGCCGAAGCTTATCACCGAGGAGACCAAGAAGACCATGAAGAAGATTCTTTCCGATATCCAGGATGGAACCTTCGCCAAGGAATTCCTGCTTGATATGTCCCCGGCAGGCCGTCAGGTTCACTTCAAGGCTATGCGTAAGCTTGCGGCGGAGCATCCGTCCGAACTCATCGGCAAGGAGATTCGGAAGCTGTATAGCTGGAACGGCGAGGATAAACTGATCAATAACTAAGAAGTACAATTTTTGAAATATAAGGTTTCGATAAACAGGGCTGTGGCGCATATGCTTCAGCCTTGTTTTTTCTTTGATCTTTATTATTTTGCTTTTATTTTTTGCCTTGTGCTATTGAGTTTTTATGTGGAATCATATATAATCTATACCGTGAGATGATGAGCGATACATAGAGGAGGCAGCAATGGAGAATCAGGAATGGTCTCAACTGGGGGACGAGGTCAAGAATATCGTCGAGTCCGCCGTTGAGACGCAGGATTTCAAACAACTGAATCAGGCCATTGAGAAGACCGTTTCCGCAGCACTGGATCAGGTTGGAAAGAGCGTGAGCCAGGCGGGAAGGACTATACAGGAATCCATGCAAAGAACAGCGGACAGCCGTCAGCAACAGAAACAGCAGTGGGAGCAGACATACCGAAAGCAGCAGGCGCAGTACCGAAGCTATGCACAGCAGGCGAACCAGCAGCTTCGTGGCAGACAGCAGCCTGTGCAGACCGGCAATGGCGATTCCCTGGCGGTTCTTCGGACGATGCGGGCACAGCGTTACCGTAATGACAGCTTTATGACGGTTGTTTCCGTCCTTATGGCAATAGGTGGATTTGCGCTTATGACACCATTTGTCATCGCATGTATCATGTGCCTTTCCGGGTGGGCATTTGGAAAATATGATTTACTAAATGCGATTATTCTTCTTATAATTACCGGAATTCCCACAGGACTGTGTGCGTGGCTTGGCGGAAGCGGCGTCAGTCTCTATCAGCGTCAGCAGCGTTTCGGCCGATATGTACAGTATCTCGGAGGCCGGGAGTTCTGTAATATTGAAGAGCTTCAACGGATTGCGCAGAAGCCAAGAAGGTTTGTGTTGAAGGATCTGACGAAGATGATCCGCAGCAAGATGTTCCGGCAGGGGCATCTGGACAAGCAGGGAACCTGTCTGATGGTCACGGATCAGGCATACCGGCAGTATCTGACGGCTCAGAGCAGCCTGGAGCAACGACAGCAGGCACTTCTTTTAAAACAGCAGGAACAGGATGCCACAGAGCAGAAGGCCAAGGGGAAGCAGAAGGAGACATGGAAGAATCCGAATCTCAGCCCGGAGGCCAAGGCAGTGATCCGGGAGGGGTTTCAATATCTGGATCAGATTAAGCGAAGCAACGATGCCATTCCCGGTGAGGAGATATCCAGGAAGATTTCCAGGATGGAGCTGGTTATCGGGAAGATCTTCGAGCGGGTGGAGCAGCATCCGGAGCTCATCGATGATCTTCGGAAGTTCATGGATTATTATCTTCCGACGACGGTGAAGCTTCTGAAGGCTTATGAGGAGATGGATGCCCAGCCGGTGCAGGGCCCCAACATTGTAAGCTCCAAGAAGGAGATCGAAGATACGCTGGATACCATCAACCAGGCCTTCGAGAATCTGCTTGACAGCTTCTTTGAGGATACCGCCTGGGATATCTCTACGGATATTTCAGTTCTGCAGACTATGCTGGCCCAGGAGGGACTGACCGGCAAGGAGTTTAATCAGCAGGAATAATCCGTGGGCTTTTATTCATAGTGGTATCTGTGTTAGCTGACATGAAAGTTTAATGTGAAAAAGGAAGAATGCTTCCAATATGATAAATCTAAGAAGGAGAACTTGTAAAATGAGTGATGAATTAAAGGACTTCAATAACATTCCGACTCCGGCACCAACCTTAACCCTGACACTGGATCCTGAGGGGGAGGCTAAGACCAATGCAGTCTTAAGCGCCGTTCCGGGAACTAAGGAGCCTGTAGCTCCGGTCTTTGACGAGAGCGCCCTGACACCGGAGGAACGCAAGATGGTGGATGATTTCTCCAAGCAGATCGATCTTAAGAATTCCGGCATGATTCTTCAGTACGGTGTTGGCGCCCAGAAGAAGATGGCTGATTTCTCCGAGAGTGCTCTGGAGAATGTAAGGACCAAGGATCTGGGTGAAGTTGGTGAGATGCTTACCGATGTGGTGACAGAGCTTCGAAGCTTTGACACAAAGGAAGAGGAGAAGGGATTCCTCGGCTTCTTCAAGCGGAGCGGCGACAAGCTGGCAGGCATGAAGGCCAAGTACAACAAGGCGGAGGCCAATGTAAATCAGATCTGTGAGGCACTGGAGAAGCATCAGGTTGTTTTGATGAAGGATATTGCGGTTTTGGATAAGATGTATGATCTGAACCAGACCTATTTCAAAGAGATCTCCATGTATATTCTGGCTGGTAAGAAGAAGCTTGCCGATGTGCGTGAGAATGAACTTCCGGCACTGACAGCCAAGGCAGAAGCATCCGGTCTCCCGGAGGATGCTCAGGCGGTGAAGGATCTGGACAGTCTCTGCAACCGCTTCGAGAAGAAGCTTCATGACCTGGAGCTAACCAGACTGATCTCTATCCAGACAGCACCGCAGCTTCGTCTGGTACAGAATAACGATACCCAGATGGTGGAGAAGATTCAGTCAACCATTGTCAATACCATTCCTCTGTGGAAGAGCCAGATGGTGTTGGCTCTTGGCGTGGCTCATTCCACCCAGGCTGCCAAGGCGCAGCGTCAGGTGACGGATATGACCAATGAGCTCTTGAAGAAGAACGCGGAGACCTTGAAGGTTGCCAGTGTGGAGACTGCCAAGGAAGCGGAGCGGGGCATCGTGGACATCGAGACGCTGACCCAGACCAACGCCACACTGATCGGCACCCTGGATGAGGTTCTGAAAATCCAGAAGGAAGGTCACGAGAAGCGCATGGCGGCTGAGGCTGAGATGCAGCGGATCGAGGGTGAGATGAAGGCAAAGCTGCTGGAACTGTCCAATAGCGGGGCAGCTCAATAGGAATTATTTTCATAGAAGCGGATGAAGCTTTCCAAAGCTTTGGAGAGCTTTCCGTTTTTATTGTAGGCAAAGCCGACTGCACGCTTGCGGATAGGGTGTCCAAGGGGAATCTCCACCAGTGTGCCGCATGCCAGCTCATCCTGTACGAATTCCCGGATGACACAGGCGACGCCCAGGCTTATCTTGGCGAACTCGATCAGCAGATCCATGGAGGAAACGTCGATGGCATCCTGCACATCGATCTGATTCTGGATCAAGTATTCGTCGATGTACTGGCGTGTCATATTTTCTTTGTTTAAGAGCATTAAAGCGGAGTTTTGCAGGATGGCATTCTTTGCGACACCCCGAAGCTTCAGATTGTGAAGGTAATCCTTTGTGGCTACAAAGATATCCTCGATCTCTCTTAAAGGATAGAATTCCAGATCCTTTTGGGATCCCGGCTGTCCGATGAGTCCGATATCGATCTTGCCCTCTTCCAGAAGCTGCAGGGTGTGGTTGGTGGAGTGGCAGGCGATGGAGATGCCGATATGCGGGTAGCGCTTGATGAACTCCTTCAGATAGGGCAGAAGGAGATATTTACATAGCGTGGAGCTGACACCGATGGTCAGATGGCCGACGCCAAGCTGGAGACTGCGGCGCAGCTTCTCCTCTCCAAGATCCAGTGTCTCGAAGGCAGACTTCACATGTCCGTAGAGAAGAGAGCCCTCCGGTGTCAGGGTTACGCCCCTGGAGCTTCGCAGGAAAAGCTTTGTGCCAAGGCTTTCCTCCAGCTTCTGGATGGATTTGCTGATGGCGGGCTGACTGATATAGAGCTCTTTGGCTGCTTTGGAGATATTCCCGGTGTTCGCTACGGCGTAAAAGATTTTGTAAGATGACAGGTTTTGATTCATAATATCGCTCCTTCATAACTGGAAATCATAATAAACATACTTTATATGTATTTTAATTATAATACAGAGTGTGATAAAATAGCAAGCATAAAGTGTAAGGAGGAATTTAACATGGGAATGACAATGACACAGAAGATCCTGGCGGCACATGCAGGACTGCCCGCCGTGAGTGCAGGACAGCTGATCGAGGCGAATCTGGATCTTGTTCTGGGAAACGATATCACCTCCCCGGTCGCCATTCATGAGATGGATAAGATGAAGGTTGAGGGTGTCTTTGACAAGGATAAGATTGCTCTGGTGATGGATCATTTTGTACCAAATAAAGATATCAAGTCCGCCCAGCACTGTAAGTGTGTGCGGGAATTTGCATGCAGGCATGATATCACCAATTACTTTGATGTGGGAGAGATGGGCATCGAGCATGCCTTGCTGCCGGAGAAAGGACTGACGGTGGCTGGTGATGTGATAATCGGTGCAGATTCCCATACCTGTACCTACGGCGCCCTGGGTGCATTCTCCACAGGTGTGGGGAGCACAGATATGGCCGCCGGCATGGCTACCGGGAAGGCGTGGTTTAAGGTGCCCTCCGCTATCCGGTTCAATATCATCGGAAAGCCATCCAAATGGGTCAGCGGAAAAGACGTGATCCTGCATATCATCGGGATGATCGGTGTGGACGGAGCCTTGTATAAGTCCATGGAATTCGTGGGCGAGGGCATTGCGAATCTGTCTATGGACGACCGCTTCACCATCGCCAACATGGCGATTGAGGCCGGGGGTAAGAATGGAATCTTCCCGGTAGACGATCTGGCTAAGGCATATATGAAGGAACATTCCAAGCGGGCGTATACGGTGTATGAGGCAGATGAGGATGCCGTGTACGATGAGGAATACACCATTGATCTTAGTACCTTAAAGCCAACCGTAGCTTTCCCACATCTGCCGGAAAATACAAGAACCATCGATGAGGTCGGCGATGTGAAGATCGATCAGGTGGTGATCGGTTCCTGCACCAACGGAAGGATGGATGACCTTCGTATCGCAGCAGAGATCCTGCGGGGGAAGAAGGTGGCCAAGGGAGTGCGTTGTATCGTGATCCCGGCAACCCAGAAGATCTATCTTCAGGCCATGGAGGAAGGGCTGCTTCGTGACTTTATCGAGGCAGGCGCCGTTGTCAGTACCCCTACCTGCGGTCCGTGTCTGGGCGGTTATATGGGTGTTCTGGCGGAGGGAGAGCGTTGCGTCTCCACCACCAACCGGAACTTTGTGGGAAGAATGGGACATGTGGATTCCGAGGTCTACTTAGCGAGCCCGGCGGTTGCAGCCGCCAGTGCCGTGGCCGGAAGAATCGCTGGACCAGAACAGTAGGAGGAGAGAACATGAAAGCATGCGGACGAGTTTTTAAATATGGAGACAATGTAGATACGGATGTGATCATCCCGGCACGGTATCTGAATTCCTCTGACCCCAAGGAACTGGCGGCCCATTGTATGGAGGATATCGACAAGGATTTTGTTGCAAAGGTGTCAAAAGGAGATCTGATCGTAGCGGAGAAGAACTTCGGCTGCGGTTCCTCCAGAGAGCATGCCCCCATCGCCATCAAGGCGGCAGGCGTAAGCTGTGTCATCGCGGAGACCTTTGCCCGGATTTTCTACCGGAATGCCATCAATATCGGACTTCCCATCATCGAATGCCCGGAAGCTGCCAGGAAGATTATGGCGGGCGACGAGGTGGAGGTAGACTTCGACAGCGGTGTAATCACCAACCGGACCAAGGGAGAGAGCTATAAAGGACAGGCCTTCCCGGAATTCATGCAGAAGATCATTGCCGCAGAAGGGTTGATCAATTACATTAACAGCGGCGTGGACTGAACTGCTACATGAAAAGGCACAAATTGATTCAAGAGAAAAGGATGAAAAAGATGGAATTGTTATATACCAGCACAAGAAATTCAAAAGAAAAAGTGACGGCCTCCCAGGCGATTCTGCGGGGCCTGGCAGAGGATGGCGGACTGTTTGTACCGGAATATATTCCGAAGCTTACGATCTCCGTGGATGACCTTAAGAAAATGTCCTATCAGGAGACGGCCTACGAGGTAATGAAGCTGTTTCTTACCGATTTTACGGAAGAAGAACTGAAGGACTGCATAGAAAGCGCCTATGACAGCAAGTTTGATACGCCTGTTATTGCTCCGTTGGTGAAGGCGGATGGCGCGTATTTTCTGGAGCTTTTCCACGGAGCCACCATTGCCTTTAAGGATATGGCCTTGTCCATACTGCCGTATCTGATGCTGACCTCCGCCAGGAAGAATCATGTGACCAACGATATCGTGATTCTGACGGCTACCTCCGGGGATACCGGCAAGGCGGCTCTGGCCGGATTCGCAGAAGTGAAGGGAACGAAGATCATTGTGTTTTATCCCAAGGATGGGGTCAGCCCCATACAGGAGAAGCAGATGGTGACCCAGAAGGGAGACAATACGCTGGTAGTTGGCATCCACGGAAATTTTGACCAGGCTCAGACCGGAGTGAAGCAGATGTTTTCGGATCGTGCGCTGGCAGCGGAGATGGAAGCGAAGGGATATCAGTTCTCCTCCGCCAATTCCATTAATATCGGGCGGCTTGTGCCGCAGATCGTCTACTACGTATACGCCTATGCTCAACTGGTAGCCATGGGCGAGATCGCAACAGGCGAAGCCATCAATGTGACAGTGCCTACCGGAAACTTCGGGAATATACTGGCGGCCTTTTATGCGCGTGAGATGGGGATTCCTATCCGTAAGCTGATCTGCGCTTCCAACGAGAACAAGGTGCTGTATGATTTCTTCCAGACGGGAAGCTATGACAGGAACCGAGAGTTTATCCTGACTTCATCGCCCTCTATGGATATCCTGATCTCCAGCAATCTGGAGCGTCTGATCTATCAGATCGCCGGACGGGATGCCGAGGCTGACCGGACGTACATGCAGCAGTTGTCCAGTGAGGGATGTTACCACATCACGGAGGAGATGAGGGCGCAACTTGCACCGTTCTACGGAAATTATGCCAGTGAAGCGGAGACTGCGGCCACCATTAAGGCAGTCTATGAAGCCGATGGTTACGTGATCGATACTCACACGGCGGTAGCAGCCACAGTGTATGAAAAGTATCGGCAGGAGAGCGGTGACACCACGAAGACCGTGATCGCATCCACCGCAAGCCCATATAAGTTCACCAGAAGTGTTGTGACGGCGATCCGCCCGGATTATGAAAGACTGGGTGATTTTGAACTGGTGGATGAGTTAGAGAAGCTTTCCGGTGTGAAGGTTCCGAGGGCTATCGAAGAGATCAGAAGCGCACCGGTGCGGCACAAGACGGTATGTGAAGTGGATGAGATGCCGATGGTGGTGCGGGACTTTCTGAAATTATAGAAGAGTGTGAGGTTTATGGCAGAATCCGGCAGGCCGCCTAATAGGCAGCCGCCGATGGTCGGAAACGGAGGCGTATATGGGAATATTGGCAGTATCAAGTAATGGTATCATGACAATTTTTGATGTGATCATTTTAATATACGGTGCTTATACCGTTTATACTGCTTTACAGATGAAGAAAACAGGGGAGCCCGCCAAGTGGCTGGTGAATGAGCAGGAGATAGGCCGCTGTAAGGATAAGCGGGGATTTGTGGACGCAATCTATGTTGCAACAATCCTGTTCGGAGTGGTGACGATGCTGTATGGCGTTGTCAGTCTGTTAACCAGCTATGTGTTTCGCGTGTCGCTTCTTGATATGATATGCCTTCTTGTATTTCTGGCGAGTTGTGTTGTCTATATGGTTACATTGAACCGTGCCAGGAAGAAGTTCTTCTGACAGATGATTCTTCCGAAGAAAATTATATAAGATAAAACGGCTACAGAGAGGAACCGGGATTCCTTACTGCGGCCGTTTTTGCTTCTTCTACCGTTGATTCATGGGTACGTACTCCCGGCGCTCCTGCACGCATTTGTAAGCGGGACGCATGATCTTACCGTTGTAGGATAACTCTTCTAAGCGGTGTGCGCTCCAGCCTGCGATTCTGGCGATAGCGAAGATCGGAGTGTACAGCTCCATGGGAAGTCCCAGCATGCTGTAGGCGAAGCCGGAGAAGAAGTCCACGTTGGGGCTGACACCCTTGTAGATCTGACGTTCTCGTGCGATGATCTCCGGAGCCAGCCGTTCTACCAGCGCGTACAGCGCGAATTCCTTTTCCAGTCCCTTCTCCTTGGAAAGCCGCTCTACGAAGGAACGGAACAGGATGGCAC
The DNA here is from genome assembly GCA_963628035.1 of Paludibacteraceae bacterium. Classification (GTDB taxonomy): domain Bacteria; phylum Bacillota; class Clostridia; order Lachnospirales; family Lachnospiraceae; genus 14-2. Next base: position 67,085 of record CAVGED010000045.1, read on the forward strand.
GGGGGTCGGAGAGCGAATAGACGGCATGCCCCATACCGTAGATCAGGCCTGCATGGTCGAAAGCTTCCTTATTGAGCAGTGCGGACAGGTAGCGTCCCACCTCCTCTTCGTCGGTCCAGTCGGATACGCTTGCTTTCATGTCATCGAACATTTTCACCACCTTGATGTTGGCGCCGCCGTGCTTGGGACCCTTTAAGGAACCCAGTGCCGCAGCGATGGCCGAGTAGGTATCGGTTCCGGAGGAGGATACCAGGTGTGTGGTGAAGGTAGAGTTATTTCCGCCGCCGTGCTCCATATGTAGGATCAGCGCAATGTCGAGAAGCTTTGCTTCTAACGGCGTGTATTGGCAGTCCGGCCGCAGTACATGAAGAATCGTCTCCGCAGTGGACAGGTTGGGATCCGGTGTATGGATAAACAGGCTGGCACCGTCGTGGTAATGCTTGTAGGCCTGATAGCCGTAAACGGACAGCAGTGGGAACAGGCTTATAAGCTCCAGACACTGGCGCAGCACGTTGGGGATGGAAATATCGTCTGCACGGTCGTCGTAGGAGTATAAGGTCAGTACACTGCGGGCCAGTGTGTTCATCATGTCCTGGCTGGGAGCCTTCATAATAATATCGCGCACAAAGCCGGTGGGAAGAGAACGATATTCTGCAAGCAGCTGCGTGAAGCTTGTTAGTTCTTCCTTCGTCGGAAGCTTCCCAAACAGGAGCAGATAGGTGCTTTCCTCGAAGCCAAAGTGACTGTCTTCTGCAAGTCCCCGTATGATATCCTTAACATTATAGCCGCGATAATATAGTTCGCCGTGTGCCGGCACCGATTTCCCGTCTACGATCTTGGAAGCGCAGACGTCTGAGATTTCTGTCAGTCCTACCAGGACGCCTTTTCCATTCAGGTCACGGAGTCCACGCTTGACATCATATTGCGTAAAAAGTGCTGGGTCGATATTGGCTGCAGCTTCACTGAGCTTGGATAATTTCAGTATCTCCGGTGTAATTTCACAAAATCTGTTTGAATGCATAAAGACCTCCTTCTGATTAATTTCGATTTCACGATTTACTGTGTTGAAATGCGAATGATATTTCCTATGATACCACATGTATCTGTTTTTATACAAGTAGAAAATAGAATTTTCATTTAAAATTAATAAGCTGTTAATAATTGGTAATTGGAAAAATAAAAGCTGCCAGTTGGTTTCCCACGCAAATCGAACGACGATTTGCTAAGGGAAATCCACCGGCAGCAATTTTTTTTACAATGTATATTGAACTACCATTTTCCAACCATTTTGAATACACGATTTTTTGTTTACTTAGAAATCAAGAAGTGCTATACTTGAAAATAGAATTGTACCAAACGTTGGACAGGCTATTTATAGACAGGAGGCAGAGACGATGGCAGTATCATATAATGTGCGGGATTTTATTCCTGAGAGTCCAGATAATGGGACAGCTGATAATGTAGAATAAGGATGGTGGCCGAATGGGAAGGATAATACAGTATCGGCTGCTCCAATCCGAAAATCAAACAGGACTGATGAGACCAGTTGTCTACTGTGATGAAAAATACTGCGAAAGTTTACAGCAGGTTTCATTAAATGAGAAAATGGCGGCTCTGCTCATAAAAATTAAACCGGAACGAAGAACCATGAGGATTGAAAGATGCTTTCAGGAAGTTCTTATAAATATTCCGGAAAACAGTTGTATCCGAGACTTTGATGTGCTGTTCAATCCAGCATACAAGATAGATGTTTTGCAGCTTCTTACAGTTGCGAATCGAAGCAAGCCTTTTTCTGTTTTGTGGCCGGGAACCGTGATAGACGGAAAATTGGTTTATGCGGAAGATGGATATGCGGACTATAAAGAATACGATGTAGAACAATACGACATAACCTGTGTCGTTTAAGGGAGGATAAAAGTGAAGTACTCAGACTTGATCAGCTTCAACCCGATTGAGGATGTCATTCAGCTTACTACGGCGGATGATGCGAACCGGGCGAAAGAGTATGTGAAATCTTATGTTATGTCTGATACCATGGCGGCAAATCTGAAAAGCCCGGTATTAGATCAGCTTCAGATGGATGAAGTGGTTGATAACAAGGGTGTTCTTGTTGTTGGTAACTATGGTACTGGTAAATCACACTTGATGAGCGTGATTTCTTCTATTGCCAAGGATGCGGATAACCTTCAGTATCTTCAGAATAAAAACTTTGCAAAAGAGATGGCGTGCATCGCAGGCAAGTTTGAAGTGCTTCGCATAGAAATCGGCGGCGTAACGATGTCGCTACGTGAAATTCTGTTTGGCTTCATTGAAGACGATTTTGCAGCACGAGGAATTGATTTTGAAGTGCCGGATTTTGATACGATCCGCGATAATAAAAAGCTGATTCGAGATATGATGATGGCCTTCTCTGCAAAGTATCCGGACAAGGGATATCTGATTGTTGTGGATGAGTTCCTGAGTTATCTGACTTCCCGTGACGAGCGGCAAATTGTTCTTGATCTTGAGTTTTTCCGCGCACTTGGCGAGATGTGCTCCAAGAGCAAACTGCGTGTAATTTTTGGTGTGCAGGAGAAGATTTTCGATAATCCACGATTCAGCTTTGTGTCGGACACACTGAAACATGTGTCTGATCGTTTTACGCAGATTGTCATCACCAAAGAGGCAACATCTTATGTTGTGTCTGAGCGTATCTTGAAGAAAACGCCTGAGCAGAAGGCTTTGATTCGCAAGCATTTAGAGAAATTCTCAATGCTCTATACCGGTATGTCTTCCCGGATGGACGAGTTTGTAGACCTGTTCCCAATTCATCCGTCCTATATTGATGTGTTCAATAAGATTTATCTGATTGAGAACCGGCATATCCTGAAAAACATCTCAATGACAATTCGCGATATTTTTAACCGCGATGTGCCAGAGAATGAGCCGGGCATCATCTCTTTTGATAATTATTGGCCTGCAATCAAATCCAATGGATTGCTCAAGAGTGATGTAACCATTAACCGCGTTGTTACTGCCAGTGGACAGCTGGAGGATATCATTAACCGTGCGTTCCCTAAGCCCACATACAAATCGCTGGCAATTAAAATTATCTATGCACTGAGTGTCTATCGTCTGACTACGAACGGCTTGGATGTACATTTCGGACTGACGGCAGAGAACTTGAAAGATGATCTTTGCCTGTTCCTGCCGATGCCGGAGCAGGATGCAGATTTCCTGTTGGCTCTGATTAAGACTACACTGAAGGATATCATGACCACGGTATCCGGTCAGTTCATTATCTACAACGATGCCAATAACCAGTATTACATTGATGTGGATAAGGTCGTTGACTATGATGAGAAGATCAAACAAAAGGCTTCCATCATGGCAGATGGCGAACTGAATCGCTATTTCTATCAGCTGATTTACAGCTGCCTCGATTGGGACGCAAAGCAGTATGTTCCTGGATTTGAGATTTATCAGCGTGACCTGAACTGGGATAGTCATAACATTTTCCGTGAAGGCTATCTGTTCCTCGGTCTGCCGGGAGAGCGTAGCACTGCGCAGCCGGAACGGGATTTCTATATCCATATTATGCCGCCATACAGCAGCGGCAGCATTGCTGTGAAAAATTTGGAGGATGAAGTTTATTTCTTCTTCAAATCTACTGCGGAGTTCAAGGAGATTCTGGGTTTCTTCTCTGCTGCCAACGCACAGGCACAGATCAGTGAAGGCAAAGATAAGGATGCCTATTTGAGTAAAGCTGCGATGATCCGCAAAAAGCTGATTAAGTATCTGAGTGAAAATAAGAACACCTGCTTTGATATCCAGTATAAGGGGCAGAAGCGGCAGATGATCGAAGTGCTCCGTGGACGCTATAACAGGGATATGGACTTTAAGGACACCGTTGATTTGGCGGCTTCCCTGTGTCTGGATGAATATTTCTGCGGCAAATATCCGGATTGTCCTATGATGAAAACAAAGGTAACTCGGAAAAACATGGCAGAAAATGTACGACAGGCATTTGATTATTTTGCAGGTCGTAAAACGCAGACGGCAACCTTGATGCTCCAGAGCTTTGGCGTTCTGGACGGCGATAAGATTCGACCGGAAGGTTCCAAGTATGCAGCTTACTACATTGACCAGCTGAAACAGTTGCCGCCGCAGGGTGTTATCAATTATTCGGATATCTTTGATGTCAAATATGATGACCAGTACGAAGATAAGCATTTCAAGATCAACTATCTTTTTACACCGATCATCTTCCTGTCCATGGTGTATGCGGGCTATGCAACGATGACTCTGCGCAATGGCACTGTTCTGAGTGCATCGAATCTGGATACTGTACCTCGCATTGGTGTTCTGGACTTGTATGAGTTCAAATATCTGGCACGGCCTGCGCAAATGGCAATGGCAGAGCTGAAAAAGCTCTTTGATGTACTGGAAATCAATCCGGCTCTGCTGGACAACCCGAATGACCGTGATGAGGGAGTAAAACAACTGCTGAAAAAAGCACAGGAAAAGAGCAACGCTGCCGTTCTTGCGAACCAGAAGCTGAACAATGGATTTGAGCTTTGGAATGAACCACTTGTGGATGCCCAGCATCTGATCGCTATGCAGAAAGCCTGTGCAGCAGTTAAGGATGAATTCAGCAATTATTCCGCTCGGTTCAATACTCCGGCGAAGCTGAATAACTTCACGCTGACTTTTGATGAAATTGACAAGCTGGCAGAGCAGATTGCGCTGATCAAGGCGATTGCGGAATATGTGACTTTCAAAACGGATTGTGCAAACAATGTTTCCTATCTGAGTAACATTGAGTTCATCGACCTTGGCGCAAACTTCAAACAAAAACTGGAAGCTGCAAAAGACGAATTCCTTTCTGCACGCGATAGCATTCTGACCGGTACATCCGGAGATGCAGCCGCACAGAAGGTAAATGCTGCTCTTGAAAAGGTAAAAGAAGAGTATATCGGCATTTATTTTGAAGAACATAAGAAAAAACGCCTGGACATTGACGATGCAAAACGACGCGGTAAATTACAGGAAAGTTCCGTACTGGCAAATCTGCGCAAGCTGCGCGGTGTTGAAATCCTTTCGGCAGCCAAACTGACAAAGATCGAGCAGGACATGGCTAACTTGAAAGTTTGCTATGAGCTGACACCGACTGAGCTGAAAACAACTCATATCTGCCCGCATTGCCATTATAATCTTGGTGATCAAGTGCCGAATGTAGCGGGCCAGCTGGATAATCTGGATATTCGGATTGATGATCTGGTGACGGAGTGGACGCAGACTCTGTTGAATACGATTTCTGACCCGATTGTGGCAAGCCAGAAAGAGTACCTGAGTGCAGAACAGCAGAAAGTGATTGATGACTTTATTGCATCCGGTACTTTGCCGAAGCGTGTTGACGATTTCTTCATCAAGGCGATTCAGGCATTGCTGAAGGGCTTTGAACCTGTGGTAGTGGATGCAAAAGATTTGATGGATAAACTGACGAAGCTGCCGCCGATGGATGAAGTTAGCTTTAAGCAGAAGCTGAATGAGCTGATTGCTGACTATACCAAGGGTAAAGACGAAGGCAAACTCCGTATCATTGTTAAGTAAGAATAAATTGTGAGAAAGCGAGGCGAGGCGTGTGCTGATGAATACACCGGAGTATTTCTCCATCATCGAAAATATCAAAAGTGAGATCAAGGCCGCACAATACCGTGCAACAGTTCATGCAAATTCAGATTTGCTACTCCTTTATTATGACATTGGAACGGTTATTAACGAATACAAAACATGGGGGAATAAATTTATTGAAAATCTCTCCTATGATATTCAGGTAACTTTCCCGGAGAGAAAAGGGTATTCTGTCCGAAATCTGAAGTACATGGCGAAATTTGCAGCCCGCTTTGCTGACAGAGAAATTGTGCAAGATGTGCTTGCACAAATTACTTGGTATCACAACATTGCTTTGATGGATAAGGTTAAAACTGCGGAAGAACATATCTGGTATGCAAATGCAACGGCACAAAATGGCTGGTCCCGTAATGTTCTTGTCCATCAGATTGAAAGCGGCTTATATCAGCGGCAGGTTCTGGCGAATAAGGTCACGAATTTTGAACACCGTCTGCCATCTCCGCAGAGCGAGCTTGCAGTGCAGACTATGAAAGACCCGTATGTCTTTGATTTCATTCCATTCCGGGAAGATATGCTGGAGCGGGACATTGAGCAGGCATTAGTGCGGGATGTGACCAAGCTGCTTCTGGAACTTGGAACAGGCTTTGCGTTCTTGGGAAATCAGTACCACCTGAATGTTGGTGGCGATGATTTCTATATCGACTTGCTGTTCTATAACCTGAACCTGCGCTGCTATGTGGTTATCGAACTGAAAACCGGAGAATTCAAACCGGAATATGCCGGACAGTTGAATTTTTACCTGTCAGCGGTGGATGGTATCTTAAAGAAAGAGCAGGATAACCCATCCATTGGCCTGCTCCTTTGCAAGAGCAAGAACAACGTGGTAGCAGAATACTCCCTCAAGGACATTTCCAAGCCGATTGGCGTGAGCGAATACAAAGTTACCAGCAGCTTGCCGGATGATCTGGAAAAGCAGCTGCCGTCCGTCGAAGATATCCAGAAACGGATTAAATGAAATTGTGCAAGTGCCGCTTGCACAATTTAGAAAACGAAAGTGAGGAAACAGCTATGGAACGCAGAAAGCTGACCAAAGAAGATATAGATAAAGTGCGCAACATCGAAGGCTTTCCCATTGGTACAGATGAGGATATCATTGCGCTTTCGGATGCGCCGTTTTATACTGCATGTCCGAATCCCTTTATCGAGGACTTCATCAAGGAGTATGGTACGCCTTATGATGAAGCAACGGACGATTATCATCGGGAGCCGTTTGCGGCGGATGTGAGTGAAGGTAAGAATGACCCGATTTACAATGCACATTCTTACCATACAAAAGTACCGTATAAAGCAATTATGCGTTATGTTTTGCACTATACTAAGCCGGGGGATATTGTTCTTGACGGCTTTTCTGGAAGTGGAATGACAGGAGTTGCATGTCAATCGTGTGGAACGCTAAATGAACAAGACCGCTTGAAAATGCAGATGACGCAAAAAGATATTACTTGGGGGGCGAGAAGAGCAATTTTATGCGATTTGTCGCCAGCTGCATCGTTTATAACAAGGCAGTACAATAGACAAGTAGATATGACAGAGGTTGCCAGAAAGGCTAATGAAGTACTAAAAGAATGTGAGCGAAAATGTGAGTGGATGTATCGAACCAAACATGATGACGGAAATGCGCAGCTGTCGTTTGGAAGCACTTATGGACAGATTAACTGCACAGTTTGGTCTGATGTTTTGATTTGTCCTCATTGTGGAAAAACGTTTGTTCTGTGGGATGTAGCATTGGATCATGATGCTGGAAAGGTAAAAGATGTTTTTTCCTGCCCAAATTGTACATCGTCCTTGAAAAAAAAGGATTGTGATCATGCAGTAGAACAATATTTTGATGATGCACTTGGAAAAGTTGTCAGCATGGATAAACAGGTTCCAGTGTATATTGATTATACATATGAGGGAAAGAGATTCAGAAAAAAACCAGATGAATACGATCTTGAAGTGTTGAGAAAGGTCGCTGAGTATAAAATATCAGACTGGTACCCTTCCGATCGTATGTGTGAAGGAAGTGAATCACGGAGAAATGATAAATCGGGCATAACCAATGTGCATCAGTTTTTTACCAAAAGAAACTTGATTGCATTAGCTTGCTTAAGAGAATGCCTCCAGATACCACGACTGTGCTTTGAATATACCGCTACTATTTCAAGAAGTACAAAACAGTTGCGGCTCCTTGTGAGTTACTTTTTCCATGGTGGTGGTGGATGGGTGGGCACCGGTTTATCAGGGACACTCTATTTGCCATCTTTTAGTATTGAACAGAATGTACTCAAAACATTCCGTGGAAAAATCAGCGGCATGGTTGACTTCGACTATGCAAAAAATGGGCAAACAATTGGGTCGACACAGTCAACAACGGATTTATCCAACATTCCAACTAACACTATCGACTATATTTTTACAGACCCTCCTTTTGGCAGCAATTTGAATTATTCTGAATTGAGCTATATATGGGAATCTTGGCTAAAAGTTAAAACTTCCCAGAGAACTGAAGCGATTATGAATGAGGTTCAAGGCAAGGGAATTGTAGAATATCAGCAACTTATGACGCAATGCTTCAAGGAGTACTTTAGAGTGCTGAAGCCAAACCGATGGATGACTGTTGAATTTCATAACTCAAAAAATGCTGTTTGGAATGCAATTCAAGAGTCACTTTTACGGGCGGGATTTATTATCGCCGATGTTAGAACGTTGGATAAAAAACAGGGAAGTTTTAAGCAGGTAAATAATAACTCTGCCGTAAAACAGGATTTGATTTTGTCGGTTTATAAACCGCAAGAACAATTTCGAGAGCAGTTCTTATCTAATGCTGGCTCAGAGACCACGGCATGGTCTTTTGTTAGGCAACACCTATCGAATATCCCGGTTGTAGTAGAAAGCAATGGAAAAATTGAACTTGTTGCTGAACGCCAGGCGTATCTTCTCTTCGACCGCATGGTTGCCTACCACATCATGCAGGGAATTCCGGTGCCACTGGATGCTACCGATTTCTATCGCGGCTTGGACGAGAAGTTCCTGAAACGCGATAATATGTATTTCCTGCCGGATCAGGTCAATGAGTATGATACTGCCCGTATTACGACCGAAGTGGAGAATATCCAGTTTGAACTGTTTGTTACGAATGAGAAGTCTGCTATTTCCTGGCTGTATCAGCAGTTGGATGAGCAGTTCTGCGGTCCGCAGACCTACGCAGAGCTTCAGCCGAAGTTCATGCAGGAAGTCAAGGCGGTTGATAAATATGAGCAGATGCCGGAACTTGCTACCATTCTGGAAGAGAACTTCCTGCAAGACGAGAAAGGCCGTTGGTACATCCCGGATGTGACCAAGGAAGGCGATCTGGTCAAATTGCGTGAGAAGAACCTGTGGAAGGAATTTGAAGGCTACATGAACAGCAAGGGCAAGCTGAAGTTGTTCCGTTCGGAGGCTATCCGTGTAGGCTTCTCTCGCCTTTGGAAAGAAAAGAACTATAAAGCCATCGTTGATATCGCAGAACGTCTGCCGGAGCAGACCATTCAGGAAGATTCCAACCTGCTGATGTACTATGATATCAGCCTTGGAAGAGTGTAAAAGGAGTGTTGCCTATGGGGAAGAATGAATCATCTGAAATCAAGAGAACACCAATTCGCGAAGCAGTAAAACTGCGCTTGTGGGGAATGGCAGCAGGCAGATGCGAAATTTGCAACAAACTGTTGTATTTGGATTCACATTATGGCGATGATGCCAATTTTGCCGAAAATGCCCATATTCACGCAGTTGGTAAAACAGGACCAAGACATGCGGATGATATGACGCAAGATGAAATAAATAACATAGACAATTTAATGCTTCTTTGTGCCGAGCATCACCATTTAATAGATACTAAGCCTGAAAACTACCTGTCGGATTTTTTGATTGTACAGAAGAAGACTCATGAAGAACGGATTCGGAGATTAACGGAGATTCAAGATGCTGATTCTTGTAAGATGGTAACATTCTTCTCAAATATAGATAATGTAGATGTGTTTAATGCGGCATCTGTCCTTAGAAGAGCCACTGTAAAATGTGGTCTTTATCCAAAACAGGATGACCCAATAGAATTGCATAATGGATTAGTCACAAAATACATACCATCAAAGGATATTATGCAATTTCAAGCAGCTGAACTGGAAGGCCAAGTCAAGCAGTATTTTGGTAGCATTGTAAAGAAGGAAGATGTTGTTGCATTGTTTGCACTTGCGCCTCAACCGCTTCTTTTCAAATTGGGGTATTTACTTTGCGACCAATTAAATGTTCGTGTCTTTCAGTGCCACCGCGAGGGAGATAAATGGGCATGGCCAGAGGATCAGTCAACAGTGGATTTTCAAATCCATCAGTCGAAGGCCGAATCCGAAACTATGGTGGCATTAGTTATTGATTTGAGTGCTGAAATTGTTGATAAAAGAATTGAAAATGCATTGGGCCCCAAATGCTCTATTTACCATCTTACTATTCCGGAACCCAATCGCGTGTTTGTCAAGAATCCTCAGATTCAAGATAGTTTTGTCCGCACTTTTCGACTGGCAATGGAAAGAATAAAGAATGATAATCCTAAGGCAAAGGAAATCTGCTTGTTTCCAGCTATGCCAGCATCGCTTGCAGTTCGTGCGGGTATGGATATCATGCCAAAGGTGGATTTGCCAGTTAAAATCTATGATCAACTTTCACAGAAAAACAGTTTTGAAGAAACTATAACGATTGGAGGGTAAATGATGTATACCAAGGAAGCGTATAATAGCCTGCTTAAATCGACAGCTCAGAACATTGATATTAGTGACGAAATGTTTGAGGCAGCAGAAAAGACCTATAAAGATCTTGGAAAATGGATAGATCAGGAGACTCCTGGTTATGAAATTAGTATTTATCCGCAAGGTTCATTTGCCCTTGGAACTGTGGTTCGTCCAATTACAAATGCAGATGATTACGACTTGGATATTGTCTGTCAATTCAAGAGTCAGTATGGTTTGACAGCAAAGGAACTTAAGGTTGATGTGGTTAAACCACTGCTTGTCCGTTACAAAAAAACGAGCAGAGAAATTGAAGAAAAAAAGAGATGCTGGCATGTTGAATACGATGATGTTCCAAACTTCCATATGGATGTTATTCCTGCTCATACTTATGGGAGCGTAATCCGTATAACGGATCATAATGAAGACTATGATACTTATGATTATTTGGGAAGCAATCCGGCAGGATATGTGAAATGGTTTTTCGATGCTTGTGCAAAGCAACGCAACAGATTATATGAGCAATATGTCAAGGATCATCGTACAGTCGTTGCGCAAGCTGAGGTTGAAGATGTAAAGCGTAGAAAAGTAAAAACGCCATTACAACGCGTTGTACAGATTCTTAAACGGCATAGAGACATTAAGTTTGCAGATGACAACAGCGGTAATAAGCCCATATCAATTATAATCACAACAATAGCGGGAAGGCTGTATGAAGAAGAGGATAATATTTACGATGCTCTTTTCAATATCCTTTCTAAAGCTCCTTCTTGGATTATGGATAACCGCAAAGGCCAGCAATTTTACATAGAAAACCCAAGTTATAAAGGTGAAAACTTTGCTGATAAGTGGAATACGCATCCGGAACGTGCTACTGCATTTTTACAATGGTTATATGCTGCGAGGAAAGACCTGGTCGATGGAAGCCTTTTGCAATATAACCGAATTGAAATGGGAAATCATCTAAAAGAATGCTTTGGTAGCGAGACCGGAAAAGCTGTTTTTAACAGTGAAGCAGAGACAGTGAGATCAGCTATTGCAGCGGGAACCTTGAAAGTAGACACATCGACAGGAAATATATCAAAATATGGCACAGTTTCAGTTCCACCAGCACATCACTTTGGCGCGTAAATATTTGAAACCTAAGCCTATTTCGTTGGTGAATCAGCAAATACAGATGCAGTATTTGTACGATAGGCTACTGATAGCAAACTATATTGCGGATTCCATGCTTGTATGTATTTTAGATATACAGCCGTCCTCCGAGTCTCAAGTGTATAGAATCAAAATTACTTATAAATTGAGTGATGGAGCACCAAAGGCATGGCTGATCTCGCCACCATTACAAAAATATGAGGGAAAATATCCACATCATAAGTACGGCAAGGATGATAGCGGAAATTACCAACTGTGTGTTTATTACCCCAAATATAAAGAATGGAATCAGCAAATGTATATTGCAGATTCGTTTGTGCCATGGGTCTGTACATGGCTGAGTACTTATGAATACTGGCTTGTGACCGGAAAGTGGCACTTCGATGAAATGTTTACAGGCCGAAATCAAATTAAGGAATGGAAGAAAGAGAAATGATAGCTGTCGGTGATTTCGTTTTTGACACGATAGAAAAGGCAAATGTACAGGTTCTGGAGAAGATCGAAGCATGGGGCTATGTCTCCTACAGGGTTTTTAACCCGGCGACCGGTCGGGTGTATAAGGCAAATGAGGGACAGCTTAGCTCATCGGGTAGTACTATGCAGTACGATGAAAATTATCTGCGCTATGTTACGCTGCTCTCTAAAATCAAAAACGAAACTGCTGGTGGCTTTCTTTCTTCTCTTGCCAGCGGAATTATTCCCTTGCCGCATCAGCTCCATGTGTTGAACCGTGCAATGGAGACCAACAACATTCGCTATATTCTGGCGGATGAAGTTGGTCTTGGTAAGACGATTGAAGCTGGTATGATCATCCGTGAATTGAAGAGCCGTGGTCTTGTCAGTAGGATTCTCGTTGTTTGCCCGACTGGTCTGGTGACCCAGTGGGCAAGCGAGATGCAGGAAAAGTTCCATGAGAAATTTCAAGTAATTTTGCCTTCCGATTATGATACGATTCGCCGCCTGACGGATAATGATGATGTGTATGGTCAGTTCGATCAGGTGATTTCCCCGATGGATTCTATCAAGCCGATTGAAAAACACGCCGGTTGGAGTGAGGAAAAGGTTGAAAAGTACAACGAGGAACGAATCTATTCCATCATCAACAGCGGATGGGATCTGATCATCATAGATGAGGCACATCGTGTGGCCGGTTCCTCCGGCGAAGTGGCTCGCTACAAGCTGGGTAATCTGTTGGCACAGGCGAGTCCATATCTGCTGTTATTGTCGGCAACACCGCATAATGGCAAAACTGAGCCGTTTTTACGTCTGATTCGTTTGCTGGATGCGGATGCTTTCCCGAATGCCAAGTCTATTGTCCGAGAACAGGTTGCTCCATTCCTGATCCGCACGGAAAAGCGCGAGGCCATTGACAATAACGGGAATCTGCTGTTCAAAAACCGTATCACGCATCTTATGACGATTTCATGGGACGAACGCAATAATTTGCAGCGGGAGCTGTATGAGATGGTCAGCTCCTATGTCGCAAAGACCTATAACAAAGCACTGCGCAATCGCAAGAAAAATATGTGCCTGATCTTCCTGCTGATTATCATGCAGCGTATGGTGACAAGCAGTACGGCGGCCATTCGACAGAGCCTGGAGCGCAGATTAAATGTTCTTCTGGAGCAACGCACCTGCGTTGGTAATTTAAGGGAAGAAGATTTGGATGAACTGAACATTGAGGACGGTGTTGAGGATGCCCTTGAAGCGATTTCTCTGGATATGGAATTGGAAATCGAAGAGCTGAAGCAGATTATCTCTCTTGCAAAACAAGCACAGTTCCAGAATCAGGATGCAAAAGTAGAGCCGCTGTTGAATGAGATTGATGCTATTCTGAGTGAGGATCGTACACAGAAGGTTATTATTTTCACAGAATTTGTTGCTACGCAGACGTATTTGCAGGAGCTACTTGTGAATAGAGGCTATACGGTAACGATTCTAAACGGCGGCATGAGCATTGACGAGCGAAATGCTGCCATGCAAGAGTTTAAGACCAGCACCAGTATTTTTATTTCGACAGATGCTGGTGGCGAAGGTCTGAACTTGCAGTTTGCCAATATTATCATCAACTATGACCTTCCGTGGAACCCAATGAAAATCGAGCAGCGGTGTGGTCGTGTTGATCGTATTGGTCAGCAGCGGGATGTAGATATTTATAACTTCATTGTTGGCGAAACGGTAGAGAACCGTGTCCGTGAAGTGTTGGAAGAAAAGCTGTCCGTTATTCTGAAAGAGATGGGCGTTGATAAGTATTCTGATGTTCTGGACAGCGAAGTGGCAGAATGTGACTTCACAGATGTGTATATGCGCTCCATTGGTCATGCTTCACAGGTAGAGAAGAATCTGTACACAGTTGAGGCAGAGATGAAGCAGCAGCTTACGAATGCGCAGAAATATAAAGATGTGATTCGAGAAGAGAAAGACTTGACAAAACTTGTCGGAACGGAGTCGAATTTCGATGTAGACAGTGCGCTCCGCACAATGCTGACCTATTATGAGTGCTGGCAGGGGTATGACCCGCGTTTGATTGACCGCATCAGCATTGCAGATGAAGAAATCACACAGCATTTGAAGACGGAGTTGGTGCAGGATCGGACGGCCCCGCTTATGTCCATCCAGATTGATAACTTCCCCAATGAGGAAGGCTATTTTATGCTTTGGGAGCTGTCTATCTCTGAAAAAGAGAGCGGAAAGCGGATTTTGCCGATATTTGTCAACAGCGCAATGGTATTGCGACCGATGGCAGGAAAACGTATTATGGATGTTTTCCTCGATGGAAACAGCAAGCTCAGGGTTTCGTCTGCGCCGAATGTGGATGCGGAAATTTATTCTAAGCTTGAAAAAAGTTGCATGGATTTTGCCTATGACACATTTGTTGAATTAAAAGAGAAGCAGATGCAGCAGAATGAGGAGAGTTTCAAGAAATATATGTATGCTTTGGAGCTGAGGCAAGAGGCTGCGGAACATATTGGGATTGAGAATATCCGCAGAAGCCGCCTGCAAAAGCTGCAAAAAGAAAGGGCCAACATTGAAGCACAGCACAGGAAAGGCTCACAGGTATATCCGGATTTTAAGTTAATCATGATGGCAAGATTGGAGGCGTAACAGATGTTTGGAGACTATGTGTTTGAAAAAACAGCTGCACAGTATACGAAAAAAATGATGCTCGTTGATGCAGATCATCTGGAAGAAAAAGCGCATTACAGTGCGGTGTTTCAGGCACATGGCTTCAGGACTGTTGTGTATACTGATGATTTGAACTTCCGGGTTAATAATACAAGCCTTCTAAATGGAGAGGAAAAGCTTGCGATTCTGGTGCAGCCGGGTGTTTATGTGCCATATGATATTCGGAAAAAATGCCGGGAGGAAGAAATTTCGTTCGAGTCATTATTTCCAAAGTTGAATAGCGCAGTTCTGCGAGAAAGCAAAAATCTTGATTTGGAACTGCTTACGCTGGCATATCAGACCGATTTCGAGGAATACCATGAGCGGAAACAGACGGAAATGTTTCTTCGCCTCAAAATGTATGCTCAGAAAAATGTTGAGCTATATTTGAGAGATTTATACGAATGTGCGTTGAACCAAGCGAAAAGTGTTGAAGATTATAAGGCTTGGTTTGATCTTGCGGAGAAAAAAGCAAAGATTGATGTAACCGCAGTAGAACACAATGTTGACATTGATACTTCGGAATTGAATCGGGCATTCTGCGCCTATGCGATGAAAAATTTTGGAAAGCTGTCTTCGGAAATCAACCCGGAATCTCCGGTCATGGTAAGCAGTGTAATGGATTATATCCATGACCATAGTGAAAGGGCTGCAATTATCGTAATGGATGGCATGTCGGAATTTGACTGGACGATATTGAAAAGATCGTTTACAGGAATTTGTTATCGCCAAAGTGCTACCTTTGCCATGATTCCATCTACGACATCTATTTCTCGCCAATGCCTACTGAGTGGAAAATATCCCAGCCAGCTGGTTGAACCATGGAAGCAAAGCAAAGAGAAGAATGAATTTTACGATTGTGCAAGAAAATATGGTTATAAGGACAATCAGATCGGCTACGAACGAGGGTATGATGCGAGTTTTTCGGCGTTCGTAAAGTGTGGTGCCGTCATCATTCTTGATATTGACGAACTGGTTCATGCTCAGTATCAGGGACGCGTTGGAATGTTGAATGATGATACAGTGCTGATGAAACAAAATAAGCTTGCTGGGCTGACAAAAAGATTGTTGCAGGAAGGTTTTGATGTCTACATTACAGCCGATCATGGAAATACACCTTGTACTGGACTGGGACGATTGTCCGGTTCAGGAGTTGAAGTCGAAACAAGGAGCCATAAGATGGTGGTTCTGAAGGATTTCGCTAATAAAGACAGTTTGATAGAACGATATGGCCTTTTAGAATATCCGAAATACTATTTGCCAAAGGATTATGACTATCTAATCTGTAATGTGGGGGATTCTTTGGATATCAAGGGTGAAGATGTGAGGACGCATGGCGGGATTTCGCTTGACGAAGTGGTGGTTCCGTTCATAATCGCGAGGACGGAGGATTATCATGGCTAAAATGGTAGGTTTGTCAAGGAAACTGAAAATGCCTTGGCTGAAATATACGGTTGACTTAGTGGCAGAGGGAACACCGGAATCAGAGATTAAAGATAAGCTCAACGAGTATTTGAGCTATGAAATTGAAAGTCCAACGGTTCTTCGTAAGACCAGAGAGATTTTGATGAACATCTGGGTTTATGATAATCCGTACAGCTCCTGCTTAAAAAGCGAGGCAGTACAGCTGATAGAAAAGTATCCGGAATATGCAGTGAGTATCAACTGGTGTATGATGCTGGCAGCATATCCGGTGTTTCTTGATATGTGTAAACTGATCGGTAAGATGTCAGAATTTCAGGACGAAATCACGCTTGCTCAGTTGAAGCAAAAGCTATTTGATGAGTGGGGCGAAAGAACAACCTTATATCATTCGATTGACAAACTGATTGCAACGCTGAAAGCGTTTGATGTACTGCGCTGCGAAAAGCCGGGAAAGTATCACATCAACAGGATGGCTGTAAACAATGAGCAAGTCAGTACATTTATGGCATACGCTGTGATGAATATTGATGACAGCGGATACTATTCTTTTCAGGAATTGAATGATTCTGTGTACCTGTTTCCGTTTGAATATCATGTTGAAAAGGAAACCATTGTTTCAGATGGCAGATTTTCAATCAGTACATTTGGCGGTGAGATTTCGATATCATTGACCTGAAACCTTTGCGGAATGCTCTTCCTGTGATGACAAGTGAAGTTTACCTGCTTAATAACAATGATTGAGAAGTTCAACTGCCGTTAGCAGCCATTCTCCCTTCTTCGGTCTGGCTGAACTGTTAAACGAACTCGATCAGGTCCTTGTCCATCCTGGCAATCCGGGCCAAAGAATAGACCTCAATACCTTGTTCTTCCAGTTTACCGCGGCCGGGCTGGAAGGACTTCTCGATCACGATGCCGAGGCCGGCAATGGTGGCGTGAGCCTTGCGGAGAAGCCGGATGGCGCCGGTAGCTGCCTCGCCGTTTGCCAGGAAATCGTCGATGATGAGTATGTGGTCTCTTTCAGAAACAAACTTCTGGGAGAGTGTCAGCTCGTAGCTGGTGCCTTTGGTGAAGGAAGTAACCTGTGTCTGATACAGATCGCTGTTCAGAATCTTGGAGGGCTGCTTCTTCAGAATCAGAAGAGGAACATTGAGTGTCACGGCGGTCATCATGGCAGGTGCAATGCCGGAGCTCTCGATGGTGGCTACCTTGGTAATGCCTCTTCCCTTAAAGTGCTCAGCAAATTCTTTGCCCATTTCTGTCATCAGCACCGGATCCACCTGATGATTGATAAAGCTGTCCACCTTCAGAATATCAGCGTTTACGGCTGTTCCTTCGGAAAGGATCTTGTCTTCTAATAATTTCATGATCGTCACCTCGTAGTCATTCGTATTGTTAATGTACAGATCAATCCCTGGGAGAATAGATCTGGTAAATATTTTCAATCAGATAATCCAGATATGCTTCATCCTGAATCTCAAAATGCTCCCGGATGAGGGCTGATATCTTGTCATATCGCTCGAAGTAGAGCTGTTCTTGGGGAAGTGTGTCCGCTAAGATCATGCGATCCAGGGCGTCCAGCGGGTATTTTTCTGTTATGAATTGTACAATCTCCCGGGTCTGTCGTTCTTCCCTGTTAGATTCGCGCTGAAGCGTCTTGATCCTTCTGGTGTAGTAAATGCCGATCAGAATAAAGACTACAAACAGCACACCGAGCACCACGGTGTAGAGAACCCGCATATAGAGCTCCATTTCAATAGGAATGATATTCAGCCAGACGGCCAGGATCAACAGCAGTCCGATAATACCGAAGGCGATAAAGAGCCAGGAACTCGACTTGGCATCCTCCAGCTTTTTACTTTTCTTCGTGTAGGTGAGACCCTGAGACTGAATCAGATCTTCGCTTTCTTCTTCATATTCATATTCCGGTTTGTCTGGATTCATAATACCATTTCCTTCCTAGATGATATTTTATAGTATAGCGAAAAATCATCTGTAATACAAGGGGAATTTTTTATTAATTGCAGCCTTTATTCGATTATGGTATAATGTGCGTAAGCAATGAGCAGTGTCAGATTTAAGAATTACAAAATGCTGTGCTTGTACGAAGCATTTTGCAGGGTTTGAATCTGATAGTGCAAATGAGGAAAATACAAATTTATGAAGATAACGATTTTAACGGTCGGAAAGATCAAGGAAAAGTTCTACCGGGAGGCCATAGAGGAATATACCAAGCGGCTGAGCAGATACAGCCGGGTGGAGATTGTTGAGGTGGCGGATGAGAAGACGCCGGATCGAGCCAGCGAGGCAGAAGAGAAGCTGATCAAGGAGAAGGAAGGCGAGCGGCTGCTGCGTTATGTAAAGGATACCGACTATGTGTGCGCTCTGGCAATAGAGGGCAGGCAGCTTGATTCAGTGGAACTCTCCGGGAAGCTGGAGGCGTTGGGAGTCGGTGGCGTAAGCAGCATTGTTTTTGTTATCGGCGGTTCCCTGGGGCTTTCGGAGCAGGTGCTTCGGCGGGCAGACTATAAGCTCAGCTTCTCTAAGATGACCTTTCCGCATCAGCTTATGCGGGTGATCCTGCTGGAGCAGATCTACCGGAGCTTTCGGATCATGCATGGGGAACCGTATCACAAATAAAATAACTTCTCGGAATCTCAATAAATGAGAACCGACCCGAAAATTGACAACTGAATATTGTGCAGGAAAAAGAAAAACAAGAGAAATGGACATAAACATTGGACATAGCTGGCAGGATAAACTTATAAAATTACAAAAATGTTAAAGTTATTGGAATGGGAATATTC
>CAVGED010000046.1:0-110734 GCA_963628035.1 Paludibacteraceae bacterium
TATACCAGAATGGTGCATGACTTTCACCAGAAACAATGATTAAATCAGCGCTTCCTTAAATATATATATGGCATTGGCTTTCTCCTCTTCTTATTCCAAATGTTTTTTGTTTTCATAACTTACTACATTCGTGCTTGATCCACAAGAAACATTCGTCCTTAAACAGTATCAAATCCCCGCAAACGAAGCAATCACATTAGTTGCTATAGCACTATCTAAAATTTGCGGTATTCCAAAAGAATCCTGCCATTTGTCAAATTTTTCAAACTATGCTATACTTCTTCCATAGAAAAAGGAGGACACAACATGAGTGAATTATTTCAGAAATTACAGCCGCACCTTGACCGGTATTATGCCTTCTCTGCCGCAGCAACCCTGTTTTCCTGGGACAATGAGACAGCGGCGCCCAAGGCGGCCATTGAGAATACCTCCCGCGCCATCGGGATCCTGTCCGGCGAGCTCTACGGAGCCCTGATCAATGATGAAGTCAAACAGCTTCTGGCTGAGCTGTCCACAGAAGAGGAACAGGCCAGGCTGAGCTTTCAGGAAAAAGCGATTGTCAAGAATTTAAGCAAGCAGTATCGGCAGCTCCAGGCCATCCCGCCTCAGGAGTACCAGGAATTTGCTGCCCTCACTGCGCAGGCGTTTCCGGTCTGGGAAAAAGCGAAGCAGGGAAACGACTACGCTTCCTACGCTCCAGTCCTTGAAAAGATCATCGACTACACCAGACGCTTCGCTTCCTATCGCCAGAAAGAGGATCAGAAGCTCTATGATGTACAGTTGGAGGATTACGAAGAAGGCTTTACCGTTGAGATCCTGGATGATTTCTTTGCGAAGCTCAAGGCCGCACTGGCACCTCTGGTTCAGAAGATTCGTGAGAAATCTGACACCATCTCTACCGATTGTCTTTGCAAGACCTACGACATAGACACCCAGCGGCGCGTCTGCCGCGATCTGGCGGAGTACATCGGCTTTGATTTTAACAGGGGCGTCATGGGTGAAAGCGCGCATCCCTTTACCACAGAGCTCCACAACCATGATGTACGCATCACCAATCACTATCTGGAACACCAGTTGGATTCCGCCATCTTCTCAGTGATCCATGAAGGCGGCCACGCACTGTATGAAATGGACATCGATGATTCCATCACCATGACACCGGTAGGCCACGGCACTTCCATGGGGATGCACGAATCCCAGTCCCGGTTTTATGAGAATAATCTTGGACGCAGCCTTGAGTTCTGGATACCGCTCTACGGAAAGCTTCAGGATGCCTACCCGGATGCTTTGGGCAATGTGACGCTGGACGAATTCTACCGCGCCATCAACCACGCCGAGCCAAGCCTGATACGGACGGAGGCTGACGAGCTGACATACCCCTTCCACATCATGATCCGGTATGAGATTGAGAAACTGATCTTCGACGGAAAAGTCACTGTGGATGATCTTCCGGATCTCTGGAACCGAAAATATCAGGAATATCTTGGAATAACACCGGAAAATGACAGCGTTGGAATCTTACAGGATATGCACTGGTCCGGCGGAAGCTTCGGCTACTTCCCCTCCTACGCGCTGGGCAGCGCCATCGCCGCGCAGATTTATTATCACCTGGGGACCGTCATGCCGATGAAGGAATATCTGAAGACCGGAAACTTAAAACCGATCCAGGCATATCTGAAGGAGCATATCCATCGGTTCGGGGAGACGAAAAACACCCAGGAACTCTTAAAGGATATGACCGGTGAGGGCTTTAACCCGGATTATTATATTGCTTATCTGACGGAGAAATATTCGGCACTGTATGGATTGTAAAATTCGATAGCATACATAAGGGGCTGCTTAACAGCCCCTCTTTGTTATTCAAAAACACACTTTACTTTCCTCATTAGCACCACTGCTATCACTGCCGAGACAACCTCTGCAATCAGAAAGCTCATCCACACCAGCCAGGTGCCGCAATAACCGGATACTACTATGCTTGAAAAAGCATATGCGACTGGAATTACAAACAGGAACTGCCTGCATACGGACACGATAAGTGACTGCAATCCACTGTCCAATGCCTGGAAGATTCCCTGGAACGCAATATTTGCACCTGCAAACATATAACTGATGGAAATGATCCGCATTGCGCTGACACATAACGCTTTTGTCTCTCCCGACAATCCGAAGATAGCGGCAAATGCTTCTGCAAACACCTCCAGCCCCACAAAACCGATCAGCATAATCGACACCGTATACAGCAGGCCATACCTGACACCTTCCTTTACCCGTTCTTTGTTCCCCATACCATAATTAAAGGATACAATCGGTGTGATCGCATCTCTAAGGCCGAATGCCGCAAACAGAATAAACTGCTGAATCTTGTAATACAGTCCATATGCAGTAACTACATTTTCCCCGATACGCACAAAAATAACGTTCAAAAGATATGTCATAACAGACATCAATGCCTGGGCAATGATCGCAGCAAATCCAATGGAATAGATTCCTCTGACAATCTTCCCGGATGGTTTCATATAGGAAAAATCATTTTTAATCTCTTTGTTGAATTTTAAATGCAGTAACAATCCGCATAGTGCCGATGCAATCTGTCCGATCACAGTCGCATATGCCGCACCCTTTACCCCAAGCTCCGGGCACCCAAGCCATCCATAGATCATAATGGGATCAAGCACAATATTTATGACTGCACCTGCTATCTGTGCAATCGTGGAGTATGTACTTTTCCCGGTTGCCTGCAATACCTTTTCATACAGGGAGAAAAACAGGATACCAAACGACCAACAGCAGCAGATCCGCAGATAGTCTGCTGCCATCTGTGCAATTACCGGATTCTTGGTCTGCGACGCTATATAACCAGTCGTTCCAAATATGCCAAACAATAAAAATACCACATAAATGACAGCCATTAGAAACAAGCCGTTTCCGGCTGTCTTACTTGCCTTTTCCTGATCTCCCTCTCCCATACTCTTTGCAAGAAGTGCGTTTACACCTACACCGGTTCCTATCCCGATGGCAACCATCAACATCTGCACCGGAAACGCAAGGGTTAAGGCATTTATTGCCATTTCACCTGTTTCTTTCATATTCGCTACAAATGCACTGTCCACAATGTTGTACACCGCCTGCAGCATCATGGAGATGATCATGGGAACTCCCATATTTATCATCAGCTTGTTCACAGGCATTGTTGCCATCTTACTGTCTTTTGTCACTGAATTACTCACTTTCTTTTTCCTCCTTCAGAACATAAAAATGCGTGTAATCTTCGTAGTTAAAACTACTTTAGATTACACGCAGTGGTCTGCTGGACTTACATCTACCGATTACACAATTTTCTTTTTGCAGAAGTCAGTATAGCACAAACAAAAATTTTTTGTAAGTCTATTTTTAATTTTTTTACCTCACACTCTCCCGGTACTCTCTTTTCAGCGCCTCCAGATATTCGTCCCAGCCGCCTTCCGGCTCTTCCGCCGTCTGCCCGCTGTTCTCGCACTCTGCCTGTGTTATTGTTTCTGCCTGCCGGGCGGCTTTCCCGCCAGGCAGCTTCCCTGCCACCTCACTTGCCGCCTGCCAGGCCGCAAAGCTCTCATCGCTTTGGTTCAGCTCGTACGCCTTTGCGAAGCATTCCGTTGCCCTTTCAAAAAGAAACAGCTTTCGATACGCCACGCCAAGATTATGCCAGACATTTCCCATAAGCTTTCTCGAACAGCTTCTGCTCTCCCATAGAACCGTCAGTCGCTCATATTCCCGGATACTGCGAAGATACTGCTTCGTCTTAAGAAGGCGGTCTGCACGCAGCTTTCCCAGCTCGAATTCATCCTTGTTTTCCATGGCAAGGCACAGTTCATTTATCCCTGTCAGCTCCTCCCCGGCATACATCCCGGATTCCTTAAGGAGAAAGCAGGCGCACCAGAGGGCATTCTTGCCCTGTTTCCTCTCCTCTGCCAGAGTGGCGGCCAGTCTCGGCAGCTTCAACTCCTCTGACAGCCATGCAAAAAGCTCCTCTCCCATTACCGATTCATCCAACAGCTCACGGCTCTGATAGAGATAAAAGCATAATTCTTCCATGGTTTTCACTTCGACACCGGCAGCCTTGATCCGAAAAGGCCGCCCGGCCTTCTGTTCCCTGCATATCCACAATTCACTCATCGATACAATACTCCCATACCTTTCCACTGGACGCATACCACGGTCCAAAGCCAAGATCTGTGATCCGTATAACCACCTGTGTCACACCGGAAGGAACCGCCTCCACCAGAAGCCTTGTGGCCTTGTCCGGACGTTTCGGTAATTCTGTCAGCTCCAGACTTTCAACCCTCGCCTGGTTGCTGTCCGGCGCCTTAAGCCAGATATCTACAAAAGGCTCACCGGACAATAGCACCTCGCAGCTTCCATTCACCTCATAGCAATAATTTCCTGCTTCCGCCAGTTCTTTGAAGAACGTGCGATCCTGCTGCTTTACCTGCAGCATGATATTCTTCGCCAGTTTATATTCGTTCAGAAATATATAGCTGCATTTTTCTTTATGCATTTGCATAAAGCTTTCAAAGCATGCGCCCCTGGTGTAGAGATTTCTCCCCTGAAACACCTTTCTTCCCCGGCACAGGATCGTGAGGGAGTCTTTAAGCCATCCACCCTCCAGTCCCTCTCCGGTAAGATATATGGAAGAGACGATTTTTCCCATCAACACCTCCGTTGCTGCCTCGGCAAAGTACCGATCCCGCTCCCCAGATTCCTCCGGAAGCTGTCCCAGCGTCCTGGCTGTTATCTCGATCTTCTGTGGTGTACTCTTCCCACCCCTGGTAAGATACAGACAGGAAAGCGCATTCCCTTCGCAGCGAAACAACACCATATCGTGCAATGCCAGCTCCTTTTTCTGATTCAGGGAGAAGTGGCAGAAGCTCTCCTTGTCATCCTGGAAGAACACCCGCTCCACGGGAACACCCATCTGCTCCATCAGCCTCTTCAGCAGTGAGATATCCTCCATACAAATATGCGGTAAATGAAAGGTCACCGCCGAAGCTTCCCGCGGCTCCGTGATCCCCGGAACAAGGCAGATCACCTTCCGCAAGAACTGCCCCAGCAGCTCTTCCCCATTTTCCTGCTTTCGATAAGAGACCGTCGGAATCCGGTAACGCTCTTCCCCGACCACCGTGCTCACCGTCTCCGCGTCCTCCATATCCGGACGGTAATAGCTGATCTGCGTCCAGGCCTCGCCAAGATCGATCCCGATATAGATTTCTTCCTGTGCCATCCTCTTCCCTCGCTCTTCTACTCTTAAACCATCTGCCGACTGTAGGAACTCATAGGAGCGCTACAGCAGCCTGTCCGTTTCCTCTGCCAGTCGCTCCATACGCTCATAGACGCTCCGAAGCCTGCATAAGACATCCTCGTCCCCATTCTGCCTGCTCATCAGCATAGCGTTGATCAGGTCATAGCGGCTCATTTTCTCATAATCAGCGTCATTCCTGTCTGATACAGTCCCCATGGCATCTCTCCAACTGACACTTCCTGTCTTAACAGGTTCCTTCGCCTCAATATTCTCCTGCTCCTCCCATATGGAATAAGAAATCTCCTCTCCATAGAAAAGAACCAGTTCCTTCACAAAGATTCCCTGATACATCTCATCCATTGCAGCCTGCTGCCCGCTATTCCCGGTTCCCGGTACTCCCCGGCCCTGCCTTATATTGTCATCCTCTCCTGCCCCGCGGATATCATAACTCAGCGTCACACGCCCGAACGGAGCCGTGCGGTATTCCAGAAAGATCCTGTCATTCAGATGGTATTGCCGCTTTACCCGTTCCGGCAGATCCTGATAAAAAGCAAACGTCTTTCCCTGCCCCAGATATTCCTGCAGCAGATGTTCCAGCAGATCTTCCTGCTCTTCAGTGCGATTTTCAAGCCCGGTCAGCCACTTCAGACATGCCAGACGGCAGCAGTCATTCAGGGAATTCCCCAGCGCGATCTGACGGGCAATACAGGAAAGTACAGGATCCTTCGCAGCCATCTCCTTCACAAAGTATCGGTAAGAGATGTAGGACAAACATGCAAGCAGAAGCATCTCCTTCCCCTGTGCCTTAAAATAACTTAAGAATATCTCCTCCATGCACTTCGTCTGTCCATCCGTATACAGCAGTTGGCTTAAAAAACGTTCTTCCAATGCATAGGTATCCAGTTCAAATTCCCTGGCTGCCAGCCATAACCGCTCCTCCTCCTGAAGACTCCCCTGAAAATACCGGATCAGATAGGCAAGCACTGCTTCATTATAAGTGCCGCGTTCAAAGATTGCGGTGCACAGTCCAAGCAGTTGTTTTTCCTCCGCCGGATCCTGCTCTGCAAGCTTCTCCCGGACCGCCAACAGCATACGGCTGATAGGAACATGCTCATAGCCCGAATCCATACTCATACCGGCTCCCATATTCATGCCAGGCTCCATACTCATGCCGGATTCCATTCCCACTGCAGGCTCCATTCCTACAGCAGGCTCCGTCCCCTCCTTCACACCATGCACGATCTTCTGATATCCCGCATAATCCTTCGGATCAAGAAGCCTCTTTCGCTGAATACAATCCTCCTTTGGCAGATACCGCGTCCCGCGGTTGTTTTCAGCCAGGATCAGGCAATCGCCGCTGCCGACAGACAGGTACGCCACTCCATTGGCAATCACTGCGGATGACTCCTGCTCCGGTTCCTTTCGCACTGCCACCAGGCGCACAGCACGCTTATCCGTTATCTTCACCTTGTATGTATCGAGAACACCGGACAGCGCAGCCGTCGTTTTCTCATCCATAACCATACGTCCCAGAACATCCCGGTAAATCACCGCCAGATTCTCATCTATGTTTCCTGCAAAAAGCTGGTCTATGGCAAACTGTTCTATTTTCTTCTGATAAGCCTCGTAAATGCTCTGCTGTCTTTGACTGTGTCTTAGGATATATGCATAGAGCAATGCCCGCTTCCGCCAGTCCATCTCGTTCTGATATTGAAAATAGATCATTACGGGCCGCGGAAACTCCACGTTCCGCGCAGCATCCAGACTGTCCATCCAGGCCTCATACAAGCCTGCAATATTAAGCTCTTCCTGAATTCCTAAGTGAAACCACAAAAACTGCTTCGACGTCGTCACATTCCATCGAATACAATAACTCACGATAGCCGCAAGTGTCTCAGGCTGGGGATCTACCTGGTAACACTCCTGCAGAATGCCATACCACAACAGGTGGAAGCTGCGCACCTTTGGTATGACTTTCACGACCTGCCGCGCAACCTCAGGAACAATCACATGCTCCTTCGCAGCCCAGCTTAACACCCGCAGTTCAAACTCATCTGCCTTTTGCAGCAGGTATACATCATTCTTAAACAGCTCATATGCTTCCAGGTAAAGGATCGGACTGTGCATGCCCTCTGCCACCTTTTCCCGAATGGCGGAAAGCTTGCGGCTTCTGCTTCTTGCAAGCTCCGGATCCAGAAATAGCATGATCAAAAAGAGCCACAGATTCTCCTGATTCCGATGATAGATCTCCTGAATCTGGCGAAAGGCCTTCGACACATAAGAAGGCTCCTGCTCGCTTAAAGTCGTAAGATACAGATAATAAGCGAATAACGGTGAATCCTTCTTCATCTTCTCCCTGCCAAAGCCCATCAGCAGCCAGTCAGCCTCCTGCCGCTGCTTGTTCACCAGAAGTGCCTGTGCCTGATACAGTACATACCATTTATTTTCAGGCGCAAGCTCCCGAAGACGTTCCAGACAGCTGCAGCTCTCCTTCGACCATACGCCTGTGACGATCCTCTTCAGGCGCAGATCAAGATACAACCTGGCCAACCGTCCCAGCAACCGATGCGTCTCCAAAGCAGGACGTTTCTCCTCCCGTGTATAATCCGATGCAAGCGGCGCCCGTCCTTCCTCATATATGCAGATCTCGCAGCATTCCCGCTGATGAAGGCTCTCAAGAATGATCCTGCCAAAATTATTCCCGCCGTGCAGTCGATTCCTTCTTATAATAAATTCCACTGTCCCATGGCTGCCCACCAGATCAGCGGCAGTGATCCTGCTCTTTACAGGTGCAAATGCGTCATTATCCGAAGTAACTGTGATATCAAGATTCCCCCAGCCTTCCTTTGCGAATGTCAACAGTTCCCGGTTATCCACAGAAGCTTTCGCAAAGGCCAGCTTCTGTTCCGTCAGAGAAAAGGCAATGCGCTCCTTCCTCCCGGTGCCGACCAGAAACTCCTCCATACCGGCCATGGAGGCTTCCGTTCCGCCAAGAGCTCGATACAGCAGTCTCTCCCGCTCTGTTGCCCGCTCCAGAATACATGCAAAGCTCTTCGCCGTATACATACGGTAGGCCTCGTCCCAGGAGCTCTGCGCCAGCCGGACAAAATCATCCAGCGTTCCAATATTTCCCACAGAGGAAACCAGCGTTTTTTGAATAATCCTGCCCTGAAACCTCACGCTGCATTCCCCGCCGTCCGAAATGACCGTAATCGTGCCCTTGCTGATCTCCCCCTCCAAAAGTCCCCTGCTTTGAAATTCAAATAAAATGCTGCACTCTGTCCCTGAAAATTCTGTAGTCAGACACGTAATGCGGGAATGTGCAGAGCAGACGATCCCATGCAGTGGTTCTTTGTTTGCACTGCGCACCACAAAGCTTCCCCGATAGATATCTTCCGGGAATACTTCGAATTCCATCGGCTCTGTGGGAGCCACTATCACTGGTTTTTCATTGTAAAATCTGCCGTAAGCCAGATCCTGGATTTTTTTTCGCAAATGATCACCTGCTCTGCTGTTGCTTTTTTTAAAAAAAGAGTTTATGATAGAAAGCAAAACCTGCTTTTTCATAATTATATACGATTCACGTGTCTGATTCAAGGGGCAACCTTCAGGATTCGTGATTCGGACAAAGATAAAAATATATTATTACAACGGAGGTAACCCATGCTACAGCACAAAGACCATTTTCATGGAAGTGATTTAGAGAAGATTGAGGCAATTTATGGAATAAAGAAAGAGGACATCACCAGTTTTTCCGCCAACGTCAATCCCTTAGGTGTCTCGCCCCTGCTGCGGGAATCGCTGGCTTCCCACATCGACGCCATCACCACCTACCCGGACCGGGAATACACATCCCTGCGTCGCAGCATTGCCGACTACGCGGGTTGCGAGCCGGAAAATATCCTGGTAGGGAACGGCTCCACCGAGCTGATCTCCCTGTTTATCAAGATGGAGCAGCCTAAGAAAGCCCTGATCGTCGGCCCCACCTACTCCGAGTATGAGCGGGAAGTCTCCCTGGTGGGCGGTACATGCCTGTATTATCCGCTGAAAGAGGAGGACGAATTCGTTCTGGACACAGCAGACCTTATCTCCCATCTGAACGAGAGCATTGACCTGCTGGTGATCTGCAACCCCAACAATCCCACCTCCACCGCCATATCTGGAGCTGACATGCGCCGGATCCTGGATGCCTGCAAGCAGCATGATATCTTCGTGATGACAGATGAGACATATGTAGAATTTGCACCGGATTCCGAAGCGGTAACCTCTGTTCCACTGACACGCTACTACAACAATATCATCATCCTGCGTGGAACCTCCAAGTTCTTCGCAGCCCCCGGCCTGCGGCTGGGCTACGCCATCACCGGCAATCAGGATCTCATCGCTGCCATCAACACAAGAAAGGATCCCTGGTCCATCCACTCACTGGCTGTGGTAGCCGGAGAGATCATGTTCAAAGACAGCGCCTACATCTCCGAAACACGCCAGTTGATTTCTGCTGAGCGTGCGCGGATGTATGAAGCGCTGTCTAAGGATACACGTTTTCATGCCTATGAACCCAGTGCCAACTTTATGCTGGTGAAGATCACAGACCCTAAGCTTAATGCAGATATTCTCTTTGACCGGGCCATCCGACGCGGAATGATGATACGAAACTGCTCCACGTTTCCGTTCTTAAGCAACCGCTTCTTCCGCTTCTGCTTCATGAGCCCGGAAATGAATGACAGGCTGCTGGCCTGCCTGATGGAGTAAGTTACAATAAAAGCCCAGTCTCAATGCTTATGCATGAGCCACGCTTGCATGGGTGAATGCATAGGCATTAGAGACGCTAACCTGTATGAGTTTGTTACGGAATCATCTTTTCCAATTCTTCCAGGGAATGAACACCCACTTCCTTAGCAACAACCTGTCCATTCTGAAGCAGTACGATCGTCGGAATGCTCATAACACCGAACTGCTGTGCCAGGTGTGGCTGCTCGTCCACGTTTACCTTGCCGAATACCGCGCGATCCTGAAGCTTTTCAGCCGCCTCTTCGAATACGGGTCCCTGCATCTTGCAAGGTCCGCACCAGGCTGCCCAGAAATCAAGCAGTACCGGTTTGGTGCTCTCCATTACTTCCTTTTGAAAGTTGTCGCTTGTTATTTTCAATTCTGCCATAGCTAATTCCTCCATATCTACCAGATTTGATAACATCGTCCGGGAAACCCGAACTCCACTTTGCTACATTGGGGTAACAAAAAGCGCTTTGCACTTTTCTTTATACCATATTTTTCAGGTTATTTCTACTACTGAATTAAGTATACCACTTTTTTCGCTAAATTTCCGTTAATTTTCTTTCTGCGCTCTTGTACTTTTTCCTTATCAATGGTACATTTTAATCAGAAAAAACTTTGCACTACAAACTTGCAGAGAAAATGCTTTGGAGGAATGAACATGAGGTACGTAGATGCTTTTTTGAAAAAACATAATCTGATTTTTTCCATGTTGGTAATGAGCGCTGCCACTTTATTTTCCTACCTGTTTTTCAAGTTCGTGCATGATGAATCTGCCAGTATCCCCCTGATCTACATTTTAGCAGTGACCGTAATTGCGAAATGGACCGACGGATATCGTTACGGGATCGGTGCTGCCATCCTATCCGTCTTCGCGATCAACTTCTTTTTTACATATCCCTATAATGCCTTTAACTTCACATTGTCAGGATATCCGGTGACATTTATCGGTATAACCACCATATCCATCATCACCAGTGCCTCCACAACACACTTAAAGAGGCAGGCGCAGACGATGGCCAATCAGGAACGGGAATTGGTGGAGGCGGAGAAGGAGAAGATGCGGGCCAACCTGCTGCGGGCAGTCTCCCATGACCTGCGCACGCCGCTGACCGGCATCATCGGTGCCTCCTCCACTTATATGGACAATTACGCAGACCTCACTGAGGAAGAGAAAAAGAAACTGGTGCAGAATATCAACACGGATGCCAACTGGCTGTTAAATATGGTAGAGAATCTGCTGACCATCACCAGGATCCAGAACGACTGTCAGAAAGTCTCCACTTCCCCGGAAGTGGTGGACGAAGTTGTAGCCGAAGCCGTCCTGCGCTTTAAGAAGCGCCATCCGGAATCGGAAGTCGATGTAGCCACACCCTCAGATTTCCTTATGATCCCCATGGATGCCATGCTGATCGAACAGGTCATCATCAATCTTCTGGAAAATGCAAAAATGCATTCCCACAGCAATTTACCGCCATTGCTCTCGGTGGACTCTGATGAGAAACAGGTGACCTTCCACGTCTTTGACTACGGTGTTGGAATCGAAGAATCCAGAATTCCAACCCTGTTTGACGGGTCATTAGACAAGCCAACCGCTACCAACCACCGAAAGGGAATGGGCATTGGGCTGTCCATCTGCAAGACCATTATCTCTGCACACAACGGAATCATCGGAGTACGCAATGCGAAGCCCGGTGCCGAATTTTATTTTACCTTACCGAAGGAGGATTATCATGAACAACAAATTCAGTGTACTGGTGATTGAAGACGAAAAAAATATCCTGGACTTTACCGTAAAGTCCCTGACCGCTCACAATTACAAAGTAACACCCGCCACCACAGGGAAAGAAGCGCTCTCTCTAATCGCATCCATCTGCCCGGACATTATCCTGCTGGATCTTGGTCTTCCGGATATGGATGGCTGTGAGATCATTAAGAGTGTTCGCACCTGGTCCAGCAACCCCATCATTGTAGTGTCCGCCCGCACCCAGGAGGAAGACAAGGTTCGCGCCCTGGATCTGGGTGCCGACGATTACCTCACCAAGCCCTTCGGGGTTCCGGAGCTTCTGGCAAGACTCCGCACTTCCCTTAGGCACAGCAACAAGCTGAACAACGATTCTGACTTGTACAAGAAGCCCTACCATGCCAAGGATCTGACCATTGATTTTCTGAAACGTAAGATCATACTGAGAGACGAGGAGATCCACTTAACGCCCATCGAGTACAAGATCGTGGCCTACCTGGCCCAGAACTCCGGCAAGGTCATGACCTACTCCACCATCATGAACAGCGTCTGGGGACCATACGCGGAATCCGATAACAAGATCCTGCGCGTAAATATGGCGAATATCCGGCGCAAGCTGGAGATGAACCCGGCGGAGCCGGACTACATATTCACTGAGGTTGGTGTTGGATATCGGATGTTGGAGGACGACGCACTGTAAGCAATTAGACTTTATTTACTCTTTAATGCCCGCTTTGAGCGAAAGATTTCTCCCGCAAACTGGAGGCAACGTTCCGGTGAACTAATCCCTAACTACGACTAATACATTCGGGGTGTGGCCCTCATGTCTAAGTCTTCGTAAGGGCTGGATTTCACCTTCACTAAAAGCGCCTCTGCTAAAAGGTTTGCTTAGAGAAATCTTTCGTTCAAAGCGGTTATTTTATGAATAACTACAACATTAGTTCCTTCCCCTTTGCGCCATCGCTTTAATCTTCTCATTCACCCTTTCTCTCAGGCAAATGATATACTGACTGTTTCTAGGATAAACATCAAAGCCTTTCACTTCCTCTAAAAATTCAAGAACCGTCTCTTTATCTGTCAACGATTCCAGCAGCTTCAACGCGCGCAAATCCTGCATCGCTTCATTAAATACATACAGACGCAATGAGCATACCACCTCGCCGTCCGCATCCAGCGGATAGACCAGGAAGGCATCTCCGGAGGGAAATCCACCGCCAGCCGTAGTATCAAGATAAGGATTCAGCGTACTGACGGAATTCTGTGTAAACCAGAAATTGAATCCCCAATGCAGGAACCCCCTGATATCATATTTGTACAGCTGGTATCCCAGGATTCGGTTCCGGTAAGAAGGCATCGCCATAAAGCGGTTCGCCACATCCCTGGACTGTCCCATGCAATAATAAGCCCACATATCTTTCACGCCATGCTCCAGAAATGTATGGATATGATCGCAGCAGACAACCGGCTTTGTGACGATTCCTTTTTCATAAAAGCTGTAATCAGACAAAGCGTCGATCATCTGCGAATCATCCAGGTACGATAACAGAAGCTCCTTTGCCGCCTGATACTGTACCGCTGCCCTTTCATTTGGCTCGTCGGATACATGGAAAAAGCAATCCTGTAGGATCCCTTCGTCTTCCAAAAACTTCATAAGCTCCGGAAGAAAAGCATACAGAAAAGTCTTGTATTCCTCTGCCAAAGCCTCGGTCTCCCAGCCGAAGATTTTCTTGTACTCACCGTCAACCGTTGCCATGATCTTGGGCGCATGCTTTGCGCCCCATTGGCTAAAAAGATGACTTATCTCAAAATACTTAACGTTGCATCTATGGCACAGATCGACCCACCGTTTCAGGTTGCTGAAATCAAAGAAATATCTTCCGTCATGGTAGCTGACCTCTACAAGCTGATTTGTCGGACGCTCACCACCTATGGCTGTATCAAGGGGTGGTGTGAAAACAGGCGTCAGAATCGTGTTGTGTCCGAATTTCACATATGTATGGAGATATTTTTCTACTATGGAAAAATATGCTTCACTCAAAATCTCCACATTGTGAAGCTTCGCAATACAGTCCCCATGAAACCAGCCTGTATTACAAATATCCAGCTCCGGCAATTCGGCATCTATGATCTCCAATGTAAGGCTGGCCTCCGCCAGAATCTCTTCCTTTCCATCCAGAACCTTTAATGTGACAGGATATGTACCTGTGATCTCTCCCTTTGGTTCAACGGTTATCCAGAAAGCGCGCGCCTGCCGGTTCGCCAGCTCTATCTTCCCATCCTTTACCGTCTGGAGCGGATCCGGAAATAAGCCCGGCGTCTTTGTGAGATAATCATCATCTGTACCCTCTCTATAACCCGGAAGCAGAGAAGGTACATAGTCGATTCGCTTGATTTGAATATAGGGTGCCAGCTCCGATTCGACCCTTATCCGGCAGTCTAGTCTCTGTAAGAAATTATCCTCATCCTCGCCCATGCAGGCAAGCTGGAAGGAATAGATTTCGTTTTTTAGCATACTGCCGGAGCATAACTTTGGCAGATCAGTAAATGAGTCAAAAAAGACTTTTTCCAGACTGCTGAGTAATTTTATTTCGCTTCTCATAACTATTTTCTTTCATAAGGCAATATAAAGGGGGCTCTGATTCGAAACTCATCTGATTTCTTTCTCATTGCTCTACCTTCATTTCATCCGGCTGCAATACAACATGGATACTCCCATATTCTGTCCGAACAGAAGCTTCCTGGACGATATCGGAATTATTGATCCATACCATCAACCGACTCTTTGGAAAATAAGAACACTCCACATACGGATTATCCGAAACATACAATGCCGTGCTGTCACCAAGCAGCAGTTTCAAAAGCATGTGCGCATTTTCCATGGTATGACGGTAAGAGGACATATAGATTGCCTTTCCGTCACCGACAGCGTTTTCCGTAATACAGAAGGTATCTCCGTCTGCTTTCAACACCTTTACGGAAGGTGAAATGATAAATGCCTCTTCTTTTCCTTTTATCTCACCGATTCCATCCAGGCTGCTGTCTGCTTCCACCTGCCACGGATATTTGCCATGACCAATAAATTCGCCACGATCAATATCCACACCGAGAAGCTGCGCCATCCGAAGATTCGTATCAAAGCCATCTGCCTCTGAGCTTTCGTTGACAGCCAGGAATATCCCGCCGTCCTGAACAAATTCGGTGATCCGTTCCACCACTTCCGTGGAATTCCATTCTGCTCCGCCGCTCCAGGCGCTTTTTTTCCGGCCTGCATTTAAGATCACATTTCCGTTAAAGTGTCCTGCCTTCAAATCCTCAAAATCAATAAATTCCACCTCAACCGGCAAGCCGGACAGGCTCTCTAATAGATTTAAAAGATCCAGATCCGAATGCTCATGAAAATGTCCGCCGCAGGTCCATGTACGAAGCTTCCCCCAGCTCGTTAAAACAGATATTTTCATTGGCAGTACATAGGGGCTTCCCTGCTCATGGCAGCCTTTGATGGTTCTAAACTCCTCTGCAAGCTCCGCGGTATAGTCACAGAAATCCGGAAATTCTCCGGCCAGATGGAGATAGCCGCCCAGACCGATCCGCTGAACCGGCTGGCGGAGCAGCGCACGCCGCACACTGCTCCAATAGCTCTTGGCAAGGCGTACCGGATCGCCGCCCTTGGCAAAGACGGGATCGCCGGTCAATCCTGTCGGAAACAGATATGGGTGCAGACGGATCTCACGTGTCTTCACTCCTTCTACATTGGCGCACATGCGGACTTCATATCCGGAAAACAGGCACTTGATAATCCCATCGAAGCCATACCTCTCAAACTTACCTGAATATGGCTCCAGGCCGATCCAGCTATCATCATAAAATACATAGGCCAGCTTGCCATGGCGATGTACAATATCGATCAACTGTCTTGCAAACTCCAGCACAAAATCGGAAAGGAACTCCATATAAGCCTTCTGTACCTTATCCGGGGCCATATGGCAGTTGTGACGCCGGTTCTTATTCACGAAATCCTCTGTAGTCAGCGAAAAGCCTCTCTTCTTTTCAAACAAGGCAAACATCTCCGGGCTGACGGAGAAGTCATAGGACGCCCAATCCGAAAACAGAAACCGGTTTCTTTCATCGTTTCCCCATATCCATGCCGAATTATAAAAGAGAGAGGTAAACCTTACCACATTGGTATCCGGGTGATCCTTGCACCACTGCTCCATCCATGCAAGCAGATACGCGCGCACTTCCTCATGCACCGGGTCGATCTGGTGCAGATGCTCCTTGTCCCAGTTGTTTGTTATATGGTTATACATGGAGATTTCTTCCCAGATGCGAAAAGCAAAATAGTTTACCGTATACTTATGGTACTGCTTACAATTTCGTATACAAACGCTCTGCGTCTCTGCGTCATATGTCCAGTCCGCTCTCGGTATCAGCACGTTCTCCGTGCGGTCAAATACCTGCCAGTAACGCATGGATTCTTCCCGGCCATCTACCTGAAACTGCTCCGTAAAATATCCCTCCAGCAAATATATCCGCACCGTCTCCGCCCCTGCCATGGATGGAAATGATTGAAGAATCGTTTCCGTCTGCATCTCAGGATGTTTGTCCGCGAACTCATTATGTTCCCGGATCACACAGACGGTTGAATATATGTCGTATCCGGCCGCCAGAATCTCCGGCGACAGCTTCGTTCCATCGCTGTCCCGGATCACATCTGCGCCCCATTTTTGTGCCAATTCCAGCGTAAGCTTTTCGTATCCTGCTTCCCCTGGCATGGTAAAACCGCCCTTACCGGCTGCCTGTTCTGTCACTGTCTGTCCTGTCATTGTCCATCTTCCCATTCTTTTTCGACTTTTTCTGTTCTTCTTTTTTATGTATGCTTTCCCAACTATTTCAGCCGGTATCCGCCCGGTATTTTTTCGATCTCAAATAGCCTTGCCCGCTCCTCCGGTCTGGTATCCGGTTGGTGCATTACAAAATATTTTTTTCCATCAAAGCTTTGGAAAAGCATTCCGTGACCACCATTTTTTTCAAACAACGGTGTCTTGATATGCCTCCACGGTCCCTCTACTCTTCCGCTCTCGCTGACTGCCATGCCGACCGCATAAGCACCGTTATGGAAGCTGGACCAGAACATCCAGAGACCGTCCTCCTCCCTGACAAGATACGGTCCGTCTGTCACCACCGCGGTACGATCGCCCGACTGCACTCTCTGCGCCCAACCGCTCTCACTCGCAGAAAACAAGGTCACCGGCTCTCCGGCGCGTGCCGACAGATCATCCTTAAGCGGCTCAAAAACGATCTGGCCGTCTTCCAGCTGTATCCATTCGTGGCAAAAGACCATATAAGGCTTTTCGTCCTGTATATACAGGCTTCCGTCCAGACTGTACCAGTCCTCAGGCGTCAGGATATCCGAAAACGGCCGAAAGGGTCCTTCCGGTGCATCCGCCACCAGAGATTGCACCGCACGCGTTCTTTTTTCAGAAAAGAAGGTGGCAAACATATAGAATTTTCCGTGATAGGCATATACCTCCGGTGCCCAGAAATCCTTCTCGCCCCAGAAATTCTCCGGTGCATCAAAGCACAGAATCGGTTCTGACCATTCCGCCAGATCCGCAGATACATGGCACCAGAATTGCCTTCCTACATTGCTCCAGCCGGCGGCAGTCTCCTTACTGCCTGAAATTGCCGTTCCGTATAGATAATAGTTTCCCTCATATGGCAATATAAAAGGATCTCTGATTCGAATTTCTTCTAATTTCATCCGCTTTTCTCCAATCTCTCTTTATTTTTCCAGATATATGAGTTCCCTTGTATGGAGCAGATGATCTGCATATCCGGTAGAAATCAAAAACGTCCCCGGCTCTGCAATAAACTTCTGCTCGTTGTTCCAAAAACGCAGGAGTTCCTCACGAATTATAAACACTACCTCCTTCGTTTCACCTGCTTGAAACTCTATCTTCTTAAATCCGATAAGCTGTTGTATCGGGCGAGAATTGGATGCTGTCACATCTCGCATATACAGCATGACTGTTTCCTTGCCCTTTCTGACACTGCGATTGCTGATACGAACCGTTGCCGTCACCGTTTCATCTGCCAAAAAGCAATTCTTTGATAGAACAAGGTCTTCATAGACGAAATCAGAATAGGACAAGCCATGTCCAAAGGAATACAACGGCAGATTCCCGCAGTCGATATAATTGGAATGATAGGGAATATGCCTCTCATCATCTTCCTTCTGCTTTGGCCGTCCGGTATTCGTATGATTATAGTAAATCGGACACTGTCCTACCGATTTCGGAAATGTCATCGACAGCTTTCCACTCGGATTCACATCGCCAAACAGCAGCTCTGCTACTGCATTTCCACCTTCTGTTCCCGGAAACCACATATTTAAAATAGCAGGAACATGCTTCTTAAGAGCTGTGATTGCAAGCGGTCTCCCGGTAAAAAGAACCGCGACCGTATTTACATTAGCCTCTGCTACCCGTATAGTCAATTCATTCTGTACTCCCGGCAGCTCCAGACTGACGCGGCTGTTGCCCTCGCCGCTGTAGTTTTGCGGCTCACCAAGGCACAGAATGACCGCATCTGCATTCCTTGCGGCTAAAACCGCTTCCTCAAACCCGCTCTTGTCCACATCATCCCAGCACGCGCTGCAGCCGGACGCAAGAAGCACCTCCGCATCGGGCAGCATGGCCTCTATTCCCTGCTTTACGGTCACACTCTCCACCTCCATGCCGCGACAGTGCCAAAAGCCGAGAATAGCATGTTCATCTGCAAATGGTCCGATAAGCGCTATCTTTTTCACACGCTTTGACAAGGGAAGAATCCCTTCGTTTTTTAAAAGAACGGCAGATTCCGCAGCTGCCCTTCTCACCAGCTTTCTGTTTGCTTTTGTCAGGCAAACCTCCTTCTCTCTCTCCGGTGTGGCTCCGCGGTAGGGATCTTTAAACAAGCCCAATCGTTCCTTCAGCTCAAGCACCTTTAAAACAGCCTCATCCAATTGCTCTTCGGAAAAAATGCCCTCCTCGATCAACTCCTTCAAATGCTTGATATAGCCATTCGAGCACATTTCAATATGACAGCCATTTTCAAATGCCATCCTTGCCGCATCCTTCAAATTGTCAGCAATTCCATGTTTCACTACTTCTGCGATTGCACTGTAATCACTGATTACAAGACCGTCATAGCCCCATTCTTCGCGGAGGATGTGTTTCATCAGCCATGGATTCACAGTCGAAGGAACTCCATTTAAGGTATTAAAGGATGGCATGATCATATCTGCGCCTGCATCCAGACATGCTTTATATGCAGGCAGGTAATACTCCCTCAAACAATGTTCTGAGAGCTCTACTGTATTATAGTCCCTTCCTGCTTCTGCACCGCCATAGGCGGCAAAATGCTTGACACAGACACCAAGCGTCCCCTGGCTCTCTAAATCCTCTCCACGGAAGGCCTTCACCTGTGTGGCACCCATAAGACCATTCAGCATAGGTTCCTCGCCACAGGTCTCCATGACGCGACCCCAGCGTGCGTCCCGCACATAATCTACCATGGGAGAGAATGTAACGTGGACTCCGGCTGCAGAGGCTTCCGCAGCCGCCATTCTTGTACATTCCGCTACCAGTTCTGTATCAAATGAACAACCAAGTGCCAAAGGAATGGGGAAGATCGTCCGATAACCATGTATCACATCCATCATAAATACGATCGGAATCTGATTGGGATCCTCTTCCATATGCTCCCTCTGAATGGCAAAGGCTTCCCCGGCACTTCGAAAATTCAAAACACTTCCTACTGTTTTCAATTCTCTTTCATCCAGTCCGGCTTCTGCCATGGGTCCCGTGATCCCGGCCTCTGAATCGATAAACAGATTTGCATTATACTGTGTAAGCTGTCCGATCTTTTCTTCCATCGACATCTGCTTTAATAATTTCCGTAAATCCATTTTATCCCTTTTCCTTTTTATACTTTTACTCACATATGATCTTTGCCACACGGACTACCAGATCTCTTCCATAACGGAAGGGCACGGTCCTGACTGTTACATGATCTTTATTCTGAGTAAATTCAACTTTTTCGCCATTGTCCAGCCAGTTTACTGTACGAATCCGTTCCGACAACATGAACCTGTCCTCATAATCAGCATTACCAAACTTTGCCACATTAGGATCCGCTTGCATGGGAAGGTGATAACAAAACAGATAATAATTCTTTCCATCTTTTAAAATGAAATCGTCCTTTTTACCTTCAATTTCAATATCTACAGGACGTGGACTCCGAAGCGCCTCATCATAAAAGCGTACCCATTCTCCCACGATCTCCAGTATTGCCGCATCCATGGAGCGAATGCCGCCCTCACCCATGAGCCCTACATTCATCAACATGTTGGAACCAAAACGGCGACACTCCGCCAGCTCTTCAATCATACGAGCCGGAGCTTTATAGTTAAGATCTTCCTTGGCATACCCCCAATGAACGCCAAACACTTCACACATTTCACTGGCTATGTACTTCGGAGAGCCTTCCAGATTAATCTGCCTTGGTTTACCGCGCTCGAAGGTCACACTGTCCAATTCTTTATGCCCCAGTGCTCCCAATGCTGACAAGCCGGTATTGTTAATGATCATGGCTTCCGGCTGATACTTGCGGATCAGACAATAGAGGGCGTCCTCCTCCCAATCCGCATTCGGTTTATTCCACATTCCGTCAAACCATAATCCGCCAATCTTTCCATAATTCTTACAGAGTATTTCCACACTGCTTCTAAGATATTCCAGGTATCTCGGAAAATCCGTTTCGTAATGTTCTTCACGCCAGTCCAACAATGTATGATAAAAAAACGGAATCAATCCCTGCTCCCGGCAGGCGTCAACAAATTCTCTCACAAGATCACGCCCGCACTTCGCATGCAGTGCGTCGTAGGTATTCAAACCACAAGTATCGTACAGAGAAAATCCATCATGATGGCGGGTCGTCAGGGTTATGTACTTGCATCCCGCCTGTCTGGCTGTTCTCGCCAGTTCATTTGCCCAGTCCTGTTTGGGATCAAATTGTTTCGTTAAAGCTTCATATTCATCATCGGAAATACCAAGCGTGTGCTTGGCCCACTCTCCTTTTCCCAGAATACTGTACAGCCCGAAGTGAACAAACATGCCAAATCCTAATTTTTCAAAATCCTTTATATACTGTTTTACAATCATTCCATCCTCCGCTATTCCGTTCCAATTGTGCCGAAAGCACCGTAGTAGCGAACATTCTTTACCTCATCACCACCGGCGTCATAGAGGTTCTTCACGTTTGTCAGAGCCGCTCCTGTCAGTACAGCGCTATTTCCCGGTTTGTAATTCAGTATATTACTGTAGCCCTTCTTCGCTTCGTCCGTCGTAATACCGGTATCCAGTACCAGCAGATTCGTTATGTGATTAAAGCTTTGGTTGTTCACAATATCGATCCAGTCCTGGGTAAATCCCTGGAAAATATTATGGTCAAAAAGATTCCATTCCGAAGCTCCTGAACCTAATACTCCTGCATACAAAATATTGTCCTTGCTGACAAAAATATTGTTTTTGAATATCCAGCCATAGCTTGGTCTCAAATAGTTATTGGTCGTATGACTTTCAATGAGAAACGGCATACCGGAATCCAAAACGACCGTATTGTTTTCAATATACAGGTCATACAGATTGCCGACCATGGTAAATTCATGGGTCTGATTGTCGGCAAACACATTGTTCTGTACAACAATATCTCCCCAGTAGGCAGAAACTTTCTTCTCCTCCAGGAGATTTCCTTCGGTATCATAATATTTGCAGTTCGTTGCCGTATTACATAACAATAATCCGCCGCCTTCATTGTGATGAGAATAATTATACCGGAAATAAATATCTCTGTTTGCAATATCGATATCGAATCCCTGTCCATCACCCGAATACTCCGGCTTACGTGTATATGCCGCCTCATTATATTGGAACCATATGTTTCTGCAGCTATGAACCCAGATTCCCGCGGTCCATTTGCCTGTCCTTGCGAGATACTGTGCATAATAAGAAGTATTTCCTTCCAGCCAGCCGTTCCACACAGCGCCCATTACGATTCCATCACCGCCGGCATACTCCACTGTGTTATTGGCGATTACCACATTTTTATGCGGATAATATTCTACATCGTCATTGACATACTTGTTTGCTCCCCAATCTACACCGGGACGCTGCACCCATCTGCTGAATATCCAGATGCCGGTCTTGGCAACATATTCCACCCTGTTGTCCTCAATCCAGATATCTTCGAACCAGGACGGACCAACCTCATCGCTGGTTCCGGCATGTGCAAT
Organism: Paludibacteraceae bacterium; assembly: GCA_963628035.1. Classification (GTDB taxonomy): domain Bacteria; phylum Bacillota; class Clostridia; order Lachnospirales; family Lachnospiraceae; genus 14-2. The sequence continues at coordinate 22,129 of CAVGED010000046.1, forward strand.
GATACCGCCTCTTTCATACTGATACCTGTCATTGGAGCAGATCTTAAGAGCTGTCGCCTCATCCGGCATCGTGCCATCTGTTGGCAACACTGTACTGTCTATATTAAGATGATGACAGTAATTCCCGGCCACCCGTACATTCTTCATGGCTCCCGCACTGCCTGGATTTAAGAAAATACCCCTTTTTGCATTATCGCCGGTTGCCTCTATTCCACTGACACTGACATTGCTCCCGTCAATTTCCACGCATGCACCATTTCCGGAATCTGTCCCGATAAACTTCGCATACTTCTTCGCAGCTGTTTTTCCGTATACATCAATGATAAGAGGGGCTTCTTTTGTAGCCTGGAACCCTTTTATAGAAAGGGTTCCAGTGTAAGTACTTCCGGCTTTGATCAAGATCCGTACCGATCCGGCTGTCTGCGTCTGAATGATGCTGTTTAAGGCAGCCAGGGTCTGTTTTGGCTTGTCTGTACTGAGTCCGTCGTTGCCATCAGATCCGTTTGCGGAATCAAAGTAATAGGTTGTATACTGATTCGCAATTACCGCATCTGATGGCATATTAAAATTTACAGCGGTCTCTCCTGTAACCGTCTGCGGAAGTTCCTTCAGGTATTGAATGTCCTTGATATAAAAGGTCTGTCCTACACCTGCCCGGAAGTAAAACTGGGAGTAACCGGTATGTCCACTCTCCAATTTATATTGTTTTTTCAGAAAATCAAGGTCATATGTAACTGTAATCCATTGGTCTGCGGCCAGCGCCTTATCCAGCGACAATGTATTATTTTCATCGCCCATTTCCCCTACATTAACAGTAAACTGATTTGACGTCAATCTACCGTTTACAGTTGTCAAATCACACCATCTGAATGAAGTAACCACATCCTCAACAGCCGGTATCTTGATCTTCATGCGGATATAATGTACACCGTCAGCTTCATAATTTCCCTGGCTGCTGCCGGCAATAACATACTTCGAACTCAGGCCATTCCATGCGTCGTTCGTATGGACATACTTTAACACCTTCTCATCGTCCACCGTCTCAAACGTAAGGGTTCCAGCACCACTATCACCCTTCCGTGCATACAGGAAACCGGTATTCGTATAAGTTACATCCATCGTTTCTCCGCTGCTGGTATATACCGTTAATTTGTTTTCACCCAGCGGCAGCTCATTTACGATCTTGCTGATATCAAATTTCCCTTCGTAGGCATCCTCATTCTTTGTCAATGTAATATCATAAACGTTTTCTGTATCGCCATTTACAATCATGTGTGTCCTTGTATCTCCTGACAGGCTCACATTCAGGTAATCGGTGCTGGCTGCATTCTCAATGGACGCCGTCATATCCTTCAGGTACTGAATATCCTTTATATAGATGGTCTTTCCCATCGCAGCCCGGAAATAGAACAACGTCCAGCCACTGTAACCTTGGATCTTACCGTTGTATAAAGGATACGTAACCGTAATCCACTCATCCTTCACCAGAGACTTGTCCAATGTCAGCGTTTTATTCGAATTTGTGTTTTCCCCCATATTAAGCACAAACTCATCACTGGTATTATTCGTCATTACACACCACTTGAATTTAGGATCCTCGTTTGTTATCTTCACGGTCATACGGATATATTTCACGCCATCTTCCTTAAAACCTCCGACTCCATTAGACTTGGTGGCTATATATTTCGATCCTATCCCATGATAATCGGCTGCCGTATTATGGACGAACTTCAATACCTTTTCGCCGTCCATTGTCTCTGCCGTAAGCTCTCCGCAAGGATTACCTGACATACTACCGCTATCACAATTCTGCACATACAGGAATCCTGTATTATTATATGTCACATCCGCCGTAGCGCCGTCAGATGCCTTGAGCGTAAAGGTATTCTCACCAAGCGGCAGTGTATTGATGATGTCGCTGAGCTTGAGATTTGCCTCATAGGCATATATCTTGCTGTTACTGTCGGTAAGTGACGCAATCGGAAGCTGAATCGCATTTTCCTCGTCTCCGTTTATGATCAGGCTCACATGGCTGATCTTATTTCCGACAGCAACCTTTAATTGGTCATTTCCGGCATTTGCTGACAGTGTAACCGCCGGCAGGCTCTGATATGCATCTGTTTTATACTGCACATTCTTGATCAACATAGCCGCATCATTCGATCCGGCCGGAATCAGGTTGAAATTCCTGTAGCTATGACTGGCAACCGCTCCCAGCGGAATCCGGAGTGTTACCCACTGATTCAGTTCCAGTTTTCCTGCTTTTCCATTATCATCAACAAATGTACTGAGTGTATCCACGGCAATCGTTTGTGCGATCCTGTTTCCAATATACGCAGCCTCCGCATCCGTTGCATCGTAGAATAACGTGATCCCAGACCCGCTCGTCAGCTTCACCTGCATCGTCATATAGTTGACACCATCCGCTTTAAACGTCCCTGGTTTATTAGTACCTTTGGAAGAAATATATTTCGATCCGAGACCCTCCCAGTCACTTGTACGGGTGTAGCTTAAAACATTCTCTCCATCATCCTCCATCGTTGTAAATGTACCGGTATTTCTTGCATACATAAAGCCGGTGCTGTTATAGGTGATGTTTTTCTCCTCTATGTAAGCCGTTCCGTCACTTCTCGTTCTCGAAGCCTGTATCGTAAAGGTATTCGCACCAATATGCAATCTGTTAATAACGGAACTGATGTAGAAGGTTCCCTCATAGAGACTGTCGTTCTGGCTCATGGTGATAGCAACCGGTGCGCTTTCCTCTCCGTTTACAATCAACTGCGTGCTGACATTCTCATCCACTGTGATTTTTAGAAATTCCGTATTCTCCTGCAATCCGCTCTCGTCCACCGTAATGGTGATCGGCAGATTCTCGGAGATGACAATGGTTCTCACTTTTCCCTTCACAGTTGTGCCATCCATTGTCTTCCAATATGGCGTAACCGTAAGTTTCTGACCAAATGCGTCTTTCGGAATACCGGTAATTACCTTTGTTGCAAAGTAGGCAGCCTTCGATGTTCCGAATACTTCAGCAGCGGTATATCTTGTTTCATCGTTTTTCGTATAGGCTACTAAGCTTTTATAAACCTTCGTAGACTTTAATTCGGTTGCTTTTGCTGCTGTCTCCGGCTTAAAAATAAATCCGACCTCCTGGTAATAAGATTTATTTTCTCCTGACGAATCCACAGAGGTTACAAGCCTTAAGGATGTTGATTCGCTGTCCTTGGTGGTGTCAGAGTTCAACTGCCCCTTGACAGTGAGAACCTTTTCATCCACAAATTTCGGCCATGCTCCTTTTTCCGGTATCGTGTTTTTCACAGGCGTATTATATTCCGCGTCCTCATACCAGCCTGCGAATACGAATCCTTCCTTTAGCGGATACGTTTCACTCGTTTTATATTCCTGAACCTCTGCTTGAGAATACAGTCTGACTACATCCACATCCGCTGCACGAAGCAGCTTCGGGGTGATAAACGTCATTAATAAAACAGCAAAACATACGATTCCGATTCCTATCTTCTTCATACCTCGTACCTCCCTTTAGAAAAGATTTCCCCAGCCTACGTTTTCGTCGGTAGACGAATCATCTGGTTCTACCGTAAGCGTGGAGGCGGTGAAAATATCCTCTGTCAACAGCTCCATTGTCTCCATCTCCGGAGACTCATACAACGCTTTCTTCTTCATAAAGATTTCCCTCGCTTCGAATGCGGATAGTGCCAAAGGAGCCCCCTGACACTATCCTTGGTCAATTTGTTTCTATACTGCGTATCAAATTATCTCGGTTCGGCTTTCATCACTTCACCAGGCACATCGTTAAGGTATTTCTATCGTCATTCACCTGTTTTCCGATAACCCTTGCCACGGTTCCGAGTCCCCTTTCCGCAGAAACAAATGTTGTCTGAACCGCTGTCCCCAGGTCTTGAAGATACTGAATATCCTTTACATAAAAGGTTTGTCCTGCACCTGCCCGGAAGTAGAATTGGGAGTAGCCGGGATGTGAACTCGACAACCCATAAAGCCTCTTCAGCGCATCCAGTTCATAAGTAACCGTAATCCACTGGTCTGCTGCCAGCGCCGTATCCAGAGATATGGTACCATTCGCATCACCCGCCATTCCTGCATTAAGCGTGAGCTCATTCTTTCGCGCATCCGGCGAGAATGTCAGATCACACCATTTGAGCACCGTGGCTGCGCTTCCGGCGGAGGCTATCTTAATTTTCATCCGGATATATTTTACACCGTCTGCGGCATAATTCCCCTGTCCGGTACCGGCAACCACATACTTTGAGCTCAGGCCGGTCCACGGTTCACTCGCATTATGTACAAACTTCAACACATTCTCTCCGTCTATCGTTTCCACCGTAAGGGTTCCGCCAGCGCCATTATCACCATTCCGCGCATACAGGAATCCGGTATTGCTGTAAGTTACATTTTCGGTATTTCCATTCGCCGTCCTGACGGTAAGCTGATTGTCTCCCAGCTTCAGCTTATTTATGATCTGACTGATATCATAAGTTGCTTCATATCCGACTGAATCTGCTGTCAGGCTGAGTTCAATCGCATTTTCTGTATCGTTATTTATAATCAGCTCTGTCTTCATGTTTTCAGCCACAACAACCTTCAGATAATCCGTGCTCTTAGCGGATTCTATTTTCGCTTCCCGCAAAACCGGCATGTTCGGATCATATACCGGCTCTGTATAATCATCCGTTCGGAAAGCAACATTACGCACCAGCATTGCCTTTTCACCATCGCCAGTCGGTCTGATGTAGAATTGACGATACTGATCTACGTTCTGGACAGACCACAGCGGAATCATCACCGTTACCCATTCATCCTTCTGAAGCGTTGTCCTATATCCGTCTTTTACCAGATATATGCTGTTTTCTCCAATCTTAATCGTCTTAGAGATCTTATGCGCTCCATTTCCGGCCTGCACTTCCTGGTCGGAAATATCGTAGAATATGTTGAGTCCGCTGCCGCTTACCAGCTTCACCTCCATGGTAATATATTTCACACCATCTGCGATAAACCCGCCATTCCACGGTGTCTGTGTTGAGATATAGCCGGAGCCTAAGCCCTGCCAGCCGTTCCCCTTTGTATACTTTAACAGGGTAACACCGTCTTCTGCAATATATTCCACTTTGCCACCTTCATCCGCAGCATACAGGAAGAATTTGTTTTCATAGGTAACGGTCAGGGACTTGCCGTCTGCTGTCCGTACCGTCAGAAGGTTTTTACCCATTTTCAGCCGATTTGCGATCTTGGCAATATTATAGTTTACCTCATATCCTGTCACGCTCTTCGTCAGGGACAGTTCTACAGGATTCTCAGTATCCTCATTAATGATAAGCTCGGTCTTTACCTGATTCGGAACTACAACCTGAAGGGAATCCGTCCGATCGTAATCTCCATAAATAACCGATACATCAAACACGCCTGCCTCTGACGTTTCTGTACCGTAACCGATATTCTTGATCAGCATCTCAGAGCCATAGCCGCGTGGCTGTATGGAGAAGTTACGGTAAATATCATTTGGATTCTCATCTGTGTAGAATAGCGGTATTATAACCGTTACCCATTTATTCAATTCCAGAGTACCTATCTTGCCGTTATCCGTCAAAAAGCTGCTGCGCTGACCGACTTTTATCGCCGTATCAATACGGTGTATACCGTAACCTGCCTTCTTCTCGGTGTCTCTCAAATCGTAGAAAATACTGAAGCCGTCACCCTTCAACAGTTTTACCTGCATGGTCATATATTTCACGCCCTTCAGATCAAAACCGCCCGCGTGATTGCTCTTTGTGGAAACAAATGCGGAGCCAAAGCCTACCCATTCATTTTCTTCGTCTTCTTCGTAGTTCTCCTTATATTTAAGAACTGTCTCTCCGTTATCTGTCGTATAGGTCAGTTCACCCTTCGGATCTCTTACAAAGAGGAAGCCTTTGTTCTCATAGGTTATGGTTGTACTTGCACCGTCCGAAGATTCCACCGTAAGGCTATTCTCTCCCAGAATCATCCGATCCAGTACCTGATCAAGACTATAAATTGCCTTGTATACATTTCCGCTCTGCGTTGTCGCTATCTCCACCGGATTCGCTTTGTCATTATTAATGATCAGCTTTATCGGTCCGCTGCATGCAGTTCTGATATCCAACACATCATATCCCATATCCCAGGCGCCATATCTCTTCTCGATCGTCAGTGATACCTCCGGCTGCGGTATGATATCGGAAGGCTTGTAACTGTAAGCTTTCTTTGTATATTCCAGGTTCTTGATATACGCAACTGCCGGATTCTCCTCGGAGCCTCCCATAACCCGGAATTCGATAATGGACCAGGTCGGCGGCAGTTCATAGTCATACTCCACCGGAATAAATACGGTATACCACTTGTTAGCCTGCAGATTATTTGCATATTTTTTCGTCTCTGCGTCAAAAAGGAGTGTATTAAGATTCAGATCACCAATTAAAAGCTTACCTTCCTGACGTGCTTTCGGACTCTCATAATCCTTCTGGGCAGTATGGTATGCAGACCAGGACAACCAACTGATTCCCTTTGTATTTTCCGCCAAGTAGAAGTCCATCTTAATATACTTATATCCGCTGTCAAAGAACTCCTCTACACCCAGACCGCTGTTTTCCCCATTGTTGCTTGTAACATTCGTAAATCTCACACCTGCGGTATGGTCGTCCCATGTCTCTGCCGGGTTCTTGCTGATAAGCTTCGTTGTTCCTTTAAAGGCTCCGCTTGTCACACGTTCCAGACTGACATCCGGGTGAATCGTTTCCAGTCCCTCCGGCGGTTGAACACCACTGTATTCCGTCGGCAGGAAATCGGCATTCTTGTAGTAACGTACATTATCAATATAGAATACATCACCCTTACTTGCTGCTGATAAATAGATCGTTGACTTATAGGATTCCAGGTCAACGCCATCCATATATCCAACGCTTACCGTATACCAGCCCCCTTTATCAATCGTATACTGCAGCTTTCCGTCTTTAAACACCTTTAACCACTTTGAAAACATACTCAGATCGGTCTTTCCAAGTGTAATCGTCGCTTTGCTGCCTTCATGATTGATACTGAGTTTTATTTGTTTTGCCTCTTCAATATAAATATCAAATGTGAGATAACGTCCAAGCTTGCTTAGATTTAACATTCCATTGTTATAATTTGCCTCCATGGAGGACCAAATCACCAGATTATTAAACCATGTCGAATTATAATTCGCCTGATAGCGGTATACATCTGTTCTTCCGCCTACTTTTTTTGAATACGGTGCATATTTCGGAACCTCGTCTGCTGTTATCTCTTTGGCATATGGAAACGCTACGATAAACTCATCTTCCGAAGTCTCCACGTAATCCCCTTTGTCGGTATAAACATGCGTATCCGCAGGCATAAAGGTATCGTCCATATAATAACGTATGTTCATGACATAGCTGGAGGTTGTATCGTCATCCAATGTAAAGTAGAAGCCTGCCTTCAGTGTTGGCCACTTTTCGATCAGCTTCATGATATCGAATGACACAGTTATCCATTTATTTTTCTGCAGACAGTTGGTGGCTTCCAGTTTGCCATCTCCGTTTTCATCCGCCAGAATCTTCACATAATCGCGTCTGAATAGTTCATTCACAGCTACCCATCCCGGATCACCGCTTACTACACCCAGATAAAAACTCGCATCTGTGCAATAATACATCTCATATGTAAAGTAACGATAGCCCTTCCGGTAGAGATCTACCAGCTTTGTACTGGAATCAACGCTGAGCACCCGATGATCCCAGCAGGATGTTCCGGACGACCTCTTGCCGGAACGATATTCCATCATATCAGTTCCTTCTGCTCCTCTGCCGCCTACTGTTCCTGTTGCTGCTTCCCACTTATCATCCGCAGCTCCTGCGCCAACAAAGGTCGTTGACACCCAGTTTGGAAGGACATTCACTGTTATTTCCGCCGCCACCTGGATATCCTTATCCTGATAGCTCGCTTTCACCTTGGCAGTACCATCCTTTGTCGCCGTTACTGTCGCCCCATCTATGGTAACGCAGTCTTCCCCTTCCAGGATCTCGTAGGTAACCTCCGGATTTTCCAGCTTTTTCGCGTTTTTGATAACCATCGGTGAGAGAACCGTACTGTTCCACTTTGCATTATTCTTTGCATTGTAGATTGTCACTTCCGCAGCAGAAAACTCCACCAGAGAATTCTCCTTGACGGTAATATTGACCTTGCGTTCCAACTGCAGTCCCTTATATTCCGCCTTAATAACGGCTCCGGTCTCGCCAAGCGCAATACCGCGGATATTTCCATCCTTACACTCCGCGATGGTCGAACGTTCTATATCCGCCGTATATGAGACGGTTATATCTGTGACCTCTCCGTTATACTTAATCTGCGCCGGAATCGGGATCTCGGCATCCTGATAAGCGTCAAAATCTTCACAGGAAATACTCGGCAGACTGCCGGAATCACTTACCTGCACCTGAATGGTTTCCTTCTTAAATCCACTGGAAACCGTTACCGTAGCCGTCCCTACTCCCTGTGCGCTTAATCTTCCTTCTTCAACTGTTACGACTTTCACATCCGAACTTTTCCATTTCAATTTCTTCGGATCGCCACTTTCTACCGTTATATTTTTTTCTTCATAACGATCCAGCCAGACTTTCTCTGTATCCTCGCCCAGTTTAAATGCAATTCCGCTTTTTTGAATCGCAAAAACGGTTATGCCTGCAGCGGCTGCGATACATAATAATACGGCTGCAATGACGATTACAATCTTTCGTTTTGTCATATGACATCCTCCTCTCTACTTTGTCGTTCCAAATGCTCCAAAATATTGAATACCTGTCACGTCGACTCCTTCCGCGTCATAGCGATTCGTCTCGGTAAGCGGAAGTGCGCCCTTCAACATATCCGCATTAGACGGCTTGTAATTATACATTGCCTCCAATCCCATGAAATCCGGATTGTCCAATGCAATCCCCGGATCTTCTACAATCATATTCTTCAAATGTTCCCCAAGCTGTTCCTTCACCAACTTGAGTGATTCTTCGGAGAAGCCCCAGAACACATTGCTGTCATAGGAATAATCATCGGATGTGAATGCCATACTAAAACCGGCACTCAGCCCGCCCCGGCAAATAAATATGTTGTTTCTCCACGCTAACCCGCTTCCCTTCGTATTTGTAGAGTTAAAGTCCACATTTTCAACAAATAACTCCGTCTCTGATTTTCCGGGCATAACTAACAGGTTATTTTCGAAAGTATAATTACTTACATATCCGCCGATATTCGCTCCTCGTACATCATTGTCTACGAAAACGTTGTTCCGTATAACAAAATCCTTCGATTCCGGCAAAAGATATTCTATGCGCGGAAGTCCGTCTTCATCTGGGATAAAGTCTCCGTTCTCGTCATACAATACCATCTCCGAGCCACAGCTTCCGCACAGCAGCCCGCCGCCCTCATTGTGGTGCGCATAATTATACTGGAAGATAATGTTCCTGTTACCGATATCAATGTCAAAGCCCTCTCCGTCTCCGGAACCGTTCCGCAGATACGTATAGGCTGCTTCATTAAACTGGAAGCGTAGATTATTACAGGAATGTACCCACATGGCAACGCAATAGACACCGGCTCGTCCAAGATAATGTGCATAAGTCGAAGTATTTTTCTCCAGCCAGCCGTCATACACTGCACCAAGTACGACACCGTCTCCACCTACATGATCGAAATTATTGTTACGCACAATCACATTATGGTGCGGATAGTAGCCTACCTCATCGCTATAATAATGATTCTTCCCCCATGAGAAACCGGGACGGCGTGTCCACTGGCCATAGATCCATACTCCAACTCTCGACACACGCTCAAACTTGTTGTTTTCAATCCACAGATTCTCAAACCAGGAAGGCCCCATGAATTCCGGCGTATTCGCCTCTCCGACAATTGCTCCCATCTGATAGATATAATTGCTGTCCGGACAAAGTGTCTTGCACTGATCCGGAGTCAGTCCTACGCCAACCTCTGGCAGCCCCTCCTTCAGTTCGGAGGTCCGGAAGTTGATGTCATGAAAATAACTGTCGGCAATGACAACATTCTTCATTGCTCCCGCCTGCTGCGGATCCAACTGTATTCCGATGTTTGCCCGTTCTCCTGTAACCTCAAGGCCATTGATACGCACGTTACTGGTACCAATTACAATTGCACTTGAGTTTTCCTGCCCGATAAATTTTGCATAAGGATTCTTCTCGCTCTTGCCATAAACACTTACCAATAACGGATTCTCATCCGTCGCCTCAAAACCATACAGCTTCAATTTGCCTGTATACTCGCTCCCGGCCTTGACAAGAATCCGAACCGGCGTATCAGACGTAATTGTTTTGATCAGCTTATTCATTGCCTTAAGTGACTGCATCGGCGCATTTTCAGACAAACCGTCATTTTCGTCGCTGCCGGACTGTGAATCAAAATAATAGGTTACATAGCTTTCGACGTCTGCAAGCCCCGAATAATCCGGAGACATCTCTACATCAAGGTACTCTGTATTCACCGGTTCCGTAATATCCGTTGTCGGATTCTCCTCCGGTTCCTTCACAGGAGCATCCCCGCCTTTACAGGCAGTTGAAAAGCTGATACAGAATATCAAGAGTAAACATAAGAATACTTTTCCTCTTCTCATATCACAATTTCCTTTCGTTTATTTATATTCCGGTTTTCTCATCTACCGTTTTCACCCGCAAAAATGCGAGTAAAAACGGAGTTGGAATCAAAAGGTAACAGGCAATCCAATACATTTTGCTGAATGGGTGAACCCTGGAAACGATCGCATAGGTGGATGCTGCGATTCCCAGCCATACGATTGCAATACAGGTGTCTGCTATCAGCCACAGTATATCCATCAGATAATGGATGCCTTCGGGATCCTGATGCCCAGTCGCCCATACTCCAAACAGATACGCCAGCAACGTAAGCACCGTTGTTTCAAGAACTACGATTCCCCATTTTTTTACCGGGAAAAGCAGTATCTTGAAGTTACCTGCCTCCTTCTGTGCAAAAAAGAACACTGCAAAAGGAATCAGACTAAGATACCAGTGCTTTACACTGCGCCTCTTCAGCAGTATACACATCCCAATGGAGTAGATCTCCATAAATGTCAAAAAGATAATCCAGCCTGTCATAAGCACATCACCTTGTTTCTCTTTCCTGCTTCATCAGCTGATATTGTTTCAGATAATCCACATACACGCTTACTGTCTTTGAACGGGATGTTAAAGCTGCATATTCATATATTGTATACTGCTCATTCTTGGGTGCGGAAGGATTCTGACTTCCCTTCCATGCAGCATCCGCTGTCCCATAGGTAATACCCGCATTTATGATTGTCCGCATATCAGGTGTTGTTACAAACAGATAATACGGCACATCATTCTGAATATAGTTATCCGCATTGCCTGCCACATCATTGATCCAGTGCAGCTCTTCTTCGGAATAGCCTTTATTAATCAGGTTCGACATATTTTGATTCTCCACCAGGGTCAGGATCCCGGAATAAGCCGGCCGCATGTCGTAACCGGAACCTTCCGGATAAGAGTAGGTTCCGTCGCCATTGTTGATCCAATGCTTGCCCTCGATCCCGTAACGGCAAAGATTATAGTTATCTTCATTCTTATATACCCAGTTTAGGAACTGCAGCAGCTGCACTGCCTTGGTCGAAGATTTTAAGATCACAGCGGCGAAGGTCGCCTCCGGATTTCTCATAAAGCCTTTCTGTGTGTCTTCCTTTGTTGCCGTCAGTGCACCGAGTACAGTAAACTCCGCATCCGGGTTCTGTTCCTTCGTAAGGCGTGACACTTTAATCAGGTGGGTGATCGTGGGATCCTGTATAAATACTCCTGTTTTTCCGGAAATAAACTCTGCTTCTGCATTCTCCAGCATCGTCTCACATCCGTTCGGGTTCAGAATCCCTTCTGATACCCACCGATATTCCAGATCCAACACTTTTCCATATTCATCGGACGCACTGCCGGCGATCATGGTATCCTTCGTTCCGTCCCCATCTGTATCAAACATCGCATCGGTAAAGTACCCTGCCTCGCCAAATGCGCCAAGGGTAAGTACCTTTTCCCAGTCCCAGGAAGCTCCTGAAACCACATACGGCGACTGTAATTTTTCTTTCATGGCAAGACACATCCGCTCGAACGTTTCCAAATTGTCTACCAGTTCAAGCCCCTGCGCTGCCTTCGCAGCGTCATCCGTGTATCCGCATGCTTCCATCAGATCCTTCCGTACCAGGATTCCAAACTTATAAGGACTGACTACAGAGGGAATTCCAATCGTCTCACCCAGATAGGTTGTCATGCTGTCAAGCGGAGTTACGACATTTCCCTCCACCGTACTCTTAGAGATCGCTTCAACAAGATTCGGTGCTACTTCCTCCATCAGATCTGCCAGTTCTTCGTAATACAGCCCCTGCTTCATCACCCAGTCATCAATACCGTCACCGCCGCGCGTATGCGAGATGGCAACGTCCACCTGACTATCTCCCGCAAGCTCACTGGACAGCTTATCCTTCATGTTCTGCCCCAGATAGGCGATCTCGAAGTCGATCGATTTACCTGTATCTTCCCAGTACTTCTGCTCGATATATTCGATCACCTCATCCTCCGCCGTCCCTTTTACCCAAGAGAATTCCGAGGAACCTCCGGCATAAATTACAATCTTCTCTCCCGCCGGGCGTTCGGAAGAAGATGTCCCTCCTTCTTTTCCGGATGTACCGCAACCTGCAGTCACTGTCGTCACTGCTGTCACCGCTGCCAACAATAATGCTATTACTCTTCTCTTCTTCACGATAAAATCTCTCCTTTATACTTGTATTTTTGTATCTCTGTTTATTCCTTCACCGCTCCTGCTGCAGCCCCATGTACAAAGAATCTCTGCACCAGAGGAGACAGGATGATCAGTGGAAGAATTACGATCACAATAGCTGCATTCGTTGCCGAGATCAGAGGCGCTGTTGATACAGAGCCTCCTCCCACACTGTTCCCGAAAATGGATTGTGCGTCATTTATGATCTGATTTAACACATACTGCACGGTCCACATTCTTTTGTTCTGGGCTCCTGCATACAGCAAGGATGGAAGCCACTGATTCCATTTTGCTACAAAAGTTGTGAAAAAGATGGTAAACCCAATCGTCTTCGACAACGGTGTATACACCTTCAGCAGAATCTGCAGATCCGATGCGCCGTCCAGCCGGGCTGCTTCATCTAAGGATACCGGTATGCCATAGAAGAAGTTCCTCACCAACATGATACTGTATGCACTTGCCACTCCCGGAAGGATCAGTGCCCAGGGAGTATCATAGATTCCAATTCCCCGGATCACCAGATAGGTCGGTATCTGCCCTCCGGAAAAAAACATAGTAAACATAACGAAAAAATTCAAAACTTTTCTTCCCACAAAGGTTTTCTTCGACAGGGCATACGCTGCCAGCACGCAGACAACGGTACTTAATGCCGCCGATAATGTTGCCGTCCAAAGGGAAAACCACAAGGAACGCAGAAACGTATCATTCATAGAAAAAACAAACTTGTAGCCTGCCAGAGAAAAGCCCTTAAACCACAGGGAAACGCCTTCTGCCTGCATTCTGGAATTCTCACTCAAAGATGATACCAGTATCATCCAAAACGGAAGAATAAACAGAAGCGAAAACAGCACACTGATGATAATCTTTCCAAACGGAATACGTCGGGCTATACTTTTTTTCTTTTTCTTCATACCCATCATAATATACCCTCGCTATCCACACTTTTTGCCAGCTTATTTGTCAGCAGCACCAGCAGCAACCCGACAAGTCCACGCACCAATCCATAGGCTGCGCCATTTGTATAACTGCCTCCTAAGGTTGTACTGAATTCAATCTGTCCAACGATCATTGTGGTTTTGCTCAGCACATTGCTTCCCATCGTCAATGCCTTGACCTGGTCATAATTGTCAGCCATGATATTTCCCACATCAAGAATGAGCTGCATTACCATAACATTCATGAGACCCGGAATCGTAACCGTCAATGCCTGACGGATCTTCCCTCCGCCATCGATCCGGCATGCCTCATACAACTCACTGTTAATAAGTCCAAGATTTGAAATATAAATCAGGGTAGACCAGCCAATTCCTTTCCAAAGGGAAGAAATCGCCAATATCGCCCACCAGTATTCCGGTGCAGCATACCAATTCACCGTTTCCATATTGAATGCCGTCAATAACTGATTGAACAGTCCGTCTACTTTAAACAGATTGTAGGTCATACCGCCAACTGCCACCCAGGATATAAAGTATGGGATATAAGAAATCGTAGTCACCAGCGTTCGCGGTTTCTTCGCTTTGATCTCATTTACAAACAGCGCCGCGATGAGTATCATCGGAAAGTTTGTCACAATCCGGATCAGTGATATAAATATCGTATTTCGAAATGCCCGGTAACCGTAGTTCGCATTGTAATCAAGAAAGATATCCTTAAACATGGATAAGCCGATAAACTCACTCCCGAACACCCCATCCTCTATACTATAGTCCTGAAACGCGATTGCCAGTCCAAACATCGGTGCATAATTGAATACAAGGAGCAGAACTACCGCCGGAAGCACAAACAGATATAACTGCTTATGGCGGACAATGTTCTTCCATGTTGAACTGCGCAGCAGCTTCTTCAAGCCTTTTCTGTTCTCCTTGAAAAGATGAAGATAACTCCAGACACCCGCAGCGATCAGTGCAAGAGCGCCGATAACAATTACGGCGATCCGTAAAGGAGATACATTTTGCTTATAAACAATATATCCGATGAAGCAGCTCACATCATCATTTAATAATTCAATCGTGTCGCCGTTCGTTTTCACCTGAGCCTTTTTGGTGTCCGGCACTATCCGAACCGCATCATCTTCCACAAGCGTAATATTCTCCCCGGCATAATATGTGATCTTGCCGGGAAAGCTCATCTCTACGCTTGTGAGCCCGTCCATGCCAAGCATAAAGTAGGTCAGTATCTTCTCTCTGCTGCCCGCTTTCTTTCCTTCCAATATAAAATCATCGATTGCGACCTCATTGCCGGAGCTATCCCTGGGAATGATCTTTAAGGAAGTATCCTTCTTATCCGTAAACTGTATCAGTCTGTCCAGACTGTCTACTGTAATCCCGGTCAGATCTCCCCGGTTCCACTTTACCAGCGTCTGCTTACGATAATTGATAATATCTTCTTCCGAAACCTCTTCGCCATCGCTTCCCACAGAGGTCAGATAGTTTTCCAGATAGTCGGAAAGAGACTTGTATTCAAATCTGCTGCTGACAGAGAGCTTGTCGATCCGTCTGAAATCAACCTGCACCAAATATCCGTCTTCCGTCTCCTCGACAGACTTCACAACCAGCATATCATCGCCGCCTGCCTGCGTATTGGCTGCCGAGACTCCGTTATAGCCGGTGATTTTCTCGTCCAGTTCAGACTTGAACTCTTCAAGCGACTTATCACTCTTGAAGGTCAACACCGCGCTTCCTTTGCCATTCATCTTCAAAGCCGCCTTCCATTCGCTCGAAAAACCGCAGCACGAAAAGAATATGACACAAAGCATCAGTACGGCAAGTAAACATTTCCCCCCTTTCCAGCCTTTTGAGTTTATCTTATGCATAACTCAAACCATCTCCTTCCTCAAGATAATGCATATTCAGGAAACCCGAACTCCGCTCCGCCCGGGTAGCGGAAAGCTCCACTTTTCTTCATTTTAAATTATTTTTTTGCGTAATTATATATGATTTCTTCCTCAAAAATAGCACAATCTTCCCAAACATTGTTATATTTTTCCGTTTTTTTAATTTTACAAAGAAATATCACCGATGGAAACTTTTCTGCCGCCCATATTATATTGCGCTCTGCGTGTCATTCGGATCGCCGTTTATCGCAAGGTCATACTCGTGCGACCAGTCCATGCCCCTATACTGTACCGCCCGTTCGTCCTTTTCAATAAATTCCATCAGCAGATCAAGCATTTCCTTTGTCCATGTGTTTTTATCAATCTGCGCGGTTGTAAATTTGTTAAGCGCTATCATTTCAAAACCAAACAAATCCTTGACCTGGGTTTTTGCCGCACCTCCGACAACCTCTTCCACCAGATGACTCGGAATAAACAGCACTCCGCCGCCTGCACCGAACACCACATCTCCCGGCAGGCATATTGCAGTTCCGATTCTTGTTGCCGTATTATATCCGATCATAATAAAGTCACGAATCGGTGTCGGATCGATTCCACGGTAATAAACCTGTGTGTCTTCCACTTTTTTCATCTGTTCTGTGTCACGAATCCCGCCCCAGATAACAGCACCGCCATTTTCATTTTTCGTTTTGTTTTTGAGTGCAGTCGTAAGGTTTCCACCTAAGAATGTACCCTTGTATATCTTATCGTACATATCGATTACAGGAACATCCCCCTCCTGGAGATTATCTATAACCCACTGATTATATGTTCCCGTTCTGTCCTCACTTCTGCCGATATTCTTTACAACCTCGTCCAAATCGGGACGGTATGGGCAATAGGTGGCTGTGACGGCTCTGCCGATAAGCTTTCTTCCGTCATCATGAAGCGTGTGCAGTCTGCCCTCGAACTGGCTTTCATATCCCTTTACGAATATGGGTTTCCATACTTCTTCAAGCGTAAGAGTGCGCAAGGCCTTTAAATACTTATCGGGAACATACGGTCTGCCGTCGTCCATGCGGTCGCCTTTCCACATAGGCGTAAGTGCAATAATTTCCTCTTTATCGTTAAAATGCATGGTAATCCCTCCGTTTAAATTGTTATTCCAAATTCGTTGTCTTTTTTCACTGAGGTTGAAATATCATACCTTCTGCCGTTTATCTCAAGCTCGTAATCGCCGTAAAAGCCTTTGAATTTTGCCGTACCGTCCTTGTCTGTTTCGGTCGAGGTTTCCGTCCTCCAGCGTTTTGCAAACAAATCATGTATTCTGTCATACGCCGGTTTTTTGCTCATATCGAATCGAAAAAGACCGCCTCTGTAAGAATTTTCACCGCCACTCATATCGCCGGGCTTTGCAAATGCTGCATATCCGTCAACCACATTCCAGTATATGATCGCTTCCACGGCTTTGTGGCTGAACCATATGCCGTATAGCTGTTCGATCAAATCCGCCTGAATTTCTTCGTCCTCAGCAGAGTCGGAATATGCCGGGATTGTAATTTCCGTAATCTGAATCGGTTTGTTAAATCTTGCGTAGCAGTCGAGCACATCATAGATCTGTTTCGGATTATACATGGAATCGTTCGCTTTCAGTTCTTCTTCCTGCGACTTGAACACGTGGAACTGCATACCTATCGTGTCTATACGCACACCCTTTTCAAGCGCTTCTTTTATCATAAGATAATAATCGCTGCGGTTGTACGCAAAACGTCCGTGTTCCCATACCTGAGCCGCTTCGTTCAATATAAGCTCATTGTTCGGAAAATATTTTTTCGCAAGCTCGAAATTCCATTCAAGCACATCGTCCGAAACAAAAAATTTATTTCTACACCATATTTCCCATGAACAAAGCAATTCGTTTATAACCTCCCAGCCATAAATCCTGTCCTTGTAGCGTTCCGCAAGCTGTTTGTAACGTATCTCAAGCTTTTTCTTCATGTCGTCCACATCCTGGCTGTCAACCCAATCCGGCTGAAAGTTAAAGTATGTGAGACAGTGCGCTTTCGGCGTTATCCCGTATTTTTCACAGTATTCAAGACATAGATCGGGTGCCGGGCGTCTGTATACTTTAGGACTGTCTTTTTCAAATCTCGGTTTGCCCTGAACAGGCTCAAGGTCACTCCAGTAAAACGGCAGGGTCGCAAGATTGAAGCAATCCTTGAACATTTTGCGGTATTTTATATTCTTTTCTTCCGTTTCCAGCTCATCAAGCATGAACAGATTCGCGCCGTATAGAAATTCGTGCTTTTTCTGCTTTGCCGATATTTTCACACCGCGCAGCGGATTTCCGTCCTTATCCTTTACCGATATCCTGGCAAATCCTTTTCTGTTCTGCTCAATACCGTTTTTTACCCGTTCTTCTGTTTCCTCTTTATATTTGTGAAAGCTTTTAAAAACTTCTTCCTGTCTGCTCATATTTATTTTTCCTATCTGTATTTTTATTCGTATTTACAAATGCATACCGCCGTCCACAACGATCTCCGAACCGGTAATATATCTTCCTTCATCACTGCACAAAAGCAGCACCGCCGGGGCAATGTCCCGCGGTTCGCCGATATATCCTGCCGGAATACTGCCGACAACCGCTTTGCAAAACCCGGCATCCGCAAGCGCCGCTCTGTTGCGCGGCGTATCGATCGCACCCGGCGCGACATTGTTAACGGTAATGCCGAACGGTGCAAGAGACGGCGCTATATTCTCACAAAGCTTTTTCTGCGCCGCCTTTGTAACTCCGTACAGTGACAGCTCCGGGTGATTGTTGTACTGATTGACACTTCCGATTGTGACAATTCTGCCCCAGCCGTTTTCTTTCATATATGGTGCATATTGTTTTATCATATAATAGCTGCTTTTGAGATTGCAGTTCATCTGTATATCGTATTCTTCTTCGGTAAATTCATCCCATTTTCGTTTATACTGAATTGACGCATTCAGCACAAGAATATCGACACCGCCCGTTTTTTCAATCAGTGCGTCCCGTTCTTCCTTTTTTGTCAGGTCGGCACGAACAGGCACGCTATTCAGAATTTTTTCACTTGCCGCCTTGCATTTTTCATCGCTTGATCCGCCGCATACAAAAACCTTTGCACCTTGCTTTGCCAAAAGCTGTGCAATCTCAAAGCCTATGCCCTGTGTCGCGCCGGTTACAAGTGCGGTTTTCCCGCTTAAATCAAACATCCGTCTCTCACCTCGCAATCGCATTTTATATTCATCAGCTCCACTCCCTATCGTTCGCCCATTCATTATCCCACATGGATGTATCGCCCCATGCTTCGGGATATTTTTCATGCATGTGTTCCCTTATCAGTTCTTCATTCAGACTGTCAATACCGAGTCCCGGTTTATTCGGAACATTTACAAAACCGTCCTTAAACAGCGGATTGTCGATACCGTTCGCAATGTCATTCCACCAAGGAACATCAACCGAATGGAATTCAACCGCCAAAACATTCTGGACTGCTGCAGCCGCATGAATTGCTGCCATGCACGCGATGGGACTTTCCGCCATATGTATCGCCATTGCAACGCCGTATTTTTCGCACATATCGCCGAGCTTCTTCATTTCCATAGCTCCGCCCACTGTCAATATATCAGGATGAACCACCGACACACCGCCGTTTTCCATGAGCGGACGGAAGTTCTCGGCAAGATAAATATCCTCACCTGTGCAAATCGGCACACGAACAGCATTTGAAATCTTCTCAAAATGCTTTGTGTAGTGCCACGGTGCAATATCCTCAATCCATGCGATATTATACTTTTCCAGACGTTTCGCAAACAGGATGCAGTCTTCAATGCATACATGTCCGAAATGGTCGATTGCAAGCGGTACTTCATATCCGATCACGTCACGTACCTGCTTTACGTAATCCTCCAGATAATCCATGCCCTTCTGCGTCATATGTATGCCCGTCGCATGATGCGGGATTGTGAACGTTTCATAATTTCTGCCGAGCATCATATCCATATCAATCGAGCCTTTTTGGTGGTTGATCGCCTTCATGGAATACTTTTTAATGTCCTCCAGAAATCCCAGCGGTGCATTGAGGCAGCCCGGCTCGTCAAGCATCAGTTCAATTCCCAAATCCATTTTCAGAAATGTAAAGCCCTGCTCCATACGCTTTTTGAGTGCGCGTCCCATATCCGTGCCTGTATGCTTTCCGTCTACATCTGTGTCACAGTACATACGCACCTTATCACGAAATTTTCCGCCGAGCATCTGCCAGAGTGGTACACCCCATGCTTTGCCTGCCAAATCCCACAGGGCAATTTCAATTCCTGAAACTCCGCCGCCCTGACGGGAATGACCGCCGAATTGCCTTATTCTGCGAAACAGCTTGTCAACATTGCAGGGATTTTCCCCGACCAGCCTTGATTTTAACATCAGTGCATAGGTTGCGCTTGATGCATCGCGCACCTCTCCATAGCCGACCAAGCCCTGGTTCGTATAAATCTTGATGAGCGGACAATGCTTCGGCGCTCCGTTGATATTTGCCACGCGAATGTCCGTTATCTTCAGTTCACTCGGTGATGAGCTAACATTAATATTTCCGGATATCATTTCGTCAACACTTGTATTCATAGTTCTCCTCCTTGACATTCTCTATAGTATACTATAATATATTCAGCAAAAGAGCGACCACTATTTTGCTGAATATGTCCACTATTTTATGATTGGTGAGTGAAAATATGAGATATGGAGAAGTCATACTTAACGACAAAAAAGAGAATCCGATACTAAAAGCATTTTACTCCACGGTACCCGGTGGAAAAAGAGAATATCGCGAACATCATCATGCAGAATGCGAGCTTTCCACAATAATATCCGGCAGTGGAATCTACACCGTAGGTCAGAAAGAATACGCGTTTTCTGCCGGGGATGTTTTCCTTTTCGGCGGCGATGAGGTTCACTGTCTGACCGATATTTCCGATAATTTTCTACTTTTAAATATTCAGTTCAAGCCACAGTTATTATGGGCTGACAGCGATGCATTTTCTGTATTACGTATATTTTTCGCCCGCAACAGTCGCTTTGAAAACAAAATCGAAAACAACGCTTATACCAGGGAAATTCACAGTAAGATAATTTTACTTAGCAAGGAGCTTTCCGATAAGCGTGACGGCTATGCATTAATGGTAAAATATATACTATATTCCATCCTGCTTACCATCGTTCGTGAATACGACTATATCGATTTCAGTGAAGAATACACTTACCTGAAAAGCACGATAAAATCTATGAGGGCGGCTCTTGATTATATTGACAATAATCTCTTTGACGCTTCCTTATCATTAAAAGATATCGCTGATCGGGCTTCCATGTCCCCATCCTATTTCTCGGGTACCTTTAAAAAGATGAATTCCGTCTCTCCATGGGAATACATCACCATAAAACGAGTTGAAAAAGCCGTTGAGCTTTTAAAAACAACAAGTCTGACAAAACTTGATATTGCTCAAAGATGCGGCTTTTCCAGCTCGTCCAATTTTTATAAAGCATTTTCAAAGGTAACCGGAAAAACTCCGTCTCAAATCTGCGGTACTATTCCTCATCCTTATAGCCCTGCACTACCTCCTGGGCGGAAAGGGGCGTACCGCAGCGCGGACAATAGGGCACGATCTTAAAGCCCTTACCAGTCTGCGAAAACACCTGTTCCAGTGCTACCTTCATTCTACTGTCTGTGTCGAACCCGCTACACCCCGGAAAGCGGAAGGAAAATTCCGGTGATAAACTTTCTGTGCAGGGATTTTTTGTGCGATGAAGTGGGTGTACGAACAGTTCACTCTTCCTTCTCTGCACTGTCATCTATATTCAGCCGCTTCCGAAACTGCAGCGGTGAGATCCCATAGTGCTTCTTAAACACCCGGATAAAATAATTCTGATCCGGGAAACCGCACTCCTCGGCAACACGGATAATGCTGAATTCTGTCGTCATAAGAAGCTGCTTCGCGCGGTTGAGCTTCTTTGTAATGATCCAGTTATTCACCGTCATTCCGGTATTATCCGATACCAGTTTGTACAGCATATTTTTCGATATAAAAAAATGGCTGCACAACGTCTCGATCTGAAGCGGATTCTTCAGATTCGCATCAATGAAATGGGAAATCTGTGCATACAAAGAATGATCTGCGTTTTTTATCATGCCCTCCTTCCACATCAGTATGGTAAAGGATTTAAATATTTCAAACATAGACGCAATCTGTTCATCGGAAAGAACAGGCAAATGCGTATATGTCTCCAGTAACTCTTCCGAATCGATCCCATATTCCTTTGTGGACTGCTGCATACGCTCTAAAGCAGAGTAATGTCCGGTAGCATCCCGGTATTCTCCGATAATAATATAAGCAATAATAAGATCGTCATAAAATACCGGCATAATACTTTCCATAAGCCCCGCATGGCAGGTGTAGGAGTATATCTGTTTCTTTTGCTGCGCTTTCATAAGCGCATAGATGTCACAATACTGGCACTTTGCCGCATGCTGACGGTTTATCAGCGTGCAAAAATCAGAAAGCAGATCGGAAGACGCAATATGGGTAAAATCGGAGTCACAAAAAGTAACAACCAAATTTGTCACTCTATAAAAATGGTAAATCAAAGACTGTATCTTTTCAATATCAAATATTATGTTCATACGCCCATCCTCCTGCTAAGAGTTATTTCTTACCACCAGGGTATTCCGGCTAGTTCCTTCCAAACTCCGACAGCACAAGCCCCTTATTGCGATCCAGTGTCATGCCGACACTCCAGCTGTTGACAAACAATAACAGCGGATTGCCCTTCAGATCCCGGATCTTCTTCATATCTGAGGTTCCTGTAAGCTTGTCCAGATCCAGGTCTTTGTTCTCGATCCAGCGAATATGCTCATAGGGCAGATTCTCCAGCCGGATCTCCACGTTGTATTCATTCTCCAACCGATATTTCAGCACATCGAACTGCAGCACACCCACGACACCGACGATGATCTCCTCCATGCCGGAATTGTGTTCCTGAAAGATCTGGATGGCACCCTCCTGGGCGATCTGGTTGATGCCCTTCACGAACTGCTTCCGCTTCATGGTATCGATCTGGCGCACCCTGGCAAAATGCTCCGGTGCAAAGGTGGGAATTCCCTCGAAGGCAAACTTATCTGCCGAGGTAGTCAATGTATCTCCGATGGAGAAGATACCCGGATCAAACACACCGATAATATCCCCTGCGTACGCCTCCTCAATGATCTTTCGCTCCTGAGCCATTAACTGCTGGGGCTGGGAAAGGCGTATTTTCTTACCGCCCTGAATATGGTTCACTTCCATCCCCGCTTCGAATTTACCGGAACAGATACGCATAAATGCGATCCGGTCCCGATGTGCCTTGTTCATATTGGCCTGGATCTTGAATACAAAAGCAGAGAAATCCTCCCGGAAGGGATCGATGATCCCCTGGTCGGAATTTCGCGGCAGCGGTGAGGTCGTCATCTGTAAAAAGTGCTGCAAGAACGTCTCCACACCGAAGTTAGTCAGAGCCGATCCGAAAAATACCGGAGACAGTTCACCCTTGGCCACAAGCTCCTGGTCAAATTCTGCGCTTGCTCCGTCTAAAAGCTCGATCTCCTCCAACAGCTGCTCCCTGTATGCACTTCCGATCTCCTCTTCCAGCTTGGGATCATCGATATCGATGTCCTTCTCAACACCCTCCTTCGTTCCCTTCAGGGTATCGGAAAAGGTCATGACCTTCCTGGTATTGCGGTCGTACACGCCCTTAAAATTCTTACCGGAGCCAATGGGCCAGTTGACCGGGCAGGTGGCAATGCCAAGCTCCTTCTCGATCTCATCCAGCAATTCGAAGGTATCGTTGGCATCCCGATCCATCTTATTGATAAAGGTAAAGATCGGAATGTGCCGCATAACACAGACCTTGAACAGCTTCCTGGTCTGAGCCTCCACACCTTTACCTCCGTCGATCACCATCACTGCCGAATCCGCCGCCATCAGCGTCCGATAGGTATCCTCGGAGAAGTCCTGATGCCCCGGTGTATCCAGGATGTTGATGCAATAGCCTCCGTAATTGAACTGAAGCACGGAGGAGGTAACGGAGATACCTCTCTCCTTCTCTATTTCCATCCAGTCGCTGACTGCATGCCGCGCGGTGGCCTTACCCTTCACAGAGCCGGCCAGGTTGATGGCTCCGCCATACAGAAGAAACTTCTCTGTAAGTGTGGTTTTACCGGCATCCGGATGGGATATGATTGCAAATGTTCTTCTTTTCTCTATTTCTTTCCTTAAATCTGACAAGTCAATGTCCTCCTTAGCTCTTTCGCAAACGCTATCATTTTATAATATATTAGAGGCAGTTGTCAATCACTTTAAGAATTCATCAGGAACCTATCCTTCAGCTTTTCCAACGCCCGTTTCTCGATCCTGCTGACATAAGAGCGGGAAATGCCAATCTTATCGGCGATTTCCCGCTGTGTCACCGGTTTGTGGTTGTAGAGACCATACCGTAGCATGATGATCTCCTGCTCACGCTCATTTAAAACCTTTGGAATATACTGATACAGACGCTTCATGTTGTGCGTCAGCTCAATGGCCTCTACTACGTCCTTCTCCTCGCTCTCCACGATATCCATCAGATGGATCTGATTCCCCTCCTTGTCAACTCCGATAGGCTCATAGAGCGATACCTCCCGCGCTGTTTTCTTCCTGGCTCTCAGATACATCAATAATTCATTATCGATACACCGTGCAGCATACGTTGCCAGCCTGTTTCCCTTCTTATGATCGAAGGTAGAGATGGCCTTGATCAGACCGATGGTTCCGATGGAAATAAAATCCTCCATCTCTTCCTCTCCATTCTGATACTTCTTACACACATGCGCGACCAGCCGCAGATTTCGCTCGATCAGAATATACCTGGCTTCGGTGTCGCCTTCTTTCATTTTCTCCAGATAATAAGTTTCTTCTTTCGGGCTCAAGGGCGGCAAAAAAGTTTTCAAAAAGGCACCTCTAAGCTGATTTATTATATTCTATGAAAAATCAAGCTCTTAAGTGCCTTTCCACTGTATTAATATTATTTCGCTTCGCGTTCCCTTTTCTTCTTTTTACGCTTCACACAGATCACCACGATCACAGCAACGATTACCGCGATCACCAAAAGTACCGGCAGGCTGTAGGCCAATGCGAGAATCAGAATCTGAAGTCCTTCCACAAAGCTGGCTACTCCGCCCTTTAAGGCTGAAACAAGCTTCGCACCAAATCCGATGGCCGGCTCCTCTACATTGCTGAGCTTATATACTTCGTTCAGGGATATCTCCACGGTGGAATATCCCACCAGCAGATCGTAATGCCGCAGGGTTCCGCTCAGTGATTCGATCTCCGCCTCGGTCTCGCTTATGGCATCCTCGATGGTGATGATGTCTGCCATGCTCTCCGCCTGGGCCAGAAGCTCCTGGAGACGCTTCAGCTTCGTCTGCTGGGTCTCCAACCGTGCCTTCGTATCATAATAGGTTTCGCTGATATCATCTGCATCTTCATTAAAATGCGTCACGTGGCATATTGTCCCCACCTGGTCGCAGAACTTGCGGTAGTTGTCGGAGGGGATCCGCACGGTATAACGTCCATAACGGTACGTGCTGTAGTTGTCAACGCTGCTGCTCTCAAAATAGCCGTTCGAATCTGTAACCAACTGCTTCAGTGAAGCTACGGTGTTGTCAAACTCCGTTGTTTCCATGGACAATTCAGCCGTGTAGATGATCTTCGCGTCCGTTCCGAAAAATGCGGTGCTGTCAAGATTGGAACCAACGCCATTCATCTCCCCTATCTCCTGACTCGCTTCATCATCCTGCAGATAGTCTCTGCCACCGGACGAAGCAACCATATTACTGCTTTTGTAATCCATTCCCCCACAGGCACACAGCACTGTCATAAGTATACAACATAGGATCGTTACCAGTTTTCTCTTCCTCATAGATGTTTTCCTCCCATTCTTTATGTGTTTATAATAACAACCAGGGTATGAAATGTCAAGGTTAGACTCTCACAACTACATACTGATACCACAGCCGCCTGCCCCTTCTAAGATGCGCTGCCGTATAGCTGCGCAATCGTTTGTAGATCATGCGCAGGTATTGCAGTTCTCCCTCCGTCAGCGGCTTTTTGCCATACCTGGCCGCACGGGCGATCTCGACAAATTCGACAAAATCCCCTTCTTTCATACAGGGAAGCTTCCCCTCTGCCTCATTGGCGAATCCAATCTCGTCCTCGCCGCCGGTAAATGTGATACCCAGGATTGCAAGCAGCCGGAGGCTCTCCCGGACAATGGCAGCGGCAGCCCGCTTGTCATCCGGATCCCGGAAGCTTCTGTTCCTGCGGCGCCATACCTGACGGCGATGCAGGCAGAAGGCAAAGATCACTATTCCCAGCAAAAGTACAACAAACAGCAGGTAAACCACCACGGTAAGCGTTACATCCACAGCCGCATTGCCGGTTGCAAATCCGATGCCAAGTCCGAAGATACCGCCGCGTCCCTTTGCTCCATCTGCATCATTGTTATTCGGCTGATCCGGCTGCTTTGTCGGTGTCTCGGTTGTGTTGTTCACCGGGTTATTCGGCCTCTTATTCGGCGTATTATCGTTATCCGGCTCTGGATCCGGTTCCGGTGTATCCGAAGGCTGATCCTCTCGCCTTATGTCTCTTACAATATCCCGCAGCGACTCTCCAAGCTCCGCATTTAGAAAGCGCTCCGCATAGTTGGACGGAGTTTGCTCGCTATACATCCAACCGTACATCTCACTATACATTTCCACCCATGCATGGGCACGCTTCCCGGTAACCACCGCCGTGTAGGTGCCGTCTTCATTCTCCACGAACTCATTGGGCGATACGACATAGCCGCTGACGTACCGCGCCGGAATCCCCATCATACGATATAAGATCGTGGCCGCTGATGCGAAATGCATGCAGTAGCCCTCTCGGGAATCAAGCAGAAAGTATTCGATGACGTCCTCGCCCTTCGGCACTGGGTCCAGATCGAGACTGTAGCGGCAGTTGAGGTTCGATAAAGAATCAAAATATCCGCTCTCATATGCCTCACGCAGCCGCAGAAGCTGGTCCTCCGGCAATCGGGTGTAGACCTCCTCCACATAGGCCTGATAAGCCGTCGTTTCTTTCGTGGTCTCAAAAGGAAACGGATTCTCGTAAATACGCTGCCCTGACTCGTCCTCTATGAAGGTGGAGCTAACCATCATATCCATAGCCACCGTTCCCATTATCAGTTCATACGAGCTTTTCTTTGTGACACGGATACCGCTGTCCCCGATCACTTCCGCTTCTTTCGGGATACTGACGCCATAGTAATAATAAGGATACGGACTTAGGTTGGCATTCCGCTTCACGATCTGCACCGTCATATCCCAGGGCTGAGGCACATAGGAAGTCGTGAGTGCTCCCCTCTGTGTCAACACATACTCCCCCATTCCCTGGCTGTCGACTCCCTGCTCCTTGCAGAAATCCGCAAATTCCTTTTCATCCGCCGCATACCAGACACCTTTATCATAATCTCCTCCCACAAAGGTCTTAAAGTATAACGCGGATGCCGGCTTCTCTGTAACCGTGACGGTGAATATCTTATCGCTGGTAAGCGATGGCTCCCGGTTCGTCATCTTTACCGTGTCGTCATACAAGCCAAATCTCCACTTAAGCTCCGATAAAATGCCGCCATTCATGGCAGCTTTTATGGAATCCTCCATGTCCACCTGAAAAGCCTTCAGCGATTTATGGTATTCCAGCACCTTACCGGATAATGGAATATAGAAGCATGCCGACAGAGCCGTGGCTGCGCACACGCTTAGAAATACCAGGAGATTTCGTCTCTGCCGCATGCCCGGCACCTGCCCATCCGATAAAAGCAGTCGGAAAGCCAGCCCCAACACCAGGCAAAGGACAGACACGATCCCCGGACCATAGCCAAGCATTAATCCGCTGGCAAAGGCAAGTGCCAGCGGCAGCAGGAAGAGAACGCGCCACCATTGCCGCTTTCCATCCTTTCCCTTACCACTATGGATGCCAAGGCCAAGGAGCGCTCCAATGGGAAGCGCCACTATAAGAAGAAATGCCGCAGTCTCTCCATGTAGAAGCCCGGCGCTGTATCGATAGCTTGTCTCATAATATTCATTCACCAGACGAGTCACATGGCTGCTGTAATACCACAGTTCCTGCAGTAACCCGGACCAGTTCAGGCAGAATACGCTGCCCCAGACCAATGCTCCCAGCACACAGCCTCCCAGGGTCAGCCCCCGATTATAGCCGGACAACGTCACAAGGGCAGCGGTCATAAGACAGACCGGGAACACATCCCGAATTCCCCACCAGTCGATCTCAAGCCCATCCCTTATAGCCAGGAAAAAGGCCAGCAACAGCAATGTCAGAATAATAAATTTCCAGATCAGGTTCAGCCATCTTTGCTTCTTCGTCATACCACCGACTCCAAATACATCAGTTTCTCCTTCACATCCTCCTCCGAGAACGCTGCAATCTCCCTGTCATTTAGCATAAGCGTCAGCTTCTCATCAAGCCAGAGCTGCCGAGCCGGAACCTGCGGCCAAATCTCCTTGGGAAAATGTGCTGTTCTGCTTCGCATAAGTGTTTCAAAAGCCTGGCAGATGTCCTCCTCCTTTAAGATCGGAAGCTGCCTTGGCGTATGCTCTCCGGGCGGCAGCCACGTCAGCAGCAGACCGCTCTTACACTCCGTAAATCCATGGATCAGACTGTAAGCCAGCTCCAGCCGTGATCTTGTAAGCTTCTCCCAGTCAAGCCCCAGCATAACACTGCATCCCAGAGGAAGCCCATATTCCTTCACCATCAGCTGCTCCTGTCTCGCCGAGAGCTTCCAGTGAATGCTGCCGGGTCTGTCTCCCGGACGATACTCCCGGACTTCCCGGATATGGGATGCATCGGAACCGCTTTTTAACGGATCGTATTCACCGCTCTCCCAGATAGCATCCGTATCGGATGGGCGGACAGTGACCTCTACATCGAAGCAGTCCGGTAGCTGCACCAGTTCCCGGCTCACATGTTTTTTCAAGGGAACATAAAAAAGAAACAGGCTGTCATAGAGATGTATTTTTTCACAGGTGACGGAATACACACCCGGTTCCAACTCCGTGCCGGGCAGCGTAAGCTCTGTTATCATCATCTCTGCGGACTGACGCAGCCACTGCTTCTTCGTCTCCCCGGTAGTATGATTCTCCATGGTAAGCTGTACCGCCACACAGCGGATGGGAAAATGGCTGTCATTTCGAATCTGCAGCATCTGCGTATATGCCTCTCCATGAGAGAAATAGCGT
Organism: Paludibacteraceae bacterium; assembly: GCA_963628035.1. Taxonomy (GTDB): domain Bacteria; phylum Bacillota; class Clostridia; order Lachnospirales; family Lachnospiraceae; genus 14-2. The sequence goes on from CAVGED010000046.1 coordinate 51,193, forward strand.
TGTTCGTGTGGTAAGATCAGGGAAATCTTCCGGCTCTGTATAAGCAGAGCCACAGCAAGAAACAGGGGCAGTAAGATCTCTACCCCCGCAAGAAAGATCAGGGAACTGCTGTCATAGATGACAGCTATGTATATAGTTGCAAATAAAAGAATCAAATAGCCAATCCGTCTTATCATCGCAGCACCTCACTGATAAAGAATCATTGGTATGTTCCTACTTCTTTGCCAGCGTTGGCCGCTTCTCTTCCTTTATGATCTGTTGGATCAGTTGTTCTTCCGTCACCTGGTTGATCCTGGCTCTGCCGTTTAAGCGGATGCGGTGTCCCATCACCGGAACTGCCATATCGATGACATCCTCCGGAACCACGAAATCACGTTTTCGCAGAAAAGCCAGTGCCTTTGCCATCTTAAGGAGACAGATGGTGCCTCTTGGGCTGACACCAAGTTCAATATATTCATGATGTCTTGTGCGCTCCACCAGGCGGCCGATGTAATCATAGAGATCCTCGTGTACAAATATCGCGTCCGTCTCCCGGCGCATATGGATAAGCTCCTGTGCTGTCACCACAGGTTCTACGTTCTGACGCTTGTGCTCCCCTCGTAAGATTGCAAGCTCGTCTTCCATCTGCGGATATCCCAGGCTCATGCTGATCATAAAGCGATCCAGCTGGGATTCCGGCAGCATCTGGGTTCCTGCACTGCCGAAGGGGTTCTGGGTAGCGATGACGATAAAAGGCTCCGGCACAGGGTGTGTCACACCGTCCACCGTCGCCTGCTTCTCCTCCATGACCTCCAGAAGCGCCGACTGCGTCTTGGGCGAGGTCCGGTTGATCTCATCTGCCAGGAAGAGATTACAGAGTACGCTTCCGGGCTGATAGACAAAGGAGTTTGTCTCCTTCCGATACACGGAGAAGCCCACAAGATCCGACGGAAGCACATCCGGCGTAAATTGGACACGGCTGGACTTTAAAGACATGGCTTTCGCCAGTGCCACTGCCAGCGTGGTCTTTCCAACCCCCGGTATGTCATTCAGCAGGATATGTCCACCCGCCAGAATCGCAGCCACGCTCTTGGCGATGCACTCATCCTTTCCAATGACAGCCTTCTTTACCTCCACAATGATCTGCAATGCCTTCTCGTAGTCCGTCATGCCTTCTCCTCCCGTATCCTGTTGTATTTTTATACTAAGCTGTGTAAACGCCGCTGTCTATCCCCGCTGCATCCGTTTGATCACCTTAAGACGTGTAAATTCTTCCCGCTCCTTCTCCTCAAGAGCATTCTGAATATCCTTCGTCAGACGCATAAACTTCGGTATCGTGATATTCTGCAGCGCATTGGCACGCTTCTGGGTTTTCTTGATGTTGGTTGCCAGACGGTAAGCGGAATTCTCGATCTGTGCCAACCGTACCGTCAGCTCCTTCACCCGTTCAAACTTCTCCTTCGCCTCATCCAGCGACATTCTGGTACCCTGAAATTCAAAGACAGGCCTCCGGCTTTCCTTCTCATATTCCACCCGCGGAATCTCCGTCCCCATCACGCTCCGCCGCTTGATCTGTATGGATGTCTCGATGGGAACCGTCTCGCTGAAAGCCTCCACCTCATGGATCCCCATCTGGATATTGGCCTTCTGAAGCGCCTGATAAGCTTCCCGGAAGGTTTTGTCGATCTCCTTCTGGATGTCCGTAGCCTGCCCGATCAGATCCATCAGCTCCCGGATCAGGATATTCCGCTTCCTGTCCATCAGTTCAAACCCCTGCCGGGACAAAGCCAATGAATTCTTCGCCAATATCAGATTTCCCTTTGTCGGGAATGTGTTCGGATCCATTCGTAATTCCTTCTTTCAAATTATTATATAATAACTCGTGCTATCGTGCAAGTTTTAGTTTCTGAACAGTTCAGCCCACGCCCCTTCTTCGGTCTGGCTGAACTGTTACTTCCAATATTTATCCAGAATCTTCGTATCGATTCGATCCAGTTCTTCCTTCGGCAGGATATGCAAAAGCTTCCATCCAATGTCCAGTGTCTCCTCCATACTCCGGTTTTCCGCCGCCCCCTGGGCTACGAACTCCTGCTCAAAGGCCGTCCCGAACTCCAGATACTTCTTATCCACCGCCGACAGCTCATCCTCACCAATAACGCTGGCCAGATCCCTGGCCTCGCCTACTCTGGCATAGGAAGAAAATAGCTGATTTGCTACATCCTGATGATCCTCCCTGGTATACTTCGCACCGATTCCGTCCTTCATAAGACGAGACAGGGACGGCAGCACGTTGATGGGCGGATAGATATTCTTCTGGTGCAGCGACCGCTCCAGCACGATCTGCCCCTCTGTGATATATCCGGTCAGATCCGGGATAGGATGCGTAATATCGTCGTTCGGCATCGTCAGGATGGGAATCTGGGTCACAGATCCGTCCACCCCCTTCACGATCCCGGCACGCTCGTAGATCGCTGCCAGTTCACTGTAGAGATAACCTGGGAAACCCTTTCTGCTGGGGATCTCTCCCTTCAGGGAGGACACCTCACGCATGGCCTCCGCGAAGGCCGTCATATCGGTAAGGATCACCAGGATATGCATATGCTTCTCAAATGCCAGATACTCCGCGGCTGTCAAAGCCACCTTCGGCGTGATCAGCCGCTCCACCACCGGATCGTTGCTCAAGTTTAAGAACATTGCCACATGGGAGCTGGCACCGCTCTCCTCGAAGGTTCTGCGGAAAAACTCTGCCACATCATACTTGACACCCATGGCGGCAAATACAATGGCGAATTTCTCATCGGAATTGGTTCCCAAGGACGCCTGCTCCACGATCTGGGCCGCCAACTGGTCATGCGGCAGCCCGTTCCCGGAAAAAATCGGAAGCTTCTGTCCACGGATCAGCGTGGTCAGCCCATCAATGGCTGAGATTCCGGTTCGGATATAGTTTCTGGGATATTCTCTGGCACAGGGATTTAAGGGCAGTCCGTTGACGTCCCGCATACACTCCGGTTTGATTTTTCCAAGACCATCGATAGGCTCACCCAGTCCGTTAAAGGTACGGCCCAGGATCTCTTCGGAAAGCCCCAGCTCCATGGGATGCCCGGTGAGCCGCGTGTGCGTGTTGTCAAGGGCCATCTCATCCGTACTCTCAAAGACCTGTATCAGCGCCTTGTCCTTGCTGATCTCCACGATTCTTCCCAGCTTCCGCTGATTGCCGGACACGGTAAACTCCACCATTTCCTCATAGAAGCCATCCTGTATGCCCTCCACTGCTACGAGAGGTCCGTTGATCTCATTTAAACCTAAATATTCGATTGCCATATGCCTCTCCTCCTATGCGTTAGTCTCCAGGATCTTCTGGTAAAATGTATCGATCATGGTATGATATTCATCAAATTTGTACAATTCCTTATTGCCTACTTCATATTTAATCGCGATTACCTTCTCGAAGATGGGATCCTCCTGAAGCAATGCCATAGGCATGCTCATGGCAATGAGCGCCCTGCACTTCTCATAGAGGTAAAGAATGGTTTCCATCATCTTCAGCTGCTTCTCCATAGGGACATAGGTATCCTCCGGGTGAAAGGCGTTCTGCTGCAGGAAGCCGAGACGGATAACCCTGGCGATCTCAAGCACCAGCTTCTGATCGTCCGGCAAAACATCGCTGCCGATAAGCTTCACGATCTCATTCAGCCTGCTCTCGGTGGTAAGGATATTCAAAAGCTCGTTCCGGCAGTAGATAAAGTTCTGACCGACATGGGTATTGTACCAGGGGGCCAGATCGTTCAAATATTCCGTGTAGCTGGTAAGCCAGTTAATAGCCGGGTAATGGCGCGCATAGGCCAGTGACTTATCCAGAGCCAGGAAGCAGCGGACAAACCGCTTGGTATTCTGGGTCACGGGTTCTGAGAAATCACCGCCCTGAGGCGACACTGCCCCAATGATGGTCACACTGCCGTCACTGCCATTTAAATTCTCCACATAGCCTGCCCGCTCATAGAAGGCAGACAACCGGGAGGCCAGGTATGCCGGGAAGCCTTCCTCCGCCGGCATCTCCTCCAGACGGCCTGAGAGCTCCCGCAGTGCCTCCGCCCACCGGGAGGTTGAATCCGCCATGATCGCCACATGATAGCCCATATCACGGTAATACTCTGCCAACGTGATACCGGTATAGATACTGGCCTCTCTGGCCGCCACCGGCATATTGGAGGTGTTTGCGATCAGTGCCGTCCGATCCAGCAGAAGGTTTCCTGACTTGGGATCTGTCAGCTCCGAGAATTCCTCCAGTACGTTGGTCATCTCATTTCCGCGCTCCCCGCAGCCGATATAAATGATGATATCTGCGTCCGACCACTTGGCAAGCTGGTGCTGGGTCATGGTCTTCCCGGTGCCAAAGCCTCCGGGAATGGCTGCAGTGCCGCCCTTTGCAATGGGAAACAGCGTGTCTAAGATCCGCTGTCCCGTCACCAATGGACGGTCTGCCGGGAAACGGCGGTTTACCGGCCGCGGCACACGGATAGGCCATTGCTGGGTCATGGTGAGACTCTTCTCGCTGCCATCGTCCAGCCGAAGAACAACGATTTCATCATCAATGGTGTATTTTCCATTGATGACAGTCCGCACGACAACACCGTGCACCTCCGGCGGGATCATCACCCGGTGGGTGATGGCCGAAGTCTCCTGTACCTCTGCAATGACCGTTCCGGGATAGACCGTATCCCCAACGGCTACCGTGATCTTCGTATCCCACAGCCTGGAACGATCCAGAAGCTCTACATTGACACCACGTGGAATGAAAGCTCCTCCCACCTGGGCAATGGCCCGAAGGGGCCGCTCAATGCCGTCAAATATATTCGTAAGGATTCCCGGTGCCAGCGTCACGCTGAGCGCCTTTCCTTCGCCCTCCACCAGTTCTCCCGGCCGAAGACCTGTCGTCTCCTCAAATACCTGTATGGTGGTCTGTTCCCTGGAGAGGCGGATGACCTCTCCCACCAGGCGATTTGTTCCCACATATACCATCTCCGCCATGCGAAATCCCGGGTTCCCCTGGATGGTAACGATGGGGCCGTTGATACTGTAAATTGTTCCAGTTGTATTCATATGGTGTAATTCTCCCATTCTTTTTTCAGCTTTGTCTGAAAGGACTCATCGATCAGCACATTTCTGGCATGCACGACCGCACGGATTCCGCCGCCGAAATCCTCATGGCTTATCGTAAGCGCACAGCCGCACTCCCGCTCCAAATTCTCCTTCTTCGCAGCGTCCGTGGGATTCAGATAGATGATAAGCTCATCCTCTCTGGCGAAATCCTGTGCCATACGGATCTTGGAGCGGAGATATTCGTCATAACCCTCCGTCTTCTGGAACGCCGAAAGCTTCTCCCGCACCCGGCCAAAAAGCACTTCCTTCCTGGCTTGCTGTACCTGGCTTAACTTCCGCTTCTGCCGGATGAGAGCCTCGGAAACCTGACGGTTTATCTCCCGCTTCTGCTTCTCCTCTTCCACCTGACAGCGAAGCTCTGCTTCCGCCTGTTTCCGCTTCTTAAACTCCTCCAGCTGCTGATCCATGGAGGCCTGAAATTCCTCAATCTCATCGCTGCTGCGCTTGTTTGCCGCCTCTATAGACGCGGTGTAAAAACTATTCAGCTTCTCTGTAAGCTCCATAACGATTCCTTCCTCATCTCATCACAGTTTCAGCCCAATGGCCTGCCCGACATAATCTGTAATAAAGTTCTCCTTACGCCCGGTTCCGTGGCGATCCGGGATCTCCACCAGCAGCGGCATTCTGCGGTTTAGCTTGATATCATCCCAGATATCGGAAAACCGCTGTCCTAAGACCTCCGTCACCAGCACGATCCCAATCTCAGGATCCGAAAGCACACGGGCAGCCGCCCGCTCCGCCTCCGCCCGTTCATGGATCACCACGCCATCCACTCCGGCCAGTCGCATACCGGTATAGGTGTCCCGGTTATCGCTGATCAAAAACATCTTCATGGGATCACCCCTATCCTAAAATGGAGAAGGAGATCAACAATCCATACAGTGCAATAGATTCAGCCAGAGCAACGAAGATCAATGCTTTACCCATAATGCTGGAATCCTCACTCAATGCTCCCAAGGCCGCGCTGGCTGCGCTGGCTACCGCTATTCCGGCGCCGATACAGGAAAGTCCTGTGGACAACGCCGCCGCCAGATACCGCCATCCATCTGCGGAAGCTGTTGCCGCCGCCTCGCCGGTGGCCGCCTGCACGTTCCCGCTAAAGAGCAGGATATCCGAGACTACCAGTGTCCCGAAGAAAAAGAACACATTGAAGGCAAGAGCCGCTTTGAAGCCCCCCGTCTTCTTCTTTCCAAACAGATACACACCGAATGGAATCAGAATGCTGCAGATTAAGATCGCTACTAAAATAATTTTTGTTGTCATGATGTTTTCCTCCTTTTATTAAACGGAACAAACGGCTTACCGCTGCCCTTGTAAAATCGACTAAACATTTCATAATATTCCAGACGGAGTACCTGTATCCCAACCACAAGGCCCTCCAGTCCGGCCACAAGGATGTTGCCCAACACTACTACAATCCAGTTTGGCGTTCCCTTCTCCATCCCTGCCAGTGTCAGCACCACACCCATCATCCCTGCGTGGCTCAGCGCAAATGCGCCCACACGGACGAAGGAGATGGTGTTCGTGGCGTAGCTCAACACCACATCGAAGCACTCCACCAATGCCTCCACCAGGAACATGACCTTGCTGCCCTCCGGAAGCACCGGCTTCTTCTTCTCTATCCAGTTTCCCAGCGGCTCCTTCAAAAGAATCATCAGCAGCGGAACCCCTACGGTCAGGCCCATAATGATCGCGGCCGGCAGCGGATGTCCCGTGGCGAATAATACGATACAGAGTGCCGCGAAGCCATAACAGATAAAGCCTGCGATGCCGCTCTGATTGAAGATCAGCCGTCCGTATTCTCTGGCTCTTATGGCATTGATCATATTCAGTACCATGGCGATGAGGATCAACACACCTCCGAAGGCGATGGCCGTCATCAATGTCTCCATGATATTGTCCATGGGCCGCATCCAGATTGGATCTAAAATATCCTCAAACCCAAAGATACTGCCGTACATAAAACCGAATACCACAGACCATACTCCGGCCAGCGAGAGAATCCCGGCCAGCCGCATGCCCTTGATCCGGTACAGCAGGAATCCTCCCACTGCCAGTACCAGGCCCTGTCCGACATCCCCAAACATGATACCGAACATCAACGTATAGGTGAGTGCCACAAACAGCGTGGGGTCCATCTCGTTGTAGGCCGGCAGTCCGTACATCTCCACAAACATCTCGAAGGGCTTCAATATCTTCGGATTCTTCAGCTTCGTGGGCGGGCTGGTACTAAGCTTGCCATCCACAGCCTCCTGAATGCAGTGAATATTCTGATCTCCGGCAATCTCCTTCTGAAATGCCTCGGCATCCGCGCGCGACATCCAGCCATACAGGATATAATATTCCCCCTTGTGCTTGGGCTTCGTACAGGCTGCCATCTTGCGGATCTCAAAGTTCTCACAGTAATCTTCCAGGATGTGGTACGCCGACAGGATCTCCAGGCGGTTGCTGTTTAGCATCTCGCACATTTTTGCCGACAATCTGGCAATCTCGGCCTCGTTCGCCTTCATCTCCTGCTCTGCCTGCGCATACCCTTCCTCCGGCGTTCCCGCAAAGTCCGCAGGCACATAGATCTGTTCAAAATGGAAGGACAAATACACGGCATCCATCTCTGCTGCGTGAATGTATGGGACGAAATAGAGACCCCAAACATAATTTTCATCGCTGTAGCACTCGCAGAATAACGTATACGGCGTCTCCTGGATAAATGCATCCAGCTTGTGATAATACTCCCTGGGGATCCGTCCCATCCGAAACTTGATGAACTTGAATTCCATAAGCTTACTGAACTCAAAGTCCAGATTCCGGTAATACGAGATCGCCTTCAGGAATTCGGAAAGCTCCTGATTCCGCTTGGTCAGCTCCCGCTGACGCTTTAAGATCTCCTCCGTGTGCTCACTGGCATCCCGGATGATCTCGCTGGCGGCTCCAATGGACATATCCTCCAGTTCATCCGTCGGCTCCAAATAGCCAAGCAGTTCTTTTCCACTGTTGTAAATGTCCCGGTAGATATTCGTCTCGATAAAGGGGCGCACATTACTGATATTTCCGAGACTTGTCATGGCATTTTCAAAATGTATGTCATATTTTACAAGATACTGCTTCATTACCCGGTCGATATCGTACTTCGGACCGGTGATATGAAGCAATTTCATTTTTTCAACCATGCTGCTTCCTCCGTGTTAGATCAAAATTTTGTTAGTATGAAAGCCCTACGGATTGCTCCGCACTTTGTGCTCTCACAATCCTACCTGCATTCGCATATCGCCCCATCGCGTTGCTCTGTGGCTTTTATGCTCATACAGGTTAGCGTCTCTCATGGCTGTACGCTTGCGTGTGCGAGCCCCCGCCGCGTCCGGCCATGGAGACTGGGCTTTCATAGTAGTATAATATCCCGTATTTCCCTGGGCGGAACCTGATAACGGATTCCCTCAATGATGGAGGTCAGGCGGTCAATCTCCTGCTCTTTCTCATAGAGATAGGTGAGAACCGGCGCAATGGACATTGGATAGCTTCGACTCACCCTGCGGTAAGTATCCTCCACAATCTTCCGGTAGGATATCTCATCCTCCATCTTCATAAGCGCGTCTTTTCCGTCAAAGTAGGCCGTCCCTGCAAGATGCTTTAAAAGCTCCTGCACATCCGCTGCCCCGGTCATCCTGCGAAGTTCCTCTTTTCGTAATCGGAACGTTGCCGGAATCAGGGAAGCAAACAGTTCTGCCTGACTCTGGCTGTAAAATCGCTTGGAGCGATAGATCCACATAATATTCAACCAGTCGATCTGTGTTCCGTAAATATCCAGTAAAAGGCTCCGCATACTGCAACGCTTCATCCTGCGGATATCACGATATACTGTGGTATAATAATTGATATCCAGCGCCATGGCATAATCCACATAGTTCTGTGCTCCGACATTCTGAAGCTTTGCAAACACACGCTCGTACCCGGTTCCCGCAAGTTCCTGTTCAAATTCCTTCAGGGAACCTGCTCTCTTTAAATGTTCCAGAGAAAACCGGGTATGCCGCTCAAAGAAATCATCCACGAACATTTCTTTCTCTTCCATTTGTTCATGAAAAAAATATTTGAGACAGATCTTAAGCTGATCTATCTCATATCTGGTAAATATGTATCGGAACGGCTTCCTCTGTCCGGCGTCCGCGAAGCGGTATAAACGCTCGAAGTCCCGGTATAAGGAATCCGTGATAACAGCCTCTGCCTGTCCCCGATGCCATACTTCTTCCCGGCCCCGGAATACCGCGCCATAGCCTCTGGTTCCGCGAAGATACTGGATCGCCTCGTTGACCGTTGCAAGCTCAGTCAGTTGTTCCAGCTCCTTCTTCGTCAGCAGACTGCCGCTCATGGATCTGGTCTTGGTGACCAGACCGCTGTAATGCAATAAGCTCCCCGGCATTTTATGCACCTCCTGCAATCCGCCGGAAGATATCCTCTGAAAGCTCCTCCAGATGAACCGTATAGGTTTCCTCAAGCGCTTCAATCTGCTTCTGATATGTATCCTCCATCTCCCGGATCCTTGTCTGTGCTTCGCTGTCCAGATTGCGTTTCGACTCATCCAGCCGTTCAGCGGTTTTACGCTCCAGCTCTTCCTCGAACTTCTTCTGGGCCTCCTCTGTCTGCTTACGGCATTCTTCCTTGAACCGGCCGGCATTATTCATGATATTTACAGCGTTTTCTTCAATTTCATACAGCTTTTCAATGACCTCATTCATCGTATCACCCGTGCCTTCCGCTATCTGCAAACCATTCTAATTTCTCCAATTCAATATATCACTTTTTTGGAAAAAATCAAGACCGCTATTTTTTTTTTGCATTTTCTTTGCACAAACATCTCACCATGGCCATGTTTCCGCCATATAGTAAACTGTAATCAAAATCTTGGAGGACTTAGGAATGAGTGATTTAGCTGCAACAAATTGTGGTGGCGGATGTGGATGCGAAGGCAATAACGGATGTGGATGCAATATGATTCTGATCATCCTGCTGCTCTTCTGCTGCGGAAACGGCAACAATGGTATCTTGGGCGGAAATAACGGATGTGGATGCGATATCATAATCATCCTTCTCCTGCTTTCCTGCTGTGGAAACGGCAACAATGGTATCTTTGGTGGCTGCGGCTGCTAGTAGTCCATGACAACAGAAAGTCCACGAAACGTGCTTTCTATTGTACTTCCCCGGAACCGGATCTCGGTCTCTACGAAAAAGGAGCTGCTTTCGCAACTCCTTTTTCTATGCGGATATTTCAATATCTTATGGTTCAAGAACCAAAAGGGGTTCTCCCCTTGTTTGATTCACGAACCGCTCCGCCACGCGCAGCTCTCGGATTCTCCTGCACGGTATCCTGCTTCATGGTGGATGTGCTTCCTTCCTGCCCTGTTTTGCCAGGAACGCCGTTTTGCCCTTTCCTGCGCATGCATTCCTCATCAATCTCGTAAACCGTGTTTCCATCTATAATCAATCTTCCCATGGCTTCCTTCCTTTCTCTATACTCTAACAGTGTATGCGGTTATATTTTTCCTGCGCGCTTCATACAATAAATAAAAACGGGTAACGCTTTTCTCCTGCAGCATTCCGTTTCAATAACGCACCCCGAAAAGGAGTTATCATGGATCTATCACTTTTGCTAAACAACCCACAGTTAAATAATATTTCGCCGGAAAAGCTACAGTTTCTGATGGAAATGGCCAGCCAGAACCCCGGTTCCACGCCCAAGGATATGATGTCCGCACTGACAGCGGCCTCCTCCGCTGCCCAGAACAAAGGCGTGTCTTTCGACAATTCGGAGACGGATCTGATCGTGGAGGTACTGAAGATGAGCATGCCGGAAGGCGAACGCCGAAAGGCTGATATGATCTTAAGCATGATGAAAAAGAACCGGAAATAGAAAATGCGCTGCCAGGCGCACCGGAAATGCGAAAAGCAGAAGCTAAGGCTCCTGCTTTTCTGTTTTGCTAATTAAAATGTTACCGTCCCAACACAACCTTACACCGCTTCTTGTAACATGCAATGCCGAACTTGAAGATTTGCTGCATCCCCGCATCCACAAGCTCTTCCTCATATTTGTTCTTTTCAATCTGATCCATGGCTTTCTGGCAGCCCGCTTCAAGATCACCGTTCTCAGCGTATTTTACTTCTATTATGATACCGATCTCTTCCTCCTCGATCTCCACTAAAATATCGCTGTAGCCTTCTCCCGCCTCCGAATTGGAAGATACGCTCCAGCTGTCCTTGAAGCCCAGAAGTCCAAGAAGAATTCCGTGGTAGAAGCTCTCCTTTTTATCCTTTCTCACCGCCGTGTCTCGGATACTGATGGTCTTTTTCAGATATGCATTGAACTTCTCCTCAACGCCGGAAGCATCCCCTTTCTGAAAAGCTTCACAAAACGCATCCAGTGCAGCTCCGTCCTGCCAGGCGGTATCCTGGAACCACTCATAAATCTGACTTTCAAATATTTCCCGGATCTCCCGGTTGGGGATTGCCAGCGTAACCTTTCTTCCCTGCGGCTTCCCCCGCTGGGTCAGATACCCTGTGGTAAACAGTATACTCCACAGATTGTCAATGGAAGCATATAACTCCTTGTAGGTCAATTCCTGCCGTACCGCCTTCTCGACAGTATTTCCCTCCATCAGCTGTTCGATTTCTCGCTTCGTCATTCCTTTTGCCATCTCGATAAAGTGGCGGATAATGTCATTTCCGCTGGTATTGGACCAGTAATTCCCCGGATATTCTTCCGGGTTGGCACGAAGCTTATCGCAGTAGCAGATCACATCCCAGGGACAGTACACATCCACATTTCCAAAATGATAGCCATCGTACCATTCTTTTATCGTGTCATAAAAATCAGACAGGTCATAGTAATCCAGAAGTCCTCTCACTTCCTGATCCGTAAAACCAAAATACTCATCAAACTGCACATCCAGGATTGTTAAGACTCTCAGGTTATTCAGTCCTGTGAAAATGCTCTCCTTTGACACTCGAAGACACCCGGTCAGGACAGCGAACTGCAGACTGTCATTTATCTTTAAGGCCTGACCAAAAAGATTGCGGATAAGACTCACCATTTCTTCATAGTATCCTGCCTGCATGGCCTTATCCAGCGGGACATCGTACTCATCGATCAGAATGATCACTTTTTGTCCGTAATGCTTGTGCAGCAATATGGAGAGATTCTTTAGACTCTCCATCAATACGGAGTCCGCCATAGCATATGTTTCACGTCCGGTACGGTCAACTGATATGATCTGCTGGTACAGCATTTTCTCACTTTCATTCAACTTACTGCTTTCCAGCAGAAATCCGAATCTCAATGCCTCATTTCCTATAATCGCACTCATCATGGTACGGGCTGTCGAAAAACTGGCTCCGTTCACGCCCTTCAGACTGATGGATATGACCGGATATTTCCCCATATATTCCTCACATAAGGCTGTCTCCTTGGAGATCTCCAGTCCATCAAACAGCGTGCTGTCACAGCCAATCTCAAAAAAGCTTTTCATCATGCTCATATTCAGAGACTTGCCAAATCTTCTTGGACGGGTGAAAAGGTTTACTTCTCCCCAGTTCTGCAATAATTCCCGGATAAGTCCCGTCTTATCTATATAATAAAACCCTTCCGTTCTGATTTTCGCAAAATTTTCAATTCCAATTGGAAGCTTCTTTTTCATTTCCATTCTTGCAGCGCACCCCTTTTCCTGCCAGGATATGATCTTGTAATCAATAAGTCTATTACAGGAACCCCTTCGGGAACCCTGTAATCAATAAGTCTATTACAGGAACCCCTTCGGGAACCCTGTAATCAATAAATCTATTATACTGTATGTTTCATTATTTGTACACCGAATTTTTCATGTGATACCAAGATGAAAAAGCCCTGCCGAAGCAGGGCAACATTTGTTTTCCAGCCAGTTAATAGCCGTTTGCTGGGGAGCGGACGTTACTCCGGCTTATCTTCCAACTCTAACGGATAATCCCCCAGATGCTCTACCTTGTATCCGTTTGCCTTATACTCGTTGTAATCAAACGCCTCCAGTTCGTCGATTGCAAGCTTGTGGAACTCATAGAAATTATGCCACCACGTCTGGTCGCTGCCAAGCTCCGCCGTAAGGTAGGCATCCGCAATATCACATCCCATGGCGGGAGCTACATAGAATGCGCCCATGGCAAGCACGTTCACTCCGTTTCCGGTGATTGCTCTTCGCGCAGCAGGTACGCTCTCCACAACGCCTGCATGAACATGAGGACATTTGCTGGCTGCAATGTGGATTCCCATTCCCGTGCCGCAGAAAAGAAGCGCCCGTTCAAAGTTTCCCTCCGAGATCTGTGCTCCCACGCGAAGCCCGACACGATGAAACATGTTCTCCGTATCATCCGGGTCACTGTCCTTCGTCACACCAAGATCGGTGATCTTCCATCCCTTTTTCCTAAGATGCTCACATACCGCTTCCTTCAAGGGATATCCTGCGAAATCTGCACCTACTACCAAATACTTTTCTTTTACTGTTTTCATAACTTTTTCCTTCCTTTCATTATGATTGTGACAGCTCATCCTGCGCTGTTATTTAATATGTGATAATAATATATCGGGATCGCACTCCATCCGTGGCAAAGACTGCCCGCCCCGTCAAAATCGCTTTCCCCGCTTAATGTCTCCCAGAACGAAGTGGCTCCTTCCTCCAGCATATGACCGTAGACTTTGTCGATTTCATTCAAGATAAAGTCTGCATACCTTTCAGGATTCACCATTAGCAATGCGTCATATCGGAAGATATTCATACTCAAGGTGTTGGGTACCCACTCTGGATCTCCCGCCGCAACCTTTTCTGCAACCTCTTCCAAATGCTCTGTGGGACAGGCTCCGCAAAGTATGCAAAGCGCATTGGCCAGTTGGCTGTATGTATCGCGCCCGGAATACGTCTTAAATGCACCGGCCTCTTCCCGGTAGAACAGCTTATAAATGCTCTTATTCAGCGTTTCCCGGAACTTTGTATATCGTAAAGCAGCTTGAGAATCTCCCAATATCCGGTATAATTCCACTGTTTTTTCAACCGCCAGTGACAGGAAAGCATTGATCAGGCTGTCGAAGTCATCCCGCTTTTTGTCTTCCGCACAATCCGAAAAATAACAGCCATCCAAATCTCCCGCCCATTCATAAAAATGCCATACATCATCACGCGAAACGGTTTTATATAAGCCGTTTTCTTCCATATCCTTCATAAAGTACGCAAGAAGCTTCTCAATCTGCGGCATGGCACGTCTCACAAGCTCTGTATCGCCGCTGTGACGGGCATATTCCAGAATGGCGCTGGGCAGAACCAGACAGAAAGAAGGTATGGTAAACTCCCAATGGCACGGAAAACACAATTCAAACAGCCCGTCCGCCCGCTGCCCCTGAAGGATAAGTTCCAGGGAAGCCTTCACAAACTCCTCCGCGTTTTCAAAAGCATAGTAGCCACATAGCATCGCATTGCGGGAATCTTCGATATACATCGCCTGCTCTCTCCACGGGCAATCCTCATAATGGTCATGCGCGCAGAGACGGAGTGTTCGCACACAGGTATCATAAATCTGCTGCCGCAGCGGATCAGACACATGAAACGCCTTCTGTATAAACGGATACTCGACCTCACACAGGCCAAGATGTCCGATCTTTGTTTCCCCGAATGCCTCGATCTGCAGATACCTGCATCCCAGTCTTCGGAATGTGCCTAAGAATTCCGTATATTCGCCATTCCCGATAAGCTCCACTGAGAAATCCCGATCTCCTATCCTGCTTCGCACCTGTCCGTCCGCCAGATGCTCCCCGAAGCTTACCCGGATGACTTCTCCCGCCGGAGCAGTGAAGCCCACGGACAAAAATCCGCATCGCTCCGCCCCCAGATCATAAATCTGTTGTTTCCCGTCTATTAATTCTGCCTTACTTTCGCCTTGCAGTACAAGCTTTTCAATGGGCCGTTTCACCAGTTGTTCCGGCATTCCATCCATACGCACTGCTCGCTCTTGGAAGCTTTGCTCGTCTTGATGTCTTGCATCAAAGGTATAAGAATACCCCAGCTGGGTGGTTATCAACTTTTTCTTATGGCTTTGATATGCCCGGTACAAGCCGCAGGGAAGCCCCTCTCTGGAATAAGCCTTCACCGCATCCTTCGTATATGCCTCATAGATGAGTCCTGCTCCGAAATCATATCCCGTCAGGCAATCCAGACCGCTGTACCACGCCGTGATCTGGATCGCATTCTCCCCCTCCAGCAAATACGGTGTGATGTCCAAATGGTCATATACCTTATAATGCCGATAATCGGGATATTGTCCAAAGGAAGCAAGCTGCCCGTTCACATACAGTGCATAATCTCCGGCAACAGAAATGTCCATCGCCGTATGTTCCCCGGAAAAACTTATGGTATCCTGAAATACTGCGTATTCATCGGCCTCATATTCTCTGCTTCGCCATATCCATTCTGCCTTCTGCATCACTTAATATCCTTTTCTTCCTGCTCCTCCATAGATGCATCCGCCATAAACACACACAAATGGCCATAGATGCTGTCCTGGATCTTGGTACAGGAGATGCTGGTCTTTCCGCCCCGGATCATGCTGACAAAATCCCGGATGATTCCGTCATCACCGCCTGCATGATGATCGTCCTTGGCTATCCGCTCCCTGATATCGACTTCCTCCGCGGTATACCATGCCTTGTCAAAATCATACTTGTACACGGTAAACTTGCACGCGTCAAGGGAGCCTTCAATCTCTCCCTTTGTTCCGACGATACGCGTCAGTCTTCGCGGAACTACCGTTCCCTGGATCATGGTGTGTGTCGCCGTACTTCCATTGGCAAAGTGAAGAACCACTGCCTGGTGATCCACAATATCCGAACCGGTTTTATACGCACACACGCCATGGGGATTAAAGGTCTTCAGCGACTCGACCTTTTCCTCTTTTGATATTTCATCGTATTTCTTATCAATGCAATCCCACGAATACCAGGGGAATTTGTCATTCATTACATAGATCGACTTTGCGGAATACTGGCAGGTATCCACGTATGGACAATCTACCAAGCAGCGCGTTCCGGCACCCTTTGGTGCTTTCCCCGGAACCAGGAAATCCCTTCCGCCAAAGCTTGCAACCCGTACCGGGAAGGTTTCATTATTAAGCCAACACAACAGATCCATGTCGTGGCAGCATTTTGCAAGCAGCATCGAACTTCCGCATTTTTCCTTGCTGTTCCATTTTCCACGGATGTAGGAATTCGAGGAATGTGCCACTCCCACATTTTCGCTGGTTTCCATGTGGACGATCTCGCCGATATCTCCCCGTAGAATGACTTCTTTGACCGCCATGAAAAAAGGTGTATACCGCAATACATGACAGACCATCAAGAGACAACCGTTTGCCTCTGCCGTCCTTTTAATCTCCAACAACTGCTCCATGTTATTGACAATCGGTTTTTCCAGCAGCATGTGATAGCCCTTTTCTAAGAATGGCATAGCCGTTTCATAATGCAGTTCATCCATGGTACAATCGAGCACAGCATCCGCAATTCTTCCATGTGCTTCATGATACGCCATACACTCCGCCACGCTGTGAAAGCATAGTTCCGATGGAACGCCATACTTTTCTGCGCCTTCACGCCGCTTGCGCTCCGATGGATCGACAATCGCTGCGACCTTCAACGACTCCGGATGATTCAAGGCAAATCTGCAATAACAATTCGCCCTGTCACCATTTCCGACAATAATTACTGTTACCTGTTTCATACATCTCACCCCTTATATCTTGTAAGTTATTCTTTTTCTTTTGCGACATCAAATAAATCGCTGCTGGTATATAATCCATCACCGTAGTACACAACTGCCGTAATAAATTTCGCTTTTTCCGGGACAGGAAGTAACGCTTCGCCATCCTTAAAATCAACGGAAATACTCTCCCAGTGGAATTTGTGTTCGTCTCCGACTCCTTCCGTATATAGAACCTCCGCCGATGTATATCTCTCCGGGAAATGCAGCCGCAAGATTCCACCGGAAAGCTCCGCCTTCAAGGGAACCCGCTTTCGGGTCTTCCTAAAGCAGTCATCCATAAAGGAAAGGACATTTTCATTCTCAAAATTACTGACATTGTCGTGATACAGCTCCTGCTTCACTGCAAGGCTCACAACGCCGTGCAGCAAACGATACGTTCTCTGTCTCTGAATGGGAGAAAAGGCCCCATCCAGTAGTCCTGCATGAAAAAGTATCGGAATGTCTGTTCCATACAGATAATTGGCCGGGTCAAGCCATGTATCATAGAAATCCTTGCGCTCCCTGTCCGCAAACAGCCCCGTTTCCTGCCCCAGCAGATCATCGGTAATAAACCCGGCAGAATAAATGATCGCCGCCGCAGAAAAGCGCTTATCCACGCCAACTGCAATGAGTGACAGTACACCTCCCCAGGAGATCCCCACGATTCCGGTACGCGTACAATCCGTCTTTTCCAGCGAGCGCAGATAGGAATGCGCCGCCAGCAACTGTGCTACTCCGTAATAAGTCCAGGAATCGTATGGGTCTTTGCCGACACAGTCAAAGGAGCCGACACCAATCCTTCCTGCCGCTTCGTTCTGTTTCCTGTTCACAACATCTCCATCTGTAAAATGCGTCCCATTCAGATCAACGGCAATTGCAATATATCCACGCTTCGTCCAGTTCTGCACCCATTCAAGAAAGGCATTCCCACCCGCTCCATGCGCCAGCACAACGGCAGGGTAATTCTCTCTCTCCTCTGTCGGAATTCCAAGCCATACAAAGGTTTTCCTCTGCTGCCCATTTACAACTGTCCTTAGGTATCCTCCCTGCAGGTTCCCCGGCAATTCCGGGAAATCCGCTTTTTCAAACTCCGGGATCTTAAAATATTCGGACCAGTCGAGACGGTTTTCTGTCTTCTGCTTCAATCTCGTAAACAGCTCCAGAAGAGCATCCGTATAAAAAGCATAACCGAAATCATTGGGATGATTTAAATTGTTTCCTGAAATCTCACAATAGCGCTTTCGCTCAAGCAGCCACAGGAAAACCGACGTCATATCCAGCACGGTAACACCCTCAGTCTCCAGCGTTCGTAAGCCCCGGATATAATGCTCCTGTTCTTTATAAACATATGTACAATCCTTATTCGGTACCGGCGTCGCAATGAGAATAAATTCCGTGTCACCGGAAAGCGCCCTTATTTTCTCTATGATCTCAGATACATTCCGAGTAAATACTTCGACTGACATTCCTTCCGGTGCATCATTCATTCCAAAGGCTATGATTGCCAGATCCACATTTTGTCCCGAAAACTTCTCTGCAACAGCTTCCTTGGCCCACTCTGTGCCATATCCGGAACGGGAAACATTTAGCAAGTCTATCCTGGCTCCATATAATTTCTCTGCTTCCTTCAGCGCCTGCACACACCAGTGCTCATATCCTTCGAATCCCATTTGCCAGGAAGAATTCGCAGCATTGGAGATACTGTCGCCAAACAGGGCAATCTTAAGCCTCTTATTGTCTTTCAGCTTCTGATAGGTCAACGGCAGACACAGCTTGTCGGATACACTCCTTGGAAGCTCTGTCTCTTCACAGTCATAGCTTGCCAGAAATTGCGTCCCTCTCATATATACAGGATCGACCAGCAGGCAGCCCTCGATCTTATAGCGCAGGTTCTCCGAAGGCAGCTCCTCTGGAACATTCCGGTTCTGCAGCCACCCCTCCCGATAATACGGGAGTTCACGATTTAAAAGCTCTACGCTGTTACCCGAAATCATATAATCCTTTCCCTCTGTCAGCCGGTTTCCTGCTCTGTCCTCTAGGATGACATTTCTGGGTGCATAAAAAGCCAAATGAGCAGATATAATGCCGTCTTCTTCCGCAAACACAAGGATTTCGTTGTCTATATGCTCTTTTTTATAAGGCATTTTTATTCTCCTTCATAGTCCATTCTACTTGCGTTCCACCGCATTAATACACCTGCGCCTGCCGATAAGGTAATCTTTCTTGTTTTTTCTGAAGGTTCAAAACATCCTGCATGATATATCTCAAAAGGTTCATCAGCATATAACACAATGGTATTTTCCTGTTTAAAATCACGATTTACAAGATATACGCATCCGTCTTCAAAGAATCCTACCACAACGTTTTCGCCCTCTATGTCAGTGATGTGTCCATATGGCTGAAAAGCACGCGTACCTTTTTCTGTTTTTCCTATATGATATACTTCCTTTGACTTTGTCTTAAACAGTCGATTTCCAATAGGATAAATCTCTTTGTTAATAGCCTGTACATCATAATAGTGTTCATATTTGTTTCCGTGTCTGTCACACATGGCATTATCCCAGCTCCAATAACGCGTATCTTCATTATCTTCATCATCATCACTGCCGGGAAGCCAATAGGTAAAATACGATATTCGGTGCATCCCATATACCAGGCACATGTTAACTTCCCACAGGATTTCCGCCCTCGTTAAATTTCTACAGCATCCATGCTCTGTGAGCAGAATAATCAACATTTGCTCCAAATTATGTTTCAGACCGATTCGTCGGACATCTTCTAAGTTTTCAAAAAAATCGTCACGGTCTTCCGATTGTTCTGCCGCTAATCGGATAAGCCTTTCCCTCTCTTCCTCTGCTGCACTGGCTGTGGATCTTTTCTTTTTCTTGCGTCCCATAAAATGATAATGATCGTAACTTAAGAAATCCGGATCCACGATTTCCACAAATCGCTTCAAATGTGTGAGGTAATCTGTATCCTTATACATTTCCGGAGTGGCATAGTTCGGATACAGATTGATAACCACCTCTTGATTCGGCGAATACTTATGAAATGCACTTGTGACAGCCGACAGCATTGGAAACATCTCGCTGTCCGGCTCATCCGAAATATCCCATCCTGCGATATTGTCAAACCCCGAATAATCCTCTACTACCTCTTTTACAATTGCATCTACTGCACTTATATCTTTGCTTCTGATAAGTTCCGTGACTCTTGTTTCAAAAATATTCGCCTTCATCCCATACTTTTTTAATAAAGGTAATGCTTGTTTATTTGCTTCCGCGGTATTTTGAAACAGCTGACACAATGTCATACCGGAGGCAGCAATATCAGCCACACATTCTTCCTTCACAATATATTCCGAGGGTGGACCATAAAAATATGTAATGTCAAATTGTTTCATCCTTATATTACTCCTTCATGGTAACTTCTATAATTTCTGCTCCTCTGCCTGGCACTCGTATAGAGAAACCCGTTTTTGACGTTGGAACACGATATCCTTTATACTTGGTTAAAGCAACCACGCTTTCGATTTCCTGCCGCATATCAATGCTTGGACAATTATACCAATAATCATCATTTGTCATGATTACCTTACAGCATTCTTTACGGCGTAATTGTACACAGATATATTTGCATACGCGTCTTTGTATCCCGTGTTCTGTCACCACTTCCTTTTTCATAATGGGCGCTCCGCTTATTTCCATGATGGCATCTGCACAGGCAATCCAAAAAGCGTTGCTGTATGGCATATGTTTTAGAGAATGCGTCCATAGTCCGCCCAGCACTTCGTTATCTTTTGCGGAATCAAAGGAATATGTTGCCGGGTTCTCTATGCAAATCTCGTCCCGGTTCCATCTTCCATTTACAGCCAACACCATGTTTACAAAAGTATTGTTCTCCCGAACCACCACACGGAATCCTTTCGGCAAATGCTCCGCTGGGCAAATCACTAACACCCGTCGATTTGAATTCATCAGCTGTGAGAATTCTCTGCCGGACAACAGATCCGGATTCGTTACTAACAGCGCACCTGTATATACTCCAAACGGCTCAGGCATATCGGCCAGATCCTCTGACCGCACAACCGCACTGATGGGAGCCGACGCATACATCAATTCAGATACGATCTCTGTCGTTGGCAAACGCCTGTCTCTGTAAAACTCATCTATTTCTCTATCCAGGCGTCCATCTGACCACACCAATGTGACTCCGGCTGTTCCATATACATCTTCTGTAAAAGCTCTCTCCCATGCAGTGCGAATAAAGGCCCAATTCTCGGCAGAAAGAGAATCACACAGACAATAAAATGGTCCCTTCGCAATCGGCTCAACAAGCTGTTTTTGATAAATATAGGTATTGAGATTACTGGCTGCTGAGCATACCATAGACGTTGGCATATGCTCTAAAACTCCCCATTGTTCCATATTATCGTGAATATTAGTCAAGGGACACACATCCACTGTGGGCATGGAGGCTTTTGTCAGCATCAGCTTTGTTAAAAACTGATAATGCACACGACGCCTCTCTTCATCCGTCATCAAATAGCCGTTATCTCCTTCGGATAAAATAGCCAGACCGGCTGATACATCCTCTGCCATACAGTTGGTTGCTCCAAGCTCTGGTAAGAGCCGGTAATCTACCCCATAGCGGTACATAGCATCAAAAGGTCCGCAGGTCCATGCATTATTGAACATCGCTTCTTTTCCGGCTGCCGTTAATTTCTCATAAAATTTGCGATAAAACTGCGCAAAACGTGCCGTATGAAAATAAATCCACTTCGTATAGTGTTTATGCAGAATGAAATCCATGGGATCTTCATCTTTCGGTATGGAAATTCCCGTGTACTCCTGAAACTGCACAAGCATGTCGTCCTGCGCAATGCTGTTCTGGATCGTTAGTCTTCCGGAAGAAATTCCATCTGCGATCTGTATCCCATCAAACTCATAGTCGCATAACACCTTTACAACTTTTGTCTGCAGAAGATCTTCATAATAGGTCTTATCTGACAAGCGCTTCAACACATTGACCGAAATGTCTGTGCCTTTATCCAGCAGTTCCGGATGCTCACGGTGAAAAGTATCCTTGATGTTAACCCCATCATCATCCACATAACCACATATATTGAAAAAACTTAGATAAACCTTAACTCCATGCTTATGCAATTCCTGAATAAGTCCCTGCAATTGAAGATTCGTCCAGTCCTGGCGCCGCCGTTCCGGGCAATATTCATGCCCGGAATAGCTGCACTCCGCAGGAGAAAGCTTCCTTTCTTCGGACAGCGTATTATGCTGAAATACAAATCCAAGCCAGGATAACAGCAAGGAAATTCCAGTTGGGACGAATCCTGCACGCTTCAGGAAATTTGAGACGCCAAAGTCCGGGACAGTATTATCAAATCCGATCAATTCAATCCAGCACCATTTCTGAAACCGATCTGAATCAAAAAAACTCATATCTGTCTCTCCTTTATTTTACCTTCCGCCAATTTGAAAGTTTAAGGTATGGCTCAATCCTCTTTTCTGTACGCTTTAACTCTGCTGCATAATTCCTTGTATACCCAAATAAAGTAAAATCAATCGAATTATCGACATTCTCGGATGAAATTGCCATTTTTATGTTTTCCTTTGGAATATAAATACCTAACATAGAACCCATATTTTCTGCACAATCCGGCAGATATATAAACTGGTTCTTATATAAAACATTTTCAAACCATACACCGACTTTTACATCATTGTTTTTTCCATCTCCATCATTGTCAACATATTCTATACTGATCTTCACATTGAGCATATTGTCGGCCAATTGTACTCCTGCCACAGCCGGTGTGAATACGCACCATGTTTTATTCTGGAAACTGTCGATCAACAATAATTTTCCATCTCCGTTCGATACAAAGCAAAGACCTTCCCAGGCGGATGTTTTTCCGCCCAGACGGATCTGAACGCCCCATTCGCTTTCAAAAGTAATGTTTCCGTTGAATAAAACACCATTCAAACTCTTGCCGCGTTCAGGATCAAAATATCCTCCCTTCGCTGACAGATCCGTATTATTAAACTGATACGTTCCGTCTGCAATCCCAAAACTGGAAAATGAAATTTCTTTTAAAGAGCTATCCGGGCGAATTGGTGTTCCATAATCTGGTTTCTCGCCGTAAATCACAATCTTATCCTTCTCTTTTAGCGAAATAAGATTGATATTGGTTCCAAGAAATTTTGTGTCGGAATCATCGTTATTGGCCAGCGCATTTTCCCAGACGTAGGAAGACTTATTGTACTGCACTCCGTTAATAAAGATGTTGATTTTCACATCATTGATACCGTCTTCGCTGTCCGCCTCTTCCCACATATCAATGCCTAATTCAAATTCTGTACCATCTGTAAAGCTTGTCAGATTTGCTTTTTTCGGACTAAGGGTAGCTAATGTAATATACGGCCAGCCCACCTTCAAATCCATGGCTTGTATCAGCAGCTTTCCGTTTTTCTGCGGAAAAATGCGTACTCCAAGCGAATTCAAGCCATAATCTCCATAACTTAAATAGTAGTTACTGTCTTCACTTCCGCGTTCAAACGCAATTTTACCACGGAAGGAAGTCCCAACTAAGGTAGACAATACTTTGTCGCTGTCCAGCGGACGCGGAATAAATCCATCACCGATAAGATTCTCCGCCACATCTTCCAATGTATAAGAAATCTTTTCTGTGATGCCAAAATCAGACCATGTAATCGGGATCAGATTCTCCGGGCTTTGTTCCGGATCCAAACCGATTTCCTTATCAACCACCTCGATTTGCACTCTATCATTTTCCTGCAAGGAGAATAAATTCACGTTCACACCAATAAACCGTTTATCTGCCACGGAATTATTGTACGCACCATCTTCAATCACAAATGCGTTAAACGTGCACTGCACGCCATTAATAAATACATTGATCTTCAGATCATTTTTTTGGTCTTCCGCATCTACTGCTTCCCACATATCAATGCCCAGTTCAAAGGTTGTACCATCTGTAAAGCTCGTAAGACCAATGTCCTGAGGCTTAATGTGCGCAACAGTCGGATACGGCCAGCCATTTGCAATATTCATGGCTTGCAGGAGCAAGCTTCCATCCGTTTGAGGAATGATCCGAATTCCATGGGAATTCAAATTATTATCACCATAGCAGATAAAACAGTTGCTGTCCGCACTGCCCGGAATAAAAGCAACCTTACCCCGGAAAGAAGTGCCGATCAATGAGGATAAACCCTTTTTCGCATCCAGTGCAAACGGTACTAATCCATATGCCGCATATGCTGCCGGGACATCTTCTGTTGTATAGATACTCGTTTCCGTGATACCGAAATCCTCCCATCCAAGCGGTATAAGATCCTCTGGCGAGGCTTCCGGTTGCGGAACAACAATCTTAACCTTATCTTCTGCTTTATTAATATTAAAGAAATTCAAATTGCTTCCCAAAAACTTTGTTGCAGAATTCGCATTGTTTGCAAGCGCATTTTTCCAGATATAGGCAGTTCGGTTATATTGTACACCATTGACAAACAGGTTTATTTTAATATTTCCCTCTTCTTCCCAGATATCTATCCCCAGTTCAAACTCGGTACCATCGGTAAAGCTGGCAAGATCGACAGTGGCCGGATTTAATTCCGCGATCGTAAGATATGGCCACCCGACAGTAAGATCCATTCCCTGTAATAATATGCGGCCATCAGCTTTCGGTTGAATACGGATTCCCAGAGAATTAAGGCCGTAATCTCCATAGCTGATAAAATATCCACTGTCAGACTGCATGGAAAATGCTATTTTTCCACGGAATGACGTTCCAACAAGTGAAGTGATCGTACTGGATGGTACATGCGCAATCACTCCATTTGCAGGGGTATCTGCTGCCGTGTATTCTACTGTTTGCGTAAATCCAAAATCACTCCATCCGATTTGTGTCAGTCCTTCCGGGCTTATCTCTATGGGAGCTTCTGAAATACTTTCCACATAGAAGCTGTTTCCGGGGCCTCCCGCGTACACGCCTATCTTGTTCGTCATCTTGCTTCCAAATCCTGTGATCGTCATGCTCTTTTCTTCACTGCCATTCACAGAAGCAATGATTTTTACGTCCGCACCATTATTGATTTTTTCAAATCCAATTTTGAAGCTGATCGTATCTGTCAAAAGACTACTGATTCCTATATCAGCTGCAGGAAACATCATGGTCGGCCAGTTGCCATCGAAATTGCTGTATATCAACACGTTAGTGCCATCCTGCTTGACCAGAATACCGTTATTGTGATTCGGTGCTGACGCAACGGTATCTGAAGTTGCCAGGGAGAGCATCCCTGCCTGCATAAATCGTACCTTGAAGCTTATGACCTTTTTGTCAAGAGAACCGCTGCCCAGTTCATGAATGGAGTTGAAAAACCAGTTCGTTCCGGTGACCATCCCATCCTGAATACCGAAATCAGATAATGTTATGTTCTCGAAACCATCAAATGCATCCGATGCCTGGACGTTCATTTTCGGTATAATTACAAAAGATGTCACAACGAGTACAACAACACACATAAGAGCAACTATTTTCTTGAGTTCCTGTTTCATCTTCACACCTGTTTACCTCCGTTCTTCTTATTCCAGATTCGCTGTCATTCATCAAAAACAACCAGTACGGCTTCTCCTCGTTCTATGCCAAGTGACAAACTGTCGGCAACTGTGTTCTGGTTACTGCCATAGCGATTAATTGCTGTATAGGTATGTGTACCATCTATAGCTAAGGTTATTGTTTGCGTAGACGTTACATCATAATTCACAATATAAATCGCTGTCTTTCCATGATAATCGAAACACCCCGCAATCGCGCCGTATGCCGTTCCTGTAGTAGATATGCCAGTCACAAAATCATATTTTGAAAGAACCGGCATGCCATATGCTTCGGCTGCTTCCATATTGGATTTTGCATAACCGTATGATGTTACCAAAAGTCCCTCGTTTGCACTATGCATCAATACATGATCTACATTACGAATCTGAGTATTCATATCCTTTGCATAGTCATACCAGTCGTTTGTCTCTCCGTTTGCACCGATCAAACCATTTCTTTTGTAATCTGCTGTCCCTCCATCTGTCAATTCCCAGCCTGGGGGCTGTATCAATGGAAAATACTGAATCCCCTTTGCTCCAAAGGCCAATTCAACGTTAACCTGCCACTTAAACTGACCTGCAGTAGGGCTATCGTTCCTTGTTGATTCTGCAGTGTATCCCCAATAATCCCCGGCACCAACCATTGTCCAGAATGGAATATCGTTCTCATTCGCAATATTACGAACAATTGCCAAATTCTTAAAATAACGAAGAGGATCCGTAATCTCATTGTCTTCTGTCAAATTCGCTCCTGTAATTACATTCCGATTCCATTCAAACGGATAATGATCATAAGAAAGATACTTCGGATTGTACTCCCGGCAATATTTATTCAGATATTCCTGATACACGATTTCATAGGTTCTGCTTGTATCTCCATTCATTTTCTCATGCAGCGGTAACAGATTCACATATGCAGATAGATTTGAGAACTTGTTCACTTTGCTTGAAATTGCACGAAAATTGTCCATATACTTAACATCTGTATCGTTTCTCTGATCACCATAACTGTCGGAACTTGGTTCATCTATAATACTCAGACCGGCAAAGGACTTATATTGGCTATAATCCTTTAAATAATTCGCCAGATTGTTGTTGTCCAGTGCCGTTTTACTGTCACGAATCCTTCCATCTGTCACCAGGACAGAAAGATTGTGTTTTTCTGCCAATTTTAGATTTTCAATTACATTCTCACTTTGTGTATCACTATAGTTATAAACATCCTGTAAGCTTGTTATAAAGTTGATACCACAATCTGCAATCGTCTGATAGACCTGCTCACTGATCAAACTGTCATAAGGTCCGGCAAACCCACCTATGGGCATTGTGTTTTTATCCATGTTTCCTATAGAGTAGGCAGCTACTGGGGCACTCACCTGCCCCAGTAACATTCTACGCATGCTTACGCTATCCAGCGCAGCTACTTTTGCTATCTTCGACATTCGTATCTGTCCGCTCTCTACCTTCTTGGCTGCCACAAGATCCCGACAGTCAACAACTCCATCCGCATGGGCATCTCCGGAAATGTAACATACAACATCTTCTGCATAGATATCGGTATCTGTTTTATATAGAACATGGTACTCGCCAATTTCTGTAAGTGCTGTTCCGTTGGTTTTGACTGTATCATTCACGTAAATATCGGTACCGGAAAGCAAATAGCCTGATTCATTTTCAGTTATTTCACATGTTTTTAATGCAGACAGCTCCAAGTCCATTGCATCGTTTGCTCCATGAACGATAAGATTCGCATTATTGCCCAAATAATTCTTTGTTGCAGCGTTTGTCCACGTATATGGCACTGCATTATACTGTGTTCCATTAAAAAACAGATTCATTTTCACATCGTTTTCATCTGCCCATAGATCGATTCCAAGTTCGAATTGTGTATCTTTAAAGCTTGATACTCCCGCACGCGTCGGCGCTATTGATGCAACGGTAGTTACGCTAGCCACATCATCTTCCATCCCAATTCCCTGAATCAACAGATTACTGTTCTCCAGGGTAATACGCAGCCCATCCCATGCTGTTCCATGCGCACCGTAAACAATAAAGTAATAATCTGTGTCCCCCGGCGTATCAGTACGAGTTAGTTTTACAATTCCACGAAAAGAAGTTCCAAGCAACGAATCCATTTGATTTGCATACAGATAATGTGAACCGTCTGCCACATCTTCATTGCCTTGTGTAAAGGAGGTTCCCTGATCAGTAACTCCAAAATCCGTCCATCCGATTTTTGTCAGTCCATCCGGACTCTTTTCTATGGGAGTTTCTGAAATACTTTCCACATAGAAACTGTTTCCGGGGCCTCCCGCATACACACCTATCTTGTTAGTCATCGTGCTCCCGAATCCAGTAATTGTCATGCTCTGTGCTGCACTGCCATTCACGGAAGCAATGACTTTTACATCCGCACCATCATTGATTTTTTCAAATCCAATTTTGAAGCTGATCGTATCTGTCAAAAGATTACTGATTCCTATATCAGCTGCAGGAAACGTCATGGTCGGCCAGTTGCCATCAAAATTGCTGTATATCAACACATTGGTGCCATCCTGCTTGACCAGAATACCGTTATTGTGATTTGGTGCAGAATCTACGGTATCTGTGGTCGCCAGGGATAGCATTCCTGCCTGCATGAATCGTATCTTGAAGTTAAGGCTTTTTTTGTCAAGAGAACCACTACCCAGTTCATAAATTGAGCTGTAATTCCAGTCGGTACCTGTAATCATCCCATCTTGAATACCGAAATCTGATAATGTTATGTCCTCAAAATCATCAATTGTATCGCTTTCCAAATAGAAGCTGTTTCCTGGTCCTCCTGCATATACACCTATCTTGTTTGTCATCGTGCTTCCGAATCCAATGATTGTCATACTCTTCGCTGCACTGCCATTCACGGAAGCAATGACTTTTACGTCCGCACCATCATTGATTTTTTCAAATCCAATTTTGAAGCTGATCGTATCTGTCAAAAGATTACTGATTCCTATATCAGCTGCAGGAAACGTCATGGTCGGCCAGTTGCCATCAAAATTGCTGTATATCAACACATTGGTGCCATCCTGCTTGACCAGAATACCGTTATTGTGATTTGGTGCAGAATCTACGGTATCTGTGGTCGCCAGGGATAGCATTCCTGCCTGCATGAATCGTATCTTGAAGTTAATGCTTTTTTTGTCAAGAGAACTACTACCCAGTTCATGAATAGAGTTGTAATTCCAGTCAGTTCCTGTGACCATCCCATCTTGAATGCCGAAATCCGATAATGTTACGTCCTCGAAGCCATCAAATGCATCGCTTGCTTTCGCTTCCATTCTGGGTATAACGGTAAGCGAGGTTACTAATAACGCGATTGCACACATCAGCGCTATGAATCCTTTTTTTCTGCATTTTGCCTTCATATTCATTTCCCTCCATTTCTTCCAACTATTCAAACACGATCAGACTACCTTCCCCTGCCTGCATGTTCAACTTTATTCCATTGCCGCTATAATAGTTTTTCTCTGCATTCTGTATAACAAAGACTTTACATTCATCCTGGAAATCTAATTGAATCTCCTGTGCATACTCCATGTCATAATTAACAACATAAAGCGCTGTCTTTCCCTGATAATTGAAACAGCCTATCAAGGCATCTCCAGTCACTTTCTTCAGTTCACGCCAGGTGGTACCTTCTATCACACAGGAAGACTTTTTATTATCCCTGACTGCCTGCTCTCCGGAAAGAAGCACTCCTTTGCTGACAGAATTCATAAGTACTTCATCTACTGCTGCAATCTGTTTGTTAATGTTCTGTGCATAATAATACCAGCGATTTTTATTTCCGGCCGCCCCAATGAGACCATTTCTTTCAAAATCCCATTCTTTACTTTTGGCATAGGCAAAATGTCTCGGTTGGATCAACGGGAAATACTGAATACCCTTTGCTCCATAAGCAAGGCATGTATTCACATTCCAATCGAACTGTGCTTCATTCGGATAATATGATTCTGTATCGAACCTCTCCTCCGCATCATTCCAACTGCCTCCTGCCTGTATAAAGGTCCAGAATGGAATGTGATATTTGTCTGCTTTTTCCCGTACTACCGACATGTTATAAAAATAATCTTCTACCGTAGGTTTTTCATCAAAAACATAGTAATCATAAGAAAGATATTTCACATTACATGTGGAAAGAAAGGTCTCTAAATATTCCGGATATACCGATGTATCCTCGGTAATATAGGTGGGAAACAAATTGTTATATGCCACAACACCGATCTCTGCTAACATTTGATAGATTGGTGCATATACCTCAATATCACTGGCCGCATTATAGTAATCAAACTTCGAGAAACTCGGCTCATCCACCACATGGAGACCACAGAAGGCAGGATGATTGGCATAGTTATTCATCCTTTCTGCAATTTCATCTATGGTAAGCATTTTTTCCCCCAGCTTTTGACTGATACCATCATCAAAAACAAACATACCGATCCCATACTTTTCGCCCAAATCCAGCATTTTCATTGTCTGGGTCGGGATAACACCATAATACGTCTGATTATATGTAACCATATTTACACCGGCATCCACCAAATCCTGGAAATACTTATCATTTAACATATCCGGAAAAGAATATCCATCTTTACAATAGAGATTCGCGGTTGGTCCCACGAAACCTGCAATCGGCATAACATCCCTTCCACCGATAATATCAAAGGAAAGTGCGTCTGCTTCTTCTACCTCCATAGGCTCTACTACGCTCTTTTCCGCTTGATTCCCACTGGAAGAACATCCCGTAATTGCGGCACACAATATAGGAACTGCAAGGCACACACATAAAATGCGAATTAACTTATTTTTCATCACGGGACATCTCCTTTCTGTTTTTGTACCTTTTCACAACCAGCGTGATCGCGATCCACAGTATAGAAGTAGCTGCTGCACATGGAATCAGAATGTACCACTGAAAATTACTCTGATCCCTATACACCACTTTTCCATGCTCATAACTATAATCTGCCGGAACCTCTACATTCGTCCGCACCACTTCAGTTTCTATCAGATTCGGATCCTCATCTAAGTTCTTAATCACCAGATTGTCAATAGCAAAGTTATTCGGCTCACAGCCCCAAATGTGAATGTACCCGGTAGGTGTATTCCCATACGGTAATTCATAGGATGCAACTGTCTCGTATTCACTCTCTTCCATCCACTTGACTGCCACATCCAAATGAGCATCAACCAGTTTGATTTTGACTGAAAAACCGCGTGTTTCTTCCTCTGCGAAAAAGTCATACTTTGTATTTGCGAGATCTGCCAAAATGTGATTTTCGCCACGGAGGGACTGTACCTGTGAGCTATTTGTAAAATAAATCATATCCGGTGCGTCTACATACACCCAGCCAATCTGCTCGATGGCTTCATCGCCATAAGTCACGCCTATCCATCCGCTTTTGGGAGTTTGGATATTTCCTTCCTCATCAATAACATCCTTTCGCTGCCAATAAGGAATATCAAAACTGATTTCGAAATTGGAGTACTGATATTTCGTCGATATGTAGGATATCCCGGAATTCCTATGCATAAGCACGTAATCATCATTATATTTTTCTACACTGATGCTCAGTGGAAAATATTTGTAGGGTGCATACATGATATTTGTCAATAACGCCTTATTATATCCGCCATCATCAAAATGCTCTTCTACATTACAATTCTCCGGTCTGTCATAACTATATACGCCAATACGCACATCAGACACCACTACATGACATTTTCCGGTTTGCAAGAAACCCAATCTTCCAGCTCCTGTGACAGGAATCTCTCCGTCAAAAATCTTTTTGCCGTTAAGTTTGACCGTATATTGCTGCTTTGTTGTAAGAAGCAATTCCACATGAATACTGTCTCCCTCAGAAACACCGAGAGAAACCGGTTCAAGCAATTGTACTGCTTCCCCTTCCGTTTCGTAAGCGCGTACCTCTGCCTGTATATCTCCGTTCTTTGAGAGAACAATTTCCACATTTCCTTCGTTTCCAATAGTTCCCTCTATACTGGACAAACCACAGGCAAGAACAAATTCTTCCCCTGCCGGAAGCTTTTGGATCTGCATCCTGTAATCTGCATCAAACATGTTCGTCAGCATTTTATTTACTTTCACAGCCGCTTTTGTAATCAGTTTTGTATCACCGGTGCTTGTTTCCGGAAACACCAGCCTGCTATTTTCAGAATAGACATCCCCTTCCGGATTGTTCCAGTCTGCATTGCTGATGCTGTCTTGAAAACTTGTGCTGTCTAATGTTTTATAACTGGCTCCGGCTAATGCCGTGATAGGAAAAAAACATGCAGCAGCCAATGTTGCTGAAATCAGGATTGCTGTTACGTTTCTTCTTTTCCTCATTATGATCCCTCCAGATTTATTTAATATTTGCCAGCCAGTTCTGCTCGTAGTTGTCATTGACCTTCTCCTGGATCTGTGCCCATATATCATCCGCTGTTAATCTGTCTGCCGGATTCTTCGTACAAAAAGCATCAATAAACGAAACGCTGGCAAACGGATGTGCTCCTCCATCAATATAAATGCTATGCTTTGATGCATTCACACTGCTCACATAATTAACCGCCTGATTCTGAAGCGTCACCTGGCTCTTTTCAAATACATTCCAGCTACTGGTATCCAGCTGTCCTTCGCTCAGATTCATTGGATAAATCATATGGATGGTGTCGGTGTAAATCTTATATCCCTTATCGGAATAAAAGAATTCCAGAAACTTCATGGCGCCTTCCTTTGCCTTCGCATATTTCGGAATCATGCAGACCTCTCCCGGATAGTTGATAGCCAGCGAATTGCGCGCTTCATATACGATATCCCAGTCTTCTTTCGATACAGAAATCCCCTCCACATCATAGCCGTCGTCTTTTTCATAGTCAGCGAGCGTTTTTTCTCCGTTCGCTACACTGTCAACAGCAGAAATCAACTTGCGAAGATTTCCTTCCGTTTTTACCGTATTCAATCTGCCTGTAATCGAAGAAATAACCGGAATCTTCATCATTTCAAATTTGTCTAAGGTTCCTGCACTTTCCATTTCATTCGACAGCCAGGATCCGTTTACCATCATGGCAGCCGCATCATTCATGAACATAGTTTGTGCCGTGATATGATCATTAGAATTCGACCCGGCCAACACATATTCCGGCGTTACAATTTTCTCATATGCCAAAAGTGCCTGATATCTTCCATCCTTTTTCGTAAATACCTCTTTACTGGGAGAATTACCATTTTCATCCATACAACCGTACAGATTATTTAAGTAGTAATCCATCCCGTCGTTCTGTGCCATCCATACTTCTGTAATAAATTGCCAGTACCCACCATTTACAAAATGCGTCAACGCCGGAATGTCCTGGTTATATAACGTATCACACACTTTTGCCAATTCATCTGTAGTACGTGGCAATTGTGTGATACCGGCTTTCTTGAACAGCTCTTTGTTGTAAACCAGCCCTAAAATTCCTCCACCATGTGTCAGGCTATAGCATTTTCCATCTCTGTTGATCTCCAGATCTAAATACCGCTTATCAAATTTTTCTCTTAACGTTTTGCTATCATCTTCACATTGTTTATCCAGCAAAGAATCCAAGCTCTCTAAATAGGAATTATCAAAGGTCTGCAACGTCATATAAAGATCGATCGTATC
This sequence comes from Paludibacteraceae bacterium, assembly GCA_963628035.1. Lineage (GTDB taxonomy): Bacteria > Bacillota > Clostridia > Lachnospirales > Lachnospiraceae > 14-2. Next base: position 84,434 of record CAVGED010000046.1, read on the forward strand.
TACATCCTCCATACCAATTGCTGACACGGTAGCCGCATCGTCTGCGACAGCTTTGTAATATACGTTATATTCCGGATATTCCTTTGTAAAGGCTTCAATAATTGCATCAAGCCACTTTGTCCCAAGTCCGGAATTCCAATAACTGATTTCAATATCAGTAGCGGAATCGCCTCCTTTGTTGGATTTTTTCCCTTCATCTCCGTTACTTCCTGTGCCGCCGCATCCACCAAGACACGACACTGCCAAAGCAAATATCAAAATACCTGCAACCGCTTTTTTTACTTTTCTCATGACATACCACTCCTTTTTATTCTTTATCCTTTAATTCCACCCAGGGAAACGTTACTTGTAATTGTTTTGTTAAATACAATGAATAAAATCAATGCCGGCAGACAGATGATCACGCATGCTGCAAACAGGATATCCAACCTTGCCCTATAGATCATCTCCGTATTAAATTGATAAATTCCAACCGGAAGTGTAGGAAGTTCCGGCAAATATATCAGATTTGAATCGTAGCTGTTCCAGCTAGCAAGCCAGTTTGTTAAAAACAACGCTCCGAAAAGCGGTTTTGCCTGCGGCATCATTACCTTATAGTAAATCTGAAAGTCATTTGCACCGTCAATCTGCGCTGCCTCTGCATATGTCCATGACAAATTCTTAAAGAATGCATTATAATACAGTGTCTGTATTGAGAATCCGCCCGCCGCAACCAGTATATGAGCATAGCTGTTTATCAGCCCCATTTGGTGCAGCAGCTTATACATTGCCCCTCCATTTCCATATAAAGGAAGGGTCATCATAACCAAGATGATTGGATATACGAATTTAGACCCTGGAAATGTATATTTCGTGCAGCAATATGCAAATGCCATGGTTACCAATTGTTGAATCAATACTGCCGCTACGGAAAAATACACACTGTTGAACAGCATACTCCAAAAGTTATTTCCATTTACCTCCAGCAGTTTAAACACTTCCAGAAAATGTTCCCAGTGCCATTCCTTTGGGAGCCCAAAAGGATCCATCACGATCTCGGTATGTGTCTTGCAGCCGGCGATCACCGCCCAGACAAGTATGAACACATAACTCGCCGCTATCACGAAAAATAAAACAGATACACAAATGTAAATAGTTGCCTCTAATGGGGACTTTCTTTTAAAATAATTAAACATTTGTCACACCCCCTCTAGTATTCCACTTCATCAAAATATTTATCTGTTATTTTTCGAATCACAAGTGAAATGGCAACCGCAATTACCGTCATAACCAATCCCACAGCAGACAAATAATTATATACATTTGAGTTATAAGTGCTTCCCGAATTATTGAGTAACTGCAGATACATCCAGGCTGACAATGTGACGGTTCCATATTTTCCTCCAGTCAGCAGAAAGACTTGCCCTGATGCACCAAAAATACCGCAAATCCGAAGTACCATCTGCAAAGAAACCGTCGGCCACACCATCGGAACTGTAATCTGTGTGAATTCTGTCCACCAGTTAATACCATCAATTCGTCCTGCTTCCAAAAGTTCCTCTGGGATTCTGGCGAATGTACCGCCCCAAATGATCAAATCTCCCGGTATGCCAAGCCAGATCATATACAGAAGAACCGTCGTATTGGCAAAACGAGAATCTGCCAATAATTCCGGTGTATATTCCATATGTAACATATCCTGTACATATTGAGCAATAAATCCCGTTGTACTTACCATTCGCATAAAGATCATTGAAACCGCTACGGAAAAAATAATGCTTGGCAGGAAAAACAGAATTCTATATACCTTTGCCAGCGGAATCTTCTTATATATAAAATAGGATACCAATACCTGGAATGGAAACATTACCATTTGTATTGCAAAGGTAAGCAGCGTATTCTTTAATGCCAGGCGAATTTCCGATGAAGGTAGCAAAAATTCATTAAAAAACCGCACGAAATTGTCTAATGACCATGCTCCTGTCTTGTCCGTAAAAGCCATTGCAAAGGACGACAGATTTGTGTAGATATAAAACAGCAGCCAATGCGCAACCGGTACCACAACACAGGAAAGAATAAAAAGCACGCGGGTAATTTTAATTGGTTTTTTCCTTTGTTTTGTCATTTCTTTTACTCCTTTTTAAAATCAGTCCTCCGCAAACTGCACCAGCAATCAGAATAACCGCGCTCACAGCAATCGCTGTCACCTGTGGCGTAATTGCGAAGCCTCCCGCAAAAAAGGTTTGATACACCTTCTCATCCGACCACTTTGCATATAAAGTGATGGATTGATCTACGATTTTCTCAAACTCATAATCCGTTCCATCCGACAGCCTCCAGCCAAGGAACTCAGCCCCCTTTTTCGTGGGCTCCTTTGGCTTTGCTGCCATATATCCGCAAACTCCATCAATGATTTGCTTCTCAATCGTTTCTTCTGTTCCTGTCACGAACTGAACCTGATAGGTTCCCAAGCGGCGATAGGTTCTTCCTGCATCATCGGTAAAGCTTTGATAATAATACTCGTAAGTTTCCGTTTTATCAGAAAAAATCAAATCCAGCGTCCCCTCACGTACCCGATAGGTAATCTGATCCGTTTTTCCGTCTCTCGTCACTTTTGCAGTTTTATCTGCATAAAGGGCAATCACCGATTCGGATTCACGGTCATAATACATTGCTTCACATCCGGAATAATCCTCTATTTCTCCGGTATGCGTAATTTGAACCGGATGATTTGTGCTTGCATCATTGTTTGCCTGTACACCTAGATTATTATACGCAGCGTCATAACACTTAAAATCCGTTAGTTCAAAAGTTACCGGACACTCCGGGCCTTCTCCAAACCATAGCGCAAAAAACGGTGCACCATAAATATAATCTCCATACACATTTGTAAATTCTCTTAACTCTGTTTTCCCCTGATATGTTTTTTGCACCAATCCGATAAAATACTGTGACTTCCGTTCAAAACGAATAATGTAAGATGCACCTTCCTGCAGCAAATATCCCGGTCCCTTCACAAGCTGTGTTCCCTCGTACATACTCTCTACCAAAATAGAGCCGTTTTCTGCATGCGGATAGCCAACATTCGGTTCTGCGTTGTGGTTGATCAAACCATACTGATAGATGCTGGTTGCATCACTTTTTTGCACGGTGTATTCCATATATACAGTATCTGCATCCGTTGGCTTCTTGTTGCTGAGTGCCACGTTTCTCCCATCTTCCACACGAATGTTATAGGTATGATCCACTTGATCTGTTTTGCTCATACTCTTTACATCATCCAACAATGACAGGTGATGCTTCGGTGCATAAACCCCCAGATCATTTCCTGCCTTATCATAACAGTGTACATTTTTCAACTTGACAGAAACAACACCGCCAAACCATACTCCAAAATAAGTGCTCTTATCTGTATATGGATAGTCTGGATGATTTGCTGTGCTGTAATCGAATACAATATATTTAGATTCATCTCCCTTGGCTTTTGCCGCAACGTATTCAAATCCCGCTTCTTCTGTATATTTGAAGCGAAAGAAATAGGTTGCGCCCTCTTCTAACAGTGGTGATTCATTGGAAGAATATAATACACCTCCCTCAAGATATGGATATGGAATCTCCGGCTGATCAGTCGCAATGACACCATTTTGCAGAGATTCATTCCCTTCTCTTACTTCTTCCACCGTATAAGTAAGGTATACTTCTGTTCCGGGTTTTGCTTCCTGTGCATTGCCGAAATACACATCAAATCCTTGAAAGGACATCGCATAATCCTCCGTACTCGGAACCACGTTTGCTGCGGAAGCATATAAGAAATTTCCAACAAAATTTGTAAACAGCAAGCAGACAGCAATACCAAGAGTCACGATACACCTTCCTATTTTTCGTTTGTTCATAGTCCCTGGTTCTCCTTTCTTGTATTTATCACGTTTTGGAGTTTATGAAGCATCTCCTGTCCGCATAAATGCGGTTCTCCTATAATAAAATATCCCCTCAGCGTTTTATTATAAAATTTGGTATACGTGCATCACCTTGTCGTAATCCACACAGTTACCGGCTTGTCCGCCTCCCAGCTTTTGCCACAGGAAGCATAATCAACCACTGTGATAAAGCCATCCTCCGTCTGGATCCGGTACTCCACACTCCGTTCAAAATCTGCCGAATCGGAAGGTTCTGCGACTGCACATCCATCAGATTCCACCAGTTTTTCTGCAGAGGCAACATCCTCTCCCAGCCTGGAATCCCTTGCAAGCATCAATGGTCCACGCTGAAGCGCTACATGGCAGGCAGTTTCCGGGTGGGCATCAGGCGCGATGTCCGCAGCATGAATCATTTGGATTCTCATATCAAATGACAATTCTACCAAATCTCCCTGTCTCCAGCAGCGTTCTAATCTCGCATAGGTTCCGGCACTTACTGGAATTACCTCCCCATTTACCTTCACAAAAGTTTCCCTGCTCCAGTACGGAATTCTGATATAAAGTGCAAATTTGCCCTCCTGCTTAGGTAATACTGAGATCCTTACACTACCCTCCACCGGATATTCGGTATCCATATGCAGTCGTACCACATTTCCATCTGCCAGTGTCTGAATATATTCTCCCCTCTGATAGAAGTTCACCACCAGGCCATCTGTTGCTTTCATATGTGATACCATTCCGATCAAGCCCGTTCCGGCCGCTCCGATAGCTACACAACAGCCCCACCAGAAACGATTCTTTATGATATCTTTTTGACCACCAACCTCTCGCCCGCGCGTGTTATAAAGCAGCGGACTGTAGCTGTCAAATGTAAATACCTGTTTATAGCACCCGCATGTTCCTCCATGTGCCAAGCACCTTTTTCCGTTGACATTAACAGCTCCCATCAACGCATTGTATACCGATCTTTCAATCTGATCTGCATACTGGCTCTCTCCGGTCAGACAGAGAAGCTGATAACAGAATTTCATCCACGTCACCGTAACGCAGGTCTCCTGCATGATCCCTGTATACTCCGGATCAAACTGATGAATTACAGAGTGATCGAATATTTCTTCGCTTGTTCCTGCACATCCAATCACAGTAATATCCGTCTCCATCACCATGCGTGCAAAATTAATGGCCATCGTCTTATATTTTTCTTCTCCGGTCACTCGGTAATATTCAATGATTCCTTCAAAATTCGAGATCATCTCATATGCTTTCGGGAATGGATACTGATACGGATATTGTCTGGCTTCCAGTGCTGCCTGATAAATATCAAAATTCTTCGTACCCCCCGCCTCAATGATCTCCTTTGCAAAATCGAGATACCTTTTCCGTCCGGTCAAATTATACAATCTCACCATAGGTTCAAGTATGGAGGAGGAATTTAAGCCTCCCCATCGTTCTGACGTATTCGTAATCGGAATCTTTCCTACCGCATGGTTCCCGACCTTTTCCAGAATATAATCCGCATGATGGCACATTGCTTCCACTATCTGGTCTGCCAGATCGTCATTCTGACAGATTTCCAGAAAATACTCAAGCCCCAGAAGCACATATTTTCTTTCCCACATATCCCATCCGTGGAATTCCTTCCGTATCGAATAGGCTGCGATTCTTCCGTATGGATCCTGGATTGTCAGAATATCCCGCACCGTATTCTCCAGAACATGATACAGTTCCTGATTCTGCGTGTATGCATACGTAAAGCAGGCGCCCCGCATCATCTTTCCCCAGTATTCTCCACGCCATCCACTATCCTGATCATCTACATCGCCAATGCGGAACTGTTCCACAAATGTTGCCCACAATGTCGGGTCTAAAAGCTGCTCCTTTTCTACCCAATATATGGTATCGGAAAGCTGGCCCTGATATGTGGCCGCCCCTATTTCCGGCGTAAAATAAATGTCTGTCTTGGCTCGATTCTCATAGGCTGTATACTTCATTCTTTGCCGTTCACTCCTCCCATTTTTGTTGTGAATAGCTACTGATGATGATATGTCTTTTAAAAAGAATAACCCTCAACGCTGTAATAAGCCATATTTGTCTGCCTCACGTCAAGTCTGCCAAAGCAGGCGCATATCGGAACATCACTCTTAACCCAAACCGTGTACTGCACTGCCTCCCCCAGCAGGATTTCCTTTTCTCCGAGAGGCTTGTCCAGGCGAACACAGGTTGTTCTCATTCCTTTAAGATCTACGAAAATTCCAGCAATTGGCTCCTTATCCTCAAAAAGAAACGTGAGCTCTATGTTTGCATTTTTATGATTAAGATTTGTAAGCATTAAAGCCTCGTGCCCTTCAAATTCAGGGTTATCTCCATGAGGTGGAAGATATCCGTCACAAAAGACCCAATTTTTCTTTCCGTTCTTCATTTAATTTCCTCCTACTTCAAAAAAATCTCTGGGATAGCCTTATCATTATAGGTCGTCATTCTCTTTGCCCCATCGGCGGTTATAAGATAGCAATCCTCGATTCGGAATGACCCCCATTCCATGCCCTTGAAATAAGCATCGATACAAATCGCCATATTTTCTTCAATCACGCGCTTATTCTCAACCGAAAAGATAGGCGCTTCACACTCAAGCATTCCCGTCGAATGCAAACTTCCGTAAGGACAGTAATCTATATAGCCACGTTTTGTTAAGTAGTCGGTATAAGCATTGAGCACAACGTCACAAGGAACGCCTGGTTTCATCAGACTGGAGGCAACATTGAGTGCCTCATAAGCACAACGAACAGCATCCTTTATCTTCTCAGGAATATCACCGAGAACAAGAGGACTGCATGTAATCCCGTTATAGCCCTCGAAACAGCATCCAGCAGCAAGGTTTATAATTTCTCCTTCCTCGACCTCTCTCATGGTATTGCGGCACATACTGATATAAGAATTCACTGAACCGGTTGCCACCATTGGCGCAAAAGCCTGAACATAACTTTCTGCACCAAGCCTCATCATTTCAGCTTCGAATATACCCTCAATCTGGCGCTCGGTCATACCCCTTTCAATTTTGGGGACGACTCTTTCAAATGTCTCACTGATAATTGCCCAGTTTGTCTTTAAGCATTCTATCTCGGCAGGACTTTTTATGATTCTCTGCTCATAATGAATATCATCAAAATCAACGATTTGAGCACCTGCAAAAACCTTTCTTAATTTATCCATAATAATTGCAGGGAAGATGAGACGACCTATAAAGCCGATTTTTTTGACACCGGGATGTTCTGCCTTAACCTGAGCAAAAAGCTCTTCAAAATCAAGCTGCCCCTCCGTATCATACTCGAATCCGCTAACCTCACCAATCTCTGGAAGGATTGCAATACGACTGTCTTCCAGTTGATTTTTCACGAGACAGTAATCGTAGGATGCTTGACCGGAACATACAACAATCTCACCTTCCTTGGGAATAATGATAGCCGAGCTTTCGTTTACAGGCGCAAAGCCGCAATAATAACGAACAATGGCAATTTCAAGAAGGTTTGAAAAACCGACAACAAGATCGACATCCTGCTCTTTCATCTTAACTCTCAGTGCCTCAATCCTTGCGGCATACTCATGGGACAGAATTTTTACTTCTAACATAATTATCTCTCCTATATTTTTTTATTTTAGAAATGCTTTCACATTTTCTGTTAAAATTTCCTGATACTCTGCTGCGATGCCTTTTTCTTCAGCAATGGTACGAACATTGGTCAAAATATGGGCATAGCCCGTTCCTCCAAAGGTACGCCACATGGATTTCAAGCAGATATCGTTGCTCACAAGCACCTGATTCTTATATCCCCTTCGGATGATATCACACAGCACTTCAATCCGCTCAAGATCATATGCAAATCGCTTTCCCTGAGGTATATAAAACTCCTTGCCGAAATTATCGAATTCAACAAAAACACCTCTGTCTAAAAGACTCAGAATATAATTTTTCCGAAGCCACACATCAACGTGGTCGATGCATATCTTCTGCGGCTTTACACCTTCACTTTCAAGAATATCTATAATCTCAATGCCATTTTCGGTGTAAAGATCAGTGTGAACATGTATTGGCTTTCCGGTTTCTGAGCTGACAAGCCCTGCTGCTCTCAAAACCTTCTTTTCATTATCAGTCACTTGCGCGCTTGTTCCAATCTCGCCGATAATGCCAGCCTTTATTCCGGTATCTCCGATTCCTACAGTTAAATCACGACAGATCCTCTCCGCTAACTGCCCGACGGTTTCCTTCTCAACAAATGCCGGATGCGCTATGTGATAATAATTTCCACATCCGAGAATAATATTTACTCCCGTTTTCTCTGAAATTTTTCTGAGAGCCAAAGGATCTCTGCCGATTTCATCAAGAGTGCAATCAATTACGGTGTTTCCTCCTGCTGCCTTAAAAAGCTCCATTTCAAAAACTGCGTCTTCAAAGCCTTCCAGAAGAGCATTATCAAGAATCGCATAAGGATCAGAAAAGACAAGACCACGATTCTTTATATCCAGCTTCTGATGGTATTCCGGCAACTCATCACCTGTTTCCTTCACACACTTTCTCATATCGATAAAAATATGTTCATGCGCCGAGGTGATTCCCAGATCCTCAATGCTTACTAGACCCCTTACAGTTTCAATCATTTCGTTCCTCCCACACTTCAACATATTTAAAGTATAAAAAAATCAGTGAAATATAGATAGACTATTTTCACTGATTTTTTCATACAATCCTTTGGTTTTTATAATATTCTTACAGATATTTCCAGTTTATACTCTTTTTTCCATCTCTTTCGGCGTACATCCATAGTAGCGGCGGAATTGCCGTCCGAAATTATTATAGTCTGAAAATCCTGCTCTCGACGCAATCTCCGTCAAATTATACTTTCCTTCCTTCAGCAGATTCAGCGCCTTCTTTAGGCGAAGCTCGTTCACATACTGCCGCGGGGACATTCCAACCGTCTCCTTGAATAGATAATAAAAGTGATTTTCGCTCACATGCATCAGCTCTGCCAGTTTTGCATTTTCAATGCTTTCCGCACAGTGACGATCCATATACTCCAGTACCACATTGATCCGCTTCAGACGTTTTTCACGCTTAACAGAATCCTTCTTCTCAAGAAAACTTATGGAATGATGGCGTACCAGCTCAGCAATCAACGTATAGATCAGACCTTTGCACAACAATTGAGTCTCTGCTTTTTCATCCTCCAATTCTCTGCATATCTTTTCAATGTAATCCGTTACCAGCTGATCATTACTGATATAGGTCTGAAACAGTATATTTTCCCTTGCCAGCGTTTTTGAAATCTTCTCCATTTCAAAAATGATCACAAGATCCTTCAAACGCTTCCCGGTGCAATAGATGGAATGAAGATCATTGCTGTTGGCGATGATCAGATCTCCCTTATGTGCGCAGATTTCCGTCTGGTTGATACCAAATAAAGCTTCCCCTTCCAGAACATAGAGCAGCTCTACATGCTCATGCCAGTGCGGTTCTGTATAATATCCCTGCTTCTGTACATCATGTATCGTAACATGCATACATTCGAAGCTCAAAATCTCCGGTCTTATCACTTCGTATAATTCTATCGGTTGCATTCCGTTCTACCTTATTTCTGCACAATATTCACGATACGTCCCGGCACATAAATTTCCTTCACAATGGTTCCGGTCAGCTTATCGGCAATGGCTTCTTTTCCGGCCGCGATAGCGCTGTCCTTATCCACATCTGCCGGAAGTGCGATCACCGCTCTGGTCTTTCCGTTGACCTGCACAGCGATCTCAATGGTATTCTCCACCGTCTTGGCTTCCTCATACTCCGGCCATGTCTGCTGATAGACGCGTCCTTCATAGCCGCAGGCAGCCCAAAGCTCCTCCGTAATATGCGGAGCCACCGGATTTAAGAGGATCAGGAACGTCTTGTACTCCGCCCGATTGATCTTCCCTGCCTTGACGAAGTCGTTGAGCAGAGCCATCATAGCCGCGATGGCGGTATTGTATTTCAGATTCTCATAATCGCTGCTCACCTTCTTGATAAGCTGGTGCATCCGCGTCTCGAATTCACTGCTGTAAGTGTCTCCGTCCACCAGAATGTCGGAAAGCTTCCAGACACGCTCCAGGAAACGACGGCAGCCCTTGACGCCATTCTCAGACCAGGAAGCGCTCAGGTCGAAGGCTCCGATGAACATCTCGTAGGTTCGAAGCGTATCTGCGCCGTAATCCATCACGATATCGTCAGGATTCACCACATTGCCTCTGGACTTGGACATCTTCTCGCCGTTCTCTCCCAGGATCATGCCGTGGGAGGTACGCTTCTGGTAGGGTTCCGGAGTAGGCACGATACCCTGATCGTACAGGAAACGATGCCAGAATCTGGAATACAGAAGATGCAGTGTGGTGTGCTCCATACCGCCGTTGTACCAATCCACCGGAAGCCAGTATTTCAGAGCTTCCTGGCTTGCCAGTGCCTCGCTGTTGTGAGGATCCGTGTAGCGCAGGAAGTACCAGGAGGAGCCTGCCCATTGGGGCATAGTATCCGTCTCCCGCTTGGCCGGTCCGCCGCAGCACGGGCAGGTGGTGTTGACCCAGTCAGTCATGGCCGCCAGCGGAGATTCCCCGTTATCGGTGGGCATGTAGCTCTCCACATCCGGAAGCTCCAGCGGAAGTTCACTCTCAGGCAATGGCACATAACCACACTTCTCACAGTGTACGATTGGGATCGGCTCGCCCCAATAACGCTGACGGGAGAATACCCAATCTCTTAATTTGTAATTCGTCTTCCCAGTACCAATCTTCTTCTCTTCCAGGAATTCGATGATCTTCTTCTTCGCTTCTGCCACCTCAAGTCCATTGAGGAAGTCAGAATTAATCAACTTGCCGGTAGCAACATCCGTGAATGCCTCTTCCTGGACATTCTTTCCCCCGGCCACTACTTCAATGATAGGAAGGCCAAACTTCTTGGCAAATTCCCAGTCTCTGGTATCGTGAGCCGGAACTGCCATGATAGCTCCGGTCCCGTAACTCATCAGTACATAGTCAGACACCCAGATGGGAATCTCCTTGCCATTTACCGGATTCACTGCCCGGATTCCTTCGATTTCCACACCGGTCTTCTCCTTGGCAAGTTCGGAACGCTCAAAGTCAGATTTTCTGGCTGCCTGCTCCTGATATTCACGGATGGCGGACAGATTCTTGATGTCATCCTTGTATGTCTCAAGCATGGGATGCTCTGGAGATACAACCATGTAAGTAGCTCCAAACAAGGTATCCGGTCTGGTGGTATAAACGGTCAGCTTATCCGCCTTCCCGGCCAGTGCGAAATCCACCTCAGCACCCTGGCTCTTGCCGATCCAGTTCCGCTGGGATACCTTGACCCGCTCGATAAAGTCCACGTCATTTAAGCCATCCAGAAGCTTCTCCGCATAATCGGTGATCTTCAGCATCCACTGACTCTTGACCTTCCGCACAACCGGTGCGCCGCAGCGTTCGCAGACACCGTTTACTACTTCCTCGTTGGCAAGCCCTACCTTACAGGAGGTACACCAGTTTATCGGCATCTCCGTCTTGTAGGCCAGCCCGGCCTTGAAGAGCTTCAAGAAGATCCATTGGGTCCATTTATAGTATTCCACATCTGTGGTGTTGATCTCCCGATCCCAGTCAAAGGAATATCCCAGGGAATGAAGCTGTTCCTTGAAACGCTTCACATTGTTTGCCGTCACGACCTTGGGATGGATCTTGTTCTTGATGGCATAGTTCTCCGTCGGCAGTCCGAAGGCATCCCAGCCCATGGGATACAGTACATTATAGCCCTGCATCCTGCGCTTACGCGCTACGATATCCAGCGCCGTATAAGGTCTCGGATGACCTACGTGAAGTCCCTGTCCTGAAGGGTATGGGAATTCCACCAGTGCGTAATATTTTGGCTTGGTATAGTCGTTGGTGGCTGCAAAAGCCTTCTCTTCGTCCCAGACCTTCTGCCATTTCTGTTCAATCTCTCTGTGATTATAGGGTACTGACATTTCTATTTCCTCCTGATCCGTACATTCCGGCTGTATATTTAAAAAGTTTATCACACGTGGTGGATTTGTCAAGGGTGGAGTTGACATTTCACCTTTTCTTCAATCTCTAAAATGATAGATTTTGCCTCCGTCTGTTCAATTCCGGCCTGGGCAGCCACCTCCAGCAGATCTTTTTCCCCCGGATTTTTCCCATTTCCGTTAATGCAGGTAGCATGCTCACCGCCGATGGAATTGCTGTAAGTCAGATCATAAGCCGGGGACAGCCTCCAGCAATCTGCCTCTTCATCATACAGATAGGAAAAATTCTTGGAATGATCGTCACGGTTGTGTGCAAACACATTAAAACACATACGCCGGAACAACTGTATCAGTTCCGCATGTTCCCGTGTCAATATGGCTGTAAGCTTCATCAGCGTATGATAATCCAGATTCGGAATACGATGACTGGTCTCCAATATTGCACTTACCGTCAGCATATGAACTCGTTTTTCATTGCCATGGGCATCCCGGCATCTGTCAAAACGCTTTGTTCCAAAATAACCGCCGCATATTTTCGATGGAAAAAGTCTCGTCTCACTCATCCGGATTCCGCAGTCAGCCGCACAGCCGGCATATGCATATTCCTGCACACCGATGTCTTCTTTGTCCATGGAGGAAGGAAACTTGACGATCCATGCTTCCCCATCCACCTGGGTAAGTATCTTCGGTCTGGCTCCTCCTGAGGAACCGCCCAGCTTGAACAGTTCGTCAAGATCATCCGCTTCATCCGTTAGAAGCATTTGTTTACACTGTTCCGCTATCCGGTCATAATCACTCGTCTGCCCTTCCATTGGCAGTTCATAGCATGGCCGATAAGTCAACGCCCCCATTCCGGACGCACCAACGATTGCCAATCGATTCAGGCTATCCACCAGATGCGGATCCGCATGTTCCCGCAGAAGCATCCGGTCAACCAACAGTCTCCCCCAGCCATCCGGTAAGCTGTCTGCAAATACACCGTAAAGCCCTTCAAAAGGATCCCTTTTTGGCAAAAAGACTTTTTTTTCCAGAGGAAGGCTAATCGGACTAATGGGAAAGCCTTCCTTCAGCCACACTCCATCATACTCAAACGCAAAACGTTGATCTTTGGTCGCTGCCAGCGTTCCCACCTTCCGTTCCTGATAAAATACATCCAATTTCTTAATCCTGTTCATCAATGACCTCCTGTATGGACTGATATTGCTTCTTTGCAAAAAGTTCCTGGAAGTCCTCCTCGCAGCCTAAGGCAACTGCAATCTTGATAAGCGAAAAAAGTGCGATCTCACCCGTTCTTTCGAACCGCTTCACCGACCCTAAACTCACTCCTGACTTACTGCTTAATTGTTCCTGAGTCAGATGCGCCTCTTTTCTTCTTGCCTTGACATTTTTTACAATTTCGCTGCTGATTTCTCTTGGTGTTATTTTGAATTGACTCAAATCTATCATAGATAATATTTTAACCGATTTTTCGAAAAATAGCAAGAAAGATTTAAATATTAACCGTCACTGTAAATAGTAACTGTTTTCTCTCACCGATCAACGGCCCGTGCATATAGTAATTACTGAACACAATTATTTTGGAGCCTCTATGGAACTTAATCCAGGACTAAACTATCTGAATACCTTGCTCTATGAAACACCCGCCGCCTATGCCACGATCCACGGCAGCGGCGAATATCCCGACCTGCATGGAATCGTCCGCTTCTATCCCATCGTGGGCGGCGTCCTTGTCAACCCGGAGATCTACGGCCTGCCGGTGGAAAATCCCATCTGCAGCAACCATGTCTTCGGCTTCCATATCCATGCAGGAACCGCCTGCACCGGCACGGAGGCAGAGCCCTTCGCCGATGCAGACGGTCATTACAATCCCGGAGGCTGTGAACATCCCGCCCATGCCGGAGATATGCCGCCCCTTTTCGCCACCCATGACGGATTCGCCTGGAGCGTCTTTCTCTCCGACCGCTTCAAGTGGGGGGACATCCTGGGGCACACAGTAATCGTACACCGGAATCCGGATGATTTCACCACGCAGCCCTCCGGGAACTCCGGCCCTATGATCGGCTGCGGGGTGATTGAGAAGGTGTAGGCCACGCCTACTCACACACTATCTTAGCTACGCGAACCACCAGATTTCGCCCATAACAGAAGGGAACTGTCTGAACCGTCACATGGTTCCCGTCCTGGCTAAATTCCACCGCATCTCCATTGTCCAGCCAGTTTATGGCGCGGATCCGCTCCGTCAGCTCAAAGCTGTCCTTATAATCCGCCTCGCCAATTTTCGCCACATTGGGGTCTGCATGCATGGGAAGGTGATAACAGAACAGATAATAATTCTTTCCGTCTTTTAAAAGGAAATCGTCCTTTTTCTCGGTGATTTCAATAGACACAGGACGTGGTGTACGAATGGCCTCCTCATAAAGGTGTACCCATTCCCCCATAATATCAAGTGTCGCCGCATCAATGGGGCGGATGCTCCCATCGCCCATGGGTCCTACATTCATCAGCATGTTGGATCCATAGCGGCGGCATTCTGCCAGTTCCTCGATCATACGGGCCGGAGCCTTGTAGTTGAAGTCCTGCTCTGCATATCCCCAATGATCGCAGAATACCTCGCACATTTCACTGGCAATATACTTGGGCGCTCCTTCCATATTTATGAGCCTTGGCTTGCCCCGCTCGAAGGTCACACTGTCCAGTTCAATATGCCCCAGTGCTCCCAATGCCGACAATCCGGTGTTGTTGATGATCATGGCATCCGGCTGATACTTGCGGATCAGACCATAGAGGGCGTCCTCCTCCCAATCCGCATCTGCCTTATCCCACATACCGTCAAACCACAGTCCGCCGATCTTCCCATAGTTCTTACAAAGTATTTCTACACTGGCACGCAGATATTCCAGATATTTCGGAAAATCCGTTTTGTAATGCTCCTCGTGCCAGTCCAGCAACGTATGATAAAAGAACGGGATCAGCTCCTGTTCCCGGCAGGCATCCACGAATTCACGCACCAGATCGCGCCCGCACTTTGCATGGGGTGCATCGTAGGTATTCAGCCCACAGGTATCATACAGGGAAAAGCCATCGTGATGGCGGGTAGTCAGTGTGATATATTTGCACCCGGCCTCTCTGGCTGTTCTCGCCAGTTCCCTGGCCCAGTCCGGCTTCGGATCGAACTGCTCCGTCAAGGGATAATATTCTTCATCGGGAATACCAAGTAATGCCTTGGCCCACTCGCCTTTTCCCAGAAGGCTGTACAGCCCGAAGTGGACAAACATGCCAAATCCTAATTTTTCAAAATCCTTGATATACTGTTTTACTATCATACAGGTCTCCTTTGTAATATTCTATTTATATCAAAAATATCTCTAACAACAGCACAATGGCGCAGCAGGAAACTGCCACCTGAAGCAGACTGGCTCCAAACCATGCCGCGACAATTCCAACGACCAGGGCAAGTGCCCCGGAAATAGGACTCTGGGTAGCCGAAAGGATCGCCGGGAATGTCATGACTGCCAGCGTAACATAAGGTACATAATACAAAAACGACTGCAGGAATCTGTTTTTGATCTGCCTGCGTATCAATGTCAACGGCAGTGCACGAATGGCGAAGGAAACACCTGCCATGATCAATATATAGACATATACATTATGTGTCATAATCCCGCCTCCTTCCGCTCTTCTGTCCCCTCATCGGTAGCGACCTCTTCTTTCCTCGGAAACAGGATCGCTGCTGCCGCCGAGATAAGCACGGTTAGCAGGATCGTCCGCATCCCCTCAGACAATTTTGAGACCACCGGAAGGCAAGTAGCCAGAAAGCTTGCCAGGAAGCTGACCGCCACCAGAACACCCACCACCCGGTTCTTCCTGGCCGGTGGAATAATGATCGCGATAAACATACCGTAGAGTGCAACACTAAGGGCGCTAACCAGACGCAGCGGAAGGATATTTCCCGCCAACGTTCCCAATGCCGTGCCGACTGCCCAGCCGGGAATGGCGACCATCATTGCACCATATGTATAGAAAGGATTGAGATACCCCGGCCGCGCAATCGCAATGCCAAAGAGCTCGTCCGTGATGTCAAAAGCCATAAACAGCCGATGATAGAGTGGCGTTCCCGGCGCCATACGCTGGCTCATGGCACAGCTCATAAGGAGATATCTTGCATTTACAATAAGTGTCATAATAGCCAGCTCCAGATATGCTGCACCTGCAGCGATCAGGGTAAAGCCGGCATATTCTCCGGCAGAAGCATTACAGAGCATGCTGGCCAGAAAGCTCTGCGCCGGGGACAGCCCGGCATTCTTCGCGGCAATTCCCAGTGAAAAGGAAACCGCCAGGTAGCCCAAACCAATGGGGATGCCGTCAAGCATCCCCTTATGGAATATAACTCTGTTACTACTCATATTACTCATATTACTCATGTTACTCGTGTTGCTCATATTACTCATGTTACATTACACCTGCATACTTACTTCTTAATACTTATTCCTTAATACTTACTTTCTATTTCTGCCTAATCTGCCTAATCTTCACTGTTCTCCAGCTTGCTGGCTCTGGCAGCAACTTCCTTCTCCTGAATGTCGGTGGGTGTCTGCTCGTAGCGGGCGAACTCATAGGAGAAGTCTCCGCTACCGCCGGTCATGGAACGAAGATCCGTCATATAACCGTAGATCTCCATCATAGGCACGTCCGCAACCACCTCGGTCTTGCCTCCCTCCACCGGATTCATACCCAGTACGCGGCCACGGCGCTTGTTGAGATCACCCATAACATCTCCGGTATACTTCTCTTCCACAACTACCTTCATGGTCACAATCGGCTCTAACAGAACCGGAGAAGCCTCCATGAAGCCCTTCTTAAAGGCCTGGCGTGCCGCTGTCTTAAAGGCCATTTCCGAAGAATCTACCGGATGATAGGATCCATCGTAGAGCACAGCCTTGACTCCGACTACCGGATAAGCCGCCATAGGTCCGGCCACAACAGCTTCCTGGATTCCCTTCTCAACTGCCGGGAAATAGTTCTTCGGCACAGCGCCGCCAACCACGATCTGCTCAAACACATAGGGCTTCTCCAGATCGCCGGAGGGCTCGAAGGTCATCTTGACGTGTCCATACTGGCCATGGCCGCCGGACTGCTTCTTATACTTATACTCTACATCTGCTTTCTTACGGATGGTCTCCTTAAATGCAATCCTTGGCTTCTTAAGCTCTACTTCCACCTTATATCTCTCCAGCATCTTGCTGACCGCAACTTCGATATGCTGATCACCGATACCATATACCAATGTCTGACCGTTGGCACTGTCATTTACCACCTTCAGGGTCAGATCCTCCTGCATAAGCTTCTGGAAGGCCTGGGATATCTTGTCCTCATCTCCCTTATTCTTGGCCTTATAGCGCATGTATGTATAAGGAACCGACATCTGGGTCTTGCCGTACATGATGGGGTTCGCCTTGGTGGACAGCGTATCTCTGGTTCCCACCTTACTAAGCTTCGCCAACGCTCCGATATCACCGGCATGAAGCTCTGGAACCTCCTCCGTCTTGTTGCCCCGGATAACGTAGACCTTACCGATCTTCTCCTCCATATCCTTATCCTGATTATAGAGCACATCATCCGTCTTGATAACGCCGGAATTCACCTTGATCAGTGAATACTTTCCGATAAAGGGATCCACGATGGTCTTAAAGATATAGGCTGACTTCGGCTTGGAAATATCATAGTTTCCTTCGAATACCTCGTTTGTCTTCAGGTTCACACCGGTGCAGGGACGCTTCTCCGGGCTGGGCAGATACTTGATGATATCATCCAACAGTGTGTAAATACCCTGTACCAGAATGCTGGAACCCATGGACATGGGAATGATGCTGCACTCTCCGACGTTGGTGTGGAGCGCGGTTCGGATCTCGTACTCGGAGAACTCATCCCCGGAGAAATAGCGATCCATGAACTCCTCGCTGGTCTCGGCCACAGCTTCCATCAGAACCTCCCGGTACTTCTCCAGATACTCCTTGGAATACTCCGGCATCGGCATCTCCTCAACCTTACCCTTATCATTCCAGCGATTGGCGGTCTGGTTCACCACATTCACGTAACCTACAAACTTCTCATTTTCCCGGATTGGGAAGTGGAAGGGCGCGATCCGCTTACCGTACAGATTCTGCAGATCCTCTACCACCTGGCGGAAGCTTGCGTTGTCTACGTCCATCTCAGTTACGAAGAACATTCTCGGAAGCTTGTATTTCTCACAGATATCCCATGCCTTCTTGGTGCCAACCTCGATGCCTGCCTTGCCGGAAACCACAATGATCGCCGCGTCGGCCACGCTGACAGCCTCCTCTACCTCTCCTACGAAACCAAAATATCCCGGTGTATCCAGAATATTAATCTTGTGATCTTCCCATAGAATCGGAACCACAGAAGTATTCACAGAAAAGAGACGCTTGGCTTCTTCCTTATCATAATCACTGATGGTATTCCCATCTGTGACCTTCCCCATTCTGGTTGTAAGACCGGATAAATATGCCATGGCCTCTACCAATGTCGTCTTCCCGCAGCCTCCGTGTCCTAATAAAACTACGTTCCTGATCTTGTCCGTTGTGTAAACTTTCATGCCAATTCCTCCAATACTACATATTTTGTGATAGCTATATTTTACTAAATATCCGGATGCATTACAACTATTTTATTAATTTTTTCCAAAAAAAATTGAAATACGCTTTTTCTAATATTTTTCGCACTTCACCGCGTTGGTGTGTTGACTTTTCTTTTCAAAAGGATTATGATAGGATATCATTAAGAAATAGCAGAGGTATGAATCATGATCATAGTAATGAAACCAAAGGCTGCGGCCTCATCCATCAAACAAGTAACTGACATCATCGAAGGCTGCGGCCTTTCCGTACATCTCTCCCAAGGCGAGGAGGTCACCATCATCGGAGCCGTGGGTGATAAATCCAGGCTGGATACCTGTGCCATCCAGCTGAATCCGGAGGTGGAACGCATCGTTCCCATCACCGAGAGCTATAAACTTTCCAATCGGAAGTTCCACCCACTCCCCACCAGCTTTTCCGTGAAAAACACACGCATCGGCGGCGATTCCATGACAATTATCGCCGGCCCCTGTGCCGTTGAGACGGAGGAACAGTTGATCTCCATTGCTCATGCGGTGAAGGCAGCCGGAGCCACCATGCTTAGGGGCGGCGCTTTCAAGCCCAGAACTTCCCCCTACTCCTTCCAGGGACTTGAGGAGGAGGGGCTGCGATTCCTTAAGGCCGCTTCCCAGGAAACAGGGCTTGCCACCATCTGTGAGGTGACAAGTTCTCACGCAATCGAAGCCGCTGTGCAATATGTGGACATGCTCCAGATCGGCGCCCGCAACATGCAGAACTTTGAGCTCTTAAAGGAGGTTGGCAAGAGCAGTCTCCCCGTTCTTCTCAAGCGCGGACTCTGTGCTACCATCGACGAATGGCTCAATGCAGCCGAATATATCATGTCTGAAGGAAACGAACAGATCGCACTGTGCGAGCGCGGCATCCGAACCTACGAGACTTCCACCAGGAACACGCTGGATCTGAGCGCTGTCTGCGTCTTAAAGGAGAAGACTCATCTCCCTGTGATCGTGGATCCAAGCCATGCCACCGGTGTGCGTGCTTATGTGGAACCGCTGGCAAGAGCTGCTGTGGCCTGCGGGGCAGACGGCCTGATGATCGAGGTTCACAATGACCCGGCCAAGGCACTTTCCGATGGACCGCAATCTCTGAATTTTGAACAGTTTGACCATGTGATGGACAATCTTGCGCCGTATATTACGTTAGCGGGGAAAACGCTACAATAAAGCTGCATAGCAATACACCACGCCAAATAAAATATATCATCTGGAGTAACCACACTATGGCAGGCTTTAGATATCGGCACACGTCAAGGAGGATATTACAATATGACAATCAACAAGATCGGAATTATCGGGCTGGGTTTAATTGGCGGCACCCTGGCTAAGACGATACATCGCATCCATCCGACAATACAGATCATAGCCTGTGACCCGAACCGGGACAGTTTAAAGCAGGCGCTCTCCGAAGGAGTGATCGCGCAGGGATTCGATTCTCTTTCCACAGATGTAGATTGCTCTGAAAGGGAAGATACGCACAAAACCGGAAGGGATTCTGCTGCCCTCTCGCTCTCTGCCTGCCGTTATATCTTCCTGTGTGCTCCGGTTCAGCAGAACGAATCATTTCTGGAGCTGCTTGCACCATACCTGAACGAAGCTTGTATCCTGACTGACACCGGAAGCGTCAAGGCCTCCATACACGCAGATGTCCGCACACACGGCCTCTCCCGCTATTTTATCGGTGGTCACCCCATGGCCGGTTCGGAGAAGAGCGGCTACGCGAACGCCACCCCCTACTTATTCGAGAATGCCTACTATATCATCACCCACGATGACGAGATTGACAGGGATCTGGTAACGGAGTACAAGGATTTCATCGCCTCCCTGGGCTGTATTCCGTTGCTCATGTCTCCCACCGAACACGACTACAACACTGCGGCAGTCAGCCACCTGCCCCATATTCTGGCCTCCAGTCTGGTGAATCTGGTACGGCGGCTGGACAACGAGCAGGAAGATATGAAATCCATCGCCGCAGGCGGTTTCAAAGATATCACCCGCATCGCCTCCTCCTCTCCTGTCATGTGGGAGGAGATCTGCGAGACGAATCGGGAACAGCTTTTGATACTGCTGAACCACTTCATTCACGATATGGAGACTATCCGGGAGGAGATCTCAGAGAGTGACAAATGTGCCATCCTCTCCTTCTTCCAACAGGCCAAGGACTATCGTGATTCGCTTCCCATACAGAAGAACAGTTCCTTACCCCGCATTTATGAGATTTACTGCGATCTCATTGACGAGGCCGGCGGGATTGCAACGATCGCCACGATTCTTGCCACCAACGCCATCAGCATTAAGAACATCGGGATCATCCATAACCGGGAATTCCAGCAGGGAGTTCTGCGCATTGAGTTCTACGGGGAAGACCCACTTCGGCAGGCAATTCTCCTGTTGCGCAGGCATCACTACACAGTATATGAACGGTAAGTGCGAGTAGCATCGGGCGTCCTCCTACATATTATAGTAAGGAATATATCTGGAGGATCGATATGGAAAAACTCCTGGAACTAAGATCGGTCGGCTATTCTTATCACACCGTGCAGGGTGAGACACCGGCCTTGACCAATATAAATTTCACTGTGTACAAAGGTGAGTTTGTGGCTGTCGTCGGCCCCAGCGGCTGCGGCAAATCCACGCTTTTATCGCTCTTGAGCGGCCTACTGGAACCGGAACACGGTTCCATTTTACTTTATGGACAAAAGCTGTTCCATCCGGGCTCCGGCACCATCGGCTACATGCTGCAGCACGACCACCTCTTCGAGTGGCGCACCGTCTGGCAGAATGTGCTGCTGGGCCCGGAGATTCAAAAGAAGCTGACTCCTGCAAAAAAGGAAGCCGTGGCCGACATGCTTAAGACCTATGGCCTATACAAATTCAAGGATGCCAAGCCCTCCCAATTGTCCGGAGGCATGCGGCAGCGCGCAGCCCTCATCCGAACGCTGGCGATGGAGCCCGAACTACGGCTTTTAGATGAGCCCTTTTCCGCTCTTGATTATCAGACACGCCTGACGGTCGGGGATGACATCGGAACCATCATTAAGAAAGAACACAAGACTGCTGTTCTGGTGACCCATGACCTGTCCGAGGCGGTGAGCCTTGCGAGCCGCATTATCATACTAACCAGACGTCCCGGTACGATACAGCGCATACTCCCGGTTACCTTCGACAGCAACCTGTCGCCGCTGCTGCGGAGAAACACGCCGGAATTTAAGGATTATTTCAATGAGATTTGGAAGGAGATGAACGAGAATGACTGAAATTTCTGCGGCTCAGATCCGTTTTCTGACCGCCCGGAAGAAGCATCGGCGCACGGTGGCCTGCAGTCGGCTTCTAATCTTTATTACCTTTGGTCTGCTGTGGGAGATTGCCGCGACGTTTGGATTCATCGATTCCTTTATCTTCAGCAGTCCCTCCAGGATCGGTAGCTGCTTCCTGCATATGATGGCTGACCGGACGCTGCCTGTCCACATCGGAGTCACGCTTTTTGAAACTATTGTAAGCTTCCTGCTGGTGGTTTTCTGCGCCCTGGCCGTCACCATTCTGCTGTGGTTTTCCCGGAAGCTGTCGGAGACACTGGAACCGTATCTTGTCATCTTAAACAGCCTGCCCAAGTCCGCCCTGGCACCGCTTCTGATCGTATGGCTGGGCGCCAACTACCGAACCATCATCATCACCGGCATGTCTGTGGCGATCTTCGGCTCCATCCTGAACCTGTACACCTGCTTCTCCTCAGTAGACCCGGAGAAGATCAAACTGATCTACGCCCTGGGCGGGAAAAAGTACCAGGTCATGACCAAGGTGATCCTGCCCTCCAATATTCCGGCTCTCTTCTCCTTAATGAAGGTCAATATCGGCCTGTGCCTGGTGGGTGTCGTCATCGGAGAATTCATCGCAGCCAGAAGTGGACTTGGATATTTAATCATTTATGGGAGTCAGGTATTGAACTGTGACAATTTAATAGGGAAAATGATACGAATGAGTATCCGGTTTTGAATTTTGTAGTACCTTCTGAAATAAGATAAACCTATATGCTTTACTACCCTTGCAGCATTCTTAGCAACAATACCTAATCATTTAAATATCTTCCTTCCAATTCGTCGAAGAATTTTTTAAAATCCCGGCCTTTCCCCTGCTTCATGTCATCCAGGCTCTTTAAGACCATCTCGCGTACAGCCTCTTGATTTTCAGCCAAAGCTTGTTCTTCTCTGTACTGCAATGTTTCTGCTGCTAACATAAGAACACCTCTCTCTTTTTTTAATATATTGGTATCTCAAGATGTACTTATTATACTCCATACTCTGAAAAAATACCAGTCTTGCTTTATTTTTTCTTTTCAAACCGCTATCCCAAACACTCCACCTCCCCTGTCTCCTGCCGGAAATAATATACATTCTCTGACAGCCACTCTTCTCTCTGCACCTGATATTCATTCACTTCCTTCACCATTTCCGCTATTTTTTCCTTGCAGTATCTGCCAGTATCCGGCATAAGAATAATCTCGTGCAGTGAACTTGGAATAATATAAAAGCTACAACCCTTTTCTTTTGCAAACGCACTTAACAGGTCCGTCCGAAGCATTGCAGAAGCACCGTATGACTTCCTCTTATTTGTCATGACGTACTGGATTCCATACCACTCCTCCTTATCTTCTATCGCAAGATCTCCCCGTATTGCGTCCATTATGTCTTCTATCGGATATTCATCCCGCTGCAGATTTTCTTCTGCCGCTTTCCACAGTTCCTTTTCCTCTATCCTCCAGAGTTTCAGCATCTCATAAGTAATATTGCAGCCGACAATACCGTGTTCCGTTTCGCTGATCGTATAACGGCAGATGGCAGCCAGATCCAATACATCCTTATACGGCATTCTTTCTAGGATTTTCTCATTCCAGGCCTTCTTTATGAGGCATATATGGATCTGTTCTTTCGCCTCTTCCCATGTGTGCAGGAATTCCGTGGGAAGCACGCGCTTCTCTTTTTCTGCCGCTTCCAGCACTTTCCTGGCACACCATGACAGCTGCTTTCCATCCTGATACAGTTGATAGAGTTCCTCCAATGCGATATAAGGCAGCACATTGTGATCCTTTTTCTGGACAAAAATCCCCTCCTTCTCACCCTCATTCATCTTATTGAATGTCATGGTATAGACTTTCACGTCACTTCCTGCCCTCTCCCGCAACTGACTCATCATTTCCTTTTTAAATTCTTCGTATGTGTACATTTCCATTTTTCCTTTCCGTATTTTCTCATGCTCCCATTTCAACATAATCCGTATCAAAAATATCCTCTCCATTGATCTCGCTCATGTCATCGCAGATATCTTTCTTTATGGTTTCGTCCGTAGACAGTGCCTTGCGGAAATCTGTTTTCAATGGAGCGTATTTCAATGCCTGCTTAATGACAGTTTTCTTTGCCATGCCATTATAGTTGCTCTTCCATGGACTGAACGATGAATCAAAGGCCTTGGAATACTCCTTTGCATAAGTGTCCATATCTGCCTTCGACATGACCTCGAATCCGAAACCGCCGTTCACCAGTTTAAAGAGACCGTAAAAAAGCTTGACTTCGCCTCGTTCCTGCAGCACCGGCCGATGTACCAGCTTTGGATTCAGTCCAAGCTCATATTCAAATTCATCATTCTCATACACCGCCTGTGCTGAAACAATCTGCATTTGCGGATTGCGGTAGCTTAAGTCGATCAGTCCTTTGTATCCGATCTGGAACTGACATTCCATAATTCCCCGGTTATTATATGGAATGAGATATGCCTGTCCCAGTGGCGTATTCGGCTCCAAGCCAAGCTGCGCAGCATTCATCAATGCCGCCAGAAAACTCATCTGGGTGCATTCCTTTAGCTTTGGTGTCGTATTCAGTGCAGACAATGCCATCCGGGTAAAACGCTCCGGTGTTATCACCTCCGGCAGAGCTTTTCGGATTTCTGGCTCCATGGCCTTAATAAGATCCGCAATGCTCATGGACTTCGTAAGTCTTGTTTCTTCCTTCGTACCTTCTGCTTTCTTTGCAAGTTCTTCTTTTACCGTATTATTTGTTCCTGTTCTTGCTGCCATCTTCTTTTCCTCCAATCTTAGACAGACCAAAAGGCCGGATTCCTCACCCAGCCTCTTTTATCTGTACTTCATCATTATTTCTATAATAAACTGCTTACGCCGCCTGTACCGTAAATCTCCGGATCTGGTTCGGCTTTAAATAACGCTCATAAACCTCCGGTTCTTCTTCCTTTAGACGTGTAGTGTCTACGCGGCTGCTCTGAACAGCCTTCCAGGATACCCGGTATTTCTCGTTTTCTGCCATCTCTGCTTCTCCCAGATACATTTTCAGTTCCTGCTCGATCCTGCGTTTTTCTGTATCCATCCGCTCCATGATAGCCACAAGTTCCTGCCTGCGCTGCAGCTTTTCATCAAATCCGGTCAAGGGTATCACTTCTTCCCTGGATTGTCTGAAATAATCTGCAATCACACTGTCTGCCTGCTTCGAACCATCTGGATCCGGCAATACGCCTGCCTTTACATGCTTTTCCCAGAAATCCTGTTCAATCTGAATCAGATTCTGAATGATCTGTTCGTCACGTTCAATTCGATAAAACTTGAATTCCCGGCCATAGATAAGCACCGCGATATACCAGGCCGACGCTCCCATGACGGACATATAGTGATGGCACTGGATCTGATAAGATAGGGGGATCTTTCCATCCTTCCACTTATCCGCCATATAAGGGCTGGCAGTTTTACATTCCAGCCCCGCATTCTCGCCTACTACCATACGATCTACATCTGCCAACATAAAGGGATGCTTCTCATCATAGAACATATAATTTGCCCGCTTCACCTTCTTGCCCGTGGCTTCCATGAACCTCCTCGCAACATAATCTTCAAATTCCCTGCCCTGGCGCATGGCCTCGTTGTCAAACTGTTCTGTCTCCTCTGATACCTTATCTTGGTAAACGTGTATCGCTGTCCGGTATGGATTCAGTCCGCAGACAGCTCCTGCGTCAGAGCCTCCGATCCCCTGTTTGCGATACCGCAGCCATTGGTCGTTTGACAAATCTTTTGTCGCAACCAGCTTCTTCATCCTGCTTTCACCTCCCTATGCTGCACATGCCATCTGATAGGCCTTATCAATCAATGGGTTGCCTTCCACTGTTCTCAGAAATAGGTTCTCCCTGTAATTTGCTGTTCGGCGCAACGGCTGCGCATGGGTACTGAAATCAGAGACGGCATTGATAAAACGGTAAGCATTTCTTCCTACATCCTGCAGATCCGGCGCGTCAAAATAGCGCTGTTTCATGTCTTCCCGGAGCCTTTCCATGTTTTTCCTCTGCTGAAGTGTGGCACCTTCCTCCAACGGAAGAAGAAGTTCTATATACTCCAGCACCTTCTTATCTGCCAGTTTCTTTGCCCGCAGGACATCAAATTCTTTTCCCAGATTCTCCATATACGTTTCCGCTAGAAACAGCGTATTCCTGGCTTCCTGCATTTTCTCCCTGATATCGCCGGTATGGATCATAGACCAAGAACGTTTGGCTGTAGACAGTGCCAGATTCAAAGTGTTTTGACACACTACCCGAATTGGCGTGAGCGCCACCTTTACTGCACCGGAGCCATCATGGGTATTACCTGAATCCGTGAAGTTCGCAATTAGCAGCTCCAGATTTCCCTTATAAATGCTGG